>FMTN01000067.1 GCA_900100095.1 Lachnospiraceae bacterium C10
ACCCTTGCTGTTCAGCTATACACTTCCTCGTTGCCTAGGCGTGTTTGGGACTTTCACCCGTTAGAGCGCGCCCATGGCGCGCAAACTAAAAAAAGAACTCCGGCTATTAACCGAAGTCCTTTTCTATAACCATTTCATCTCGGTGCTCTGATTGTTACATATTATCATAATAGTCTTCAACATTGTCATATCCATAATACTCTGCCAAATCCTGTGGTGACCAATGGTAATCATCATATTTGCTTGAAGCATCATAAGGTTTTATATAGGGTTTTTGAGAGGTCGTGAATTTGCTCACATTAATAACATCTTTCGATTCAAATTTTGTAAATGAGAATGCATACTTATTTATCTCACAATCGGGATTTTTAATGATTACCTCTTCAAGGGCTTTACAATGCCCAAAAGCAAATTCTTCTATAATGCGAATATCATCAAGCACAACCTTTCTTAAAGATTCACAACCACTAAATGCGTTTTTACCAATTACTTCTATCCTTGATAGGTTTATTTCTCTTAAGCTATGGCAGGCATCAAAAGCTCCATCATCAATATAGTAGAATGTGTCCGGCATGTCGATTCTTTCTAAACTCTTACAACAATAAAAAGCACTCTTTCCCATTATAGTTCTTGCACGAGTGTAATGCGGTAATCTTACTTCTTTCAATTTTTCGCAATTATAAAATGTGCAAGAGTTAATTCCACTAACCGAATCGGGAATATATATTTTCTTAAGCTCAGTGCATAGAAAAAAAGCTTCATTTGAGATAAGTTCAACACCGTCAGGAATAACAACCTCTTCTAATCCGCAACCATAAAATGCCTTTGCGCCTATCCGCTTAAGATTAGCTGAAAAATGTATCTTTTTTAGTTCCCTACATCGGCTAAATGCCTCATTTCCAATATTGACAACACTATCTGGCATCCATACTTCTTCAAGCTTGGCGTAATCAGAATATTCTTTAGTTTTGATTTCAGTAACTCCATCTTCTATTATTAGTTTTCTTTTTCTATTATTTCCCATATTTCCTCCGTTTTTAGAATTACACGATACAAAAATACGCCAATCAAATTTTATCAAGCTCACTCTGGTTTAGGGATCCCTGTACACGTTCTTAGCTTAATAATTGATTGTAACATCGCTAAGTCTTTTTAGCAAAATCATGACCACCCGTCCAACGGGTGGTTTGCTCGCCCCTATAAGGGGCCGTTACCGGCCAGCGCCTAAAGACGCTGGCTTTCACTTTGTTCA
>FMTN01000064.1 GCA_900100095.1 Lachnospiraceae bacterium C10
TGACTATTCATCTCCTCTGGCTCCTGTTATAGAGGTATATCAGATAACGAAAAGCTCATAAATACTGGATTTTGAGCTTGACATTATAGGAAGGAAAAGAAGTGTATGTTTTCCTTCGCCTTCGGTGTATATATTCATCTTATGACCATCCACCTCGACATATTGCCCAATAGGTTTCTCTATTAGCGCCTCTTCAGATGCAAGCATAATCTTGTTATAGATAAAAATTCCACCAACAAGAACAACCAACACTATGAATAGTAGTAATAAAATCTTCCCAGTAATTCTAAGTATTTTTTTCTTTTTTTCTCTCTTCATATATAATTCATCATCTGAACAACTCAAGCTATTTCTTCCTATTGAGCTAATTTCAATGTCACATCAGCATTACTTAATAACTCTGTCAGCCCATCTCTTTTTTATAACATTCTTACCATAATGATTTCATCACGGTAGGTACCATCTTTTAACTTAAACGCTCTTGGAGTACGACCATACTCCTTGAAACCATACTTGCGGTAGAGTCCCTGTGCCCGCTCATTATCGCTAAAAACGCCTAGTTCCACTTGCTCGAAGCCATTCTTTTTTGCCTGCTCCAGAGCTATCTCCATCATGAAGCTTCCAAGGCCTATCCCGGTACACTTCTGTCGAATCGACATACCAAGATAAGCACGATGCAAATATTTCGTATGTGGACGGACTAGCATCACTCCAAGGTCTCCGACAATCTCATCTCCAAGAAATGCCGTCACCAGATAATCCCGCTGGCTATCCCGCATACTCACAATGCCGTTTCTCATCTTGTCAAAATCAAAGTCTCCATCTTCCGGATACCTCGCCATAAAATGTGTCTCTGCTGCAGTTGCTTCACGATGCGCTTTCAGCTTCTTCGCATCCTCTGGAAGAGCACTTCGAATCTCAATTGTCTTTTCGTTCCACCGGAACACTCTAGGTTCTATTAACATTCCAATCTCCTATATTGCCTCAAAATAATACCCCCCAGGACGGAGTAATCCAACTAGGTCGACAAACTTGAATTTGTTATTAAATCTCACCTTTCTTCCATTTTCTCATATTCATAATTAAGACCACATCTATAATTATGAAACCGAGTCCACCGATAAAGCCCAAAAGATCTGGCCCCAAAAACATATTTGGTTTTTTAGACATAAAAAGCGTAGATGGAGCCCAACGATCCATTCCATTTATAGAGGCGTGAAACAAAACAGCAGGCCATATAGAGCGCACTTTATAGGTCAAAAATCCAGATATAATCCCCAAAACAGTACAGAAAACTGTCATTGCAAAAATACCGGCAATCGGATTATTTGTGCCGTAATTATAGCCCATTGCTATAATCGGTGCGTGCCACAGTCCCCAAATCACTCCAGTAAAAACAGATGCAGAAAGTGGAGAAAGTTTTTCTCCGATTTTTGGTAGCAGATACCCTCGCCATCCCAACTCCTCGCCAAAACATTGTATCATTCCCATAATAGGATTCACTATGATTGCAAGAGGAATCAAAATGCACTGAAAATTGCATTTTTAAATTCCACCCTCTACGGAGCCGGTAGAACTTACCTCTGCATAAGTAGAGTTTAATCTTTCACACTTTCGTGGTATGCT
>FMTN01000063.1 GCA_900100095.1 Lachnospiraceae bacterium C10
CCTGAATTATTCATAGCTCCCAAAACCACCTCTGCTCGGTAGATAATACTTTTTACCAATCTCCTTCGGGCATCGATTCCTAAAAAAGGGTGCACGAATCCCGTTGGTGTGATCAGAAGTAGTTTTGAGTTCTCAAGGTACAGGTATCTACTGTTATTCCAACTGGACAGACAGCTGCTGAATGTTTGAGAGTGTCTCATGATACTCTCGCTTATACGGACAGCTGCTACACAGTTTGAATGTTATATATCTTGCTGAACGGATTACCCTCGCGGCAATCTTCAGCAGCTTCAAACGGATGGTGTCTACTCTTTGTTTTCTCATAGAAGCAGGAAGCACCAGCCGGCGAAACCAATTGAATAGGTTGTAAGCCAATGCATGAATGCGGAGACGATTCGCATTGACGGTTTTGGAATGGCTGCTAACGGACGAAAAATCGAATCCGCCTTTGCCTTCCTTGATGAAGTTTTCCATTTTTCCGCGACCGCAATAAAACTGAAGGATCTGGTAAGGTTCAGACTCCATCGTAGTGACCACAAATGTATACATATGCACCATCTGATTCGCAGGTTTCTCTATCTTGTATACGACTCTGCGGGGATGAGGCCAGCTGTTGGCCTGATACATGAACTCGCCATATACGACGGCATAGTCAACCTGATTATATCTGGTCGCGTTGTAAAGCGCCTCATCTTCGAACTTCGCAAGTGCCCTGAGCTTTGCGTTCTCTTTTAAACGGATCGCGTACTTACAGGAATGATCTTCGCAGGCCTTGTAAATGGCCGGTGATGCAAAGCCGCTGTCGCCTCTGAGGTAAAGGGGCATAGACGGATACTTATCGCGAAATTCCTTCATAAGCGGGATCATAAATGCATCAGCATCATTGCTGCAGTACTGAGTACCGTTGCGAAGCTCGGCCTTCAACAGATCACCGGTCAGTCCGTCATAACAAAGAAGCGGATGATAGCCATGTGCATGATAGTGGAAGTTAAAGCCTTCGCCTTCCTGTTTCCCATAAGTAGCGAGTAGGGTTGAATCCAGATCGAAGACCATCATTTCCGGTCGCTTGATGGAATAGATGATCTCTCGCAGCCTGGAATCAATGGTGTCCAGCTTTTTCAGCGTGTCTTCATCCATGCGATTCCAAAACCTGGAAAGCGTTGGCTGAGAGGCAAGTGCCTCTTTTTCAAGAACAGCTGAAAAAACAGGATCATTGGTGAGCTCATCGGCACAATCATCCTTGAAATATGCTGCGATGGTCTGGTATATGCTCTGCATCAGAATGTCCGGATCGGAATGTCTGAAGTAGGATCTTTCGTCTCTGGTTTTGAACAGATTGTTGATCAGGCGGTTGAATCCGATTTTTGAGGCAAACTCTTTGATAAGAAGTAAGCCTGCATCGGATGAAAGATCGCCGCCATTGAAGTTGAGTTTAATTTTTTTGTTGCTATCAAGTGAAACAGTGTTTAAAATAGCCATAGAGGACCTCTTCTTTCTGGTTTGATTTGGCTTTGACACCTAGATTTTACCAGGGATCTGGTCCTTTTTCTATTCACTTGAAAGATGAAAGTAGAAGAATCTGCAACTGTAGTATCTATGCGGGTTTCACCCGCATTCACCGAACTTCGGTGAATAATTCAGG
>FMTN01000069.1 GCA_900100095.1 Lachnospiraceae bacterium C10
TCGCTGTAAGCTTACCTGCTTTGGATACAGATACGACATTTGAACGACTGGATCTGAACACGACATTATTGCTGTTCGATTTCTTGCCATTGACCGCGGAGGTTAATTTGCCGGTTGTGTAACCTTGTAAGCAATATAAAGAAAGTCTCTTCCTGTTTATTGAGACAGATTTTATATTTTCTGTTTTTGAAACAGATAAAGAATATACAATCTGATGATTTTTTATTGAATTATTTGCAAGAACTTTTAAATAGTAGTCACCGGAAGTTACCTTCATAAGTTTTGCTTTAAATTTTTTTCCTGGATTTTTAAAAACAACGTACGGTTTGTTTTTCGATGCAGAATGCATACAGAGTGAAAACGGAACGTTCCCTGTATTTGAAATTGTTCTGAATCGTAAGGACAGGTATCCTGCTTTATTAATATGTATTTTATAATAGTCTGATATATCTTTTTGTTCCCTAAATCCCGACAATAAGAACTTATGTGTCTTTTTGTTTTTAATGTTAAAATCTGTAGCAGTTGCTTTTGTGTTATTTAAGTATATTTTCGAATAATCGCAATCCTCCACCCCTATTTTTTTGCATTCAAAATCAAGTTCAATTGTTCTGTTTTCTTGGATTGCATTAACGGACTGTACCACCAAATGGTAACGATCTGCCATCATAATATGATTCGTTCGAAGAACCCCACCAACATTCCCCTTGGCATCTTTTTCTAAAATTTTAACCGGAAGATCGTTATGTCCTAGAAAATAATCTGGACAATCCCCATAAATTGTGAGACGTAAATTGGTTCCAATTCCCTTTGCCTTAATTTTTGCAACCAGACTGCATGCAGTGTTTATATCTAGCGTATAGGTTTTTGCGAAAAACTTTCCCTTTTCAACAGATTCTTTGATACAAATCTTCTTACTTTCTGTTGTAGCGGCGTAGGAATACAAATTTACTTTTCCTAGAGGAAGTAAAAGCATGAGAAGAATTACTACTATAGATAGCTTCTTTTGATAGCTAATATTTTTCTTAGATTTTCTTTTTAAACGAAACATAGTCCCCTCGTCTTTCTTTATTCTCCTAAATTTATACAAAAACCCCGGCGCTTTGGGAGGTACATCTTATGATGCAACATAGCGCCGGGGCAGTTATCAGATATTGGGCAACTGAGGCGACAGGGACAATAA
>FMTN01000062.1 GCA_900100095.1 Lachnospiraceae bacterium C10
AGACCCCTTCCTCTAAGCGAAGCGAAGGTAGGGGTTATAACAAACTGGTCTCAGTCGGGGTTACAATCTCCGACTGAGATAAACGCTCCGCGAGGGATTGTTGTTACAATACTCAACCAAAATCCGAAAAAGGGGAATTTTCTTGATTTATCAAACAAAATAAAGTAAAGTGAAATTAATAGAAACGAAAATGATATTTTCCGGAGGTGTCTATGGGCCAAGGTAAAGAAAAAAAGCAGGATGTCGGCAAGGCAACTGCATGTAATCCGATTTCAAAGAATCGGATGATATTGATGTGTACTGCTTTTGTTGGAATTATTCTTATCGGAATTGAAGTGTACATCTATCTGGTAAGGAGAGATATTCCGATGATGGGTGGTATTGGAATCTGCTTTGTTGTCGATCTTTTCCTGATGGTGAACTCGATTATGAACATCGATCAGATTCAGAAGGAACGGGATCAACAGAATTTCGAAGAATTGCAGAAGGCCCAGAAAGCATCCTATATACTGCAGAGACGCATTTTTGATGAATTGATGGACCGGCTGGATGAGATAGAGGATGATCAAGCAGATCCGACAGAGACTATTATCCAGGCTCAGAAGGCTATTGCCAAGATTACACTCAGTCGAAGCCAGGATAATGCGGAAGCACTGATGAATTCCAATGTGGAACTGACCAAGCAGCTTGAGGGACTCCAGAAATACACAGATTCCATTGATCAGAAGATGTTGAGCTATCAGAAGGATGCATTTCAGCAGACCAAGGATCTGGTACGGGAGGAAAACCGGGAAATCATCCGTGAAATTCAACGATTACATGACAATATCCAGAATATGCAACAGAGTCTTATGTCTCAGACACAGCAGAATCTGTCCATGCAGTCGATGATGATGTCACAGCCGATGCAGCAGCCGATTATGCAGCAGATGCCTGTGAATACGGAAGCTGTAAAGCCGGCTGAGGATTTTGCTGTAAGTGAAGAGCAGAGTCCGGTTTCAGATGTGAAGGATATGGAAATGGAAGTAGCGGCGGCCGGACTGGAAGAGTCCGTGGATCTTTCCATGGATGAAGCAGACAGCATTGCCCTGGATCTTCCAATCGATGAAGATTTGGCAGCTGCTTCCGGTGATGAGGCGTTGTCTGTTGATAACCTGGGAGATGAAGAGTTATCCCTGGATGAGCTTGGAACAGAGGAACTGTCAGTTGATGCTCCGGGTAGCGAGGAAGAACTGTCGGTAGATGACTTAGGCGGCGATGAGCTGTCGATGGATGACCTTGGAAGCGACGAGTTATCAGTGGATGATTTGGGCGGAGATGATTTTGGCGGTGAAGAGCTGTCAGTGGACGATTTGGGAAGCGACGAATTATCGGTGGATGATTTGGGAGATGCAGATCTTTCCGTAGATGATTTAGGCAGTGAGGCCTTAGAGGCAGATGAACTGAGTGACGATGAGGTATCCTTAGACGATCTTGCATCTGATGATTTAAGTCTGGATGTTATGGAAGAAGATACAGAGATACAGGCGTCGGAGGAAGGATTACCGGATATTTCGTCGGATGATATCAATCTTGAAGATTTAGATCTCTCCCTTGAGGAGACAGGTCTTGAAGAAGAAGTACAGGAAGTAGCGGAAGAAGAGCCGATAGCAATCGAGCCGGTGAGTGAAGATCCGAATGCGAAATTGGATCCGGATCAGATAGCAGCAATGTTTGCGCAGGCGAACGGAGCAGAGGAGCCGGCAGAAGCGGAGGAAGAGCCGGTAGCAATCGAACCGGTGAGTGA
>FMTN01000061.1 GCA_900100095.1 Lachnospiraceae bacterium C10
TTTAGTTTGCGCGCCATGGGCGCGCTCTAACGGGTGAAAGTCCCAAACACGCCTAGGCAACGAGGAAGTGTATAGCTGAACAGCAAGGGTGTCCATCGTGAGGTGGAATCTGAAGGAAGCTGTAGGCAAACTCTCGGTCCGACGGACAGAAATCACATATAAGGCTAGGTTCTGCTTGGTAAGTCTGCTAAATAAGATGAAGCCGTAAAGTTGCCGTTTGTAGGAATCGAGTAAATGTGGCGGATAGATGAGAGGAAAGAGCGTGCACCTTAAGCGTGGAGGTCTCACAGAGGTTTCATTAGCCTAGTAACAACGAACTGTGAGAAGTCAGCCGAACCCATAGTAGTGAAGAAGTCTCTGTAATGGAGATGGAGCGAAGGGGCGAACAATCAATAAGTTTGAGTATGTCTCGTGTTGCAGAAATGACAACATCTGCCGTAACCAATCGGGGAAGGGTGGTCAAATCAAGCGGGACGGAAAGGAAAGAACGCATGGACACAAGTAGTCTAATGGAGCAGATACTATCCAGCGATAATCTCAACAGAGCATATCTGCAAGTCGTACGAAACAAAGGTGCAGAGGGAGTGGACGGAATGAAGTACACAGAACTCAAAGAACATCTTGAAAAGAACGGCGATATCATCAGAGAACAGTTGAGGACAAGAAAGTATAAACCTCAGCCAGTACGAAGAGTGGAGATACCAAAGCCTGATGGTGGTGTCAGAAACCTAGGAGTACCAACAGTAACAGACAGATTCATACAACAAGCCATTGCACAAGTTTTAACACCAATCTATGAGGAGCAATTCCATGACCATAGTTACGGATTCAGACCGAATAGATGTGCACAACAAGCAATCCTAACAGCACTTGACATGATGAATGACGGTAATGATTGGATTGTGGACATAGACTTGGAAAAGTTCTTCGACACAGTAAACCATGATAAGCTAATGACCATAATAGGTAGAACTATTAAAGATGGAGATGTTATCTCTATCATTAGAAAATACCTTGTCAGTGGAATCATGATTGATGATGAATATGAGGACTCGATTGTGGGAACACCACAAGGTGGAAATCTCTCGCCATTATTGGCGAACATCATGCTGAATGAACTCGATAAGGAAATGGAGAAGCGAGGACTAAAGTTTGTACGATATGCAGACGACTGTATCATTATGGTCGGAAGCGAAATGTCTGCAAACCGAGTTATGAGAAACATCTCACGATTCATTGAAGAGAAACTAGGACTTAAGGTCAATATGACCAAAAGTAAAGTAGACAGACCACAGGGACTCAAGTACCTTGGTTTTGGCTTCTATTTTGATTCAAGAGCACATCAGTTTAAGGCAAAACCACATGCAAAATCAGTAGCGAAGTTTAAGAAGAGAATGAAAGAACTCACATGTCGCAGCTGGGGCGTTAGTAACAGCTACAAAGTTGAGAAACTTAATCAGCTCATTAGAGGTTGGTTAAACTACTTCAAGATAGGTAGTATGAAAACTTTATGTAGGAAGATGGATAAACACATCCGATACAGACTCCGCATGTGCATTTGGAAACACTGGAAAACTCCACAGAATCGTGAAAAGAACCTTGTAAAACTTGGAATTGACAGAGATACTGCAAGACGAGTTGCATACACAGGTCAAAGAATAGCCTATGTTTGCAACAAGGGAGCAGTGAATGTAGCAATAAACAACAAGAGACTGGCCTCATTTGGACTAGTCTCAATGTTAGATTACTACACCAAAAGGTGTGTTACTTGTTAAGTTGATTGAACCGCCGTGTACCGAACGGTACGCACGGTGGTGTGAGAGGACGAAAATTTCTCATTAGAGAAATTTTCTCCTACTCGATT
>FMTN01000060.1 GCA_900100095.1 Lachnospiraceae bacterium C10
GGTTCCACTTCCCAACAGAAAACCAAGAGGTGCATAATCAGCACAAACACTGGGGTTGATGGCATTTTTTACCCACCATTACCCCTGAAGAGCCGGAAATTTAAGGATATAGCAGCTTTTAAAAGCAATGAGGGCGTTTATGAGTTCCTTAATTCCGGGAACAGATCATATGGCAATCTTCTTGATGCTATCAGAAAGCAGGATAAGCTGGTCTCTAATAAGTATGAGATCAAGAAAAAGACTTTTGATATCATCATCAAACAGACTGATTATGATCAGGATGCATTGGATAAGAAAAACACCAATATTGAAGAGTTCTTCGATGTTATTGATTGGTAAAACAAGGCGCTGTTTAGCAGTATTAATTGCTGTTAAGCGGCGTCTCTTTGTAAGCGCCAAATAACGCTGACACCGAATGGATCACACATTGATTTTTCGGGCTGATCTAGAATAATTTCATCAGGAATATAAAAACGGGTGCCCCTTTGGCACCCGTTTTCAGTTATAGCTAAGAGCTCAATTCAAGTTAAGGATTATCTGCAATTGTCGTTGATATAATGTAACAGTTCTTCTGAAGAATCCAGTTTGCCATAGGCACAATCACTTTCGGGGATTGCTGCAAAGTAACTCTGGTATTTCCCGTCTAAGGGGAAGTTCCATCCTGTATACTTTGTGAGATGGTATGCAGGATTCTTTCCGTTGTCGTGACTACCTACTTCACAAGTCTTGTCCAATGTAATGGACAAATAACGTTTGCATGTTTCTTTCCAGTTCTTAGGAAATTTCATGTCATCCTGTGGCATAACTTCATGCGTTCCAAATCTTTCCTTGAGGAGAGAAAATACCTTTTTCCCTGTTTTGCTTTCCGGGTCGATGTTTACTTTGTCCTCACCGGAATAATAGGTGATGTTTGCTATTTTGCTATTGAAAAAATTCGCATCGATCCACCTTGGATCATCATCCTCTGTTGCACTGGAAGGGGTTTTGCTGTTTTCATTACATACTGTTTTGGCGGTTTTTGAGCTTTCGGAACTGCTTTTCTGGTTGGCGGCACATCCGGAGAAAATGACGACAGCCATAAGGGCAGCGATCATTGTTTTTTTCATAAATATCTCCTTCACATTTTATAAATACGAACCATTTTAGCGCCGCCGTTTTCGTTTTAAAACTGTATTGTTTAAAATAAACATTGTTGCTTTAACGCCTCCCCTACAGTTTGTTATTGGTTGATAGTTACGCTCATTCGAATGAATATTATGTACACAACCGCTTATTATAGCAGAATAGTCGCGCAATTGAATAGAAAAATGGCAAAAAATAGATTTTGTGAATTTGAATTAAAAGACATGAAAGAGAATATTGGAGTTATTCTTCAGTCTAATGCTTTTTATAGCAATATGAAGGTTATAGAGCTTCTGCGTCTTTTTAAGAGCTACTACAAGGATACTTTTGAGATAAATTATTTGATGGATAAGCTGAAGATAACAGATTATCAAAACAAATACTATGACAAGCTGTCAGGTGGAATGAAGCAAAAAGTCAACCTGGCTTTAGCATTTATTAATAAGCCAAAGGTTGTATTTCTTGACGAGCCTACAACAGGTCTTGATCCAAGAGCCAGACATGATTTCTGGACAGTACTTAAAGAACTTTGTAATGACACTCTTCTGTTCTTGTCATCTCACTACATGGAAGAGGTACAGAAGTATTGTGATAAGATCGTATATCTTAAGGATGGTGAACTTCTGTATGCTGGAGCATTAGACAAATTCTTTGAGCAGCAAGAAAGTAAGGATCTGTCAGAAATATATTTAAGAATTTCAGGAGGTGAAGATGATGGCGATGTTGATTGAACAGTTAAAGGTGGAAATAAAAGTGTATCTTAGACAGCCTTTCTATTTGTTGTTTAGTTTACTTATGCCTGTTTTCAGTTTCTTGTTTTTCGGAATGATGTACGGAAATGTAGATTATAACGGATTCAGTTTTTTTGCTAACTACATTCCTGGATTTTCTGTAATTATTCTTTTTGCTTCGTCAGTATATAACATTGGTAATCAGGTTGTAGGTGACAAGGAAAAAGGAATTTATAAGCGTTTATCAGCAACTCCAATCAGTCTTGGCAGAATCATGGGTGTAGTTGTATTTAAGGGCTTTTTACTTGCTCTTTTGGGATTTGTTATTATTTTACTTTTAGAGGCTTCTGGCATAAAGGTGGGTAGTATGCCTGACCTCTGATGTACTTTTACAATTGAAAAACCACCTGTGCTCCTGTAGAGTATTAGCGACCA
>FMTN01000059.1 GCA_900100095.1 Lachnospiraceae bacterium C10
ACCCTTGCTGTTCAGCTATACACTTCCTCGTTGCCTAGGCGTGTTTGGGACTTTCACCCGTTAGAGCGCGCCCATGGCGCGCAAACTAAAAAAAGGAAGCCGGACGCATCCGACTTCCTTAGGCTTAGTCCGAAGACGTCCGCCGCAATTCTGACATTCAAAAAGAATACTAATAGATTACAATTACAAAAAACCTCCCGGATTCGGATGAATTTTGAAATAGATGTGCAGATTCGTGTGACGCTCTACGGAATGCAGATCTTTCTTTATGTATTGCCATGAAGCAGGCAAACTGTCCGGTACGCCATGCACAACATCCGTTTCAAGGAAATGGATAAACATGTTTTCACGGTCTATGAACTTTTCGTAAAAAGCATCAGCATAGTCCTGCTTATCATCCTTATCCAGATTGATTTGATCGTACAAGGCATGATCCAAATTGCAGGACATGAAATACATTTCATATGGATAATCCTTGATGTTATGGCAGTTAAGTAAATGATCCATCACATCACGTTTCCGTTTGTTACGTTCAATGGCCCGATGCGGGTCATTGCAACTTATTCCGCTTGTGGAATATACGAATTTATAGGTGTCTCCCAGGGTAATCGCAGAATCCGGAATATAGGCTCCATCCATGTCAAAAAGCTGGACCACCAGGTATATATCCGATTTCTTTAATTTTCGATCGACCAAAAATTCTTTTATAGTTTGATGAATCCGATCCTCAACGTTTTTCACAGTGATATCAGGATTGCTTGAAATATCTCCATCTGTAAAACGAAACTCAATGGTTCTATCCTTGCGATAAATCCTTTTAAAAATCTTTTCCAGGGCAGATTTATCAGATGCCCCCTCTACAATGAAGAGTACAGTTTTTCTCGTTTCCCTCATATACGCCTCCTTCAAGCTTATTGAAGCTTTTCTCAAAAGCCTGAGAGAATGGGTTTATTGGCCTTTTCCGACTCCAGTTTGCCGGCCTTTCGGAAGGCATATCCCATGGAAAGTAGGTCATCTTCATCGTAGAGTTCTTCCTTTTGACCGCCCACCGTAATTGTCCGAATGTAAAAATCTCGCTTGTTATGATTCTTCTCGATTCCAACCAATCGAATATACCGGTTGTCCGGATTAACGGTAGAACAGATGATATTTTTGGCGTCTAATTTTTCCAAAACACGCAAATTATGTGATGTAAAAATCAGCTGCCCTTTCATTTCATTGTGCATTAAGCCCAGAAGTTCTCCAAGCAGATATTCAAAAATACCGGAATCCATCTCGTCTACGACCAGACTTACGCCAGGATTATTGAACACCGCAATTAAATAATGCAGAATCGAAATAATTCTCTTGATACCTTCAGACTCGTATTTTACTAAAAAGCGCTTCCCACCCCTATTGGAATAGACATTAACCTGGAACGCTTTCGTCTCATCAGGTTTTTCCAGGACATTAATAATCTTTAACTCGATTTGTAAATTAGGGACAACCGAGCGGAGTACAATATTGATTGCATCGATTGCTGACTGTACCTGTGGGTAATCGTCAGAAGAAATCTCAGTCGAATCTGCAATATACAGTTGGATGCATTCCTGCTCTATTGTATCTGCTGTCTCACGGCGAACATTGATCGGTATCACCTGATTGTTATTAATTGTGCCCAGCTGATTCACTTTGATAATATTCAAATCGACCATTCCAAACTGTCTTAGGCCGATCACAACATCCTTAAAAGCAACCTGCTCCGGATCATCCTGCCATGTACTGCAAGTGCTATGTACAAGACTGTTAAAAAATATGGACACATATTGCTGCGAGCAAAAAAGAGCCAGCTTCTCCATCGACCAAAGGAAAGAAATATTTTTCAATTTATTGGCGTGTTGCGACTGGACCGTTACAGCCTTTTGCGCAAGCAGGTCACTATTATTATAATCCGGATTTTCGAACTCGATGTCTCTTTCGCTCTTCCAGGTGGAACCACGTCGCCAATAGACTAATTTTTCTTTGTAGATTTCTATTTTACGCTTCTTTGCATTTGCTCTTAAAAAAGCGGTATAGGTGACCTTGTACTTTGCCTCACCCTTCTGAATAAAGAAGTCAGTTACCAAACATGTTTCTTTATCATCAGGCAAAATCCCCGCATATATGTCAAATGGGACAGCTTCACCTCGGATAATATATCGAAGCATATCCAAAGCCTCCACCAGAGCGGTTTTCCCGGAACCATTCTGACCATAGATTCCAACAACATCCGACTTCTGAATCATCCCATTGCTGTTGATGCTTCCATAATTCATGTATGCGACTTCACCATAATTTACATTCTTTACATTATGAATTTCAGATCGCATGATTCTGACATAATATTTATTATCCATAATCTCTCCAAACTCGATGTTATGTTTAAATTACCATCATTTCTTATACGGGTTTGCAAGACTAGTTTAATGCAATTCCGACATTTTGTCCAGTTTGAACAGGAAGATAGCTGTATTAAGACAACAAAAATCCCGGTTCCTTGGGAGGTACACCAGGTGGTGTAACGGGAACCGGGATTTTTAATTCTTTTCATCTCAAATTATTCTAATAGATCACAATGTGTTTCGAAG
>FMTN01000057.1 GCA_900100095.1 Lachnospiraceae bacterium C10
TTGAACAAAGTGAAAGCCAGCGTCTTTAGGCGCTGGCCGGTAACGGCCCCTTATAGGGGCGAGCAAACCACCCGTTGGACGGGTGGTCATGATTTATATATCCGCGCCATTATGCTACAATAACGATAAGGGTACAATGTTTTTAACTCAGTCGGCGCGCAAGACTCGCGAGCGAGTCTTGACAATAAGGGGAGGAATTCTAATGCGTTCTGTATCGTTTCGTTTACCGGTATTATCCATTGTTTTCGTAATAGCTGTTCTGTTCACAGGTTGCGGCGGACAAAAAGCCAAAAACCATACACCGGACAGATCCAAAAAGACTGCGACTCATAAAAGCAGCGTGCCATCCGATGACCAGCCTGTCTCTCTCATTGTTCCGGAGGGTAGAACCCTTAAGACACGTATTCAGCCGCCGAAGGGGTACCATCGCGTCCCGGCAAAAAAGGAGAGCCTTTCCGCTTTTCTTCGAGGCTATAAATTAAAGAAGGCTGACAGCCCTCTTCTCCTGTACGACCGCAGTCCCAAACCGAATCAGACCAGCCATGCCGCCATCTTTCGTCTCCCCATTGAAAACCATGACCTGCAACAGTGTGCGGACTCTGTGATGCGTGTCTATGCGGAATATTACTGGCATAGAAAAGAATATGACCGGATTAAATTCCACTTTACCAATGGATTTTTAGCAGAATATTCCAAATGGCGTCAGGGCTACCGCATTCATGTGAACGGGAACCGTGTCGCATGGGTCCGCTCCCAGGGGCCTGACACCTCCTACTCCGCCTTTCAGAAATATCTGCTCACGGTTTTCACTTACGCCGGTACCGCTTCCATGGACACCGAAGCAAAGCCGATTGACGCCGGCAAAATCCGGGTGGGGGATGTCTTCCTGAAGGGAGGAAGCCCCGGACACGTGGTTATGGTGGTCGACCTCTGTAAAAATGAAAAAGGGCAAAAAGCCTTCCTGCTTGCCCAGGGTTATATGCCAGCGCAAGAGTTTCATATTCTAAAAAATCCCGCCCACGTAGATGACCCCTGGTACTACGTGGACGAGATATCCTATCCTTTTGCTACCGCCTGCTATACCTTCGAGGAAGGCAGTTTAAAACGGCTATCCTACTGATGGAGCACTTCCTCCAACGCCTTTAGGGTCTGATTCACATCCTCCATATTGCAGTTTTCCCCCATGTGGCCGATGCGAATCACCTTCCCCTCAAGGATATCGAAACAGCCTGCGATCTGAATCCCATAGGTTTCTCTCATTGCCCCGATTATTTCCCTGTCGCTTTTCCCCTCCGGAACATCGATGACTGTAACCGTATTCGACATTCCGCTGTTCAGATGAAGGGACAGTCCCATTTCTGTCACCGCCTTGCGTGTCGCCTCTGCAACTCGCTCATGCCGGTCATATACGTCCGGATCGGCCAGGAAGTTATCCAGCGCCGTCCCAAGTCCCATAATGTCGCTGACCGGCATAGTGTAAGGGAACCACTTATTCTCATAATAATCTTTTATCTGAAGTAAGTTCGCATAGAAGCTTCGAATCGGACTCTTCCGCTCTTCCATAGCGCGAAAAGCTCTCTCGCTGACCCATACCATGGTAAGCCCCGGAGGAGCTGACAGTGCCTTCTGTGAGCCTCCACACAAGATATCGATGTGGGCTTCTCCCAGATTCAATCGCTCTCCAAACATGGCGGAAACAGAATCTGCCACAACCATAATTCCATAGCTGTTACAGATATTACTCAGCGTTTCAACATCATTCAACACCCCGCTTGGTGTATCGCAGTGTACCATGGTTGCGTACTTAAAGTCTGAATCCTTTTCCAAAAAGGCCCGTAATTCCTCCGGATCCACTTCCTTTAAATAATCCGTTGTAAAAAGTACCGCTTCTCCCCCATACAGGGTAACAAAATCTGCGAACCCCTTTCCGAAAATTCCGTTATCGATAATCAGTACACGATCCCCCGGTTCTGTTAACGAAGCACAGGCCGCCTCCAGTCCAAGGATTCCTTCTCCGCCCAGGATGTATGCCTTGTGATCCGTTGCTCCAAGCGCCTGCTCCAACCTTTCGCAAGTCTTTCTATAGTATTCATAAAACGTCAGATCCAGATCCGGATTAACAAACGCCCTGCTTCGCGCATCCATCACATTCTGCCTTACCTGAGTCGGCCCCGGTGTCATTAATTTCATGTAATCTTTTCTCTCCCTTCTTCCTATTGTGGTATATTTTATCCGACTCTGGAGATAATACTATTATCATCTTGATGTTTTTTCTTATACCCAGTCGGGAGAGGGGGATGGTTCATCTTATTTTTTCTTCTTCCATTTAATTCCGACAAAAATTCCCGCTACAATAATCAAGCCTACTAAGAATGCCATTGAAAACCAAAAGCCCTTAACATCGCTGCTATATCGCTCGATATCCCATGCTACTCTAAGAACATTTGTCATGTGATAAAGTGGATTGATCATTGCTACCTTCCGGAATGATCCCGGCATCATACATAAAGGAATAGTAGTATCGCTCAGCATGAACATTGGCATAAAGAAAGCCATCATTGCTGCTGAATATGTATTGAGCTTATCTATTAAAATACCTGCTCCAAATCCAAGACACAGTGAGTAAACAATAGTAACCACATATGACACGCAGTAAACTACTGGATTAGGAAGAGTTACATTGAATCTGAATACTGCTAAAAGTAGGCTCTTCAGGGGTAATGGTGGGTAAAAAATGCCATCAACCCCAGTGTTTGTGCTGATTATGCACCTCTTGGTTTTCTGTTGGGAAGTGGAACCC
>FMTN01000056.1 GCA_900100095.1 Lachnospiraceae bacterium C10
TGAAATTTTCCCTTCCGGAGCTGGGGCTCGCTGGCTGACTTCCTGTTTTTTTCACCGGATTTTCCCTTTTGGGCCCATTTCCGGTGAAATTTTCCTTCCCGGAGCTGGGGCTCGCTGGCTGACTTCCTAATTTTTTCACCCGATTTCCTCTATTTGACCTGTTTCCGGTGAAATTTTCTTCCAGGTGCGACTACTCGCCTTCACCCGCCATAACAGGATCCCTACACGATCGAATAGGCTGACTCCTACTTGATTACAACGCTGTAGAGCAGCGAAAGGCTTTGCCTTTCGCTGCTCTACAGTCGCCTACGTCTCCCTTACAAGCGAGCTTTTAAATGGGACCCTGGCTCGTTATCACACAAAACGCAAAAAAGACGACTCTTACGAGTCGTCTTCTTGTGGGTTGGGCTGTTCCGCTTATGCGGTCCAATAGAGCGGGTGATGGGAATCGAACCCACGTATCCAGCTTGGAAGGCTGGTGTTCTACCATTGAACTACACCCGCAAGGCATGCCCAGTTCCGGAATCGAACCAGAGACACGCGGATTTTCAGTCCGCTGCTCTACCAACTGAGCTAACTGGGCTTGCTCACAACAATAGAAATTTTAAGGGATTTGTGTTATTCTGTCAAGGATAAATTAATAAAAATTTTAAATTTTTCAAAAAAGTAAAAAGGAGACCCTTATGGAGTACAAAAGCAATCTCATCAAAGATACAACAGAAGAAGAACGCCGGGCAATCGTAGAGGAGTCGCTTGGTAATATCGATGCTGCCTGTGACGGCTGTGCCCCTGGCATTCTTGAGATGTACGAGGACTACATCGCCGGCAGAAAGGAGCTTCGCCAAGTGAACATGGAATTCAACGCCAGATACGTTCGTGGTGACAATGACCGGGGCAATCAAGGCGGCAGCTGCGTCATGTGATGTGATTCTTTGTGATGTTTTGTGTTTTGCCATATAGCCGGATCCATTATGTGAAACGGTATTACGGGATACAGCTATACAAAGCGATATAGAACTGTATGGCCACGCGGATCGAAAAGGTCATGGATTTATATAGAGAACAGAACGGGACAGAATAGTACAGGAGGGTGCTGTCCTGATTCGCATTGAATAGCACAGATCGGCTCTGAACTGATTCGCATTGGATAGCACAGGTCGGTCCTGAACTGATTCGAGCTGAATAGGATAGAATAAATTACAATGCAGGGCAACAGAACACAAGACAAGGTAAGATAAGACTCGATACAACAGGACAAGACAATGTATGTAATATAAAACTCGATACGACAGGACAAGACAATGTAATATAAGACTCGATAAGACTCGATACGACAGGACAAGACAATGTAACATAATGTAATATAAGATAACAAAATAGAACATAACTACAATATAATACATCAGTAAGGATAAAACGATATGACAAAAACCGGTATTATTTTTGATATGGACGGAACCTTGTGGGATTCTGCGGCATCGGTTGCTGCTTCCTGGAGTGAAATACTTGCAACCTGGCCGAAGGATCCGGGAAGACGAAGCATCACAGCGGAAGAGATCTCCTCTGTCATGGGACAGACCATGACTGCAATATCCCAAAAGCTCTTCCCGGCTCTGGATTCGGAGGGGCAGACTGCTCTTGCAGATGCCTGCATGGACTATGAAAATACGTATTTAAGAGAGCACGGAGGTGTCCTCTATCCAAATCTTCGCACCACCCTGCAAGAGCTTTCCGGGCATTTCCCCCTCTACATCGTCAGCAACTGTCAGAAGGGCTATATCGAGGCCTTTCTGGATTATTACCAGCTACATGACCTCTTCATCGACCATCTCTGCTGGGGTGATACAGGGCTTGAAAAAGACGGTACCATGACCATGATAGCCGAGCGACATCAGCTGGATTCCTGGTACTATGTCGGCGATATTGAGGCGGATTATCGTTCCACACAAAAAGCCGGCGGTACCTTTATTCATGCCGCCTACGGCTTCGGTGAAGTTTTGGATGCACCTTACCGCATCCAGGCGCTGGATGAACTGCCATCCCTTATGAAAAAATTTGTCTGTAATTGTCTGTAATCAAAAGCCTCCGTTACTGTTCAGCCCCGAGCCACGCACTTGCTGCGTGGCTGCGGGCATGAAAACTGAAGTTTATAGGCCGCATCAGTACTTTCAATGCCGCAAGGCTACCGATGCGGCGTTACAATTCGGCGCATTTGCAATGCGCTGAATTGTAACAAGCCTCCAGTATCCACTTCAGCATCTAGCATCCACTGCCCACTGCCACTTGACAGAACGGCATTTTGGGTGCAAAATTATATAAACCCCTAATACTTACCGGTTTAGTAGGAATTGGGATTATTGATATGGAGGTGAATATGAAGATCAGCACTCGAGGTCGTTACGCACTGCGCGTTATGATTGATCTCGCCGAGCACAACAGCGGCGAATACATACCTTTAACTGATATTGCCAGCCGACAGGAGATTTCTGAGAAGTATCTCGAATCCATCGTTTCCATGCTGAGCAAAAGCGGTTTTTTGATGTCCCTACGCGGTAAGGGTGGCGGATATCGTCTGGCTCGCCTCCCGGAAGAATATACCGTTCAGGAGATTTTAGAGGTAACCGAAGGCTCTCTCGCTCCGATTGCCTGTCTTGAACAGCCAACCAACACCTGTCCAAGAGCTTCAATCTGTAAGAGCCTTGATATGTGGCAGGGACTCTATCATGTAATGAAAGACTATCTGTCCGGCATTACCATTGCCGACCTCGCCGCCGACACCATGGAGCCGGGTAACTTTATCATTTAACGTGGTTATAACTACCATTCATGGCAAAACAAAGGGGATGTGAAAAATGCATTTTTCACATCCCCTTTTCTTTTTGAAGAGTCAAGACTCGCTCGGAGCTTGTACCCCGACTGAGTATAGTTTGTATAACAACGAGCCTAA
>FMTN01000055.1 GCA_900100095.1 Lachnospiraceae bacterium C10
GTAACCAGCAGCCTTAGAAACCTTCTTGAAGGAAACCTTAACCTTAGCGCCCTTAACGTTTGCAACCTTAACACCTGTAACCTTAGCTGGCTTAGCAACTACAACTGGAGCTGCCGGAGTAGTAACAACAACAGGAACTGTGATTGTACCAGCCTCCATCTTATCAGAAGCAGCAGCTGTTACGGTGATGTTAGCTGTACCAGCCTTAACAGCTGTAACAGTTCCATCAACAACAGTTACAACAGACTCATCAGAAGATGTGTATGTGATAGCGTTTGTAGCTGTAGCACCAAGAGTTGCAGTCTTACCAGCCTCAAGAACAATTGCAGAGTTAGCAACCTTAAGGTCGGAAGCCTTCTTCTCAGCCTCAGAAACAACGTTTACAACAACGTACTTAGAAGTCTCACGAGTTGTAGCAGTAGCAACCTCAGTTACCTTTACACGAGTAGAACCGATGCGCTGTGCAAAGATTCTGTTGCTGCTAAGAGTAATAGTACCAGCAGACTGACCCTTTGTTCCATCCGGATCGTTCTTGTAAGTAAATACAGCGTTCTTGTTTCCAGCAACTGGAGCTAAAGTATAAGTGTTCTTATCCTTCAGGTTAAGAGTGATCTCCTTCTCAACCTCAAGTGTATCAGCAGGCTTAGTGTTAACTACAACCTTAACCCACTTCTCTCCACCAGCAATGTTACCATTCTTTTTAGTAGAGATCTTAACCATGTAAGTCTTGTCAGATGTAACAGTACCAGCAGTTACAACACCAGCAGCTGTAAGAGTAATATCATCATTACCGTTACCTGCTACAGCAGTTGCCTTGTCAGCCTTGTAAAGAGAGTAGATGAACTCTGTGTTACCAGCAGCAGATGTAGGAACGATCTGTGCGCTCTTAACAGCGTTTGCAGCTGTAGCAGAAGCTGTATCGATGTTTACAGGTGCATCTGTATCATTTACTTCATTTCCATCAACCTTTGCAGTGATGTAATCTGTGGAAGCATCGGAAACAGTAACCGTAACCTCTGCGTTCTGTAACTTATAAGTATTGCTCTGAGCTGCGGAAACTGTGATTTTAGCAGTACCCTTACCAACAGCAGTAATAAGACCGTTTGCATCTACAGTTGCAACGTTTGTGTTGTTTGTAGAGTAGGTAACATTACCAGTCTTTGAAACAACATACAGCTGAGCTGTCTTATCAACTAATGTGTCAAGTGCGATGGCATTAGCATAGTCATATCCATCTGCTACAGCAGCAGCACGATTTGCAAATACCTTATAAGACTTATCAGTATCCTTGTAGAAATAATCAGTGCTTGTAATATCAGTGTTAGCAACTCTTGCAGAATTAACTAAAACAGTCTTACCATTTGTAGCAACGCTAGAGAAAGAAAGCTTTGTGATGTTTGTAGAAGCCTGCTCAACTACAACTGGGATTGTAGCCTTAGCAACTTCCTTATCAGAAGCATTCTTTGCTAAAACTGTAAGATTTGCAGAACCAGCCTGTCCTAACTCGAACTTAGCAGCGCGGTCTGTATTATCATCATCAACTACGTTAAGAACACCAGCATTGTCACTGGAGAATTCGTATTTAACAACTCCTGCAACTGCAGCGTCTTTCCAATCCTTTGTAAAGAAACCGCTTGCAAGCTTAACGTTTGCAACACTGTCAGCATCAAACTTGAGATAGTTCTGGCCTAAAGCATCCTTAGCAGCGTTTGGTACAGTATAAGGTAAGGTAGAAGCATCAAAAGCTGTAGTAGCAGCAGTTACAGCAGGCATAGTTGGTATAGCATCAGTGAATACATTTTGGGACTTATCAGCAACCTTTACCTCAACAGATGTTACAGGAACATTTGTTGCAGTGTTTGTAACGGTTGCAAGTGTGTTACCCGGCTGATTCTGATCAAAACCAAGCTTAATGCTTGTAACGCCCTTGAATGTAATTGCTGTGTGTGTATCGTCTGTTTTGAAATATGCAGTTGTAACAACATTGTTTGTTCCAACAGCTGTGATACCAGCACCTGTTACAGTTACAATAGAATTTGTGTTATCTGCAACTACTGTGTATGTATCAGTAGGGGTAAGTCCACTAACTGTAACTGGAGCACCGGTGTAAGTAACATTTCCGCCTGTTACAGTAGCGTCAATTGTCTTAGCAGCAGCAGCCTCTGCAACAACAGCATTTGGAACTCCCAGTGTAGAAACTGGCGCAAATGTAAACGCTGTTGTAGCAACAAGAGCGAGCGCAATGCCCTTCTTAAAATTTGCCATGTTTTTAATTCCTCCTAATAAAAGAATTGAGTTATTAGTTTCATGTAATACTTCCTTTCTCGCGTGCAAGTCCAATCGGCCTCCCTCTCCAACGGGACATGTATTTGCAGACGATGTGCCGGATGCGTCTTCCGACACAAAAACCCCTGTCGCTGCAGAGTTTTTCGTAGGCCGATTGTCCGCGGTCTGCGAACAAAAAGGCGATGACCCATGAACCGTCTGCTAGCGAATGTGAAAGTATTACTAGGCTTATAATAACCGTTGGTCAGAACTTAAGAGTTATGACCATGGTCACTTAAGCTAGGATACAAATAATCCTGTATCCGAGTAATAAGATACCACCCTCTCTGTCAAATGTAAATCAAAATAGAAAAAATTTTTCTTTTTCATATCATTTTCCTTAAATTTACCCTAAAATCCTTCAAGGTTTCTTCAAGAATACGTAATTTTTGTTGTTTTTGCGCCGATTCATCTTATTTCAACTTTTGTTTTATCCTATTCCCCTATATAAGAAACGCCGGTGCATCCGTTCCTGGACGCACCGACGTTACACTTTCGTATCACTTATTCTTTTTCTTTTCGCTCTGCCAGTACTTTTTCAACCAGTTCTCTTTCATATATTTGCGTTATTTCTTCTACCGGATAACCAAGTGAGACCATTTTGCGGATTATCTTTTCTCTTTCTTCTTCTCGCCCTTGCTCCAATATCGCTTCACTAAAATTGCACATAGTATTCACCTCATCTTCAAATTCCGTACTTACCGGGATTCCATATCGTCCTTTTAATT
>FMTN01000052.1 GCA_900100095.1 Lachnospiraceae bacterium C10
GGCCCAAAAGGGGAAATTAGGTGAAAAATCAAGGAAGTCAGCCAGCGAATCCCAGCTTAGGGAAGGAAAATTTCACCGGAAACAGGTCAAATAGTGGAAATCCGGTGAAAAGAATCATCCCTCCATATCATTTAATAGAAATTTAAGATTTAGAAGGCATAAAACGCGATATAATAGGCATATAGTTCCCAACAATTCATTTATCATATTGCGAAGACGTCCGTTGTTACTTAGCGGTCGAATCCCATCGATGTAAGCAGTTCTAGATGTTTGAAATCCCGGAAGAACATGACAAGATTATAGTTTGAGAAAAGAGAGGGGGAGTTAGAGTTTCATGTTAAAAGAGGTAGTAGAAGAGCGAAGGCAGCATTTGTTGATGTTACTGAGGAAATGCGAGAAGGAGGCACCTGCGTATAATAAAGTAATGCCAGGTTGTCGATTGAAAATCCATGGTGCAGGAAAATATGTGTCTTATTATGCGCTGGAAAAGGGGAAGCGTACAGGAAAGTATCTCAGTAAGAAAACATCCATGGAGATGATAAGAAAGCTGGCAATGAAGGATTATAACGAGAAGTTGCAGGGGCAGTTGAGGAAAGAACTTGCGGTGATTGATAAATTTGTTAAATCCTATCCGGAGGTGACGGCTGAAGAAGTACAGAACCTGTATACGCAGGAAATGCAGAAGTTGATCATACCGATTGAATTGTCCGATGAAGCATATATCAAAGCGTGGCAGGAGAAAGAATACGTCATAAACGATAAATATAAGGAACACTGTATTTTCACTACGAGTAGAGGCGAAAGGGTACGATCCAAATCGGAGGTGCTAATCGCGGATACCCTGTATCGCGAGAAGATTCCGTATCACTATGAAAAGCCGGTATATGTGAGCACAATGGGCGAATGTAACCCGGACTTTTCGGTGTTAAATGTAAGACAAAGAAAAGAATATATCTGGGAACATTTTGGCATGATGTCAAATCCGGACTATGTTCTTTGTGTGGTAGGAAAATTACAGAAATACTGCATGGAGGGATATTATCCGGGACAGAATCTCATCGTCACGTTTGAAGATGAAAGGCATCCACTGACTCCGGATATAATACAGGAAACGATCCGGGCTTATTTGCAGTAATATTTGCAGTAAAAGGTTATATATTACTTCCGAGGGCATCTTTGCGGAGCATAGGTCAGAGAAGATCCCCACTGAGGGAAATAGAAACCACCCGTCCAACGGGTGGTTTCTATTTCGCACGCTTCGCGAGCTCAACTGTGTCACGACACATAATAACAACGGGGCAGTGCGAAAGCACTGCCCCGTTGTCCCATATCCGAAGTTACACTCAAAGGTCTTATCTTATAAGCCCCGGATTAGTAATAAAAACCGTTTCTCTGGTTGTAAGCGGCATTCAAAGCGTTGGTGTTGCGAAGGAGAATGTACATCGCAATGAAAGGACCGACACCGAAGAGCATAGAACCAAGAACCATCCAGAGTAATACGGTGGTACCGTTCTCCTGGAAGGTCATGCCATAACGAGGAGCGGTGTGCGCCTGACGGTTACCGAACTTGTACCAGTAGATCCATCCGTAGATACCGCAGGTGATGGTGGATAACAGGATGAGCATTAACAGCCCGTTGGTATGCTCACCGTCACCGTCACCGGTAATGTTCATATCCCGGGCGATGCAGTGGATAACGTAGAGAGGATAGATACCACAGGTCACCATTCCAAGCAGGATGTAAGCGAGGAGACTGTAGTCAGTACGAAGTCTCTGAGGTGGCATACCCGGATTGCCATAAGGAGCACCATTTGGATTACCGTAAGGAGCACCGTTTGGATTGCCGTAAGGAGCACCGTTTTGGTTACCGTAAGGGGCACCGTTCGGATTACCGTAAGGAGCACCATTCGGATTGCTGTTTGGATTGTTGTAGGAATTTGAAGCGTCGTTCATATTGTTGTTCATACCTCCATTTGCATTTTGATAATTGGAACCGTTGTAGCCGGTGGCATCTGCACTCATCCCCGGCTTGGCAGTCAGGGACTGGAAAAATCTCTGCAGCTCGTTGATTTCTGTGGTGGCAGCAACTTTGATTTCATCAAGGATCGGGCCGCCGGAAAGCTGAATTCCGCCATCGAGATGAGCGAAGATGTACAGGCAGGCAATGGCGCCGCCGACAAAGATCAAAGCCCAGACGAACGGAAGATAATTGATGAAGAACCCGAAGAAGGTCGATACTGTAAACAGCATACGGATCAGAGCGACCAGAATGGTGATAATACCGGTAGCTGTCACAGAAAGACAAAGGTTCTTCGCGTGTTCACGGTCAAAGGAACGATAGGACTCGAACATGAACAGGGCAAGTCCTGCATAGCAGGCAGCAAGGATGATCGTGAAGATACTGTGAAAAAATCCTGCCACAGGGAAAGTGAACCCAAAGTCCATGAAGCGGAACATGTTAAAGATGGAAGCAAAGAAGCCACGAATACCGCTGCCAAAGTTTTTAAGGAAAAACCATGCGAAGACGACAGCGAATCCGGCGCTTACATACCGGGCAATGGTATGGTAGCTGACGGAGTTGTTGTAAGGTGGCTGACCATTGCTGTATGGCGCACTCCCGGTATAGTTGTTTTGATACGCATTGTTGTAATTCTGCTGGTTGTTTTGATAGAATCCACCGGACGCAGTAGAATTACTGTTAGATCCGGCAGCTTCAGATGCGTTAGAATTACTGTAAGCCCCGGCAGCCTCAGACGAGTTAGAATTACTGTAAGTCCCGGCAGATCCGGATGCGTTAGAATCGTTGTAAGCTCCATCTGTACCGGACGCAGTTGCATCAGAAGTGGTGGAATCGCCGGAAGATGCAGCCGTATCAGAAGAAACGGAATCACTGGAAGACGCAGTTGCATCAGAAGCAGCAGAATCCCCGGAGACTTCGGATACCCCGGAAGCGTCAGAAGACGGGACGGCATCATCGAAGGTAATCTTGGCGCCGCAGTTGGCGCAGAACAAGGCACCGTCAATCAGTTGGGAACCGCAATTTTTACAGAACATATACACTCCTCTCTTGAATATAACGAGTAACAATGAATCACATAAGCCAAGAAATCAAACGGTAGATTGCACCCTCCCTAGGCGCAAATACAACGATGGAGTCACTCGGATCAAACAGCCGGATCAGATAGATTACAAGGAACGCGGCAATCACAAGAGCTCCATAGACTCTCACCGAAGAGCTGGGAAGCTTACGGCGAAAGAGGAAAACCATAAGAGACGGCAGCACAAGAACCCAAAGCGGGTGATAGAAAGCAGCAGCATCAAAATGTCCGTGAAGAGCGCAAAGGCATGCGCGTGTCATACCGCATCCGGCGCAGGAAACCCCGGTAAGAAAACGGATAGGACAGGTGATGCCAAAGGCCTGCAGAATCCGATAGGCCACAGCAATGGCGAGAAGAACCGCCACATCCCCCTTATAAGTATTCCATAATTGACTAAAGCGTTTACGTGTATTCATCAACCATATTCTACTGAATTCACTTCAACTTGGCAAATCATAAAATTATAAAATAGTAGAAGGATTTTCCGGTATTTTGAAGAGGGAGCTTGCCAAGAGGTAAGAAGGTGATAGTATAATAAGTTGCGGTCTTAAACCCAAAAGGAGGAATTACATGAAATATTATGACGTCATCATCATAGGCGCAGGACCGGGGGGAATCTTTGCAGCATATGAATTTTGCAAAAAAGCACAGGAAGTCGGTAAGGAGATCAAAGTCGCAGTTCTCGAAGAGGGGCATTCATTAGAGAAAAGACATTGTCCCATCGACGGAGAGAAAATCAAAAGTTGCATTCATTGCAAGAGTTGTTCCATTATGAGTGGATTCGGAGGAGCCGGGGCTTTTTCCGATGGAAAATATAATATAACCAATGATTTTGGAGGCACTCTGTATGAGCATATCGGGAAAAAGGCCGCCATCGATCTGATGAAGTATGTGGATGCCATTAACCTCAGCCACGGAGGAGAGGGAACGAAGCTGTACTCTACAGCGGGAACGCATTTTACCAAGGTTTGTATGCAAAACAGGCTGAAGCTTTTGGATGCATCCGTTCGACATCTCGGAACCGACATCAACTATGTGGTGCTCGAGAATCTGTATAAGGAATTGAAGGACAAGGTGGACTTTATCTTTGATACACCGGCACTTCATGTCAGAAAAAGAGATGATGCAACCTATGAGGTGGAGACGGCAGATGAAGTTTATCAGTGTCCACGATGCGTCATTTCCGTAGGACGAAGTGGCAGCAAGTGGATGGAGCAGGTGTGCCGGGAAATGGAGATTCCGACGAAGAGCAACCGGGTGGATATCGGCGTGCGCGTGGAGCTGCCGGCGGTTATTTTTTCCGACCTGACGGACGAGCTCTATGAGAGTAAAATCGTCTACCGGACCAAGCAGTTTGAGGACAATGTCCGAACCTTTTGCATGAATCCCCACGGAATCGTGGTCAATGAGAACACCAACGGCATTGTTACGGTGAATGGACACAGTTATGAAGGCGAAGAAAAGCAGACGGAAAATACGAATTTTGCCCTGCTGGTAGCAAAGCATTTTTCGGAGCCTTTTAAGGACAGCAATGGATACGGAGAGAGCATCGCAAGGCTGTCGAATATGTTGGGCGGCGGAGTGATCGTCCAGCGGTTCGGTGATCTGGTACGGGGAAGACGCTCCAATGAAAAGCGTATAGAAGAAGGTTTGGTACGACCGACGCTGCATGCCACACCGGGAGATCTGTCGCTGGTTCTTCCAAAGCGTATCCTTGATGGCATCATCGAAATGATCTATGCGCTGGATCGCATCGCACCGGGAACCGCCAATGATGATACCCTGCTCTACGGTGTGGAAGTCAAGTTCTATAATATGGAAGTGGAACTTGACGAGAATCTTGAGAGTACCTATCCGGGACTCTATGTCATCGGAGACGGAAGCGGAGTGACACATAGCTTAAGCCATGCCAGTGCCAGCGGAGTATACGTCGCAAGAAAGATTATGGAGCAGGTGGCCAAAGAAGGCAATTGACGGTGGATAAGAGCTGATGCTACAATCCTGATACATGATAGAAACCGGTTCATCCGGAGAATAAAGGAGTAATATGGACGAAGAGATTTATATTTGCCCAGCCTGTGGATACACGGATGGCACAAGCATTGTACCGGAGCACTGTCCGCAGTGCCTGAGCAGCTACCATGAAGTGGATGAAGATGATAATGCCTGCGGAGGCATTTTTGAACCGATCAGTATATGGATCGAAGAGACCAAGCGCGGCAGGCATAAGCACATCATCCAGCGGTGCGAGTTCTGCGGAGCCTTACAGACAAGTGAGATTACCGGATATGATAACCCGGTGAAGCTTTTGTCCGTTGCAGCGAAGCCAATCGGTAATCCGCCGTTCCCGGTGGAGCGCATGGAAGAGTTGACCATGCTGATGGGCGGCCAGGGAAGCACCGAAGGGTATTATGAGGAATAGAGATGAATCGCGAGAATAAAAGAAGAAAGTACGATAAGAATTATTATAAGAAGAATCCCTGCACGGATTCTTTTACCTGTAAGAACTGTGGATGGCCGATTGTAAGTAACGGAGCAGGAAGCAACCACAGGAATCACTGCCCGAACTGTCTGTGCTCGGTTCATGTGGATAACAAGCCGGGAGACCGTGACAGTGGCTGTGGAGCGACCATGGATCCGATCGGTGCATGGGTGCGCAAGGATGGAGAGTGGGCGCTCATCCACCGTTGCCGCTATTGCGGAAGTATGAGTTCGAACCGAATTGCAGCGGACGACAATCCGATGAAGCTGATGGCTATTGCCATGCGGCCGCTGTTATCCGATATCGTACCACAGGATCAGGCACTTAAGATGTTGTCGACAATGGAGAGTCAGGGAGATTTGATCTAGATTATGACTACCACAGAACAGGTGCTGCGGACTCTGGAGGAACATCGGGGAACGCCGCAGTCAGGAGAAACGATTGCAGAGGGGCTTCAGGTGAGCCGGACTGCCGTATGGAAGGCTGTAAAAAGCTTGCGGGAGGCTGGATATGATATCTGCGCCAGCCCGAAAAAAGGATATTATCTGCCGGACACCAGTGACATGTTGTCCAAAGAGGCGGTGGAGGCACAGCTTGCGCAGATCTGGCCCAAAGAGGAAAGGCAGGGGCGTAGCCTGCAGATCCTGGTGGAGGAAGAAGTGACCTCCACGAACAGGGAACTGTCCGCCCTGGCCATTGACGGGGCAGCCTCCGGCACGGTTTTGATCTCCGGTCGACAGACCAGTGGAAAAGGACACAGGGATCATCATTTTTCTTCGCCGGAGGGAGGCCTCTACATGAGTATTCTTCTGCGGGCGGAGGATCTGCCTTATGACCGGATCGCTCAGATGACGGCATCCGGAGCGCTGGCAGTCCTGCGGGCAGTGAGGGAAGTCGCAGGTAAGGCGCTGACCATTCGCTGGGTGAACGATCTGTACCTGGATAAGAAAAAGGTCTGTGGCATCCTGACGGAGGGGGCCAGCGATCTGGAAAGCAATCAGCTTCAGTGGATGGTCCTTGGAATCGGCGTCAACTATCGGACGAAGGAGGAGGATTATCCACTGGAGATCCGAAGCAGGATCACAAGTCTTTTTCCAGCCGGCGAAAGAGGGGAGAAGATTCCGCCGCGGGCAAAACTGGCGGCACAGATCATAAAGGAACTGTTGCAGCAGCCACTGGATGCTCCGGAACTGATGCGCCAATATGCGCAGGATCTGGATCAGAAGGGAGAAGTGGTCAATGTGACGCCGATCCGCCTTGGAAAAGAGCAACCGCAGGAAAGCTACCCGGCCATCCTTCGGGGAGTCGATGAGCAGATGCGTCTTTTGGTGGATGTGGAAGGAGAGCAGCAGGCATTGCGATTTGGTCAGGTGAGCATTTCGTAGATATAATATAGAAATAGAATAAGGATACAAACGAATCGCTGCCTGAGGTGGCGATTTTTTGTTTTTTCAAAAGTGAAAGGAGGGCGTAGCGTATGATCTATGGTTATGCAAGAGTATCAACAAAATGTCAGGCGCGGGATGGAAATTCGCTGGAAGCTCAGTATGAAGCCTTGCGTGAAGCTGGCGCAGAGATCATTTACACGGACAGCTATACGGGGACCCAAATGGATCGCCCGGAGTTTATGAAACTTCTTTCCCGGTTGAAAAAGGGGGATACCCTGGTGGTATCCAAGCTGGACCGCTTTGCAAGGAGCATTACCCAGGCTTCGGAACTGATCACTTCCCTGATCGATGAAGGCGTTGTCATTCATGTGCTGAATATGGGGGTTTTGGACAATTCCCCGGTCAATGTTCTGATCCGCAATATGCTACTGGCTTTTGCTCAGTTTGAGCGGGAGTTGATCGTGACCAGAACAAAAGAAGGGAAGGAGATCGCAAAGCAGGATCCCGGGTATCATGAAGGTCACCCGCGGGTCTACACCGATGAGCAGTATCGGGAGGCGGCAGAGTTGTTAAAGACACATACCTACAGGGAGGTAGCGGATATGACAGGAATGAGTATCAAAACGATCCAAAGAGCGAAGTTACGGAACCGCAAGGACTGATTAAATATCTTTGAAACGTTCCTTGTAGGAAAGTAAACGCAGCATCGTGCGAGCCTCATCTCTCGCCTGCTGAGGAAGCTGACGGTAGAGTTGAAGCAGAGTGTCCGTATCCTGTTCCCGGATGGATACATCAGGAGAACTGGGAACCTGCAAGGCAAGGATGTGTGTTTGGCAGGCCCGGATGATCAAAGCATTTGGGTCTGCATCATACAGGCGGCATAGCGCATGGAGCAGGGAATCGTCGATTCGCCTCTCACCGTTTTCCATACGTCCGAGCATTGTGCCGGATATATGGATCTGCTGTTGTTCCATGGCGTCAGAAACCGTCGCGAGGGACAGCTTTTTCTCGTTTCTTAATTTACGTAGTTCCAGACCGATCTCATCGATGATCTCAGTTGATTTAAAGTCTTTGTATGGCATAGGAAATCTCCCATCTTAATCAGATACGCGTTAAAAGAAGTATAGCATAGCTCGAGAAGGATTGTGACAAATAGATTGCGGATTAGTACAATAGGATATATAATTGTCAGTATAGTGACATATAGATAGAAGAGTGAGGGCGGGGAGTCCTCTTCAGAAGGGAGGCGCGATGGCAAACGACGGCTTCGCAAAGGCAATAGAAAAAAGTAGGAGTATGGAGCAGTACGATGGATATGCCAAGAATCTTCTGTCCTATAAGGAAGTGATCGCCGTGATCCTAAAGGCGGTCGGTCATGAATTTCAGGGAATGACGATAGAGGAGATCAAGGACTCAATCGACTCAGACCCGGAAATCGAGACAGGACGTATTGTGGGAGGCGGTGAAGAGGAACTGTTTCCATGGGGAGCGGTGGTTCGCTATGACATCAAGTTCACCGTGCATATCAAGCAATACGGGAATCTAAAGCTGTATGTGAATTTGGAAGCGCAGAAGGGGAATTATCCGGGATATGATCTGGTAACGCGAGGTGTGTGTTATGGAACGACACTGCTCTCGGGACAGTTGGAGAAGGAAGTGAGTCTTGGAGATTATGACAACCTG
>FMTN01000051.1 GCA_900100095.1 Lachnospiraceae bacterium C10
GCCGGATCGCTGTATTCTGTTCCCATCAGCGCATTAAAAATCGATAACCCCCGTTTTGCATCGGAAAACAAATCTGCAAATAAGCTGCTTTTATATTCTCTGTTTAACATAACCCCTCCCTGTTTTTGTTGTTTGTGAGAAATTTTAACCGATCGGTGCTGAAGGAAAATCTCCGTGCGAGTTCTCGCCGGATTTCGGATTTCGAAATCATAGACTTATATAAGATGTTTGCATTATTATAGCACGGTTTGGAGGTGGCAATTCTTAAATCTTTCTAAAGATTTTCTAAAGTTTTTCTAAACGATTTCTAAATCACGGGAGACAGCCTTTGGCGGTGGGTTTCTGTGAAAAATCTTGATCTCTGAGCAAAGAGCTTGTATCCAGCCGGATATTTCACCGAAAATAGCTTCTGGTGCTGAAATCCGGTGAAAAATCTTAATCGCTGAGCGGTTCTTGGCTTGCGCTTGCGGCCTTCTAACGTTGGCAAACACTACAAAATGCGACCTTCCTCATAAACAATCGAGTAGGCTGACTCCTACTCGATTCATAACCCCCACCTACGCTAACGCTTAGTGAGGTGGGGGATTTCTCCGACTGAGTTAAATAGAACAGGAGCTTTGACACCGTTTGTGTCAAAGCTCCTTGTTTTACAGAGTTGAAATCGGGTTATTCTGTTGGCAGGAGGGAAACCACACGGTCCCAGTCAAGCTTTTCAAGAGCGGATGAAATATCCTTAAGCCGCGTAATCTCCTCCTTTGGAAGGGCGTATTCCTTTAGCATGTTAAGAAGATCCTTTGCATCATTATAGGCAAGGGAGGCAGAAAGCTCACGCAGGGTGGAATAGGCATCTGCCATTTCCGCTTCGGAGATCACCGGCAGGTCGGAGGTATTGGAGGCTTCGGAGGCTTCGGTAAAATCCTCCTCATCTTCTAAGAGAGGAGCAAGCTTTTGACCGAGCTGCGCATAGGCGGTGAGAAAACGGTTGGTGTTTTCGTGAATCTCCCAGACCTTGCGCTCTTCTCCGTAGGACTCCAGGTCCTTTGCCATGCCGGAAATTTCTGCGGCACCGATGATGCGGGCAGAGGACTTGATGGCATGAACACGGATGGTGAAATCATCCCAGTCGTCCCGGCTGTAGAACCTCTGAACCTGTGCAATATTGTCTTCGATGCTCTCTGCAAAAATATGCAGTGCCGTCAGGTAATCCTCGTTGGAGCCGGTGTTCTTGACGCCGGTCGCCACATCGATCTCCGGAATCTCAAGGAGGAAGGACGGAATCGTCGCATCCTCGGATGTCACTCCCGGATCTGAGGCCGTAAGGTCTGCAAGGCGACGGGAAGGAGATGCTTCGGTGACCAGTTCCACCTTTTCCTTCGGCAGATATTTGATCATCATGCGCTCGAGCTTATCGGACTGAACTGGCTTGGAGAGGTAGTCGGTAAAACCGGCAGCCAGGTATTTTTCCCGGGCACCCGCAACGGCGTTGGCGGTCAGGCAGATAATCGGCGTATCATCGTTCTTGTTGTAAGGAACCTCCTTCATACGCTGGAGGGTCTGGATTCCATCCATCTTCGGCATACGGAAATCCAGAAGGATGATGTCGTAATGTTCCTGACGAACCTTCTCAAGACTGTCGATACCGGAATAGCAGAAGTCGATCTCAATCTGGGTACGCTTAAGAAGTCCCTGAATAACGGTGATGTTCATTGGAGTATCGTCAACAATCAGAATCTTGGCTGTCGGAGCAAGGAAGGATTCCTGATACTGCGGACGCATTTCAATGCTCTGATGGTATTTCGCGCGGAAGTCGCCGATGGCTTCGCTGTCACGCACATTCTGAGGTAGGGTAACGGTGAAGGTGGTGCCCTCTCCGTAAGTTGAACGAACGGTGATGTTACCGTTCATCAGCTTTAAGATGTTGTAGGTGATCGCAAGACCAAGGCCGCTTCCCTGAATGGTCTTATTCTCCACCAGATCCAGACGCTGGAATTTGGAGAACAGCTTCTTCTGGTCGGCAGGCTTGATGCCGATACCGGTGTCGGACACACAGACGCGCAGGGTGAGGATGGAGTCAATCACATGACCGCAGACATCGAGGCTGACCATACCCTCTCTGGTGTATTTTACCGCGTTGGAGAGAAGGTTCAGGATGATCTGGCGAAGTCTGGATTCATCACCCTTCAGGTTCTCCGGAAGGTTCGGATCCACATTCACCACAAGTTCAAGCCCCTTTTCCATTGCCTTGACATTGATCATATTCAGCACATCGTTTAAGACGGAGGAAAGTTCGTAATCGGTCGGGACGATCTCCATCTTGCCGGACTCAATCTTGGAAATATCCAGGATATCGTTGATCAGCGATAACAGGCTGCGGCCGGCGGATTCGATGTTATGGGAGTAATTCAGAATGGACGGATCCTTGCATTCCCGCAGAATCATTTCATTCATACCAAGGACAGCGTTGATCGGAGTACGGATCTCATGGCTCATATTGGCAAGGAAGCTGGACTTGGCTTCGTTGGCTGTCATGGCTCTTGTCTCGGCAAGCCGCAGCTCGCGCATGGTGTTCAGCATCTTCCGGTAGTCCGGCGTCTGAATGGAGTAATAGATGATGAACATACCCATGGAGACGAAGAAGTAAAAGTACAGGATGGAGTCAAAGTACTGGTACTGCAGGAAGGCGCCGACAAAGTCGAGACCGTAGGCAAGGGAAATTGAAATCAGCTGCCGTCTGGTAAAACGGGTGTGGTGGCGATAGAGCTGAATCAGTGAGAAGAAACAGAAATAAATCGGAACCACAAATCCGGTGATGAACAAAGACCCCTGGTTGTAATGCATATTGGCCTGTGAAAAAGCCAGCTTTCGGCCGGACAGCAGGTTGGCAAGCATAATAAGTCCGGACAACAGTAAAATAAAAGCATTGATGTAGGTGGACTTTGGAGGCTTGCTGGAGGACGGGTAGAGATAACTCTGGGTATACTGCAACAGGAAGAAGGACACAAGGTTCGGCAGTATAAAATTAATGGCATTGCAGATCAGTGCAATGGAATCCGGAAGAATCTTCTCCGGCCAGAAATTGATCCAGCAGCAGAAAAGTGACATGGTATTTCCGATGAAGCTTGAGAGAAGAAGCCAGGAAAACAGTTTGGAAGATTTGCTGCCGTCCCGACTCTGGATAAAATTAATAAAGTTTAAAAGAATCAGGAAGCACCAGGAGGATGCCTCCATATAGACGTTGTGTTCAGCGATAAAAGGATTCATAGACACACTCCTTTCAGTGACAGTAAGTATAGTGTGATTTTACCATGGATTTATACAGGTGAGAATATAGAAAAATATGATATGATAATCCCTGAAAAAGAAGAAAGGAACCAAGGATTCATATGGAATATACATTTTTTGCCGCAATCTCACGAATGAAATATATCAACCGCTGGTCACAGATGCGATCCTCCCGGGAGGAGACCTTAAGTGAACATTCCCTGGATGTTGCAATGATCGCCCACGGATTGTGTACAATCGCCAATGTCCGCTATGGGAAGAAGCTGGATGCCAACAAAGCGGCACTCATCGGACTGTATCACGATGCCTCCGAGATTATCACAGGAGACATGCCGACGCCGGTCAAGTATGCCAACGAAGAGATCCGGGATGCCTATAAGAGTATCGAAGCGAAGGCGGAGCTGACCTTATTGCATAAGCTTGCACCGGATCTTCGGGAGGAATACCGGACGATTTTTCGCGGAGAGGATACGCCGGAAGATGCCTATATGCGCCGTCTGGTGAAGGGAGCGGATAAGATTTCCGCCTATATCAAGTGCATTGAAGAGGAGAAGGCGGGGAACAGTGAATTTAAAACGGCGAAGGAGACCATCCGCAAAGCCCTGCTTGCAATGGTGGAAGAATTGCCGGAAATGAAAGATTTTGTAGAAGAATATCTTCCGAGTTACGGAAAAACATTGGATGAGTTATCATCTTTATAGAAGATTCCCAAGAAAGCCTCTTGTACTGAGGCTTTTTTTGTTACATAATGAAAACAAATTGAGTTGTGTCAAATATTAGGAAGAAAGGAGAAAAATTTCATGCATACGTTTCCTGTGAAAGCCCTGTCCGTTTTAGTAGCGGCATCTATAGCATTGCATCCGGTTTCCTTTGCAACAGGGAAGACGCAGGTCTATGCAGCTACCGGTGAAAAAAAGTTTGTTTCTCCGGTAAAGGCAGATCCGCAGGCGGACTATCATCTGACAGCAGCGACGACAAGTACATCGGAGAATCTGATGCATCACGGAGCGAGTGGAATTCTTGATCTGACCTGGAAGAAGGGGCAGATGAATCAGGTGCTCTACAAGTACAGGAAGAATCTGGATTCGTTGACGATGACCAGCAGTAACCCGGCCATTCTTGAACTGACACAGGAGGATGGACATGTCCGATATCAGGCGACAGGGGCCGGCTATGTTACGATCAAGGTCACCTTTGTTCTTCATGACCTTGGCAAGACGAAGAATGCCCATTACCGGGTCTTTGTCTTCCCGGATATGACGAAGGCGAAGCTGGATACATCAGCTGTACCGAAGTACTTGAATACCAGTGGGAATGGCGGAGAAATCGACCTCTATCTGAATACGGAAGAAGGGGTTCGACTTCCGGATATGGAACTTGAATCGACGGATTCCCACAAGTCTATGAAATCGGTGGTAAAGGTGGCGTATGGCCGCATCCATCTTTTGGTAACGGGAGCAGGAACGGATACCATAACGTTTACCATTGATCAGGTGCAGTTTCGTGTGAAGGTAAAGGGCCGCTCCCTTGAGCCGGTTTTTCGTCTTGAGAAGGATACGACGAAGAAGCTGAAAATCAAAGGAGCCAGTGCGTCCCTTGTCAGCTGGAGCAGTGACAATCCTGAGGTGGCAGAGGTGGCAGAAGACGGAACGGTTACGACGAAGAAAGAGGGCGCTGCTGTATTACTTGCTACATATCAGGATATGACCTTCGGTTGTGTTGTGAATGTGGCAGAAGAAGAGAAAATCAAAGCCTTCCAGTGGGCGAAGAGTTACGCAGAGAAGAGTGTGTATAATCAGGCTCTGCGTATGACGGACGGATTTTATGATTGTAGCTCACTGGTATTCCGTGCCTATCAGAAGCAGGGGGTGCTTCTGCCAAGTGCAAGTAGCTTTTGGGCGCCGACGGCCGCGGATCTCGGCCAGAGTCTTGTATCATGCAAGCCAAGTAAAAAGGTTGGTGCAACCAAAGACGCCAATCTGAAAAAGCGTCTGTTCCAGACCGGTGATCTCTTGTTTGAGACGGGAGCGGACAACAAGCGTTACAAAGGAATCTATCATGTAGAGATGTTTGGTGGTTATACCTTCGCGGGGGTGAATGCCGATGGTACTGCTAATATCCAGGGCACCTGGGCATCCCGTAAGGATGGATATTACGGAGCGGTGGACACGAATTTTATGTGTCGCCCGTAACGCCTATTATGGAGGGGGAAATTAAATGAAGAAGCTAGCGCTGATTATGGATAGCCGGAATCGACAAATGCATTCTGACTGGCCGAAGGGTATTGTGCAGCAGATCAAGAAAGCGGGGGAAGACGCTGTCTTATACACATTCTGCTGTGCTGCAAACTGGAGCCGTGATCAGGAGTACAACAATGGAGAATACAGTATTTTTCATTTGCCGGATTTGTCGGATTTCGACGGGGTTATCCTGGATGTTAGCAATATAAGAACTCGGCAGGTGGCGGAAGGAATTGTGGAACGCGTGCGTATGGCAGGTATTCCGGCCGTTACCCTTGAAAAACAGGTTCCGGGTTTTCCGTGTGTAGCAGTTGACTGCTACTCTGCGATGACGAGAATGATGGAACATTTGCGCGAGAGCCATCATTTTCAAAATTTCTGGCTGATGGCCGGCCCAAAGGATCGGGATGTAAGCCGGCAGATCGAAGCCTCATTTCGAGACTATTTGAAGTCACAGGATATTCTGATCGGAGAGGCGGATGTGTGCCATCAGGATCTGGATATCGAAAGTGGCAGAGAAGGTTTCTGCAAATTTATGGAGCGCCATCGAAAGTTGCCGGATGTGATTGTCTGTGCCAGTGATGCGCAGGCGATTGGAGTTTGTGAGGAGTTAAAGGCAAAAGGGTGGTCGGTCCCGAAGGATGTGGCGGTTACAGGATTCGAGTGTTTTGAGGGAGCCTACTATTACACGCCGCAGATTACAACAGTATCAAGAGTCGGTGAGAAGATGGGGGCAATGGCTGTTAAGGCTCTTTTATCACAGATCAAAGGGAGGACGGTTGCGGATGTCATCTACTGTGAGCCGAGTCTTGTTACAGGTGAGAGCAGTGGATGCCATGTTACGCCGGAGGATGTGACGGCTGTTATGAACCGGCGGATCGTCGAGCGGATGGAGATAAATGCCTATCGGGAAGAGCTGCTTGCCCTGGAGTCGGCGCTGATGCAGTGCCGCTCTATGCGCTCGGTTGCCAAGGCGCTGAGTGAGCATATGAAACGTGTCAGCGGCTCCGCCTTTTATATGATTTGTGACCCGAGGCTGGAACGATATTCGAATGCAATCGATGAAGGAAGAGTCGGCAACATCGAAGAGGATTTAAGCATTTCGGTTCTGTCGCGGACGGGGCTTCCGAAGGAAATGCAGGTGGTATACGCAAGGGAAGAACGGGAGAGACGGGATCCGATGGATCAGATGGTCTCCGGTATGTTCCCGCTTCTGGATATGGATGTGGCAGGTGATGACATGCTACTGCTTCCGTTACATTTCGGAGCTTACGCTGTGGGTTATTTTGCCTTTAAGAATGTGGCGGAGCATCTGTCGAAGCAGGTGTATCTGCGCATCACCTTAATGGCGCAGCGCCGCATTGAGGAAATGTACCGGGAGAAAAAGGTGACCTACATGAAACGGCGCCTGGAAGCTCTGTATAAGACGGACTCCCTTACCGGAATCAGTAACCGGATGGGCTATCAGAGAGACGGTGAAAGCCTGTACCGGATTCTTAGAGCAAAAGGCAAGCGGACCGTTGCCCTGTTCTGCGACCTTGATCATCTCAAGGAGATCAATGATACCTACGGCCATCGTGCCGGGGATGCGGCGATTCTTGGTATGGCTGCAGCGCTCAAGGACTGCTGTGGTCAGAATGCCCTGGTAAGCCGGACCGGTGGAGATGAATTCGTGGTATTAGCTCCGTACACTTCGGCAGATGAGCTGGAGGTCGAAATCGAAGATATCCGCATGGCTCTGCGTCAGCACGCCACAGCGCGTCATCTTCCGTATGAGCTCACCGCAAGTATCGGCTTTGCCATATCCTGCAACAGCCGGGACGAGACCCTTGAAGTGCTGATCCATACGGCGGACGAGAAGATGTATGAAGAGAAGGAACGGCATCGCAGACAGAATCTGACGCTGCGAAGCCAGGGAAAGATGAAGAACAAGAGCTGGCAGATGGTGTAAGATAAGGATTCCTCCGGTTGTTGACGTGTGTCGGGAAGAATGATATGGTCTTCTTTGGATAATTAAAACATTTTAGTTAGAAGGAGAAGAGTATGTCAACATTTCTTTATCAACCAAAAGGTGAGGACTACTACCTGCCGACCATGTGGGGTTATACAGCACTTGTTGTAATTATGCTGGTGCTGCTCTGCGGATTCTTTTTCCTGACCGGCAAAGAGCGTAAGGTGTCAACCAAGCAGCTGGCGTTTTCGGCAGTAGCAATTGCGCTTGCGACGGTTGCGTCCATGATCAAGGTCTTTGAGCTTCCAATGGGAGGCGCGATTACCCTGTTTTCCATGATGTTCATTTCATTGATTGGTTACTGGTATGGTACAGGAGCCGGAATCATAGCAGCGAGTGCATACGGAATTCTGCAGATGATTCTCTGGCCGTATATTTATAACCCGGTTCAGCCGTTCTTCGACTACGTGTTTGCCTTCGGAGCATTGGGACTGTCCGGTGTATTCAAAGACAGCAAGTACGGCCTTGTTAAAGGATATCTTCTGGGAATATTCGGTCGATTTGTATTTTCCTTCCTGTCCGGTGTGATTTTTTTTGCAAATACAAGCTTTGCAGGAATGAAGGGAATGTTGTCAGCCATTGTGTACTCTCTTGTCTACAATGGCTCTTATATAGCGACAGAGGGTATTATTACAGTGATTCTGTTGCTTCTTCCTCCAGTTCGTACAGCGATGATGGAAGTTAAAACCATTGCAACAGAGAACAGACGATAAGAAATAGCTTCAGATAATAAGTTTAACTCAGTCGGAGAAAACCCCACCTCTATGCGTAGGTGGGGGTTATGAGTCGAGTAGGCTGACTCCTACTCGATTTCAACTCTGTTTCACACCTCAAGGCAAAGCCTTTCGGTGTTCTACAGTCGCCTAAGTCCCCCTCGCAAGCGAGCTTGCGGTGGGACTTAGGCTCGTTGTTATACAAACTATACTCAGTCGGGGTACAAGCTCCGAGCGAGTCTTGACTCTTCAAAAAGAAAAGGGGATGTGAAAAATGCATTTTTCACATCCCCTTTGTTTTGCCATGAATGGTAGTTATAACCACGTTAAATGATAAAGTTACCCGGCTCCATGGTGTCGGCGGCGAGGTCGGCAATGGTAATGCCGGACAGATAGT
>FMTN01000048.1 GCA_900100095.1 Lachnospiraceae bacterium C10
AAAGTTGTTTTAAGATATCTCGTATGCTTACCTTATATTGATTGTAGATTATTTTTCTCCTATACTTTGGAGTGAACACTATGTGGTATTTACACATCCATTTAGTGTGTGCTAGACTATTTGCCTTATTGGCCATCAAAATCACCTTTCCTTTCGTTATAATTTAGGCTTGAACATCCAAAATTATAGCGGAAAGGTGATTTTTTTGTATAACAAACACCGCGCACCCGCATAGCGGGTGGTTTCTATTTCGCACGCTTCGCGAGCTCAACTGTGTCACGACACATAATAAAAAAAGGTACTGTAAATATTTACAGTGCCTTTTCTATAATTCAAATTCTATTATTCAATTACTTATGCTTACTCTTATGCTTAAGATTACTTATTCTTGTTAAACTTTACAATCTTAAGTTCTGGATTACCGTCAATAGCAAAATTGATAATAGAGAGTTTCTTGTTATTTCCATCATAGATGTATCTATCACCAGTAAATGCTACACCTACATTATCAATATATGCTGTTGTCTTTGCACCAGTTGTAATTACATAGAACAGGTTAGCAATACCTGCCTTACTAAACAATTTTGTGTTATCAGCTTCTGGTGTAAGCTTAACATCATTAACTGAGATTTTTACATACTTACCTGTTGTTGAAACCTTTACAGCTGATGACTTCTTATCGTCAACCTTAGCTACATACTGCTTTCCGGACTTCTTGACTGTAATATTAACATTGTTCGTTGAACCAATGTAGTTGTAATTGCTATCTGCAATTTCTGCCTTTGTCATGATGTTTGTCTTATTCTTATCTACGACAGACTTCTTAATGTAAATGTCTGCATGTGATGTCAAACCATTCATATTGCCTGTGTGTGACTCCATTTCACCGCAGTTAAGTGAAGCCCCCTTCTTTGCATCAACTGCTACCTTGTACACCTTATTAGCCTTTGCTGTCTTTGCTGCATTTGCTGGTGTTACTGTGCCACCAACCATTGCTGTTACTGCGAGTACTGCACCAAGTGCCATTGCTCCAAACTTCTTACTTACTGTTGTCATCTTCATTTTTTGTGCTCCTTTCAAAAAGCAAATTTATAAATTTTTATTTATATAAAAACACCTATTTATCGTAAGCATCAAATAACACGCCATCCTCTATTATCGTCATCACTTGGCGGTCTCAACAACGGAATAAATTGCGACACTCACCTCGGCACCACGAATCGTGTTGTTAAACAGCCATTTCCTCCTCAAGAACCTTGATTTCTCAAGGACCCGAGGATAAAATTCGAAAGTATTCGATCGCGAAAACGTAAGATACTGTACTGTTAATTACGATTTGCTACTTTTACCACAACTACAGCATGCGTACTATCTGTCGCATAGACGTCAGCGTCAGGCTCAGTAACGGATAATGGTAAGAAGAAATAGTATGAAGTACCAACTTCAAGAACGGTATGGCAATCCTCCACTTCATTCTCAGGTTCATGCATAGAAGTTGCATATGTTATGTCTGAAATTTCACAATTCGTATTAACCTTACCATCTACAGCATTACCATCTCCATCTTTGGCCGAAACAGTAAAACTATAGCCTTCTTCTTTAGATAAGAGCTTCTCTGCCACCTGTTCAACTGTAATTTCTTGATTATTTTCAAGGTTTAACACTATCGCACTATCCTCTGACTCGTGATCAGTAGTTACCGTAAGAACCTTCATTGGGCTCACACCTGTAATCTTAACAACCGCTGGTCCATTAATAGCAGAAACCGTAAACTTGTATATACGAATCAGAGCCTCACCTCTCATATTAACCATTTTTTCATATTCACAGTCACTAGCTTTTTGTTCATTATTAATAAACGTTGTCGCATTAGCAAGTGAATATCCATTTTCTACAGCTACTCTAAAGACAGTTCCACTTCGGAAAGGAGAAACACTAACCGTCGTAGAAGTTCTTCCCTTACTCTGATCGTAGAATCCAATAACATGAGTATGAGTATCATTATCACTATCAAAAGACAACGTAGCTGTCGGAATCTCTACATCACCGATCTCAATCTCATAATTATCAGTTGCAGGAAGCGTCAGCTTATATTCCTGCCAATCATCTGATGATCCTATTTCACCGATATTATACTCCTTCAAAGTAATATCATTACTGTCATCATTACTGTCATCATTACTGTCATCATTACTGTCATCATTACTGTCATCATTACTGTCATCATTACTGTCATCATTACTGTCATCATTACTGTCATTTACGGAAATGACCTTATTATTAACTTTTACTGTCGGACGGGTTCCTCCATATGGATACCAAAAATACACCTCCTCGACATCATCGCTATCCGCGCCCTTTTTGGGATAAGCACGCTGTACAGTATTAGCTACACCTGTATCGTAGTAATCACAGCTTACACAAATATTCTTACCTTTTTTAACCGTGATGGTTCCTACTGTTCCCTCTTCTGCGTTAGCTTTAAAATAAAGAGGTCCGGATGTTGTTGGCATTATCTCTATATGCGTGTAACATGCCAGCCTTGTGTCTTCATCCTCAGTCATGTCTTCACCATTAGCATCTGTTCTTGTCCATGTGATGAAATAGTTGGAATACTGAGGAGCCTGGATAGAGGTTGCCCGTCCTGCTACATAGCTTGAAGGAAGATTGATAGATGTAGTATCAAGTCCCAATTCCGTAAGCGCTGAAAGATCATAACTTATAGGGTAAGTAGTAACGGAATACCCACCTCCGCCACTATAACTCTCGCTTGAACTGCCTCCTCCGGTAGTTGTGGTATCCTTTCCTGAGTCCTTTCCTGAGTCCTTTCCTGAGTCGTTTCCTGAATCGGTTCCTGTCGTTCCCGAAACCGTACTGTTTGCCCCGGGATTGATAGGCTTTGATGTGGTTGTATTACCACTTGCATCTGTAGTAGTTACAGAAACTGCTTCCTTTGATGAATTGGTAACCTCCGCCTTTGCCTCGCCGTTAGCATTGATAGATGATCCCTCTGCTCCCTCTGCAACCGTTACGGTCGCATTTTTGTTAAGAGTTATAGTAGCCGGAACCTCTGTCTTAACAGATGCGCCTTCTGCATTTGCCGTAATCGCAACCGGCTTTTCTTCTGCACCTGATCCTGTTACATTAAGGGATGCCGCAGCGTCAACAGAAGCGCTGTTAAGTGTACCCTTGACATCTACGTTGACTGTGCTGTTTTTCGCAGTAACTCCAATCTCATTAACCGTAGCGCCCTCTGCTATCTTAATATCGGCATTTCCGCCGGCACTAATGGTCTCAACAGATGCACCGCTTTCCACAGAAATAGTAGATTTTGCCTTTGCATCGATAGATGAAACCTTGGCACCATCTGCAACTGTTATATCAGCAGCTTTATTAAGTGTCAGCTTGGATGCAACCGCTGTCTCTATAACGGAGCCGGATGCCTTATTTACAATCTCTACCTCGTTTGTTGATTTTCCGCTAACACTAAGTGAAGCCGCCTTTGAAACTGTAATAGTCTCAAGATTTCCGTTGTTGACCAGATTAAGATCGGCTCCTTTTTTAGCGACATTAACAACGGTACCATCTGCCTTTTTGCCCACTGTAAGTGTTAACTTATTGTCCGTCACTTTTAATGTGTTTTCGCTACCATTTTCCTTAAATGATGTAGCATTTTTTACATTAACCTTATTGAAATCTCCGTTATTTGTTACTTTTACTTTGCCGGCATCTACAACCAATGTTTTCTTCTCATAATTCCCGGTTGGAATCTTAAGCGTGTTTCCTCCATTAATTGTAACCTTCTTAACTGACGGCGACTTAAGTGCTTTTACAAGCTGTTTTTGGTTCTTTACCGCCGCGTTTTTAGTTGCTGCCTGCACTGTTAACGCCGGTCCTGCCGGAACAGCCGTAGCAACAAGAGCTACGGCAAGTGCGCCTGCAACTATCTTCTGCGCAATCTTTTTCATACTGTCCTCCATTTAATGGTAAAAAAATATACTACGCACATCATTCTACCCCCCCCCGAAAATTTTTTTCAATATTATATTTCTGACTTTTCAGCGACTTTTCATATAACGAACATTCCCATAACTATAACGCTTCCATGGTTTCCATATGATATTACTTTCAGCTCATCCATTTGCGAAAATCCCTGCCTATCCAGGGGGGATGGCATGGAATACTTACGTTTTGAAAACATCACATTGCTATTGATATTGGGTATGTAGCAGGTTTTGTCTATACGAGCCTTATCCGCCTCTGCACGGAGGCGTTCATTTCCCAGGCGCAGGGCTTCGCACTCCCTTTTAGTATATAATTTTGAAAAAAAAGATCGGCCTCAAATCCATTTCTGAATTCCTTGCCGATCCTCTGCTTTTCCTTCTTTCGATTGTAAGTCTTTCCACTCGGTACGCTCCTTGTCACGGGATTAAGTTCACCCCAGATGCGTCTCTGCTTTGCGTGATACTCGCGCTGCGCCTTCTTACTTCGCTTATCCAGCGAAACATACTTGTTCATGACTATTACCTCCATAGTATATTTGGTTGCCCACCCATTATATCGGATGGGCAACTGTCTGTCATTACATCTGCGGATCCTCCTTGCTACATGAACTGAAATCTTTCCACAATATCTGCTTCACTTATAGGTGTGTTCATTTTCTACACTTGCTTTGGGTGTGAACGATATATTCAAAACCATATCCATCCCTTCTGCAAGCCTCTGCAATAGTTTAATGGAAGGATTTCTTGTTCCGTTCTCCAGCTTGCTAATCTCTGTCTGGGCGATACCTGTTCTCTCAGAAAGTTCTTTCTGTGTCATATTCTGTGAGATGCGAGCGTCGATAATAGCACGGATCACATTCATTTCCGGTTGGATTTCCTCATATGCCTTGGCAAATTCTGGATCATTCATCTTTTTGGTTTTATACTCTTTAAGATTCATGTTAGCCCTCCTTATGGCGACTTAGCCAATCTGCTCGCCGTTCTTTTGCCAGCTTAAGTTCTTTAGCTGGAGTTTTCTGCGTTTTCTTTACAAATCCGTTTGTCGCTACAATCTTCTTTCCTACATAAAAGAAATACATCACTCTTGTGATATTACTTCCTTGTTTACAGCGAAGTTCAAAAATACCATCCTCAAGATGTTCCGAGTAGGGCATACGTAATTCTGTCCCCTTCTCTTCCAGTATTTCCATAAGTCCCACCAACTTTGCAGACATCTTGGAATCCAAGGAATCCAAAAACTCCGCTACTGGCTCCCTTCCGTCTTCGCTTGAGTAAAATTCAATTTCAAATGCCATTAAAATTCCTCTTCTGTAATCATTATATGAGTTATATCTCAACCTGTCAATGCTTCACTTACCTACTAGATCTTCATCTAATTCCTCTTCATCTCATTTATACCCGACCAAACAGATAGTGTTCCCCTCCTGCTTTTCTTTAACAAGCTGCTAATTGCAAATTGATACCGCTAAACAGGTTCCCAAGCGTAAATGTAACCTCTTCCTTTGGCGCAAACAGATCAACAATTGGACGCATCTTACGGGAAAATGATGTCTTATCCTGCATGATCTGAAAAATGTATGCTGTATTTCTAGCATCATCAAGTGCACTATGCTGCTGTCCCTCAAATACGATGTCCACGCCTCTCAAAACATTTTCTAAAGAAAGCTGCTTTTCTACGCCTATGGTCTCATCTACCATCTTCTGAAGATCCATCCAATAGATTAAGGATCTAAGTAATCTATGATCATTATATCCCCTCAGCATGGCCTCATCTCTCATGACTTCCTTATCTGTCATGCTCCAGGAATACATAATAAATGGCTCTTGTCCAATCCAAGAGAAGAACTGATCCATGGCATAGATAAAATCCGGTGCATCAGATACCATCTCATTTGAAATGTGTGTCAGTCGTTCCACCTTCTTACTGATGTTGGAGTAGCATGGCTTAACAAGCATATTGAAGCTATCTATGATCTTGTTCTGTGAATCAAGCTTTACTGCCCCGATCTGAATGATCTCATGCTTGCAAATCTCTCTTGCTTCTAACTCATTCTTTGCCATCTTGCAAAATTCTAAATCTAGGATGATCTTGTTCATATGCTCCTCCAATCTAACCACAGCGGTATATGTTATACCTACAACTCCTACAGTTCTTTATTTCTTATCTATCATTAGGGTAACACATTAGCTGTCCCAAAAAACTCCCTCGCACTTAGTAGGTCATCTAAATGCAAAAGACTAGGTAATATTAAGTTCGTCATCATTGAACAAACCCATATTTCCTAGTCTTAACTATTCACCTATTAAGTTATACGATTTTGAGAGCGAAATTCTTTTCTACAACAAGAGAGCTCCAGTGTTTCTAATTGACCATCCGTTATTTTGCCTTTACCAAACCATTGAGTTTTCTTTGATTTTTTAGTATCTAACTATACATCCGCAATATATTTATTTTTGCGGATAATTGGTAAACTGCAATTGCTTTAAAAAGTCAATCAATCCTTTGGTAAAAACTTCTGAATCAATTCCAAGCCAATTAGCATCCTTAGTTCTAAGTCTGCTCGTATAAGGTTTAAGCGTATTTCATTATCGTGCGCTCCACAGCAGCGCATCAACCTTTTTAATATTTGATATCCACTTATAATCCGGCAGGAATCTTTCGAACTCTTCGACGCAATTATGACCATCTTCGCTATTTAAGAAATCCTCGTACCACTGTTCCATCTCAGAATACTTTTCAATCGCACTCTTCAGTTTTTCTTCCTGTGACAAGCCCGACAGCTTAATGTTAAGATTCTGAGCAACATATCGATCCCATATTGGTTTCTCCGGAATGATAGTTGCTAACATTTTGCTTGAAAAGGAAGGTTCCACATTGCCGGTTTTTTCAAATAAATATGTGATGATATCTTCAAACGTAGGCTTACTATTCTTCACCTTTTCAAAATATGAATAATAAACGTTTCGCCATTCTTCATTTCGTCTGACTATGTAAAATCCATTGAAAATTCTTTAAAAATCCTCATCCGCGGAGACATCCGTCTTCATCACATGCTCCATAATATATTGGTATTTGTCCAACCCAAGGCTAGAAGCCAACCGATTTTGCAAAATGCCTTTTACATCAATATTCATGCTATCTCTTCTCCATCTACTCGTTATACCCTGCCCAGGACAAATCTGGCAAAACTTCCGTGCTAATCTCTTTTCTTATCTTGGCAAGTACATCTAAAACATGCTCTAAGTTTCTCTTCTGGTAGAAGTCACCTTCTATTAAGCGCTGATAAAACATGCCTTCTGCAGAACTCATTAATCTCTGTGCTACCAGCAAGTCTTTCTCTACGCCAAATCCCTCGTAGAAGCAATCACCCAAACGCATATATACATCTGCCCCAACAAGCGGGCCGGACTCTTCTGTCAGCATCTCACCGCAATGATTATAAATTCGGAAAGCCTCCTTAGGATCCTTTTCTACATAGTAGCCATTCTTATAGAAGTCTCCCACCTTGTACAAGGAACGAAGATGTCCATCCAAGGCGCCTTTCACAAAGTATTTGAAGGCCTTTTCATAGTCCTTCTGACCAATACGTCCATAGTAATAGATATATCCTAAATTCTCAGTTGCCTGGCGATTTCCAGCTTTATCAGCCATGTCGTAATAATAGGCCGCCTTTTCGTAGTTCTGTTCACCTGCACGTCCTGTATAATACAAAGAACCGAGGTCGCACATGGCATCTGCACTCTCGTTCTCGATTCCATCTTCATAAATATCGATTAGCAGTCTGGCAACGTCCGGATGCATTGGATATGCCCCATCAGCGTTATGGAGTCCCATAGAAAGATGTTCTTTGTTTTCATCAATATCATAGATATCCAATTCTTCTCTAATATCAGTGAGCGTTTCATGGCTTTCTACATATCTCTGGTCTTTTGATACTGCATCAATAACCTCATCCAATCTTTTTGCTAATGCTTCTATGCTCTCAATTTTCATGGCTCATCCTCCAATCATCTTCCTCATCGTCTTCATCAGACGCTTCGTCATCTAACGCACCCAACATAGAAAGAGTAATAACGCACCTCCTCACGTACATGCGAATGCAGAAAAATCAATCAAGCTACCAATTGTATTGCCGATTATCTAAAAAGTCTCTATCTAATGGAATTTCGCATTCAGCTGTACAAATCATCTAATGTTAGCAATGATACCTTCTCAGCATCAGCGTTCTCAACAACCCACTTAGAAAAGCCTGACAACGAAAAATACATATACTGAACTTCCTCGTATTTTCTATCAATGAGCCCCTTTCTGTTCATCAGGTCTTCATAAACTGGCTTATCTATCTGTTCATTTTTGAACTTGCACTCTCCAAGAATTGCCTTCTTTCCAATTTCATCAATTCCAACAACATCAATATCCGTTGGAATACGATCATGTCCCATCCCCCACCATTTTCCTACATTTGTAGTCATGCATTTCAGCTTTCCATCTAGCCCGTGTGAAAGAACGTAATATCTACACATATCTTCAAAAATCTCACCCATGAAATCATGCAAATTGTTCTTCACGTATGTATTATAGTAAACTTCTCCGCGGTTCATCTCGATGGCCGCACGCCCCTTAGGTATGAATTTATACCAAAACCGATACATGCCATCAACGACTTCATAGTTAACCTTCTTTTTGTTCTTTTCATCTGTTATGGCGGAAACTTTTGCCAAAACTCCAACTGTAGTAAGATTCTTTATAGTATATGAAACCGCAGCGGTCGACTCATGTACTTTGTCAGCAATTTCATTTACTTTATTTGCTCCACCTGAGCACGCCTCAATCACTGTATTGTATGCGTTAACCGTTCGAAACTCTTGCATAAGCAAATTGTATGGTTCTTCATAGAGGTAACCGGATGGTTTAAAAAAATTATTAATTAGATTATCATCTAACGAAACAGAGTCATCAAAAAGTGTTAAGTATTTTGCGACTCCTCCAGTCACACCAAATACAACAGCCTTTTCCTCATTATTGTATTTAGGCACGAATTTAGCAGAATCTAGATAATTAAATGGTTTTAAAAAAATTTGATTATCTCGTCTGCCAAACAATGGGCTCTTTTCACTCAAGATCTTTTTCTCCATAAAACTAATTGCAGAGCCACTAATAATAAGATATATATTTTTCTTACTAAGAATTGAATCAATCGCAACTTGAAATCTTGATAGAAAAGACTCGTCCACTTCGGCAATATATGGTATTTCATCCAAAGCGATTATAGTTTTTTCATCCTTACAACTATTACCTACAAACTTAAAGAAGCCTTCCAAATCCGAAATCTCCACACCTTCCATCTCTGGTACGATATCAGAAATGAATTGTGCACTCCACTTTTTAACATTATCTTCTAAGCTGGATTTTGCTGCTATATAATATGACGCTCTCTTATCCTTAATAAATTCTGTAATAAGCGTAGATTTACCTATACGTCTGCGACCATAAATAACAGTCATTTGGAAACCTGGCTGATTATATGTTTCCTCCAGCACGCTCATTTCATGTTCTCTTCCTATAAACATAGTTATTTCTCCCGCTAATAACTCTCTTCACTAAAACTACCTTTGCTAAAATATGTTTTATTAAAAATAATTTTAGCACAGTATCCATAGATGTCAATGTTGGTAAAATTTTACCATGAAAAAAAGAGAAGTAATCGGCTGTTTCCAGCTATTACTTCTCTTTTTTATGAGCTGATTATTTCACAGCCCCTTTGTTAAATTCCACCAGTAAAGCGGTGGGATATCTATTTAGTGTTCTTCTCTGAATTTTATTACTTCATTTTCAGAGAGTCCGGAACGCTTAATAGCTTCCTGCATGTCGATTATCCCATCGTCAACCAGAGACAACAACATCATTATTTTTCCTTCGGATAGACCTTCTGCTTTACCAACAGCAATACCTTCAGCCTTACCAACAGCAATGCCTTCAGCCTTACCAACAGCCTTACCAACAGCAATACCTTCGGCCTTACCTTCATTATATTTTTCCCTATCACGCATTAGTAAAGTCATATATTCGGTCCTCCATTCTTCTTTATTTTTTGCTTTTGAAACCTCATGATCTAGAGCGTTTGAAAGCTCTCCCTCTATCTTGCCGGTCGCAACATACAACAGAAATTCCCGTAGCTCCTTTGAAATTTGATCCAATGATCCGGAAGCATTCAAAAACACTTTAATGGATTCATCCTGCAGATACAAATCATCATATTCGACGCACCGGTTTCGCATGGTGTAAACAGGGGCTCCTTTGTCAAAGGGATCCTCCAGG
>FMTN01000047.1 GCA_900100095.1 Lachnospiraceae bacterium C10
TAACGCTCCTAAAAAAGGGCTGCACATACTGTACAGCCCTTGACATCTAAATTGCTTCCTTTATTTCAATATATTCATCCATCAAATCAAGTATCTTATCAAGATGATCCGGATTGCTGAACTCGTTCATAAACGCAAGATTCGGTGCAAGCCTATCTGCATTATATCTTACCATTTCATCTTTCGACGTACCTAACGCATTTGCTATTCTTTCTAACTCTACCGGCGGAAGCATTATCTTTCCCTCTATAACACTCCACATATCCTTAAGAGAATAGTTTAAATCCTCAGCCAGCCTCTCCGGAGTAGTACCTGCCTTCTGAATAAATGTATAGATATTCACACCAATTTTTCTACACAGATTAGCCATGACACACCTCCTAAATCCCAAGACTATTCTTTGTAAATAGTTTTAATATTATACTCCACGCAAACGGGACTGTCAACGAACGCTTCCCGTTTCCACTCAGACCAATGATTGCAAACATATGATCAAGGAGTAAACTGTCATCTTTATCCATATATGTCTGACCCCTCTTGATATCCTTTAATGCTTCGTAATTTTGTCTGCTAAATATCACGGTCTCATAAACGTCACAGACGCATTTATGAACTTAACGGGGTCTAACCCCAATGTTTTGACTTTATCATTTATCATTCTTTATGGCTACAAATGCCTGCACATACCCAAGAATCCTGTCCCGCTGAGATTTTTCTAGCTGATTAAATTCTGATATCAACACCCCGGTATCTGTAGCTACATCCACAACGTAATATTTTTGATTCTTTCCTCTGCTAGCAGCCGGATCAACCCCTGACAAAAGCCATTCCGGTGAAACATCTAATGTCTGACATATTGCCATAATCTTGTCTGATGATGGATTTGTTTTATTCTTTTTCCATTCACTGATCGTGCTCTGCAATATGCCGGTTTTTTCTGCAAATTCCTTTTGCGTCATTGATAACTGATTCAATCTCTCAAATATCCTATCACTGATTGTCATATCACAAATCTCCGATATCTACACTTCTTTTGTGTACGCTATCCCATAAGTATAATTCTAATCTTTTTAATAAGTTCAACTATATGAATATTACTCCAATAAAAAATCCTTGTCAATACCCCGGCAATAAAACTCGCACTAACATTTTTGTAACATTTTGTAATCATTCCTTAATGGGGTCTGCCCCCACTATTCGAAGAGCTTACTGCCCTTGTGAATAATCCTTTCGGACACAGCATCAGCATCCTTTTTCTGGAGAGTAGATCGATTGGACATGAGGATATATCGGGTCTTCTTTAGAGCCTTGGCGGCTTCTATATTGCCTTCATCTAAAAGGCGACGTTGCTCATCTTTTCGGACTTCGCTGACTACTTTGTCATTGAAGTTCTTAACGATGTGGAAATAATCAAAAACAGGCTGGATCCATGGACATTTTTCCTCAAACATTGGGGTCAGATCCCGTTAAGGAAGATCTTCACCTGCTGCCGGTGGTCGACAATCTTCTATCCGATCATCATATACATCGTCATACAAATCACAGATTTGCTTTATAAACTCCCATGACGGGACTTGCTCTTTCATCTTAGCAATCCCCCTCAGGTTTTATCTCTGTCGGCGGAACTGAAATTGAATCCTTTAATTCGGCAGGATAATAAATAACTGACAGATCCATAAACCGAAGCGTTATATTAAACAGTCTCTTCCAGTCAACCTCGATTCCGTATTTTTCAAGAAAAGCAGGAATATTTCCTATAATGTCATTCCAATTACCGAAATGCTCACCATGGATTACCCTTGCAAATAGCGCCTGATGAATAATTGCGAGATATTGTTCTCTGACCTCTTCAATATCGAATAACTCATATAAATCTACATAAGGCAGGCAAGTATACCAGCCATCTGCGAATCGTGAGCAGTCCATGATGGATATATTATTATTTCTGATATAATCAAAATCATCTCTGCTTATACAGCCACCTCTAAAAGGGGTATATTCCATGCTATCAGCAGAATCAGACTTGTGAATATATTCAATTCCTGATTCATTAAGGATTTCTATTTCATCATCATCAAGTCCTCCCATGACCTTTTTGTCAAAGTAGTCCAAAGCATCACAAATCAGTTTTGCATAATCGGATTTTAGAACATTCCTGACCTCACTACCGTCTATGCACTCAATCCTGCTGTGATAAGTCATCAGCTCGCTTAAGCGCATTTCAATAACTTTTTTCGGAAGACAGTTGATGTTTTCAGGATCGAGTTCAAAAAAGTCTACCTGTGGTTCTATCTCGATGATCTCTTTTGATTTCACCAATCGTTTTACATATTCCGGTCCTTCCATATCTATATATGATGCGAGCAAGTGCCGGATTCCCTTTTCCGACTGTCTTATCAACCTTCGTATTATCTCAGTAGAGTCTGATTCGCCTAATAATCCGGCCCGTTCATATGTACACAAAGCTGCATCAATAGTATGAACGCTATAATCCTTGCGTTGAGCATCCATGACCGAATGCCGGTCATTTTGCCTGGAGATGACATCGAAAAATGGATCGATCCGGTCAGCAAACCGGATGAGATCATTAAGAATGCTATGACGGATATGGTATTAGAGAAGATTATAGCGTAACAATCCAAACAATATAGTCGAAGAAATGCCGGAGCAATCGCACTCTGAAGTGATCACGCTCCGGCTGTTTTAATGAGCCCCATTTTTACGAAAATCGGGTACAGATAGCTTGCTCCGAACGTTCCGAGGGTCTTCGGTCCCTTCACAGCGCCATCCAGTTCGACGACTTTCCCATACGCTTTCATCACGGTTGCTTTCGTGATGCTCTTCTCTTTCCGGTCCACGAACATCTCTCCGCCGTGAATCTTATAGGTAAAGTCCAGACCTTTGCTGGTGGTGAAAAGGCATCCCTGCAGGTAGATGAACTCCTGCCAGAGCTTCTCTTCTTTTTCGGCATCCGTTCTATTGTTGTTCCTTTTCCTGACCCTATACTGTTTCTGCCGCTCTGCTTTGATGCTTATGTCCGGAAGATTGTAGATGATGTGTGCGTATGGAAGGTAGGAATTGATACTTGCACGTTTCAGGCCGGTCTCCTCGGTGATCTGAGCCACAGTTAGGCCTTGCGCATGCAGCTCTTGAACTCTGCGACTTAGTGAGGTTGAATAGAGCCCACCTGTGATCAGCAACTTCCGGGCTTTCATAACTGTGATGTTGAAGCGATCGGCGACATCATGAAGGCTCACATGATCCAGATCTTCCGACTTCCGATCGTCAACAGGATCACCATAGTAATCACACACAGCAGTCATGAGTTCCTGCATGGTGGTAGCGCCGTTATAGTTTGGTTTCCGTTTATGTGCTGGCATAGTCTTCGCTCCTCTTTGTTGCTCTGAACAACATTGCAAGATCATTTTATTCTGTCGTTTAAAGCGACATTATTAATTGATTTTGGCTAGAAAACGCTTATTTCAAAAATTATTTACACGTTTTCATAACATTCATCTTGTTTTCCTGTCTTTTCTTTGCTATCATATTTATGTTTTGCGGCACTACTCCGCCTTTACTTATTGTCGTTTTAAGTGACAAAGGAGGAAATCATGAAGAAATTATCGATGCAGCTGCTTGCAGATACCGTGCTATCCCGCCGTAAGGCTATGAAGATCACACAGGCACAGTTGTCCAAGACCACAGGAATAAATCGCGGACTCTTATCCCGGCTCGAGTCACTGGACTATGTACCAGCCATCGAGCAGCTCCAGGCATTGGGCGAGGCCTTAAACTTCGAGCCCACGGATATGTTTGTGGATACAGCCACTTCCACTCCTATTATTGTAGAACGACCCTACAAGATTGCTGTTGCCGGAACAGGCTATGTTGGTCTCTCCCTCGCAGTTCTTCTGGCGCAGCACAACAAGGTAACCGCAGTTGATATCGTACCTGAGAAGGTCGAGAAACTCAACAGCTTCATCTCCCCGATCCAGGACGAATACATCGAGAAGTATCTGGATGAGGCCAAAAAGGGTAAGCGGAACCTTGATCTGACTGCCACCACAGACGGTGCGGCTGCCTATGCGGATGCAGACTTCATCATTATCGCGGCTCCTACTAATTACGATCCTAAGCAGAACTTCTTTGACTGTACCGCTGTGGAAAGCGTACTGGCTCTTATCAAGGAAAGCACAGCTGATCGGGAAACTAAGCCAACAGTCATCATCAAGTCCACAATCCCTGTCGGATACACCGTACATATCCGAGAAAAAATGGGTATGGACAATATTCTCTTCAGTCCGGAGTTTCTTCGGGAGTCCAAGGCACTCTACGACAACCTGTATCCCAGCCGGATTATTGTCGGGTGCGATGAGCAGACAGAAGGTGCAGCTCGCACCTTCGCAGGTCTACTTCAGCGAGGAGCGATCAAGAATCCGATCGAAACCCTGTTCATGGGATATACCGAGGCTGAAGCCACAAAGCTGTTCGTAAACACCTACCTGGCCCTCCGCGTTTCCTATTTCAACGAGCTGGATACCTATGCCGAGGTCAAGGGCCTGAAGACCGCTCCGATAATTAAAGGCGTATGCCTGGATCCTCGCGTTGGCGATTACTACAACAATCCGTCATTCGGTTATGGTGGCTATTGTCTTCCCAAGGATACCAAACAGCTCCTGGCAAATTACCAGGATGTGCCGGAAAACCTGATCCAGGCTATCGTGGAGAGCAATCGGACAAGGAAAGACTTCATCGCCGAGAGAGTCCTTGAAATCGCAGGCGCATACACAGGAAGCGAGAACTTCAATCCTGATAAGGAACGGCAGGTTGTTGTCGGTGTCTACCGTCTTACGATGAAGAGTAACAGTGACAACTTCCGTCAGAGTAGTATCCAGGGCGTCATGAAACGGATTAAGGCCAAAGGTGCAACCGTCGTCATTTACGAGCCGACTCTAGAAAACGGAAGTACGTTCTTCGGTTCTCAGGTTGTCAACGACCTCAAGAAGTTCAAGAAAATGTGCGACTGTATCATCGCTAATCGGTATGATCCTGCGCTGGATGATGTAGATGAAAAAGTGTACACCAGGGATCTATTCCGCAGGGATTGAAAAACGTAACAATCCAAATATCAAAGTCTAAAAGAAAGCCGGGAGAAAGATTCTCGGCTATTCTTTTTCATTGCTTTTGACAGTAGCCTGAATTTCATTCCGGCATGAGAAGCATGGAGTATGACTGTCTTCACTTTTCCAAGGTCTAGCTACCGAATACAGTTCGTTAAAGCACTCCTCGCAAAGCTGGCCAGAACCTTCGACAAAGTAGAGACGTGCCGTTATCGGAGTATTGATTGAATACGATGTTATTTTGCCGCAGCGAATACAGAGTTCTTTTTGTTCCATTGCTTTATTTCCTCAGCATAGGAGCGCAGAGATATCTATTCCACATCAGAACACGCTCTCCGTGCTTCTCCATCAGCAGAACGAGGAAATTGCAAATCCGTTTAATCATATCGCCACCTCATTGGCCTCCAGAGCCAGAGAAGTTAATCCCTGACTCTGGAGGATTATCAATTACTTCAACCCTTTTTCTTCCCTATACTTCTTGGCATCCTTGAAGAAGCTCCAGATCATCAGAATCATGATAATACCAATTGGGAATGCGCTTATAATACTCACACTCTGGATGTTGTTCATACTGCTCTCAGAAAACACCAGAGCGATGGGCAGAACGATCAGCAGCAAGCACCAGAGTAATGTGATCATTGTATGGGGCTTTTCGTTCTCTCCCAGCCTCTTATAGCTATAGCAAGCCGCTGTATAAGCAATGCTGTCGAAGCTCGTCGCATAGAACAGGATCATACAGAGCATGGTGATAATGAGAATAAACGGAGCTGCGGGCATCGTCTTAACAATGCTGATGATCAAGCTGTACAGATCGCCACTTTCAGCGTACTGGGCAATGAAATCACCTTTTCCCGCAATCTGAGCGCCGAGGCCATAGTTACCAAGGATAACGAAAGAACTGATGGTTGAACCAACACCGAACACATAACCGCCAAGGACAACCTGCTTAATAGTACGGCCACGGGAGATATTACCGATGAAGAATGGAGCACAGATGCACCATACCATCCAGTAAGCCCAGTAGTAAATTGTCCAATCCTGCGGGAAGTTGTTCCCACGTACCGGGTCCATATATGTGCTGAGGCCGATAAAGTTCTGGAACATCTTTCCAAGGCTCTGCACACCATTCTCAATAATGAATCTGCCCTGTCCACCAATCAACAGCACGAGGATCTGTAAGCCAAAGAACAGATAGATGCAGAGCTTTGCAAGGAAGCTAATTCCTTTGAATCCGTGGAGAACTGCGTAGGTATAAACTGCGCAGGTTATCAGGAGGATGATGATTGTAACAGCTGTACGGGAAATGCTTATTCCAAACAAAGTTACGATAATCTCAGCCATCAGAGGAGTGGCTACAGAGAATGTGGTGGCGGTCCCTGCTAACAGCGCAAACAAAGCAAAGAGGTCAATGACACGTCCAAGAAGGCCATGTGCATGCTTCTCACCTATAACCGGCAGGCAGGCTTCAGAATAGCGCTGCTTGTCTCTTTTGCGGCAGTGAAGCATAAAGCCAAAGGCTACAGCAAGTACAAGATAGAATGCCCAGGGAATAAAGCTCCAATGAAACAGCGGGAATACGCCTGCCCATTCCATGATTGATCCCATTTCCTCGATGTGGGGATTTGTCGCATACATTGTCCATTCTGCGAAGCTATAGAACAGGATGTCTGCAGCAAGGCCACAGGTAAACATCATGGAACCCCATGTAAAGAAATTATACTGTGGCTTCTCAGTCTGCTCTCCAAGAACGATATTCCCGTATTTAGAGAAGGAAAGGAAAAGTGAAACGATCAATACGCCAATCCCGATAATAATATAGTAGCTGCCAAGTGTATCACCGAAAAAGAAACGTACCTGGCTGATGACACCATTCGCCTGTTCAGGGAAGATGAATAGATAGACTGCCAGTCCCAGAATAAGAATGAACGGGACCAGGGTTATCATCCAGTCTATTCTGCTCTTGTCCGCCGTTTTTAATTGTTTTTCGTTCATTGGATTAATCCTCCGCTTTCTCCTGCTTCTGCAGGTATGATTGATAGCTGTGATCTATTGCCACTAGTTCATCTAATCCATCTATTTCGATGATGTCACTCTCCTGCATCTCTCGGATGCCGAGTTTGTAATCCTCAAAATGACAGAACATCGCAACGTCGTCCCAGTAGATTTGCCGATTGCCACGATCAAATTCGTATTCCAGGTGTTGTTTCAGCTTTTCACCATCTTCAGTTGTCCACCGGGAGATGGAATAGAGCTGCCAACCATGTGAACCTCCCGTCCGGGAACAACTCTTCACCACTCCATCTTCCACATCCATCAGCCACTCGTTGGTTTCACCTTCGCACCAAACGGCGTTATAACCTGAAAGAGCAAAGTGCGGGTCGAGGATAGCCGGGTTGTATATGATCTGGTCTCCGTCCAGGATGATGCAATCTCCCAGATGATCACGAGCAACAAAGAGTGAAGAGATATTGTTACAGGTATCATAGTATGGATTTTCTATAATCTGAACTCCTTTCTCTTTGCCCCATTCAAAGAATTGCTCTTTCAGGTGCCCAACAACCACGTAAATCTCACAGATTCCATTTTCCCGCAGCCCATCAACAACCGTGTCGATCATTCTCACGCCATTCACTTTGACCAGAGGCTTGGGCGTTTCAAAGGTCAAAGGCTGCATCCTCTTTCCAATCCCCGCCGCCATGATGATGGCTCGTTTTACGATATGGGTTTCTTCTGCCACTCCTCATTCCTCCTGACTGGAGCACTGCTCCTTAATTGCATAGCGGTAATAGTCTTTAGCAAAGCGATATTGGCGAAGAGAGTACTCTCCGAACTCCACGCCAAGGTTTCGCTTAAACTCGCACCAGTTAGACCACAGAAGCCCGCACATGGAGATGTATGCGTATATCTTTGCTCTGGTGGTTTTATCACACTTATTCTGGAAGTAGATATCAATCAGCCTGTCCACCTGCTTCTTGTTGTAGAGGCTGTAAATACAGAACATAGCAATGTCTACATGAGGGTCCTGCATGCCCGAATACTCCCAGTCTGTGAGCTGGAGTGCTTCTCCATCTTCAGTCTTATAGAACAGGAAGTTATCTGGCACAGCATCGATGTGTGTAAGACACCAGTCTTTATCCAAGCGGTCGATGAATGGTTTTAAACTAAGTACGTTGGCCTTAGTAGTGGCATAATCCTTATACATCGAAGGCTGCCCTTCCCAGAGCGTTTCATAGAACTCAATCTGACCAAAGATATCGAAGGTATGTGGAACGGAGAGTTTCATCTCATGGAACTGGCGCAACTTCTCCATACACCTTCTTAAATCCGGTATGCTATCAGCATCACATACTCTTATACCTTCCAAGTATTTTGTGATTTTGTAGCCATTCTTGGGGTTTATATACACCGGATCATCGCAGAGACCATGACCGCTGATTGTCCTGAACACCTCTGCTTCCTGCGTACGGTTAATCAGCTGGTCTGTGCCTTCTCCAGGTATTCTCATGATGTACTTATCACCGTGAACTGAAAAGAGGAACGAACGGTTTGTCATGCCCTTTTTCAGAACCGTAATATCAACGATATCATCATGCTTTGCATGGAAAATGTTTGCAATGACATCCAGTGCATCGGACTTCAACTGATTGGACTCTCCGTCCAACTCTCTCAATTGCTCATAGGTGTTAATCTCCACTACGTTCGATGCATGGACTACCCTGGCGGGAACCATCATTTTCCCGTTATGGTATAAAGCCACTTCCCAGAAGTCCTCGTCATACTTTCCCGAAGCATTTAGCTTCTTTATTACTTCTCGAATCACACCTGCGTCTTCTTCCAACAGATAGGAGATACCAACCATGGCATTTCCACCATCTCGTTCCCCAACCTTTACCAGTTCATTTTTACGATTGACACGGACATCGCTTTCATTTTCAAATATGTCGCTCACCATGTACCAGGAGTACATCTCATGGCTGTTAAAGGGATTCCTGTCGCACCAGATATCTGAAGGAACGATATAGGTATTGGAGATGCGGTCGGCAACAAGTGCCAATGAGGAGAGGTTATTCTTCGCCGCGTATTCGGGATTTACAACCAGCTCCACGCCATACTCATCTATCAGGTAATCAAAGCTCTCCTTCATGAAACCCACCACGATGGTGATGTCTTTCACGCCAACCGCATGCAGCTGCTTGATGATTCTTTCAATCAAAGGCTCCCCGTTTACCTCCAGTAATGCCTTCGGTGTGGAGAGATTGATCGGCACCATTCTCATACCAAAGCCAGCAGCGAGAATGATGGCATTCTTCGGCGCTTTAGTATTGTATTCGTGAAGAGCTTTTGATGTAGGCTGGATATCATCTGTTAGATAGCCATCCGCTATCAGGATTTTGAGGGATCGGTTGACCACGCCTAGGCTGTGCCCGGATGTCTCCGAAAGGATCCTCTGACTGATGAATGGCTCAGCGAAGAGCGTTCGTAAGATATCAGACTCTTGTTTGTTCATGAACGGTTATTTTCTCCTTTCTCGTGAACTATTAGTTTAATAATAAGCCGGGACGGGATTTTCCCGGCTCATTTTATATTAGCCCAAATCAATCTTTTCCAAGTATTCTCTTATATATAATATGTTTACTAATACGACAGTCGAATCAACAATTCCTCGATGTGGTCCAACAAGCTTATTAGCGATTACCTCTACAAGATTATATCTTCGTCTTAAAAAACCCATACCTGCCACATAATAATTCTTAACAATATGTAGTTTATGCTTGAGTATAGTATCCGGGATAGAACTAATAAGTTTTACGACAACATCTTTGGGAATTACCGCAGCCAATTGATCAGGATAATAATTTATTCGATCTAAGATTTCTTCTCTGGATTTTAATATCTCTTTCATCCAATCAACACCACGTCCACTATGTTTTGCATACGGTACATCAAATAGATTCGGAAACTGCTTCATGAGAACTGATTTATAGAGTGTCTTATCAATTCTTCCATTAGTGGAAATGTACTGACAAGCATCTATAGCTTTATTGTTTAAGAAAGGGTCGTGAACAGTACCAATCATTCCTCCGATCATTTGACGTAATGGAGTAATCAAATTTAAAACTCGTTGCTGAAAGTATAAAAAATCTTTTTTGTCTGTTAAGCTATCAATCTCACCGGATAAATCATACATCCGATCCACTTCAGTGTCTAAGCACTTCATATCATACTCATATTGCTTTTTGTTTTTAAATAGGCGTCTTAGAAATCGTGCAGATGAGGACTTATATACAGCAATTTGTTGTAATACATCCTCTTTTGATCGTAAGCGCTTTATTTGACCCCGTGTAAAAAAGAAAGACATCCGAAATCGGATGCCAGACTTTTCTTTATCGTGTTTGGTCAAAAATCATACCG
>FMTN01000058.1 GCA_900100095.1 Lachnospiraceae bacterium C10
GTAACCAGCAGCCTTAGAAACCTTCTTGAAGGAAACCTTAACCTTAGCGCCCTTAACGTTTGCAACCTTAACACCTGTAACCTTAGCTGGCTTAGGAACAACGGTGTTCTCAGCCTTCTTAGATACTACTACTGGAATTGTAACTACACCTTCATCAAACTTGTCGTCAGAAGCAGCCTTTACTGTGATCTCTGCAGAACCAGCCTTAACAGCTGTAACAGTTCCATCAGCAGCTACAGTAGCAACAGACTCATCGGAAGATACGTATGTGATTGCTGTAGAAGCAGTTGCTCCGATTGCTGCTGTCTTACCTTCCTCAAGGATGATAGACTTAGCTGCAACAGCAAGATCAGAAGCATTCTTCTTAACAGAGTAGTTAACAGTTACATAAGCAGCCTTAGGAGCTACAGCAGTAGCATTAGAAGTACCAGTGATACGTACAACCTGAGAACCACTGTTCTTAGACTTGTATGTTACAAGACCAGTAGATGCGTTTACAGAAAGATCTGTATTGCTGTTACCAGCTACAGCCTTGTATCCGTCTGCCTGAGTTGCATCAGCTTCAACAAGCTCGTACTTAAGGATATTGCCATAAGTTGCCTTTGCTGCAATTGTTGCTGTCTTTGTGCTTGCATTAAGATCAAGAGTCTTAGCAACATCGATTACATTGTTAGCATTCTTTGTTGTCACAAGAATCTGAAGTGTGATTTTAGCATTTGCTCCATAAGTAGCAGTAGATGGCTTAGCCTCAAGAACAAGGAAAGCACGTGTATCAGTTGTGATATCTGTCTTAGCAACTGTAAGTACACCATTAGCGTATGTTACAACGTCGCTCTTAGTTGTACCAATCTTTCCATTTGTAGCAGGAGCAAATACTTCACCGCTTACAAAATTGTCACCAGCGTTAGATGCAACAACTAAGTTAACGGATGTCTTATCCTTTGTAGATAAAGTGATTACAGCATCGTCAGAAGCATCAATCTTGCTATCCTTGTTTGTATCAGCTAAATCAACAGGGCTGTTAACTGTCTGAGCAATAACATTTCCTTCTGCATCAGCAACTGATAATGTTGTGTACTTCTTGTTAACGAAATGTACCGGGACAACTACCTCAGCAGCAGGAACAGTTGTTGTACCAATCTTAGTTGCTTCTGTTTTAACACTAATGTCTGCAGAAATATGCTGAACAGTTGTCTCCTGCTTAACCTTATCAGAAACAACAACAAGACCATTGTTATCTACGGAAACGGCGTTAGGATTGCTGGATGTATAAGTGATCTTTCTTCCGAGAGCTGACTCTGCTACAATCTGGAAAGATGTCTTATCGTCATCAAGATAAACTGCGTTACCCTGTTTGCTATGCCCATTTGTGCTATCAGCCTTATAATCCTCATTCTTACCATCGCGGTTTGAATCATAAGTTACCTTTAAAGTCTCATCAGCACGTGCAACAGTAACTGCGAATGTGTAAGAAGCAAGAATCTTATCCTGTGCGTCAGTATCTGTCACAGTAACGGTTGTTGAACCGATCTTAACCGGTGTAATATCAAATGTATTACCAGTGCCGTTTGCTACAGTAACGATTGTAGGATCATCACTAACTGCTTTGAGAGTAGTTCCAGCACGATTTGCAACAGTAGCTGTTACATTTGTCTTTATAGAAGCTGCTGGGGTTGCCTTGATGTCGGTACTTGCAATTGTAAGTGGCTTTGCTGTGCTTAACTCTGAATTATCAGAAGTCTTCTTAACAGAGATATGCTCAATCTTATCATTAACTGATACATTGAATGTCTCAGTTACAACAGCACCATTTGTATTGTTTGCTGTTAAAGTGATTACAGCAGTACCATTGCCTGCAGCATAGATGTCAAATGTCTTTCCAACCTGTGAATAGTTAAAAGTAAGGCTTGCACCTGTTGTAGCACCATCAGCGGAAACAGCAGCACCTGTTGTTGTTGTTGTTGTAACATATGCCACATTCTTGTTGCTTGAGGATACTGTATAATTCTGAATTGAGTATGCAGAAATATCCTTAATCTTAATAGACTTTGTCTCGCCAAGAACAAGGTTCAGGTCTGTTGCATCAGCAATCTGAGTTGCAGCAGCACTTGCTGTTACAGGAGCAAGATTTGCTACTGGAGCAAATGTAAATGCTGTAGCAGCAGCAAGAACGAGCGCAACGCCCTTCTTAAAATTTGCCATTTTGAATTCCTCCTATGAAAGAAATTTTGTTTTTAGTTTCGCGTAATACTTTTGTACCTCGCGTGCAAGTCCATCGGCCTCCCTCTCCAACAGGACATGTATTTGCAGACGATGTGTCGGATGCGTCTTCCGACACGAAAACCCCTGTCGCTGCAGAGTTTTTCGTAGGCCGATTGTCCGCGTGTGGCGAACAAAAAGGCGATGACCCATGAACCGTCTGCTAGCGAATGTGAAAGTATTACTAGGCTTATAATAACCGTTGGTCAGAACTTAACTGAAGCGTAATGCGGGAAAATGTTGGAGGGAAGGACGTTTTGGAAGGCGGAAATGTACGAAGGAGGGACATTTTAAACAGCTAGAATGTTGATGAGAAGGGGATTTAGATGGGGTAAAATGTTGATTCAAAAAAGAAGCCGGACGCATCCGACTTCCTTAGGCTTATTTTTTCAGATTTTTGTCGTCTCCTGCAAGACTTGTTCCACGAGCTCTTTAGAATACTTTTGGGATATTTGCTCTTCGCTAAGACCGAGGTCTAACATG
>FMTN01000022.1:0-69857 GCA_900100095.1 Lachnospiraceae bacterium C10
TTCCACTTCCCAACAGAAAACCAAGAGGTGCATAATCAGCACAAACACTGGGGTTGATGGCATTTTTTACCCACCATTACCCCTGAAGAGCCATACTTTTTATATTTTTTGATTAGGATTTTTGATTAGGACTATTATCCGTCCCTTGCCTACGTGTTTTAAATTCCGGTAACTTTATCTAAATACTCTTCAAATAGTTTTCTTTTAAATCTAATATGACTCCCAATCTCTAGCACAAAGTCTTCTCCCTGATTTTCATAAGCAATCTGACGTAAGCGCTTTTCTCCTATACCATAGTATTCAGCAGCTTCCTAAATACTAAGAGAATATTTTCGCCAAAGAGGAACGTTTGCTCTTATTCTTGAGTCTTCCATAAGCTATCCCTCCTCCCTAAATATTTCTTTTAATATGTCATTCTTATGTCTTCCGGATGCTACGCGCTTACTCTCTACTGTCTGCATATGAATTGGTCTGCGCATATCAAGAATTCTGTCTGAGATTCGCGCAAACATAAGCTCCTGTTCATTTACATTCCTTAGGTTTGCCAAATCTAAATTCGTTGTGACGATAAGTGGCTTTCCCGAAGTCCATCTACGATTAATCACATTGCCAATATTCTGCAAGGCAAACTCAGAATCCTGTTCTGCTCCCAAATCATCAATGATTAGAAGTGCGTAAGAGTCCAACGACTTCACATATTCCTCTGCATCGAATTTTGAGATGTTAGAGATTCTGGCAAAGTCTGTCATCAAAACTTTTTCCTGTTCTAAGAGGGCATCGGCTATGGCAGCCGCCATATATGTCTTTCCTGAACCCAAATTGCCCCATAAAAGCAATCCTATATGTCCCTTCCTAACCTTGTCCCAGTTCTCTACATAACGCTTCGCCATAGCCATCTGAGGTACGGTTCCATCATCGTTTTCAAAGGTCCAATCCCACATCCGACGATCTGTAAAGCAAATCCCTTTATTTCGTTCCACAAGCTCTATATGTTCCCGCCTGGCATGTTCCTCACGCTCCCTTTTGATTTTCTCTTCGCGACATCTACATGTGCTTGGCCGCTTATCAGTTTTAAAAAACTCGTTGTATTCAGGAAGCCTGACTTCTAATGGTCCACCACAAAACGAACAATGTAACAAACCATCTTCTGCAACAAAGCTGTCCGGTATATTTTCTCTATCCCAAATTTCATTCATCATTAAAACGTGTCCTCCCCATATTTATAAGATGTTATTGATTCTTGTTTATTATTATTAGTGGCTGATTTTCCGCCCAATGTAGAGGCAGTTTTCTGACCCTTATACGGTCGGTTTTCTGTCCCTAATACAGGCGATTTTCCGACGATACTTGTCTCCGGTACTTTGACATAAATCATGTTTGCTCGTCCCTTTGTCATACGCTTCTTTTCAATCAAACCTGCATCCACAAGTTCTCTCATGTTCTCCTTTATCGTGGTAAGGCTTCTGCCCATTTCTTCAGCCAAATCCTCAAGCTTATAGTTGATATAAACTCTTCCGAACTCATCCACCTTTCCATTTGTGATGGATAGATTGGAACGATTTAAAAGCTTGGAATATAAAATTGTGGAAGTGCTGCTAAGCTCTCCTCCATGAAGATCATTTGGAATCACAGAATAATTGGTAAGTTTCGTACTCTTAGATAAAAAATGTAAATTCTCCATTAACGCTCACCTCCAAATCGTTTCTGTATTTCCTTCAGCTCATCCGAGATCCGATAGATATCAATCTCCATCTTCTGATAATCTTTTATTGGTATCAGCCCAAGTTTCATTTGGAAGAAGATCTTCGCACGCTCTAAAAGCGGCAGCCCTTTTGCCATGAAATCTCGCTGTTCCAACTGCTGAAGTCTCTTATCGCAATCATTCGCAAGTGCCATAACTTTTTCACTAATACCAGCAATGGCCTTAGCAGATTCTTTGCGAAGCTCCTGATTTTCTTTATATGCTCTTGCCTCTTGTTTCTGGCTAAGTTCTTTAAGTTGGTAATAGTTATCCATCCAATCTGATGTTTCCCCTTCTGAAAATCATAAAGAACTTCCAATTCTTCCATTTCCTGCCCTCGATAATCAATCTTTGAAAAATGTATCACCGAATCCATAGAAGCCTCTAGGATATTCAGCTTTTCTAGATCTATGAAGTATCTTTTTCCATCGCTGCTAATCTTTATCAAACTGTCTCTGGCATATCGAAAGGCACTCATCTTAGCTCTGGCAGTTGACTCCGGTTTTCCGCACTCATCCATCAAATATTTCTTTGCTTTATCAAAGCTGTACTCTCCATCACCTGCCAAACTATATAAATCCCAGTGATTTCCAAGATGCTTTAATGTTTCTTCTACATTCATGAAATAAACCTCCTGTTTTTTCTCTCGTAATACATTTGGGGTGAAAAATCACCCATTACTAAACCGAGAAGAATTTTTCTTTATCCCTTCATCTACTATTTTGAACGAGTCAGAACCGATTACTAAAAATTTCTTATTTCCTCCCGTTCAAAATACATATGGGACAAGTAGACTATGAATCTGCAGAAATTTTCGCAAAAAAAGCACCTACATTTCTGTAGATGCCTTAACATGTCAGTTTCTATAACTTTTTATTAATAACGAGGGCGTGAATAGAGCGAATACTTCCACTCTCCAATCCAAGTTGTTTCCTCCTCATCGCGTATGCCCTTGCGAATAAATTTTCCAAGTTTTTTTAGTTTTACGATTCTCCTAAAGGCTGAATCAGTATCTATCTCATAGGGCAGATTCCATTTTGGCCATAAAAGTCCTTGTTTAAAATCCCATTCCAATGCATGCTGACTAAATAATGGGTCATGTATAAGAATATGCCTATTCCAAACGCTTTCTCTATTCTCGAAACATTTTTCGTATTCTATTTTTTCAAATTCGCGATTGATAATCCCCTCAACAAAATACTCCTTCATAAAAGCAGGCGTACCCCAATTTTTATAACGATCTCCCATCGTCAATATACATTCTGAAAAATAATCTTTAGTTTCTGTACCGTAGAAACCTCGTTTCCAATAATCCAGCTCACAATTAATAACCTCATTTCTAATTTCTGAAATTATCCATAATAGGCACCAATAATCTGTAAAATCCAACTCAAAAACAGCCTTAGCATCTTTTCCATACACACACTCCATATTATTATAATCTCTTAACAAAACAATCCCTACTACCCCATAATCATCACCACATCGTGCCTTAATTTCTGTCAAGAAATCATGATAGGTTTCAACTGTCAGTCTTTCATTTTTTATTTTCCGATAATACTTTTCAAATATAGCCTCCTCAGCTTTTATGTTATAAGTGTGTATCCACTCTGAAAACGCATCTATTTCTCCATCGGTAATCCTCTTAACTATATCTTCTAACTCATCACTCTCAGAAAAAAGCTTCTCGGCAACACTACTGCCAATTTCCATATTAGAGATAGCATATCCGACAAGTAAGCATAGTATATCTGCCACAAAATACTCTGAGGTTTGTGAATGATATGGTTTTAGAGCGTCTATCATCTGATTATTTATTTCGTTATGCAGTTCATCAAATCTATGTTTCCACTTTTCATCCTTTTCCTTTATCTTCATTTGAACACGAAGATTCCCTGTAGGGCAATCTTTCTTACAATGTCCACATGAACAGATAAGCCATCCACACTCAGGGCATCTGCTGTTACTTCCACTATCGACTGGTAGTTTACAAAACCAGCAGAAATTTCTATACTCAACCACTTGTATTCCCTCCGATTTCCTTAATATGTACTATTATCAACAATTATACAATAAAGAATAAGTCAGAAGGAATCAAAATCCTCCTGCGTTGCCATAGTCGCATACTCGCAGTCATCGTTCTAGTTTTCTACGAAGATATCATTCACCATCCCCACTGTCAGCAGGTCAAGGTCTCGCAAGGATAACCCGATCTGCAGGCAGCGAAGAAGGAACAGCGGAGTTGTCATCTCCCTTTCAGTTTTTCGAAGTTTTTTTAGCCTCGGCATCCGTCTTGATGTTTAAGTCCCACAATTCAACGAATTGAGGAAGAACCTGATATATGGAGAAAGTATTAAACTGGTCAAGCCAGTCCTCTACCGTATCCGGGATATTAGCATGGGCTGGGAAAGAAGCGTTATTCCGGCTTATCGGAACATCAGATGAAGAGAATCCCCCGCTCGTCATAGACTGATCCTGCGCCTTCATGCCAGATCGCACGTTCAAGGCCATGACAAGGGCTACCGCAACATCGATCTTCTCTGTGGACTTCTCCTTGTCCATCTTGATGTTGCCGGCCGGATCAGTCCTGACAAATACATTATCCATACACCATCTCAGTACCGGATGGCCGCCGTGTGCTATGCGCTTTACAAGCACGATCTTCATCAACTCCTTCGTGGGTGGTGACATGTCTTTGTAGCCCTGCCCGAAGGCTACTACTGTAAAGCCCATGCCATCAAGGTCCTGGCTTATCTGCACCGCTCCCCACCTGTCGAAGGTTATTTCCCTGATGTTATATTTCTCACCGAGCCTTTCGATGAACTTCTCGTCATCACTCCTTGGAGGGAACACGAGGACAAATGCCGTAAGGTCAGAGGTCGATGACAGATCAAGCCTGCCATAGCATTCCCTTCCCAAAAGCTCGTCTTCATTAATCCCAAAGGCACATTCATCCCAGGACTGCATTGGCATCCAGCGGACGGCCTGCGCAACCCACTGATCGAGCCTGAGCTTTCTGAATGTGTTCTCCTCCGCAGGATTCTGCTGCGCCGACTTGCATGCCGCAGCTACCTTCTCAATATCGATGGTCTCACCGAGTGAGGGATTCGCTTTCTTCCAGACCTTCGGATCCGTCCAGTCATCATCTTTATCTGCTCCGTAGATCACGGGATAAAAGGTCGGGTCAACCTTCCTCCCTTCAAGAATATCGAGCGCCTTCATGTGCTGCTCATAGCAGATGAAGTGTGTATCTGTACCCGCCGTCGTTATTAAAAAGAACAGCGGCTGTTTTCTCGCGTCCCCGGATCCTTTTGTCATGACGTCAAAGAGCCTTCTGTCTGGAGCCGCATGAAGCTCATCATACCCCCCGTGGCAATTCAGCCCGTGTTTTGTGTATGCCTCGGCAGAAAGTACCTGGTAGTATGAGTTGGTAGGGAGATAAGTCAGCCTCTTCTGTGAGGCGTTTATCTTCACCCTCTTCGCAAGCGAAGAGCACATCCGGACCATATCAGCGGCCACATCAAAGACGATCCCGGTCTGTTGGCGATCAGATGCGCAGCCGTAAACCTCTGCCCTCTGCTCGCCATCAGAACATGTCAAAAGCTATGCTACTGCTGCAAGCTCACTTTTACCGTTCTTCTTGCCTATTTCAACATAGGCCGTATTGAACTGCCTGTATCCATTGGATTTTAATGTGCCAAATATAAAACAGGATTTCTCCTGTCTTACATCACTTCTGGCCCATTGGGCCAGAAGTTACTAAAACAATCAATTGAATCATAGTACTTGTACTATCATCTACACTCTTGCTCATCTTCAATAGAATCTTCAATAGCCAAATCATATGCTATCAAATCATTATTAATAATTTCTTTCTGTCGCTCATTTATTTTTAACTCATTAAAAATTATCTCGTCAACTTGATTAAACATCCCATTAACAGTATTGTTGTGTGAATCCGCCAAATCGTTTATCTCTCTTATGTATTCTTCCTCATTCTCAGGATTAATTAGGTTTTTATTTTCAATCATATCCTTTTTTTCTAAGAATTTCTTTTCTTCATGTATTATCTTCTTAGAAATATTTTCAATTTCTCCCCCAACATTTAAGCAACGAATACCGGGTATAATTATAGAATTATACACCATCGGATTATACAACTTGGTACTACCAGCAATTCTCGTAATATACCATAGAAAAGCTTTAGATTTTAGCCATGCAATTAGAGCATATTTACTTATTTGACTTTCATCACTTAGTTTTATACATATATAATCCGCATCGCTATCAACATAAAAAGTATTTTTTTCTTCCGGATTTATTTCAGCTAAATAAGTTCCCCCCCTGTTAGTAATCACAATATATGAATCATCCAATTCAAACATATTATTTAATATATCTTTGTCAAATGCTTCTTTACTTTGCGGACATGAAAACCTTAATACAGCAAAATCCAATACAATCTCTTCATTTTTAGCCATAAACACAGTGCCCGTTGCATTCCCAACAGTAAACTCATCCCATATGTTAGGATTGTTCTTCACCTCTATATGTTTAAAGTCAACTAAGTCTGCTAAAAACCTCTTTCCAGCTTCCAAAGACTTTAACAATTTATATTTTTCAATTGGATATTGAACAGTACTCAGGTTTTCTTGAATCACCGAAATAGTATTATCATTTTTTGCCTGAAACTTTTCAAGACCGGCCAATAATTTATTCTGCACTATTTTTTCTATTTCTGATATCTTGGCCTTTCTTTTCTCTTTAGAATATATATATACCTCATCAGTCGACTTAACATAACAAAGCTCCGTAGCTAAATTCCTTAATAAAACTACATGAACCGACTTACCATTTCCCATTTTTTCTGATATGAACCCAACACTATTATCATTGAAATTTACAATATTTTCACTTGCTTTTTTTACTATTTTTTCAACATCATCCTCAGAAAAGCTAGTACCATTTAACCGTGCATCTTTACCAACTCCAAGTAATACACATCTATATTCACTATTCAACGCAGCACATAGTATCTCGTCAAATTCATCTTTAATAATTTTATCATCCGAAACCATAATTACTCGTTGGCGTTTAATCAAGGATTTTATAAACATTTCTATGCCCTGATGTTCAATATCTGATACAAACTCAGTTGAATTCATTAATGCATTTTTTAAATCTTCAAACGTCTTTCTTTCAAGCTTTACATATGATGTCTTACTTCCAACATCATTAATAGTATGTGCATCAGATGCATTTAAATACGCCCAGATATAATTTCTACGATAATTAGGATCATTCTTAATCAACTTTTGTATTTTTTCTAGTTGTGTAGATGAATTACACGATACTGCACAAATAATATCAGATTTAAAGACCGCTGCTCTATATATCCCTGACAACACGTTATATATACCTTTGTCACTATCAATATGCGGAGCAAATACTATCTTGTCTTGTAATATTGGTAAATTCAAAAAATTATGAACATCAAAGTTAGGCAAAAAATCAGAATCTGATCCCCTCATGTCTTCATTATATCCTACTTGATCAAGTATAATGGAAAGGTCTTCAACATTATCTTTTGAAGCAATTACAATAATGTGTACACCTGGATTTAATGTAATCTCGACACCTGGTAAAATCCAAACCTTATTATATAATGAAAGAATATCATCAATACTATCTATACGTTCTTTAATTGATGGTGTTTCGTCCTGGAACTCAGATAAAATCTTCTTTTCATTAAGCAACTTATCTTTAAGTTCAAAAAAATGCTTATAACCAGCTATAGTATTATGATCAGTAATTGCAATTAATGATACTTTTTTTTGAACCGCTTCACGCAAAATACCGTAATAAGATTCATCTTTTTTCTCGTCCTTATAGCACTTTGACGCCGGCGTATGTACATGCAAATCCATCTTATATTTAGTCATTATCATTATAAAAGAATCCTTTAAACCTACTCTGAACTCTTTTTTCTCCTTTCTATAGGTATCGGGTATGCTGTTAAAGATGCTGTGGATTGGTTTACACCTCCTACCACTTGATGGTTTTAGAAAGGCTCCAACCACAGTCTCTTTGTTTAATTGTTAATCAGTTAGATACCGCATGACGGTTTATGTAGAACGAGGTTACAGCACACAAAGAGCCCTGTGGATCTTATAACAGCAGCATCAAATACTTTTTTAGGAGGATCTCATTTATGATCTATGTTGGTATCGATGTTGCCAAGGACATGCATGAATGCTGTATTCTTGACGACGAAAGCCGGAAGCTCTATCCAGTCTTCACCATCTCAAATGACAAGGTCGGTTTTGATGAGCTTTTCTCCAGAATCGAAGAAGTGACTTCTGACAAGACAGAAATAAAAGTAGGTCTTGAAGCTACCGGTCACTATTCTAACAATCTTCTGGCGTCGCTCGTTGATAAAGTTTTCCCGACCGTTGTTATCAACCCGCTATCGCTTTGACAAGGTTCATGAACGTTCCAAGCTCAAAGCATCTCTGGCAAGGCTTGTAAACATTCTTTTCCCTGAACTGGAAAAGCTTGTCCCAACGCTTCACCAGAACTCTGTCTACACACTTTTAGAAGAGCTTCCAGGTGCCGATTAAAGTGCTGGATGTCATCTGACTCATCTCAAAAAGATTCTTGAAAACTCATCCAGAGGGCATTACAGCCGTGATAAAGCTATCGAGATCAGGAATGCTGCCATCGATTCTATCGGCACACCTATGGACGCAAAATCCATGGAACTACGACATACCATTCATCTCATCTGGATACTTTCCGAAGAGATTGAAGAAATCGAAGCCTCCATAAAAGCAATCATGGATGAAATGCAATCCCCGATAATGACCATCCCCAGTATCAGTTACCGTATGGGAGCGATGATTCTGGCGGAAGTAGGTGATTTTGAGCGCTTCGATAATGCAGACAAGATTCTCGCTTATGCAGGATTATCTCCGTCAACATATCAATCCGGTCAGCTTAATTCATCACACTCGCACATGGAGAAACGTGGGTCACGATACTTACGGTATGCGCTTTTTAACGCCACAAAGTTTGTCTGTAAATGGGATGAATCCTTCAGCATCTACCTCGGAAGAAAAATATCCGAGGGCAAGCACTACAATGTAGCCATATCACATGCGGCGAAAAAGCTGATCCGAACGATCTATAGGATGGAACTAACCGGACAGGCTTACTCTCCAAGCTAATCAATCAGATATACCTTTTCTGTTTGAGCACCCAATCGGATGCTCTGTTTGTCATGCAATTTTCAAGGAACTGATTGCTGGAAATATAAGTCCCAGCCACTATACAAATCGCATTTCTGCGTTTTGATCTAAATCTTAAGTTTCAGACTTGACTTCTAATAGTTAGTCTTTTCATAAATTTAATTATAAATTGCATTTTCGCAATTAACAATTCCTTTTTTTTGAAACCAAATTGAGATATAGTATATTTCATTGAAATATATGTAGATATATTGTGGAAAAGTCAAATAACAAACCCGCCCCAGAGTGTCAATCTACAGCATCATTTTCCTGGTTTTGACACCCTAGGACGGGTTTGTTTTGTAGTAGCCAAGGCCACTTAAGGATAAGTGTCCTTCATATTCATTTTTTATAATTCGTATCGCAGCAATTTTAAAAGTTGTAAATTCAATTCTTTCCTTCGTCAAATGCTTGAAAACAAAGGATTTCTACCTGTTCTTTAATACCATGCCATGTTATATAATATTTAGTAGGTTTGATCATTCAATTAATCTGGAGGAAAGAAATGAACACACAAGCCACTACAATGGAGAAAAAAGCTTCTGTAAAAAACGGCGTTTTCAGGATGATAATCGCGGTCATATCAATTCTCATCAATGTCTTACTGTTTATCTGGGGTTTTTTCTGGCTAAACAAGACCTTGTGGTGGTTTTCAGAGTTCATGTCACTAATTAGCTTTTTTGTGGTCCTGGGAATATATTCGATGCACCGGACGCCGTCCATCAAGCTTCCCTGGATCATGCTGATCCTCGCGTTCCCGGTAGCCGGAATTGTGTTTTACCTGATTGTCGGCATGAACAGGAGCACCAAAACTATGCGGAACAGATACAAAAAAATAGATGAGGTTCTTTTGCCGCTTTTACCTGACAATGCCGATGTGCAAAAAAAGCTTGCGAAAAAAAACAGGCATGTTGCAGGAATCACCCACTATCTGAAGAAATACTCTGGCTACCCCGTATACAATAATACCGATATCATATACTATGACGATGCTGCAAAAGGCCTTGAAGCACAGAAAGAGGACTTAAAAAAGGCAACAGAATTTATCTTCATGGAGTATCACGCCATTGAAGATGCTGAGAGCTGGCGCGGAATTCAGGACATTCTCGAGGAGAAGGTAAAAGAGGGTGTCGAAGTCAGAGTTTTTTACGACGACATGGGAAGCATCGGTTTTATCACAACCGACTTTGTTAAACGACTCAATGCAAAAGGAATAAAGGCAAAAGTTTTCAATCCCTTTGTTCCCGGACTCAACCTATTTCTCAACAACAGGGATCACAGAAAAATAACAGTTATAGATGGAAAAGTGGGATTCACCGGGGGCTACAATATTGCCAATGAGTACTTCCATCTCTCAGAGCCCTTTGGATTCTGGAAAGACACAGGCGTAAGGCTCGAGGGCGATGCAGTGAGGTCTCTGACCGTGACCTTCCTTGAGATGTGGAATGCCGTCAAGAATAGCGACATCGATGATGTGGTTTTCGACAAATATCTGAAAAAATACAATTACACTTCCCGCGAACACGGCTATGTTTTGCCATATGCAGACAGCCCCATGGATAATGAGCAGGTCGGTGAAGAGGTGTATATGAGCATCGCCGAGATGGCACATGACTATGCCTGGTACATCACTCCGTACCTCATCATCACGGACGAGATGGCTCACACCCTCTCACTTGCCGCAAAACGCGGCGTTGATGTCAGGATCATCACCCCCGGCATCCCGGACAAAAAGATAGTATATAGTCTCACAAGATCCTACTACAATGCACTGGCAAGAAATGGCGTCAGGATTTTTGAGTACACCCCGGGCTTCTGCCACGCCAAGATGAGCATCAGTGATGATTTTGTGGCTACCTGTGGTACAATAAACATGGACTACCGCAGCCTCTACCTGCACTTTGAAAACGGCTGTCTCTATGCTGACTGCGACGCAGTAAAGCAGACAAAAGAGGACTTTGAAAGAATCTTCGAAGTATCTAATGAAGTAACTGACTACTATGCATCAGGCCGTGGCGCCTTCCTGCGCTTTAGCCAGCTGATCTTAAGGCTCGCCGCTCCGCTGATGTGATGCAGGGATAGGAAGAATGTAGCTCAAAATCTACTTGCATGGCAAAAAAGTCATCGACTCGGAGGTATTTGATTTCTTTTTTGAACAGGTACATCCTATTATCTCTCAGTTGGAGAGTCAATCATCTGCAACTTTCCTGCGCCAAAAAATCATGCCGAACAGAGTGTCTGACCAAGTACGTTTCCAAAGGCCAGTCCCCTCTGTCGGATTATCCAGACATCTTAACTCCTTGAAAAATCAGTACTCTGCAAATCTTCTGCGATTTTACCAAGTGTTGGACATCACCCGGCACGACAAAAATATTTAACATAACAGGATACGCATAAAGTCACAACCTAAAGGCTTCCTCATTATGCATTCCGCACTTCCTATGTCGTGTGCGTTAGGAAAAGCCTATGACCTTGATTGCTACTGGCGTATTCTAAAAACGGTCATCCCCTTCCAAGGACAACCGCTCATTCTTTCTTAATATCATTTGCATTTCCACAGCGCCATCGGATGATCTCTCAATCGCTCAATAATCTCAAGATCCTCAAAAAGTAACTCCGGTTTATATTCCTTTGCTATAAACCTTTCCATATACTCCATTTCTTTTTCTGTCAGCTTCATAAGCGATGCTATATACTTCTGTTATATTGTGGCATCTTCTATCCCTCCGTTTTTCATTCGCTTTATATTCTTTGGGTATACCAGCTTCCATTCCCCCGAATATCCGGGCTCACTTATACCGTTTGTCAGATATCGCTTTGAATTTCCACTCCTATCCTTGCATATCTTTATAAAATTATCACTTATACCTAGCTCTGTCTGATATTCACTAAAAATAAAACCGGTCTTCTGATATAAAAAGGCACTATCATATTCAGCCAAATACTTTAGCATTTTTGTCTCATCAATACTGTTCACGGACACAACGCATGAAAGAACCTCTTCCAGACCGGCGATGCGATTCAGATCCTTTATGGAATCTACTATCGTCCGCTCCTTATCCGTAACCTTTATACCGCCACTAAACTCCGGAGAAACTATGCCGTCCCTCATTTGCTCTTTAACATAATGATAGGTGTATCCGTCAAATTCAAAGTCATGAAAACGTGTCTGAGAGCCAACATAAACCTCATAGAAGACCTGATCGACAGTTCCATAATACTCAAAGGCGGTATGATGGGATACATAAGAAGATGGCGTGATAGCACTGGCAACTTGAAATCTGTTCGCCACCGGTCCGCCATTTTCCCCACTCACGCACGTGTATAATCCGTTGCGGATTTTTAATGCCATATTCCCCTTCAGAAGCTTGCCCAAAGCCACTCTTGCCGTCCGTTCACTTGAATACAGTGCATTTACTTCTTTCATGGAAAAAACTGGATACTGTAACAATTCATAATACAAATTCATATTCTCGCTCCATAATGTTAACTATTCATCGAAATTTACTCTGTTTTATGTTATTCTCGTACATATTATCAACTTATCATCATGGGTCTACTTTGTAAAGTTAAATTTGTGTATCTTTTTACTAATTTTTTTGTTGCTATCATACCTCATCTAAACATAGCGCTATTTTACTGCTCCCTTATTCAAACTAATCTTCAAATAAAAATATTACACAGAAAGTACCAGCTTGTCATTGTACTTGTAATATAAAAAGCCAGCATCCAGAGGGATCTATTCCTTCAAGATACTGGCTTTGCATCATCGGTTATCAGAATTCCGCATCCGTCCGAACGCCTCTTTCTTGATGATATTGATCACAAACTTGTAACTTGGCACAATGCCCTCAAACAAATCTTGCTCCATCTGCTTTTCCTTTTCCCGTAGTGACAGTTCACTTGTTTGCCCTTGGGAGTCGGATCATTTTTATCCAGTTTCCAGCTGTAGAAATACTTAGCATTTCCGTCTTCATCAATGTATTTGAACATATATTGTCCATCTTTTCATTGGCTTTCTCCATTGTGAAGAATACGATTCTTACTATCTCTTTGCTACCCCACCGGAATCCTATCGTTCCGGATTAGGGAGATCCCTATTACCCCAAGTTAACCACATATTTTTAGTAAGCGAAAAGTGACGCCAAAACGACGTCACTCTTCTAAACACTTGACGTCAAAATGGCGTCATCTACATCTTATTATTCTCAACCAGTCCCACAGCCTTGATTGATTCCTGTTCAACCTTGCAATTATATTCCAGCATGTACTCTAAAACATCCTTATATGCTGAAAGCTGTCCATCCTTTTTTGAATCAATCATCTTTCTGTCCCGGGCTGTTAAGGTCTTATATAATCCTGCACGATAAAACCGCTCTATTGTCTCGACATCCATCAGCAAAGGTTTAAAAGGAATCTGGGTCTTTGAAATCAGATTTTCTAAAATCAGGAATCCATATACATCAAGATCGCCTTCGTGATAGTATTCCTTATCACCGTTGTTTTCATATATCAATTCAAGAAGTTTCTGCTTTGAAGTATTATGATAACCTCCCAGATAGATATATACTGCATCCGGTTCATCACAATCGTGATAGGTGGTGAGATTCTCAACAGTTATTACCTTATCCGCTTTTACTGAAAGCTTATGAATCCCTGCAAGAGATCCATTGGATAGAGCAATACCTCCAGGCATCTCTGATAATTCGATAACCGATTCATCAAAACAAATCCGCGCGTTTCCTTTGATAAGCACATATGTTGGATTCTCGTATAGATTGTAATATCCAAGGATATCATCCTTTTCTACAACGTCATCCGTATAATCAAACAAAATGTTTTCTATCGTCGATCTATACTCTCTTTGAAATCTCTTTGAATCCTTGAATAATGCCGTCGAGAAATTTCGTATATATGTCTCCGCTGTAAGTTTGCTCACAGTCGCAAGGACCTGCAGCACTTCTTCTACCCGTCTCGCGTCGTATCCCAGATCATAAGGGAGTTTCTTATATACTTTAATCTGCTCACAAAAATCATTTACTATCCGATTAATAAAATCGGATTCAGAACAATCAACCTTCTCCAAAACGCTCAAAACTTCTTTGCACTGATCCGGTATGCTTGTTCTTTTTAACAACACATAACAGTCATCAACCCTTGCAATATTAAGCTTAATCTTTGAATACCGGCCAGTCTGATCCTTTTCAGCAATGATCAAACCGGCTGCAACATTTTTTTCTATCGCAGTGTTGATATCTCTATACTTCTCGTTATCATACCGATCCTTGTAAATCGGATATTTCTTTGAAACCTCAAACTGTATAGACCGCAATTCCTCTGGTCTTTTGGCATATCCGTTTCTTCGTTCATAGATATCCAGCAACCGGCTTATAATGTCTTTACTGTACTCCATTTGCACCAGTCCTTTCGAAGACACCAATCGCATTTCTATTTCCAGACTTAACAATCGAGTATGTTATATCGCAATAAGGCAGAATCGCAGTAGCCTTTTCCGCAGTCGCAATAAGAACGAGCTGAAGATTCAATGTTTTGAACATGTTCATCATCGGCTCAATACGGTCACTGGTCATATTATTGAACGCCTCATCAAGCAAAACGAGCTTGATACATCCGTCAGGGTTTTGTTCGTAAATCTGAAGAAGTGACGCACAGATAGCGACATAGAAAGGTGCCTGGTTCTCTCCTCCACTTCCTTCTCCACTTACCTTTGACAGCGGAACCTCTATTCCGGTAACATTATTTTTCACAATGATGTCATAATCAAGATATGTTCTGTAATCAACATACATTCCCATACTCTTGGCACCGGTTTTATTTCCGGAAAGGTTCTCTTTTGCATGTTCTTCCACATCAATCATGATACGACTCATGAAATCTTCAATCTGACTTTCAAAAACTTCAGATTTATTGGCTTCAGCAAGATACATCATGATTTCATTATCCTGGTCAATCTGCTGATTGTCCTTGTCCATTATGATGTCATAGAACATTCCCAATTCTTTATCTTTGCTTCGATCAATCCCGAATCGATAACTCTCCTCACCATATCTGAGGTTCTCCATAACTCGATTGATCTGCTTAAATTGCTGTCGTGCACGCAAAATATCATCTTTCATGCGGAACAGAACTTCTTTACGGAATCTGTCCTTACAACGGATCTGTGCCTGCGCCAGTTCCGCTTTATGACGTTCCAGCTCAATATTTTTAAGCGCAAGGTACTCCTGCTGGTATCTTGTAGCACCACCAATCCCTTCAGGAAAATCACATGTGTAAGTAGCCGTATATTTATTCTGCAAGGGAATAAGATACTGATTCAGGTAATTGTTCAAAGCGATACTCTGCTGATTTGCGGTACTTCTGAAGATACGCGAAATATCGGTCGCTTTCCTCGTCTTACGCTCATCCGCATATTTCTTCATCACTTCGCCGGAGTACTCTTCCGCGCCATCGAGCTGTTTCTCATATTCCACTCTAACTCCATCGAGCAATTCAGCAAGTTCCTCATTGCGTTTACAGAGTTTTTTGATATCAGCCTCAAGATTTTGCTTCTTAGCCTTTTCAGAAGTCACTTCATCATTAATCTTTCTCTGATTTTCTTCGCATTCGCTGACATGATCAAACATCGCACGAAGAATCGGATTCTTTGTTAATTCTTCTATGCGCTCTTCCGTTTTTTTGATATCAAACTGAATTCCAATTGCCTTCTCTCTTGACTCGGAATATTCCTCCATCTGTTCGAATTTATTCCCGGAAGTGAATTTGTCATACGAAGACGAGACATCGTCAAACGCCTTCTTTCGCACTTTAATGTTGTAAAGTTGCTGCTGTCTGGAGGCCAGCTCTGTTTTAGTTTTATCCAATCTCTTTTGGATAGCATCAAAACCAATATAGTGCTCTTGCTTAGACATCCTCTGTAAAGTGAAATTCTGAAACCTCAGGCGATCCCTTGTTACACTCTTCTTATGATTTTCAAGGTCATCCGCACTTTCACAGCATACAACTCCGTGCATGATAAAATCGACGTAGCGCTTAGCGTGAACGTTCTCTGACTCGACCGTATCGCTAAGATATCTGAAACCTTCATCTTTATGGTGGTTGCCACTTAGCTTTCGAGTATCGACAAGACCTATTCCCTTAACACTATCTCCTAAAGAAATAAAAACCTTCTTTGCTAAAAGGTAATTCTCAGGAGCAACAATAATGTTAAATCTTTGAGTATTCAAATAGCTCTCAACCGCATCTTGCCAGCTGTCATCATTCATATAAAGCCATTCACACAGAAGTCTCGCATCTTCGGCCTTGTTCTCTGCCAGGAGCGCTTCATTGATCTGATCTCTGACCAAAAGCGCTTCCTTCGGATAAGGCATCTTTCCGGACGACAATTCTGCAATCATACTTTCAAGTTCTGCAATGATTGTTTCCAATTCCCTGATATGGGTTCTGAAATCAGCATCCTTGTCTTTAATCGTCTCGCGAATAGCATTCAAGGCACTTCTCGCCGCCCTGATTTCTGATAAATGCTCTTCTTCTGTAGCATCGATATCTTCAAGGATGTTTTCATCCCATTCACATGCAATGCCGGATCTGGACAGTTTTTTCCCGAGTGATTTCAACTCAGACAGTAACGTCTCATAGATAGCCGCTTGTTTGCAGTACGTTTCGTAAGATGATTTCCTGCTTTCGTTTTCTTTTTGTAAAGCAGTTAACTCCTTATTGTCTTCATCATCTTCGGCAGCCTTCTTTGCCAGATACAAAAGATCTGCCGCTTCTTTTTCCTTTTGAGATAACTCTGCTATTTTTCGCTCAAGTACCTCTATACTTGACTCATACTGTTCGATCAGCTGCAGATTATCTTGTTGTTCTTCCTCATTTCCCTGATATTCGGCATATGCGACAAGCAACTCGTTTACTTTTACTTTCGCATACTTCTCTTTGGCTTCTATAATCCTTTCGTTAATCTGTTCAAGAAGTTTCTCACGTTCCTGAGCTTCCTGTAATATCTCCTGAAGGCGCTCTAACTCCTGCATATCCTTTTGCAAGAATTCAATATTGACCTCTGGTTCCGGAAGTATGTATGTATATATAAATTCACGAATATCCTTGATATCTTCGAGGCTCGTTCCCATGTGGAACACTTCATTGAATTTCTTTCCTATGGGCGATTCAGAATCGCCTATCCCTAGGATCCTGCAGATACGTTTTCTGGCATCTGTCTGATTAGATGCCCTGTCCATACCCTTATTATCAAGTTTAAAAGCATCTCTGGAAGTAGGTCTCTTGCCTTCTTTCACAGTCGTAAAGAACGGAATGTCCTCAAGGCTATATCCCGGCTTCGTTATATACCAATCCTGGGTTACACCTTTCAGATCCTGCTTGGGAGTTTCCGACTCTACACGTACAATGATTACAAAGGTCTTGTTTATTGCTTCATCCCTAAATTCGACACCAATATATGAAACTGTATGCCCGGGGCGCAAATAACTGTCCTCTGCTCTCTGTTTCTGATGAACAGAGCCCAGAAGTGTTCTTCCGCTCTTTTTATTTCCGGCAGTATTAAAATCTTTGTTAGTAGTAAGGCAGTATCTAATGGCATCCATGATCGTTGTCTTACCCACGGCATTAACTCCGAGAAGATAGGTTATGTTCTTAAAATCAATCGTATCGTCCTGGAAATTGTGCCAGTTAATCAGACGAAGTCTTGTCATTTTAATCATCTGTTTCTTCCTCCTCGTCTGAATTTACGTACTGCTGCAAATATGCACTGGTCTGCTCATATGCTTTACTGATATTGGCATCAGGCATCGCAAGCATAACCGACGGATAAATCTGTATTCTCGCATTCATATCCAGAAGCTTATCCAACGGCTGTACCAAATTGTATCTCTTAATATTTCTCATCGAATCTTCCAAAAGAGCGCGATCAAACTTTTTAGGAAGGTTCAATTTCTCATATTCATTCTTTACTTCCTCAACAGTCGCAACAACCTCGTCAATATTGGTAGAGAGGCTTTCTCTCTTCTCAACATAGAGAAGTCTGAATATCAAAAGCATGATACTTTCATACTTTTTCAATGACAGTCTTCCTGTTCCATGATTATTCACAAGCTGCACCACTCGCAAATTCCTATGGATAACTAATGTATATCCGATTGGTTGGAATATACTTCGAAAGGCTTCTTCATGGTTGATCACGTAGTAGTATTTTTCTCTTGTAGAATCAACATTCCCGATGAGAAAACAATTATTCAGCAAGTAATTTGCTATTTCTTCTTTGATATCTACAGCCATACCTATGCCTTCCGTCCTTCCACAATAAATTCTTTAAACCGAATACCATTACATTCCACAAAAGTATCCTTGCTCTTAATATCAAACTCTCTTTCCGGAGAGTTTTGATACGTAAACAATCCGATAATCTTTACAAGATCATCCGGGTTTTCTTCAAATACATGCCCCGCAGAAACAGCTGTCTTTCCTTCCAATATGCTCTTCGCATATGCATTAACATTCTCCGATGTCAGAGCATTACGAATATACTCCATCATTTCCCTGTTTTTCTCATTGACCAGATCAAGATCAAGCTCTTCTCCCATCAACATTAGGTCGATTGGTGTAGCCTTTCTTTTCTTTACCGGTGTAGCAAGTGATGAACTGTCAAAGTAGTTCTGTCCAAAGATTTGGAACACATCATAAATGCAAGTCGAGTCCTCTTCATAGATGTCATTTTTTGACTCTATCTCACTTGCATAGAACCTTAGCAGGTTATTAATCTTACTCTTTACACTTCCATCAGAGAGGAGCATAAACTGTGCCTTTTGTACAGCCCTGGTTCTATAGAGAATATGTCTGTCATCAATGGTTCGCATGATTGCTTCCATCTCTTCTATGTCCATACGGATCTTCTGAATCAGTTCCTTTACCCGAATAGTAGCCTCTTCCTTGTCGACACGTTCCGTATCAATATAATCAGCTACCAATGCATCCATCAGAGTATCTTCACATTTATCGAGGCTTTCATATAGGCTCGTCCTATAGTAGAACAAATTATCATTCGTTTTAAAACGGTGGTAAGATCCCACAACGATCTTCTCCTCGTACTTTTCGAAGAATTCCAGCACCTCCTCCGGTTTCTTGCCTGAAGTCAATGTATTGATATGATCCTCTATCGACGCTGCCAGAATACGAAGTGCCTGGTTAAGATTATCAAAGTCCTCCGATGCCTCCTTCAGAACACCTTCATAAGGACTTCCATGTTCGGATATATGTTCAAACATCGAATATATTTTAAACAGTTTTCCTTTATACGTGATGATTGAAGGGCTTACAATTTCCTGAAACGATTTTATTATGGGAACAACCTTGTAATTGATTGCTATCTTAGACTCTTCCTCGTATTCTCCTTCTTTTTCAATAAGCCATCCTGTATCCCGTAGTCTCCGAACAAATCCGGTCGCAATAATACGTGCATCAGAAGAACCGTTATCAAGTCCCTCTTTCTCGTCGTCATCCAACTCTATCTGTTCATCAAGCCCCAGGAAATATTCTTCCGCCATATCGAAAATAGTGCTCTTTTCAACGGCATACATGGGCATACGTTTACATTTATCCCACGCAAGAGCGAGAAGATCTACATATTTTCTTTTATTAATTCCCGTAAGCGGCCGAAATAAATCTTCGCCGATTTCTTCAAAGAGATTCATCTATCCGCCTCTCCAATAATTATCCTTACTATCATCTGGCATCAATTCTGAAAGTTCATATTCCGATATCCCGACCGGCAAAACCATACCGACTCAAATTATTTCTAAGCGATAGCTGCCTGGATTGTGGACTCACTGAGTCCACAATCATTTCTTATCCTGCTCAATTTTACGAGCTCTTCTAGGATCTTCCGGTTTCTTCGCATCTTTTGGAATCAGCCACATCCTTCCCATAAGAAAAGCTCCTTCAATTCGTCCTTCTTTACAATATATTGCTACTCTTCTTTGAGACACATTCCATTTCTTTGCACATTCTGCCGATGTTAGATAATCCATGCTTTATCCTCCGTAATTCGGTAAAAATATATTTGTTTGTATTACTTCTTTTCTAATATGATCCATTCACCTTTTTTATTTGAGCCAATTCGTTTCAGTACGCCCTTTTCAACCATAGACTGCAGGCACCGCTTAATTGTTGAATCCGAGCAATCTAAACGAGCTGCCATCTCTTTTCGTGTTAAGCCAGTTTCTTCTCGTAACAACTCTATAATTTTAAGCTCACGTCCATCTAATTTTATCGGGTCATTTATTGGGTCATTTATCGGGTCATCGTGACCCAATAAAAATTTACCACTAACATGCATTTCTCTATTGTGAAGCTCGTGTTTCTCATTCAGCAAAAGATTCCTTAAAAACATTTCAAGGAACTCTGTCGTCTCATAGATACCATTCTTTATGCTATTATAATTTGCCCTAACCAAAGCATTTCGGAAATACCAAGAGTGCTCCGCAAACAAATCATTTTCGACATCGAATCCAAGCATGCGAAGATACTTTATTAAAAACACAGCTGTCGTTCTGGTATTGCCTTCCTCAAACACATGGATTTGCCAAAGTCTGGAAATAAAAACCGCTAAATGATGAATCACCTCATCCATTGTTAAACCGTTATAGCGAAAATCCCTTTCCTGAGAGAAATCATAATCCAGCGTTTCTCGAAGTTCAGTAGCTCCACCATAAGATACTGTATCTCCATCAAGAACCCATTCCTTTTTCGTGATATTATAATCTCTGATTTTTCCTGCATGGGAATAAATACCGAGGAACAGCTCGCGATGAATAGATAAATATTGTGTAGGCGAAAACGTAAATGCCTTCTCAGATAAGATTTTTGCAATTCTTGCAGACACTTTATCTGCCTCTTCTGTACGCGTCTCAACCTCAGAACGACCGTCTTTACTCTCGTAATAACTATTGATTAAGTCTCCGGCCTCATCTACAGAGATTTCACCGTCAATGTTCTTTTTTGCAGTCTCATACAAGTATTCAGATGGTTTTAATCCATCAACATCCTGCAACCCAATCGCAGCCTGCCAAGCTTGTCCAAGTTCTTTTCTTGTAGGAGGAAGATTTTTTATATATTCCTCAAAGGGATCTTTTTTTATATCCTTCACATCAAACCTCCATAATCCAATCAAAACTCATCTATTTTATTATATTCTATGATGCGAACACTTTCAATGTAATACCTTACCATTACAGCCATTTCGTGTACCTTTGCATAATCTCCTTGCCAAAATGGTACCCCTTGTTATTATTATTTTGCGAATAAAAAGTCAAGGGTTCACTTTGACAAGGGAACAGCTAGAGTAAAAACTCTGGTTTTTTCTATATTTAGAGATTTCTCTCTTACATACCTTACAAATAACTTTGAATGTAACTATTTAATTTCTCTTCTGAATCAATTCCATAAGAATTAGCTACATTACTAAAGTATTTCTTTATTTCTTCTTTACTGATTATTTCTCTAGATGGTTGTAATGGTTCATAATCGCTTCGTGCATCCTTCCAAGGGGCCTCATTATGTGTAATCTTCTCAAGGACTTTTCCACTATATTTTCCAAATGTATTGATTACTAAATCAATTACCATCTTTTCCTGATTATCTAATTCTGCAAATCGTTCCTTTAATATTGCAAACCTGTTATCTTCAATTGGGTTAAATTTGAAATCTTTAAATAAATCATATACTTTTTCATATACAGGCCCATGCACCCAAGCCATACAATCTTCTTTATATAGTGGCTTATCAAACATTACCATATATATACCCTGAATAAAGTATAAAATTTTCTGTAGCGCCAATGGTGTAACTTCCTGCATCTGTTCAAAAATGTAAGAAATTGTTAATATCATTTTGTCTGACATACAGAACATTCCCGCAATCTCTTCAGCTGCTTTAATTGCCTTTTTATAAGCTGTTTCTCCAATCTTTTCAGCATTATCATTTAATAACTTAATCATATGATTTGGTTTCGATAAAACCTTTTTAATTACATCAGAATATTCTTTTGAAGGGATTTGTCCTGAAAGGTATCGTGTAATTGTGATCTCTCCAAATCCTAATGCAGTTGACAACGGTGCCTTTCCAATATTATAAATTGCCATTATTCTATTGATATCTTCTATGCTAACTAATCCCTCAGCACGTCTATACTGTTCGTCAATAGCTTTCATATTTAAATCCAAGAGACCAGGAATATCCATTTCCTCTCCACATTCTTCACATACAGCAACCATTATTTCGAAATCATAAGTTTTATTTTTTATTTCTTTTTTCACAATCTTTTTCCGCAGTGTGTATGCTCTGTCATCCCTGCAATGAGTACAAAAATCGTACAATCTCTCCTTTGCCATTTTGTTTTCCTCCTAATTATGTGTTTCGTTTTGTTTTTTTCTACTTAAATTGATATTTTAGCGGATATTTCTGCTTGTGAAATGAAATTACTATAACATATCTTGATTCCAACTTATTAAATTTAATATATAGTGAAACCTGTTCCGCTCCAGAGCCAAATCTACGTAATAAATTTACATCCTTTCCAAACACATATAGCATCTCATGTTCAAATCCTTTATGATCGTTGGGACGAATCTCTGAAAAATCCATTGGAGTAAGCCCCAGTAAAATCTGTTTTCTTTGTTCTTCAGTAATTACATAGTCCATAAACAAATCTTGATTATCCTGTCTCTTATCATTCATCTCAACTCTATATTTTCCAGCATTAATTGCAGCTTTTACTTCTTCTAGATACTTCTTAATATCATCATAAGTTGCTGTCAAATTTTATTCCCAATTCATGTGATAGTATTTTCAATTGATTCTATCATTAGAGTATACCGATGATAGGTTTTTGTCAATATCTTATCATTATATTTTTAATATTCTCATTCAAGTGTCAAGGCCACTTAAGGATAAGTGTCCTTCATCCGCACCATGGAATACTAATCAAAATCGCGATAAAAAGATAACAGGATACGCAAAAAGTTGCAGGCACTTTTCGCTCCGACCACCGGAATCCTATAGATTTCGGACCAAGGAAGACCCTATTCCCCCGGTAGGCAGTAACTATTTTCGCCAAAAAAGTGACGCCAAAATGACGTCACTTTAAATCCTAGTTGACGTCAAAATGGCGTCACATACTTTTATTATCCGAAGGTCATTTCCAATAATTCCTGAGCTGTATCTTTGTTCTTAACACGCATCAGATTATCATCAATCTTTGCCCTCGAAAGTAAATTCATGCTTCCGTACCATACTATTTCATCGTCAATGATGGCAAAATGTTCATGCATATGATCCTGGAGTCTAACCTTTATGCCACAGTTTTCTAATACCTGTACAAGAGCCTTTGTATCTTCAATCTTTTCTTCCGGGTATCCTTCGGGATTAAGTGTAACAACAATAATCTTCACCCCATCTTCTTGCCTTTTCTTTATAAACCTTACAAATGCATTTACCTTAGCCTGATTTAATCCCGGGCTGGAAATAATGACCTCTTTATTCGCCTCCTGTAAATCTCTCTCATACACTTTTTCATATGTATCTATACCAAAGATTGCATTTGCATTTTGCTTTTCAGCAATGACATTATTGCATATTTTGTATCCTATCTTCTTATATGCTCGAAGTCGTTTATGATACATTTTTTCAAGGACACGAATATGAGAATCTACATAGTCGTAAATGATAACTTCGGTCTTAGTTTCATAGTCTCGATGGAGGCGCCCGGCAAACTGCTCGATATTCCCTTCAGCTGCCGCAGGCATTGTAAGCATCATTGTATCAAGCCTCGGGTAATTGAATCCTTCACCAATATACTTATCTATCGCTACCAGGATGACTGACTCCTCATCCGGAACCGACCGCATTTGCAATCTCATTTCATCCTTGGCTTTTCTACTGCCTCCACCCTGAAGAAGATAAATATGGTCCGCTTTCCCTTGCAGTCTCTGATACAATAGTTCCGCATGTTCCCTATACTTTGTCAAAACAAGCGGGGTTCTTCCATTTTGAACGCAGTTCTCAACGTCTATAATAATCTGCTCATTTCTGGAATCGCATTCAATAACCGCTCTGTTTGCTTCGGTAACTTTAAGATCAGATGCACTAACAAGCCTTGTAAATCTCGGATAAACAAAATGATCAATACCCTGTTTTTCAGCTCTTTCTTTAGCAGTATAACGGAATCTAATCGGACCGAACTGCATAAATACTTTCTTTTCGAGTCCATCTTCCCTCTTAGGCGTTGCGGTCAATCCATAAACGTACTTTGCTTTTGCCGATCCTATAACATCCTCGACAGTTTGTGCCGCCCCATGGTGACATTCGTCCATAATCACCATTCCATACTGTTCAATAATCGGATTGATATCATCTCCCTTACCCAGAGATGAGAATATAGCCACATCAATAATCCCCGTCATGGAATTATGTCCGGCATATAGCTTTCCAATTACGCTTTTTCTCTTCTTTACCCTACCTGTTTTGGTCTTATATTCCGGCAGCTCAGCATTTATATCCAAGAACTTAGTTAAATCCTCTATCCAGTTCTTTTGAATTTCTGTATTATGTACCAGAATAAGGGTATTAGTTTTTCTTTGTGCTATCATATATGCGCCTACAACCGTCTTTCCAAAAGAAGTAGTTGCAGCGAGAATGCCATTATCGTGTTCCAAAATAGTCGATGCTCCCCTCATCTGCTCTTCATATAGTGTTCCATTGAAAGAAACATCCAAAGGTGTTCCGGTGCACCTATTATCAGTCAGCGAAAAAGGAATATCCACCTCATTGAATCTATCAACCACAGAATCAAGCAAAGCGCGAGGAATACAAATATAACCCGAGTCATCGTAACCGCAGAAAACTATTCGCGGTATACCTTTTGTTGATAATCCCATTGCAGCCTTCTTATAAAAATCCGGATTGCTAAAAGCTGCCATGCGCCGCAATGCATTTTGCATTCGTGGTTTCATGTTCTTTGTATTGATGTAAACCTTGTCAGCAATTACAATCTCAACAGCAGAGGAAACGTCTTCTTTATGCAAAGGATGTTTAGCTTTGTCCCAAGGCTTAGTATCGTTCGAAACCTCAGAATCCGCTTCAAACTCATTGCTAAGAACACCAAGTATTCCTTCTGCTGACCATTCTTTTATTCTTTCTTCTACGGTTTCATAAGAAAGCTTTTTCGCCTCTTTTAAGCACTCCCATTGATTTGGGTATGCATTCCAGTTTTCATCAATAAAAGCGCTATTTCCATACTTCAAAGCCTGTCCTTGTAATGGCAGTGCTACAAGATTACCAAATCCCGGCTTGCCTGTTTTTGTATTAATCGGTATATGATCCTGAGCCGGAAGCATTCTGTCATAATACTTGAAGCTTCTTATATTAACAGACTCAGCACCTTTAGTTAAAAGTGCTGTTCCAAATCTTCTTGCTGTAATGGCAGGGATTGGCTTTTCAAAAAACATCCATATATGCGCACCTTTTCCGGAACGCGAACGCTCAACCAAAATCGGCACATCATTGTTTTCACATATCTTTCTGAATGCATTAACCTCTGTCATCCAGTCCTGATCAAGGTTTGCACCGTCATCTCCACCAATTTTGTCGTCATGACAATCAAAATCAAATACAAGAAAGTTGACCGTTTCGTCAGGAAACATCGGATATAATCCGATTACATCCGATGCATCTTCCTTCGCACCGATTAAGTGCTCATACAGTACCTGCCCAGTCAATTTTTTATATCGCTCCTTTACACTAAATTCTTGTTCTATTCAGTTCTCACACATACTTTCTTTCCTGAAAAAGCAATTCCAAACTTTAAGATTTCAGTAATTTCATCCTCTCTCATTTCAGAATCATATCGCAACTCATCAATTTGCTTTAATGCTTCATTTGCCCATTTTTCAAGTTCAGCATCGCTTATTTTTTCTTTCCACTTTAATTCCAAAATAATACCAGGATATCTTTTCTCTCTTGGAATTAGGCAAACATCAAATCTACCATCTCCAGATTCTCGGTTAGATTTAATCTTATACTGATTATCCATTAATGCTATTAATCCAAGCATCAGTCCATGATAGAATCCTTCAGCCCCGCCATCGAAGAAGCTGATTGATTTATCCATATATTCTCCAATAGCGCTCTGCAACTTCTTGTAATCATTGGCATAAAGACTTTCTGCAATCTTATTCGCTGTAGTTCTCGTAATTGCTCCAGTCTGCAAGAAATGTGTCAAGATTTCACTCTTATATACAGCTGCAATCTCTCTATTTGGAATTGATACTTCGCATAAATATGAACCATCTGCCTGCAGTTCCTTTTTAGGAGTTTTCAAGTAGCCTGCGACCAACAATAAACTGTAAATATTCGCTGGATCTTCTGCAAGTGATCTATACACCACATTTTGATCAATTCTTGCAATTACCCTCTCTCCTTGTAAAAGGTCATATAGTCTTTCTGTAATATCATCTGTAGCCACTCTTAGTACATCATCAAGAATTTCATTTTTTCCTGTGTTTACCCAATATGCCTGAGGGCGGCATCCCTTGGAAATATAGTTGATTACAGACCATGGATTATAGATTTCTTCGCCACCAAATAAATATCCGTCATACCATTCTTTAAGTTCCTCCTCTTTGTCTGACACTCCGTAGTAGCTAAGCATATCCTTTACTTCATTCTCTGTAAAACCAAAGAAACTATCGTATTCCTCATCCATCACAGAATTAACTGTTAGATTATTTAGACCACTAAAAATACTTTCCTGAGCGATACGCAAAATTCCCGTCAGGAAACCATAGGATAAATTCTTATTATCCTTAAATGCTCCTAAAAAGAAATTTCTCATGAATCCAATAATCTCATCATAAAAATCCTTAGAATATCCCTCTTGAATCGGAGTATCATATTCGTCAATTATGATTACTGGCGCTTTATCATAATTTGAAGCAAGCATTTTAGATAGTCTTTCCAGCGAAGAAGTAAGCTCCACTTCATTAGCTGTAGCGCTAATAATCTTTGTAAAATACTCTTTCTCATATTGTGAGAGCTTATCACTATTTAGTAGCTCTTGATGTCTTCCATACTCTTCTTGAAGTATTCCCCTAATTTTATCTATTGTTGCATCCCAAGTATCAAATTTAACATCCTTAAAAGTTAAGAATATGACTGGATATTTCCCTTGATGTGAACGATACTCATCTCCACATTGCCAAATTTTTTTATCGGCAAAATACTTACTTGTATCCTTATCTGATATTTCAAAGAACACTCTGAGCATGTCCATATTCAGGGTCTTTCCAAATCTTCTTGGCCTCGTGAACAAAGATACCAATGGCTTTTGATCCAGGAACTCTTTGATTAATAATGTCTTGTCGACATAATAATATTCTTCCTGCGCGCGAACATAGTCAGAGATGCCAATTGGCAATGATTTGACTTCTGCCTTTGCGACCATATTTTTCTTAATATATTTTCCAGTAGATACTCTTCCATCCACAGGTTTTGTAGCACCATCCGGAATTAACCAAGATCCTTTTTCTTTTATTGCGCCTTGGATTCTTCCTTTTTTGCACATATCATTTACAGAACGTGGAGAAACATTCCATTCTAAAGCCTTTTCTTTACAAGTTTTCATATATATCTGCTCCTGTCATTCGAAATATTATTTCTCCCTACGCAAATTATACTTTGGTAAAACGCAAGAAGTCAATTTGATTCCATATTTTGCGTTTAATTATTGCGTTTGTTTGATATTTTGCGTTATTTTCTTTGCCTTATCTATAGGTATCGCTTTTCCTTCCTTATGCTATGATAAAATTTACGAAAAGGAAAACTTTACCTGTTCCTATTACAATATATAAGTGTAAGGGCAAATCCCAGACAGCCGGCGCAGGGAATAAAATCCTTATATAGATAGAAACGAGGATAACAGGCTATGAACAACAATGAATTCGAGCAGTTTGTGCGAGAATACGGCGCTCATATTTTAAGATTTTGCAGAATGACGGCGGGAGAGAAAGAAGCCGGTGATGAGCTGTATCAGGACACCATGCTGAAACTGACGGAGAAGGTGGGACAACTGGATACCGATCAGAATACAAAGAGCTATGCTTTATCCGTTTCCATTTTCCTTTGGAAGAACAGGCGACGTAAAAATGTATCAAGAAAAAGACTGGTTCCAACAGACAGTTTAGAAGTACTATCGGACGAAGGATGGGAGCCTTGTGACAATAGTATTTCCCCTGAAGAAAGACTGTTAAGTGATCACGAAACCCGTGTTGTCAGGCAGGTGGTCTATCACCTCCCTGAAAAATACAGGGTACCGATACATCTTTTTTATTCTGCAGAGATGCAGATCGCACAGATCGCTCAGATACTTCATATTCCGGAGGGAACTGTAAAAACAAGGATGAGAAAAGCAAAAAAGATGATAAAGGATGAACTGGAGGCATTAGGATATGACAGATGAAAAACTTGATCAAATCTTAAAGCAGGCCCTTGCTCCTGAAATAGACGAACATGAAATTACAGTAAATGGAAAGGCAAGGGAAGAAGCAATGAAGAAAGAGAATGCAAACAGAAGGATGAGAAGATATCGTGTGGCAGCTGTAGTAGCGGCATCCATGGCATTAACGGTTGGCGTGTTCCAGATTCCGCAGGTCAATGCAACAGCGAATATGTTCCTTCAGAAGATCATGTATCAGTTTACCACCAAAGACAATAAAAAGGTCGATCTGTGCATGACAGAGAATACGGACTTAAAGAATGCTCCTACAAAGGATCTGAAGTATGATACTCTCCAGGATGCAGGAAAAGCACTGCATGTGGACTTCTTGACCTCCTCTGCTTCGTGCACCACAGGGAAAAATCATATTTCCTATACCCCCATCCTAAACGATAAGGGAGACATCGATTCCATCGGAATCTCAGATGATCTGTATGCCATTGGGGATTTGAAACATCCGAATGTGATGACATTTAAAGATACAAGTACCTTAAATATGATCGAATACAATAATGGAGATACTTACAAGTCCCCTATTGGTATGCAGATCGCAATCGCTGTATCTTCTGATGCTACCAAGAATCCTCGTGCAGGTGTTACCAACGGAGCATCCTGGAATGCATCTATGGATAAGAACTGCAAGAATTCTACGGTTTATAAGATGAAGGCCGGTCCAAAGGCATTCATCGAGACCACCAAGGGAAAGGCAGAGGACGGCCTTGGACCTGAGGTATGGCAGAACCGCGATGGAAGAATTACAGAACTTACAACAGCTGTCTTTACCTACCATGGTGTGGAGTACTGTTACTTTGGAGCCGTAAGCGTTCACACAATGGAAGAGTTCTTAGATACCCTGCGTTAACTCAGTCAAAATCGAGTAGGATGGCTCCTACTCGATTTCAACTCTGTTTCACACCTCAAGGCAAAGCCTTTCGGTGTTCTGCAGTCGCCTAAGTCCCCTTCGCAAGCGAGCTTGCAGGTGGGACTTAGGCTCGTTGTTATACAAAATAACAACCCCACCGGCCCGTGTCATACTCCAGCATATCTTTACTGCTTTTGACACGACCCGATGGGGTCATTTTTCTGAAATCAATGCGCCACCATACGGTAGAACACACCTTCACCTATAGAAGTCGTTTGTTTGATTGGTTCTCCATCGATGCTAAAACCAGCCTTCTCATAACATTTAACAGCTCTTGCATTCCATGTTCTAACCTCAAGATAAATCGTCTTACCGGGATATAATTCACGAGATAATTCAAGCGCATCCTCACATATTTCTCGTCCATAACCTTTATTGCAGCAATCTGGAGCCACACCAATCCCAAAGAAAACTTCTGTCTCTTCATCAATCAAGTTAAAAAAGCCAACCAACTGTTTTCCATCATACACTGTATAATAATTGTTAATTGGATTAGCAAATCCACGCTTGTCTTTCAGCTGATCTTCATATGACGATGTATTATAAATAGCATATTCACCTTCGTACTTCCATCCACATATTTCATATTTTTCATCTTCTGTTGTTTTATGATAATTAATCAAGTCATTCCCTCCACAAAATTCGGATTTAATATAGTCATCGCTTCATATTAACTGTAGAATCTGAGCAATCTAAACGAGCAGCCCTCTCTTTGTCTTTATTGTCGCTCCTTTCTACTAACATCGTGTCAGTCAATAGTTTGTAACATAACACCACACCGACGCAGCGTCAATTCTTTTTCTCCATTTTCCTTCAAAAAGAAAACAGCGCTTATCCCAGCCGCACTGATTATGTTGCAAATGCAACATCCTTATGGTCGCATACACTATATAATGTGCATATAAGAAATCCTCTGAAATCATATTGCAAAGGAAGAACGCCATGGAGAATAAAATGAACGAAAGAACATTATTGTTAAAAAGCTATATTAAGCGACTTAGTGCAGGGGAAGCCCCTGAATCGGTAAAACGCGATTTTGTCGAAAACTTCTCTGAAGTGGAGGCGGGAGAAATTGCCAAAGCAGAACAGGCCCTCATCGCAGACGGTACTCCTGTCCATGAAGTTCAAAAATTGTGCGATGTTCACTCCGCCTTGTTTCACGGTGCAACACGAGCTGAAAAAATAGCCAATGCCGAACGATCCGTCGCCGAGACACTTAGAAACGAACATTTCGGTATGGGAATCGGCTCGAAAATCAAGGCCGCTCCCTTGAAGCGACAGGACGGTGCAGATGATCAGTACCATGCACTAAGACAAGTCGAAGATCATCCTCTGCACATTTTTGCACTAGAAAATGAAGCCATTACCCAAGCACTACAGCATCTTAGAGTGGCAATGAATACAAGAGAACATCTCCTTACTGTATTTGATACAGCAAGAGAACTTTCCATTCATTATGCCAAAAAGGGAGATTTGCTCTACCCTCTTTTAAAACAGAAGTATCATTTTGCAGGCCCTTCAGATGTTATGTGGTCTGTGGATGACGAAATCCGGGATGAAATGAAATCCCTTTCCAATAGTGCTCACGATTTTCCATCCCTTCTTGATGACAAACAATGGATGCAACGTCTTGATGCCGTGGTGACCAGAGCGGAGGAAATGATTTACAAGGAAGAGAATATCCTCTTCCCTCTTTGCGCAAAGAATTTTTCCAAAGAAGAATGGCAGGATCTGGCAAGGGACCTCGATGATTACAAACCGTGTCTGATAAAAAAGCGTCCTCTATGGAAAGAGGCTACGCAAAAAAAGTTGGCTAAGGACCTTCCCGGAGCCTTCGATGAAGTCTATCTTCCTTCCGGTCATCTTACACCTTACCAGCTGGATGCCATGTTAAACACCATCCCAATGGAGCTTACCTTTATCGATGACAAGAGTGTGAACCGCTACTTCAATGACGGCGATGGTACGAAACTGTTCAAACGGCCTCTCACGGCTCTCGATCGGGAGGTATTCTCATGCCATCCCCCTAGGATCGAGCCGATGGTTCACGCCATTATCGAAGATTTCCGAAATGGAAACCGTGACAGCGTGGATGTATGGAACAGCCGTGACGGGCAACCTGTCCTGGTTCGATATATGGCCATCCGTGACAAGGAAAACCACTATATCGGCACCCTTGAATGTGTCCAGCCTATGGGCTTTGCAAAAGAGCATTTTACTAGCCCCTCCCATTGACAGCCTCATCGTCTATGTCTTGACAGAACCTTCCAACCATATCGTTCCCCGTAAAATCGAGAGGTCGGCTAACCATTAATTGATTAGCCGACCTCTCACATCACCGTGCGTACCGTCCGGCACACGGTGGTTCCTTAGTTTTCATAGACTATTAGATTCAAGATCTTCGTAACGAATCACCCCTGTCTATGCTGTATATCCTGCCGGATGTCCTCCACAGTGGTATGGCCGCTGGTATGAAGATCCCCCCGTCTGTCAGGGTTCCATCCATGGTACAGGGCTCCCATTTTTTCATCATAGGTATCGGCATCTTTTTTGACATAGCCTCCCCACATCACGATAACCGCAATCTGTTCGTCTGTAAGGCCAAACGTCCCTATGAGTGTAATATTACGCACGATTTCTTCCTACGTTTCGATAATTGGCTCGTATTGCCTTGTTCTAATGTCATTTTAACAGATGGCGGCGACAACAGTGTTGTAAATAGTTTCATCTATCTTTTTTTATAGAACACATCATCCTGTCTGGATCTATTTCTGTAGAATAAAAAATTCTCTCGTCATAATATAAATAATTCAAAGTAATTGTACAATCATCCCCGGCATCCAACACCATGCCACCGAATGCGGTGTCTTCTTTCGTTATACTACACTTATCGAGTTTATAAGGCATTGCTATTACAGCATTTATATTGCATTTTTCCCTTGACGAATTAATGCCAAAATACTTGTACCACAATTCACCAGATTTGCTCTGAATCAATCTCATCAAAAACCCAGAATATGCTATCGCCTGCTTTATGGCTTTTATTGGTTCTTCGCCAGATTCATAATGATCTTTTATCTCTATAACACAAAGCTCATTTTTCGCTCCGTACTTTTTTCTGGCAAGTATATCAATACCCCCGCCGTTATGTGATGCATATTTAATTATATTATCCTTTGAGCTTGACCCCTTAAATGGTGTGGGCATCTGGAAAAAAGCCTCTTCTAACAACACAGGTTTAAGTGCATGAAAATATGTACTATTGCCATTCATCAAATGCAACACATTGCTTTCGTGGGCATGCTCATTAGCGGCAGTAAATCCTTGATTATCATAAATCCTCTTTACAATGGATCTGAATTTTTCAATTTTATTATCATGCCAACCATATTCCTCCCCTGCAAGCAATTCGTTTATGAATTCCAAATCCCAATATTCCTTGGAAACGTATTCCTTTTTGATAACCTGTGATTTTCTTCTGGATCCTTCTCCTATCAATTCTTTAAAGGCGTTTTCTTTTTTCTTAAACGAGACATTTACTACAGAATTAATCCTTTTGATATCTAATTGACCAATTTCACCATCCCTAATCAATTTATACTCTTCAGGTGTTAATGCGTCCACCTTAATAAATAACGTTGCTATCGAGGTTCCAAATAACCTTAAATCCATATTCATTCCTGATGTTGTTACAGATGAAATATTCAAATAGGCCGCTAGAGGCCAATTGATATGTACTACCTTTCTAACCAACTTGCACTGTACCGGAAAAAAAGATTCACTTATTGTTGTAATATACCCATTATATCTATCAGTCCATTCACTATTCTCATCAAGCAATGAGTATGAATTCTTTAAAGTCTCCTCATATTCTCTCTTCAACTCTTCAAGATTCATCTCTTTATCCTCCCTTTCAATTCCTCCGAAATATCCAACTTCATAAATCCTTCCGCATTCTCCGTATGTATCGGCCAGATCATCTGCTGTGGATCCACGGCTGTAATCACCTGTGCAATAAACTCCGGATATGCATGTCCACTGGTATGCTTCTGGAATGCATGATATTTCTCACAGAACTTTGCCAGCTTTTCATCATATGCATCCCTCTTCGGATCCAGATAACCGCTCCACATGGAATAGATCATTTCCGGATTTACATCCGACAGTTCATCCATCACTCTCTCATAATGATCGTATTCACCTACGATGGCAACAAACCCGTTTTTCCTCATATCATCAAGAGTCTGATATGTTTCCGTATTATCGGCGCCCTCCCTGTCAGAGATAAACGGAATCTGCTTTGCATTCCAGAAATCATACATTCTTGTACCATGCTTCCGACCGGCTACCCTATACACCCTGAACTGTTTAAGAATATAGCTGTTTGCATACATGGTCATCCCGTTAGCTTTGGCAGCCTGATAGAAGCTTGCGAGTGTATCAACATTTGTGGAAGATACTTTAAGAAAAATATGCCGATGTTCTTTAAAGTAATCTCTCGCCCAGACAAGAAGATCCTTCTCAGAGAACTTCTCTTCATCCGCTCTCTCACCCATCATGGTACCTTCTGTAATAAGAACATCCACTTTTCTGCCGTTCTTATGAACGTAGTATTTTATCACATCCAGCATAGTGTTATGATCCTTACCATCCTTAAACGTATGCCCACGATGACCGTGGTCTCTGAAATCACCTGTGTGAAGGATATTGATTCCACCTGCTTCCACAAGATACATAAATGCATCATAAGCAGAATGATCTACCTCATATCCGGTAACTACAATATCATCATTTATACAGATTGGAACCGCTCTCTCCACAAAAGTAATGGACCCGTTTTCAAAGCGTTCAGTCAGTTTTGCAACAGCAGCATCATCTTTGATTGCTCTGCGGATATTAAGCATCACCTTGAAGGTTACTTCTCCCATATACAAATCTACATCATCCGGGATCTCCATAAACCTGCCAATGTGATCGCCATGATAATGCGTAAAGAACACTGCATCTACATTCTCATGTTCCCAGTCAAACTCAATTTCAGATTCCTTCTCTGCTCCCGGAAGGTTTTCCCCGAAATCAATAACAATTTTTGTATTATCAGTAGATATAACCGTAATACATCCGCCTATCTGATCCCCTTGATAAACTTTTATTTCAGGCTTCATATTTCCTCCTTCCAGCGGCGAAATTCATCTTCCATTCTTTCCCATTCTATCTTCTCGTCTTCATTCTGCTTATCCCAACTCTCCTTTGATTGAAATGAAAGTGCACCTCCGCAGAAATCCATCGTCATACCATATTTTTCAGCAGCGTCATTAAATGCATCATGAAGAGCTTTGCTCTTCTCATCCCCACCACGCGAAACATATCCGTAAATCGCCTCATACACACTGCCCTCACATGAGATATATACATCTATATATGGGTCATCATAGAATTCCTCCAGACTGCAATCAGCAGGATCGAATGCATCAGCAGGATCTTCACAAAAATAGATTATCGTTTGTAAATTGGCAATTTTACTACCGTATCTGACATAATATTCGTAAGAATATATGCCAAACTCACCACCATAATTATCCTCATACTTTATCAGATTTTCCTTAAGATCTCTAAAAAAATCAAGTATTCGTTCTTCTTTCATATATCCCATTAGCCTGCCTCCTTTTCTGCCACCATACTCTCACAGAAGGTTCTTGATTTACGTCGACAGTATGTCATATACTCAATATAGTACGTACATTTTTATTAGTCAAAGGAATATTTTATGTCCATTATCAAAAAAGAACGTTCAAAGATGACCAGACAACTAAAAATATACTACCGTCTTACTGCTTCCAAAATCATTGGGCCGAATGATATCATGCGTGAATTTGATATCTCAAGACGGATGCTCCAGCGTGATCTCAAGGACATCAGAGACTGTGGACTTTATAATGTAAAACTTGACCGCGCCAACAATAATTATATCAATACGGATGGTGCCGTATTTGATGAATCCGCACCCAACCGACGCAGGGCTCATCTCCTACGCCTTTACCGCATTGGAACATTGATTTGGTCATTTCCTCATATTAGTACTGATACTCTTCACACTTATGAAAATCTGTTGGAAGAATATGAGGATGCACTACAGGATTCACTTACCGATCCCGAGCAATATCCACCAGAAGAACTCCCTGATAAACCAGATTTTCCTGACCTGCCGGATCTTAAATCACAATACTATGAACTTTTCCCTGATAGTAACGAAAGAACCCGGCAACGTGACTTCGAGGAACTCAACCGCGCCGGATTCAAGATATACTATGACAGAACATATAGAGCATTCCTTTTTAAGTGCGATGAATATACCGGAGAATTGATGGATATCGATTAGCCAACCTCCGATAAAGCCTCAAAATACTCATCCGGATAATAAACAATATAATATGCCAGCCTTACCGCCATCATCCGCTTATGTTCATCATTCAACCCTTTCCCTTTTCTGACTGACTCCATGATCCTGTATGCATCATTCTTCGGCATGGTCTTATTCATTAGATAGAGCATAATATCATCCCTTGATGCGATGCAATCAGACAGCCCTATCAGACCACTCTCTATAAGCTCTCCTTGATTCCTATACCACACTTCCGTCCCATGATACAAAGCTGATATTTTGACCAGATCATCAACCCGATATGATCACCATGATAATGCGTGAAAAGAACGGCATCACATCAGGCACGCCGTATCATATCAACCATTTCTTCATCCGTCGAGTCTTCCGGTTCCGCATTCAGTTCTGAACCGAAATCCACAAAGATATGTGTGGTGTCCGTATATATTTCAGTGATACTGCCGCCTATTTGATGCGTACCACGGTGAACCTTTATTTTCAGTAGACTATTCTTACCTTAAACCTATAGGCTTTCATAGAATTCTTTAAGTTTCGTCTTTCTGTCGGAGTATAGACCAAATCCCATCTCAGCCGTCCCCGCAACATACACATCATCCAGCGCATTGCCGTATTCTCTCAATGCATTTCCAAGAATTGTCTTCAAATCCTCAACATCAGTTTTCCTGTTATTTCTTCCGTTATTTGTATTCCGCGAAATCAGGGCAAGAAGTAACTCCGGTTTTTCGCTCGAGATTTTAATCCTGTCGTATTGGTTCTTTAATCCCGGCAGGAGTCCAAGCATTTTGCTCTGGAAAAACATCTCACTGATGTCTGTTTTAACCTCTTTTAGAAGGTTTTCATCGCTGACCAGTCTTACATAGTCCTTGATATGAGATTGTATTCCGGCAACTCCCGAAAACGCTCGATCCATATATTTCACTTCTATAACAGACATTCGGAATACCGGCTTCTGTCTTTTCCCGCGCTCCATAATAAGCCCGATCAAGTCAGGGATTGCACCACCCTTCTCATATTGGTGTTCCATATCTATAATGAAATAATCGCTCAGATTCCCTGCTTTTCCCGAATTATTCTCTCTCATTATCATTTGCATGAACTCTCTTTCATAGGGGCTTTTGGTTCCAGCCCCCATCCAGAGATCTATGTTTTGCTTCATAAGTGGCAAACAGCTCGGAAATTCATCATCGGCGATATATTCCGGGATATCATACATATACAAATCATTATCAAACTGCTCATGGTTTCTGCTTATACCATTACCTGACAGAGAGAAAATCTTAAAACCACGATAGTATATATCAATTCGATCCCTTCTCAGAACCGGACAGAGAGTATCATCCGCCAGAATGATGCGCCAGACCAAGCCGCGTTTTCCATTATCATTCTTCAATGACACGATCTGATCAAACAACCCACTTTCCAGATAGTGTATCATATTCCGTTCCCTCCTTTTTTTGTTCTGTTCCTGCAGGCTCTCTTCAGAAGTAAACCCCAGCGCACCTCCGCAAAAATCCATCATCATACCATATTTTTCAGCAGCGTCATTGAATGCATCATGAAGAGCTTTTCTTTTCTCTTCTCACCCCCACGCCATGCGAAACATATCCATAAACCGCCTCATACATACTGCCTTCACATGAGATATATACATCTATATATGGGTCATCATAGAATTCGTCCAGACTGCAATCAGCAGGATCGAATGCATCAGAAGGATCTTCACAGTTATAAATCATCGTTTGTAAATTGGCAATCTTACTACCGTATCTGACATAATCATCGTCAAAATATATGCCAAACTCACCACCATAACTGTCCTCATACTTTATCAGATTTTCCTTAAGATCTCTAAAAAAATCAAGTATTCGTTCTTCTTTCATATATCCCATAGCCTGCTCCATATTATTAATTTTACTTACAAATAATAATAGGAAAGTGCTCTGAAGAATTATTGTATTCAACAAGACTCAAAAAATATTCTCCACCCTTCAAGAGATCACGTGAAAGGAGAAAAATAAAGTCTCCTGAAGAAGATGAACAAACAGGACAATCCAGAGGATAAGGTACTACCTCACCATCTGACATTTCAATAAAGAACATCTGAATATCAAAAGCGTCGTATAAAACTGAGAAACAATCCTCAGTAATTTCAACCAAATCTTCTGGAGAAAGTGTCACCCTCTGAAAGGTCAACCCACCTTCATTTTCCTGTTTCACTACATACAACTTGTCAAGATTCCTTAAAATAAGTTCAAAACCTGTCATGAAAATGCCCTCCTGTATGAGTATAACAACTTTCCTTGTAGGTAATATACGATATAAAATATATCAGGTACTATCCCCAAAAAAGGAAAGAATCTTTCAGAACATAGAAATAAATTTAGATTATAACTCTAATAAAAAATACATGATTCCCACAATCATTCTTTATCCCTCATTTGCTCCAAACAGGATACCAATATTCTTGGTTGTCTTTGATCCAATATCCTGTACTATATGTACCTGTTAATGGGTCATATACTTTCTTCCCTGTATAAATCATTTCTCGCCTTCTGCCTTGTACTTGTCAAGAATCGAATAAATACTTCCAAACACATTGTCAGTGCATTGTTTGCATGATAGGTATTCATCAACGGATAATCGGCAATCAGCTTTATACTTGACAATCTCGGCTCTTATCTTGTCGAGAACAGGCTCCTGCTCTAAACCGCTTGTAACTCTGTCAAAGACATCTATAATCTGATTTGCTTCATCGTTTGATGGAAGAAAATCTAGTATCTTGTAGACATCAGACACAAAATCTTCCCTCGCGTCATCTAAGGTGCAGGCTCGCTCTCTAATGCTTTGATAACTCGATTAAGCTGGAGCACACTTATCTCTACTTTTTCAGTATTCTGCTTTCCGTCAGTATATTTCTTCAAAAAGTCGATTATTTTTGTCATGGTTTGCTTCATGCGCACAGTATATCATAATCTGCACTTGGATTGTGTCAAGGGTTTGTCGTATAATAACCATACTGGATATATGATCTTTTGACAAAGAGAAAGGATACTTTATGGCAAAAAGTGATGGCACAAAGATGGCACGTCAGCTTCAGATATATAATTGTATCGAATCCATTCGAAATAATGCTGTTTACAGCCCTACTGAGCTGATGGATATCTTCAAAATTTCACGTCGTATGCTACAAAGAGATCTCAAGGATATCCGGGACTGTGGACTGATCAATGTAAAATATGATAAATCGCAGGACAGATATATTTTCGATGAAGACATCGCCTTTGATGACTCTGCGTCCCCCCGCCGCCGGCAACATCTATTGCGTCTGTATCGTATAGGAACCCTTATCAAAACCCTTCCTCAAGTCGATATTGAAGCTTTACACAGTTACGAAGACCGTCTCGAAGAGTTTAATGAATTTGTCGAAGAAACCAAATACGATCCGGATACCACACCTGAATCCATAGAGGCCGTCCGCTCGTTTATGATTCCGGACGAAGTTGATCTTCCTGACATTAAAGAAAAATACTATGCCCTTTTCCCTGATAGCAACGAAAGAACCCGGCAACGGGACTTTAAAGAAATGAACCGTGCCGGATTTAATATCTATTACAGCCGTAAGCATAAAGCTTTCATATTTGAGTATGACGAGTAAACCGGCCTGTCCATGAAACTATAATCCCCATGTTGCAAGAGGCACTCCTGCTTCCCTACGGTGCTGATTTTCTATTGCAAAAATGAGCTGTGGATCATCAACCTCACCATACCAGTGCTTAATAAGTACTCCTTGATTTCTTTTTGCCCACTCAATAGTATCTGCAAAATCACTTTCTTCATTGCCCTTGTCAATCACACAGGGATTGTCGGATATCAAAATAGGAATAAGCCAGTCTTCTTTGCAGGCATAGAAATATGGTGTACAATCCGCCAAACGTTCTGAAGCCTCGCATTCAAAATATAAGTCATGCGCCAGACCTGTCTCTCGTGGCGTTATCTTGACCACAAGAAATCCATCTATATCACGCCGTTACTTGTCGGTTTCATAATCAATCGAAAGATTGTACTTTAGCATTAAATCCTGCGCTTTGAGCAACGCGGCCTTCGCCTCATTGGGATTGCTGCTCTGCGACAAAGCCAGCAGTTTTTTTATTTTTTCTTCAATGCTTTCCGTTGCTTTCATCCAAGTTCAAATTCTCCATCAACCTTAAAGTTGTTCAAAATTGATTTCTTGAGGCAGCCTTTTTCAATAGATTTTATGTAAGCGTATTTTACAGTGACTGAATCAGATTTGGATTTTTCAAATATGTATTTATAATTATTATTCAGCACATTTTTCTTAGAGTTCTTAAATTCATCCGCATGGGAGAATAAAAAAAGTAATTCCACAGCAATATCTTTAGTTGATATATTGCTAATCATATCTTCTATTTTTTTATCACAATCAACTAATCCACATTTTATTCTTTCATGTAATGTTTTTATCAAATGATTCGTTATTTTAGCATCATCATAATACTTTGACATATCATTATAATGTTCTGCGAGGCTAACACCAAATCCCTCTTCAGTTGATTTATATTCAGTTATATAAAAGGTTATCCTGTCTTCTTCCATTCCGACACATACCAGATCTGCCTTGGGATTTTTGTCAATCTTTGCATTGGCAATTTTGTTTTTATCGACAGAGTATTCCATGTCTATGACTGCGAGCAGATCCTCCGACAGTTTTGAATTGAGCGCAGCAATCCTGTTTTCGCGTTCACGCTCATAATGATTTCTTGGTTCCTTTCCACTTACTTTTCCTTTTTTAAAGTTGTCTTTATCACATGCGCGATTACAACAGCACTTTATCATGCTGTCCCAGTTTGAAAAAAGATAGTCAAATCCTCTTTTATTTACAAATTCATATGATCCATAAGAATACTTTTCATATTCCTTATCCCAAATATGGAAATCGTTACCCTCCGGCATGTTAAAATGACACATTTCCCCGCCGGAAGAATAAAGATGCGCAACTATTGTTTCCGGATCATCTACTCTCGGTTTCAGGCTTATAAAAACCTTGCCATCATTCATACTTTTGCATTTGTTAATCAGTTTTAAAACATTACCCTTTGACATAATCTTTTACCTCCATCTTCATAACTCATGCTTTTATCAGGCATTCTTATACTACCTATCCCTTCACAACCTGTCCGTTTGAGAGGTACCCTTGAATCATAAGGTTCTCAAGCCACCGCGAAAGCCTGCAATCAAGTTCATCCCCTTTGGCATAAAGTTCAGGATTCCAGCAGTCCGGATTTCCTTTAGCATAGAGTTCTTCGTTGCTAAAAAGTGTTTTGCTCATATAGTGAACCGGGGTTGCCTGAGTTATATGACCTTCACTGTCAAGATTCAGCTCAATATCCATCAGAGGATCAACCAGTGATTCCCCATGGAATCTGCTGATCAGGCACATCTCGATTGTAATCATATCCTCGTTGCATCTGGTACAGTTCAAAGTCTTCTTTCGCCCAGACAAGAAGATCCTTCTCAGAGAACTTCTCTTCATCCGCTCTCTCCACAAAAGTAATTGACCCGTTTTCAAAGCGTTCAGTCAGTTTTGCAACAGCAGCATCTTTGATTGCTCTGCGGATATTAAGCATCACCTTGAAGGTTACTTCTCCCATATACAGATCTACATCATCCGGAATCTCCATAAACCTACCGATATGGTCTCCATGATAATGAGTAAAGAAAACGGCCTCCACCTTTTCTTCTTCCCAATTAAATTCAATGTTAGGTTCTTTCTCGGCTCCCGGAAGTTTTTCCCAAAAATCGATCACTATTTTTGTTTTCTCTGTAGTAATAACTGTAATGCCCCCGCCAATCTGATCACCCTGATGAACTTTGATATCTGCAGACATATGCTTCTCCTCTAAAACCAAAAATCATTATCTGAGTTACTTCGGCCGAATGCCGATCCCGTAGCGCTCATTCTTTGCTGATGGTATCCGCCCCCTTACATATGACTGACTATTTCGTCAACCACTTCCATAAATACCTTTCCTTTATTTCCTTTTAAGCTCTTGACAATATCCGGAAGTGGCTTTGCCAGGAACAAATCCAATTCCGCCAGAGATTTAAAGTTCTTGACAATATCCGTATTCTCCGGAAGGTGGATCTTTACTGTTTCTCCGTTTTCTTTTTCTCCAATGATCTCCGCCTGGAAAACTTTTCGATCACGAATAGCCCAGCCTCTAACAACTTTTTCAAAGGTCTCCTTTCGCATCAACCACACAACTGCGGGATCATCCGTCCAATAGCTCCCTATCTTATCGGGGTTTCCAATTTTTGTATGGAACTCCCTTAAACGCTTGAATATAGCTTTTTCTATCAGTTCATCAAGAAATCCATATTGCAGTTTTGCGCGCAGATCAATCTTTTCATAATATTCCAGAGGAAGACCGTCTTCCCAGCCCAGATCTTCTTCCGTCTCATCATATATTCTAAGCATACCTATAAGCCCATAATCCTCAGATTCCGGATCAAAACTACTCCCGCACATTGCTTCATCCTGGTCAATCTCAAAACAGATTTTGAGTTTAGGTGCCGCCTGTAATTCATATTTTGCTTTAACCGATTTTATCTTCATAACCTTGCGCTCCTTTCTTGTGATCGTATCTTATCACAATATCCTCTTAGTTTGCGTCAAACGTATGTCATATGATTTAGTATGTTACATTCATTTCGCTTAGTCAAAGGATTGGTATTCGTATGGAAAAAAACAAGCTTTCAAAGATGACCAGACAACTAAAAATATACTACCGTCTTACTGCTTCCAAAATCATTGGGCCGAATGATATCATGCGTGAATTTGATATCTCAATACGGATGGTGCCGTATTTGATGAATCCGCATCCGACCGACGCAGGGCTCATCTCCTACGTCTTTACCGAATTGGAACATTGATTTGGTCATTTCCTCACATTAGTACTGATACTCTTCACACTTATGATAATCTGTTGGAAGAATATGAGAATGCACTACAGGATTCACTTACTGATCCCGAGCAATATCCACCAGAAGAACTCCCTGATAAACCTGATTTCCCTGACCTTCCGGATCTTAAATCACAATACTATGAACTTTTCCCCGATAGTAACAAAAGAACCCGGCAACGTGATTTCGAGGAGCTCAACCGTGCCGGATTCAAGATATACTATGACAGAACATATAAAGCATTCCTTTTTGAGTATGATGAATATAACGGAGAGTTGATGGATATCTGATCTGTTACGTTAAAAACTACTCATGTACTCTCCAACATATACTATTTCAAGATTATCAGAATCCATCTTTACCCCTATACACAGTTTCTCTATCATATCACGGTTTAGGCCAATATCTTCTATATCAGATACTTCGATATTGGTCTCCTTCCATTTTTCTATGTATATTATCAGGATGTGGCGACAACGGTGTTGTCATCCCCTAAATCTTTTATCCCTATCCTCCATCCTACGTTTTTCCCTTAATGCTTCGTGAATATCAAAATCATCATATTGACAATTCCAATGTCTGATTAACAATTCACGATTATTCATTATCCACTGGTAAACATCCATAAAATCAATATCTTCAAGTCCGATGTCATCCAACACAATCGGAGATTCAGAAATTGATATTGGATATAACCAATCTTCAACAGCAGCAAACACATATGGCTGTACATCAGGAAATCGTTCCTTTGCTATACATTCAAGAAAAATCTTGCATGAGAGTCCGGTTTCCTTTTTTGTGACATTTGTTACCATAAATCCATCTATTTCGTGTATGGAAATTGCCTTTGGAATTTCACTCATATTTCATACCTCCATTTCAAAAATGCTCCATCATCTGCTGCATCTGATATATTTCAAAATCCTGCTGGAAATTATTCAGATAGTCATACAGCACATCCCAATACAGCTTGCTTCCAAAGATCCACATCGGATGATACATGCGAAGCGCATCCGTATAATACTGCCTGTACGCATCCTTAATAATCATCTTTATAGTGTCTTCATTTTCCAAAGAATATCTGCTTTCCCCGATGGTTACTGTATCCCCATCAATATCAGGGATGTTTTTGATTTTTTCCCATGCTCTGCGCCAGCTGTCGCTCTTTATATCCTGCGCATCAAAAATAGTATTTTCGAATTTCTGCATAACGATAGGATAAATCACACTTCTTAAGTACCACCTGAATGCATCCTCATCACGTATGGCTAAGAGCATTGAATCCATCTCATCCCACTCTGTAACACATGAATATATAAACCAGCCGCTGTAATACTCGTCCAAAGACTGCTCATCGCTTCCCCATGCTCCACGGATTTCATTGAATCGCTTTGTTTCTTCAAGGGATCTGATGAAGATTACCAGCCTCTGTAAAGCAACATTCTTGTCTACAGGAGCATCATAGATAAAGAGTTGGAACAAATTCTGAACAGACAGCTTTTCCCCTGCAAGACTCATGGAGATTATCCCTTCCAGCATGAGCGGTGCTAGTTCCGCTCCCATAAATCGCTCGATCAGGTCATAAGCCTGTAGCAGCCCCGAATAACTTCTGAATGGCTTTATCCTGCTGACATAATTTCTCTCAATAAAATCTCTTAAGAAACCGCATACCACACGAAACTTCTTATTAGTCTCCCTAACTAGCATTTCACGCTCATCAGCCTTCTCTAAGATCTGCATGGGATAATAGCCTATCATCTTATAAATACGATTAATAACCTCAGCATTCCGAGAAAAGAGTGCATTTGTCTTATCGATAAGATCGTTATACATTAAGTGATAATCCATCATATTCTCTCCTCACAGAATCCTCGCACCTCTTCCGGTGTAGTCTCGATCTTTACTTCTTTTGCTCCTTCATCGTCCAGAAAATGGCGAATAATCTCCTCCCTCGCCAAATTATCAGCTTCAATACTATATTTCCTAATTGATGCCTCAGCATATTTTCTCTTACCATCAACAGTTATACGATAGACCATAGCTGTTACCTCCTTGCTTTGTAATCGCAGTGTAGCACACACCACATCGGAAAAGCGTCAGCTGTATGTCGCATAGTGCAATTACTTGAAATCTATATAAAAAAAATCGCTTTTCTCCATCTCGGAAATAAAGCGATTCTAAAGTATTTGCGTATTTCTGTCCTTTTCTTTGCCTTGTACCAACAACTCTATGGCAATATCTATGGCTCCGGAATAATCATATTTCTTAATTAGCTCACACAAGCTCTCCTGCTGCTTCATCATAGACAGGGTCGAGCAATGAACTTCGTGACACCGGTTTATAAAATCCGGATCATTGTCTTCGTCTAACTCCCATAATGTTTCCACATCATATCCCTTATGGACATCCTTCCTCACAAAATCACTTCCATATGAGTCTCTTTGACCTTCATCCCGACCTTCTGGTAGAACGCTTTGGCACGATCATTGCCTTCCCAGACATTCAACATCACTTCGTAGCAGCCAATCGTTCGCGCATAGTCCAGTACATACTCATACAGTTGCTTTCCAATATGCTGACCGCGCGCATTCTCATCAACGCACAGGTCATCGATATACAACATCTTATAGGATTTCATGAAGGGACGTTTTGGCATTTCTTTAATTTCACAAAAGGCATATCCCAATACTTCATCCACATCATCCACCGCCACAAATACCGGCTTTCCATCATCTAGGAAGATTTCACGAAGCTCTTCATCTGAATACTTCGTCGTTCCGGATACAAAAATGTCCGGACGAATCTTGGCATGGATCTCCAGAACCTCGCTTAGAAGCTTCAACACTCGCTTCATATCCTTCTCTTCTGCACGTCGAATTCCCATCTTTCCCTCATCTCAAACTTCTTCTATTTCGTCTCATCAAAAACGCTCTGAAAGTTTTATTCCATATAATCCTTTACGTTCAAAGTTTCATCCGTACGCTTTTCTTCTGTTATACCAGGCACAAACTCCGTTACATACGTTTCACCGGATAACGGATGAATATAATAGCGTACAATGGCTGCAGTATAGGATCGGTAAGCAACTACAATCTGGTCTTCTTCACTGGATTCAACCTTCCAATCAATTGTGTAATCCTTGGAATTTACCATATCCTCTAATTCTGGATTCGTCTGAATACAATAATTCTTAATCGCTTCAAGTGCCTTCTCATCCGATATTCTCTCATCCTTATTTATCTCGTTCGTCTCCTTCGTATTTACTGCATCTTTTTTACTGCCACAGACAGCTATTCCAGTGACAAGTACCACTAACATTGCAATGACTACAGCTTTCTTCATAGACGCACTCCTGATCAAACATACTTTTATATATTCCGATTAACAATATTTTCAAATTCATTATACTGTAACTCTACGCAAAATACACGTTTCATGTTGCGCGCCGGCTAAAATAACAGTAAATTGCAAAATTCGACGGTTCATATGTATCTTATTGGATTATAATAATTTTGTAGTGTCATTCTATCTTACGATGCTATGCAAAATAATGGAACTACACTGTTTGGTTCAACGGGTACATATGTTAACGCATGGACAACTGAGAGGTGATAAAATGAAAAAAACTTTTATTCTTACAATTCTAACTGTTTTTACCATAGCAATTTGTAGTACAACCGTTGCACAGGCAGGTACAATTTCCCTCCAGTCCTCCGATCTTCTGAAACAATCTGAGGATTTTGGAGAAATCAAATCCCTGCTTAAAGATATGCAACAGTGGATTACAGACACAAATCTGCCGGAAACAAAACTTACAGAAGCAGATTTGGAAAACGGTTATAAAATTTACACGGATTTCAAGCTGGAAGACTGCAGTGATTCTTCTGCAACGTCCATTCGCAACACCCTGAAAAATCATTCCTATATCTGGGAGATTCCGGTGAAAATCTCTAATAAGACCTATACCTTTACCATTGGCAAATCACAGCCCTTGTCTGAGAACGGCAAAAAGAACTTAACGGAATCCGAGCAGAAGGAGTTAAAAGAACAAGAGGGAAAATTCTGTATTATTTCCTTTGGAGAAGGAAACAACTTACAAGCTCTGGTTAAAAAACAAAAAACAGATTATAACTATTCTGATGTCTATATCGTCGGAGGCATTCCGGGACAGCTCGATGAATACGTGTTGGGCGTCAACAAGGAAGGTGCATCCTTTACTACCGTAACACAGGACGTAAACGCCGACAAACTACTGTCAACCGATGATCATAAAACAATCAAACCGATTTCCTGGGAAGACATGCTTCAAAAAGAACAATCTGCCTTGGAAACACTTCCGATTGCACAGAATATGACTTCCGGTAGCCTTGGAACTCACGAGCCTTCTTCCACTTTCCCCGCAGCTGCAGCTTTCATATCTGCGCTTCTGTTGCTTGGAATTCTAGGTGCAACCCTTGTCCATAGACAGCTACATTAAAGCTTCCGGAGAAACAAAAAGATATTACGAGGTGACAAACCATGAAAAACAAAAAGCGTAACCTTTCTCTTCTACTGGCAGCAGGTCTTACCATATTTCCTGCCATCGCTTTGCTTAGCACTTCCACGGTGACAGCCAGGGCTGATCTGAAAGAAGATGTTGTAAAGGAAGTGACCGATCCATCCACCGTACCCGTAAGCTCCGTTACTTTGGATAAGCATGAACTGACCCTGACCTGCGGTTCTGCAGAGACTCTGACTGCCAGCATTTTACCGCAGAACGCCACGAACAAACTGATTACCTGGAGCAGCACCAATCCTTTGATTGCCAAGGTCGATATCATCGGCAACAAAGTCAGTGTTCTTGCCGGATCCCTACCGGGAAAGGCTACCATCTCAGCCCGGTCTCCGGAAGGCGCCTGCGACACCTGCACTGTGTATGTCAAAGAACTGCCACAGGAGACGGTAACCTCTGTTACCCTTGACGATACTACAAAGGTCCTTTCCGTGGGAGAGACAGCTTCCCTTATTGCTACCGTCGATCCTTCCACAGCCAAAGACAAATCCGTTTACTGGACCAGCAGCAACAACGATATCGTAACGGTGGATTCCACCGGTAAAATCACCGGTATTTCTGAAGGAAATGCCCATGTCCGTGTCTACTCCGTTGCCGACAACAGCCGGTATGCCACCTGCAGCATTTCAGTCACTGCACCAAAAGAGCCGGAAAAGGACACAAACCAACCGGATAACAGCCGGGAAATTCAAAAGCAAAAACAGATTCATGCAATCCAAAACACAAAGGGAAAAATCCTGTCCGTCAAATCCCGGGAGAGCCGGTTAATTGTAACCGCCTCCGCCAAAAGAGTCGATGGCGTCGCTGTAAAATACCAATTCCGCTACCGGCAGGCAGGCTCAAAAAAATGGAAGGTAACATCTTCTCCTTCTGAACATGTCAATCTTAAGAAATTAAAAAGCGGCAAAAAGTATACCCTTCAGGTAAGAACTTTCGCCGCTATCGATCAAAAGAAATACTATGGAGCATGGTCACCTTCTGTTACAAAGAAAACAAAGTGACCCCGGAAGAAACGGACCTGATTCTTTTAAAGGATCAGGTCTGTTTTTTCTGTACTCTTTTTAATAATAACATTCATCTTTCGACATGGAATGCTGATAAAAAGTCCAATAACAAGAGAGACTGCAAGAACCACCAATAGGCCGGATAAGCAGGTCACATAATCCCTCTTATAGGTTCCGGCCACTGCCTCCCTTGCTGCGTTGATGCTGTAGGCAAAAGGCATGTACTCATACAGCTTCTGGTATTCGACCGGAAGCACTTCGATCGGGAAGGTTCCTCCGGAGCCTGCTACCTGAATAACCATAAGAACAACTGCAATGGCTTCTCCCACTGCATCCAGGGCATAGGCCAGGGAGTACAACAGAAGGGTGTAGGTCAGACTTGTCAGGGACATGGCAAACCAGAGCATAAAAGGATGTATGCACTGTATCCTTACGTACAGCAAGGCTCCAAGGACTGTGATCAATGTCTGAATCTGACCAATAAGGAAGAATACAATATATCTTCCAAAATATTCCTGATAGGACTTCATATTCTCAACTCCCGGAATCGGTCTGACCTTTGTATGTATGATCGCCACAAGAATCAAAGAGCCTACCCAGATGGACAACACAATGTAAAAAGGCGCCATAGCGGATCCATTGTTCTTCACAGGGAAGACCGGATGAATCTGCAGATCAATCGGACTTGTAATAAACTGCGCCACTTCCTCAGGACTGGTGGACAGAAGCCGCATCAGCATACGATACTGCTCACTCTTTTCGATTCCTGCATTTTTGTCCATGACACGATGCAGTTCCTCCTGCATACGTACCACTTTCCTTCGGCTTTTTTTCAGTTGCTCCTTACCAAGTGACATCATGTCCGGATAGCTGGAAAGCATACCCGCCAGCTCGCTGATACTGCTGTCGCTGTAGCCTAACATATCACGGACATCATCCACAGACTTTTTCACAGAATCCATAGACCTTGCCAGCTGCGGGGCAACTGTGTTCTGATAGGTATCGGATAACCTTTGTATATCCTTTCGACAGACCCGGATATCCGCTTTGACTGCCTTATAGGACTGATTGGCATCCTTGCTGGTCTTTGTGTTGGCTTTCTGAAGGGCTGACATATCCTGATCCAGCACAGTGAAATCTTTCTCTACCGCATCGGCATTCTTTTTCACCATTGCCGTCTCGGTAATTCCGGAGGCAGCAATCTGTCTTCGAATGGTTTGAAATGCTGCCTTTGTGCTCTCTGCTGCCGCTTTCAAAGACTCCAACTCCGCATTGGTGACTGCAACTGCCTTATCCACATCTTTAAAATAGTCATCCATCGTGCGCTCCAGTGAATCCAACTCCGTGCCCATCCGGTTCATATTGATGGTGATCATATCCCCCGCCGTATCTACGGTTTTACCGGCAGATTGAACCGCACTTCCCGCACTCTTTGAAACAGATGACATGCTATCCTTGATCCTGTCCGCTTCGTCCGAAATCTCCTTGGCCGCTTTCATCACCTTCGAGGTCGTATCAACGAAACTAATATAGGTATCGATGATGGAAACACAGGTGGACAGATCGCTGTCCATGGTATTAAGTCTGTGATCGATCACATTCCCTGCACCTGCCTTATTAGCAGCACCTTCCAGATCCGAGGTCACCGTCAGAAACCCCTTCGTCAACGTACTTACAAAGGAACGGTTTACCTCCTGGGTGATGGCTGTTTTTACCTTACCGGTTATCTTGGGTGCAATGGCATTTTTCTTATCATTCTCGTAATAGATAATTTCCGGATGCTTGGCATCTCCGCCGATAAAGCTGACCATATTCTTTGAAAAATCCCGGTCAATTACGAAAGCCGCATAGTAGGTTCCGTTTTTCACACCCTCCACAGCGTCTACGTCACTCCCTGGAAATTTCCACCCGATGGTTTTATTTTCCTTTAGATTCTTACAGATGATGTCACCGGCATTGACCTTCACTCCCCCAAGTTCCACACCATGATCCATGGACACCACAGCTACGGCAAGATGACCGGTCGCCGATGCATTGTAAGGAGCCCAGTTCGAAAAAATATTAAACCATGCATAAAGGCACGGAATCACCGACAGACCGATGATCACTACAACAGCCACAACATTGGTGGAAAGCCGCTTCACATCGGAAAGAAATATCCGGATGATGTTATTCATGCTCTTCCTCCTTCGATTCCATTGCTTCCTTCGACTCCTTTTCCCTGGTTCTCTCCCTTGCAATCTCACCAATCTTCTGCCTTGCCGCCTCTCTGGCATCCTCGATCTTTTCATGGGTGATTTCCATCTGCTCGGATACCGCAGCCTCCAGCTGAACCGCCTGTTCTCCGATCAAGGCCTTCTCCTCTTCCATCGTTCCAAGCAATTCCTGCATGCGAAAATCCATATACTCCACATAAATCAGATAAAAAGCAATACCAAAAAGCGAGGTGATCCACAGGATCAAAAAGACCAGTTTGGAACTGTCCGTCGCAAAACTGATGATAAGAAAAACCAGCGGCAAAAGAATATTGACCTTAAGTCCATTGCGGATCTTACGCTGATTCTTCTCATGATTTTCCTTTTGATAAGCGATAAATTTTTCATATCGCTCTTTATATTTTTTCTCTTCTGTCATCACATCATCTCCGTATCTTTCATACGTTTTTCCATATAATGATTTAAATCTGCAAAAGGCATTCGGATCCAGATTCCGATGGTCAGCGCCACCAGAATAAAAGAGGAAAGCTGCAGCAACAGGATCCAGTATTCTTTTCCGTTCATCCCTGCCACACATTCCCGTAATGCGTTGATGGCATACGGGAACGGGAAGAAGATGTAGACTTTACGGAAAAACTCAGGCAACAGTTCTATTGGATAGGTTCCGCTGGAACCTGCAATCTGAAGTACCACAAGAACCACCGCCAGAGCTTTACCTACATCTCCAAAGGACGCAACCAGAGCATAGATCAGCAATGTGAACGTAAAACTTGTAAATGCTGACGCAAGCCAGAAAAAGAACACAGATGCACACTGCACCTTCAAAATCACCAGATCACCCCAGACGATGATAGCCGTCTGAAACTGTCCCAGGACAGCAAAGATCATAAATCTACCAAGGAAAAGCTGATATCCCTTCGCTTCCGGATACTTACTAGCCGTCGGATGAGTTCCCATAACAGCTGTCAGGATCAGGGCACCGACCCAGATGGCAAGAATCGTATAAAACGGAGTAACTGCCGATCCATAGTTCTTCACCGGATATTCGATCCTGGTGGTCACCTTTACCGGATCTGCAAAGAAATCCCCAAGACTCTCAGGATTACCGGAAAGAGTCTTTAGCAGAACCTCTCCACGTTCATCCTCTTTTGCCTGTTCCACCCGGTCAATCACAGAGGCAATTCTTTGATCGATCACATCCAAAGCCTCCGTTGTTTTGTCCAGACTCTGATCCGCTGATCCAACGGTCTCCTTTAATGCCCCGAACACATTTCCCATTCCGGAAAGGGTCTTCGACATCTTCTGCATCACCTCAGAGGAATCCGCAAGTACATCTTCCACGCTGTCGATGCTGCTGTTCAGCTGCGGAATGAACCGGTTGTCAAACTGCTTTTTGATGTCATCCACTTTTAAAAGAGCATCTTCCACCTTCTGCAGTGCAGCCTGACGCTTTTTTTCAAGGACTGCACTTCCGCCTTCTGCTTTTTGGATTCCCAGCAAAAGCCGATCCAACGCCTTTATGGAAGTACTCATGGATTCATAGCTGCTTCTGAGGGCTATTGCATCCACTCCCGTAACATCCGTGACGGTAGCATCCTTTAATGCTTTAAGATCCCGTCGCAAACGGTCTACATCGCCGGATGTTTTCTTTGCATTCGTCTCGATTGTTTTCACATCCGATGTGACCTTTGCCTCCTTTAAATCGGCCTTCATATTGGAAAGCAACCGGTTGACATCTTTCATTGCAGCGGAGACCAAAACTGCATAATCATTCACAACATCCTGAGACTTATCGATCTCATCCTCCGCCCGGTCCACATCCTTCGCGCTTTTCGTAACAGCCTTACTCAAAGTTGTGGTGTCCTTCCCGGCTGTGACCAGAGCATCCTTTAAGATCACATTTCCCTTCTTGACCGCAACGATCATCTTCTTGTAATCATGGATATCGCTTCGCATCCCCTTAAGACTCCCAAGAATCTTCTCCACCGAATCCCCGCTGTCCAACTTCACTGACACATCATTGGCCTCTTTAAAAACCTTCTCGGAAATAATCCGGATATAGGCCTCATTCAACTTCGATTGCAAATTGCCGGCAACGGTATCCGTTATCTTTCCTGCCACGGCATTCTTTTTCTGATTCTGGTAGAAATACAGTGTCGGCCGCTCCACATTCTCTGTAAAAACATGGTACATCCGGTATGTAAAATCCGTCGGAACAATCAAAGCTGCGTAATATTCACCGGACCGCACACCTTCCACAGCCTTCTTTTTGGATGAGAGAACCCGGCTGTCGATCGCCTTGTTCTCCTGCAGACTCAAGGCGATGGAATTTCCTGCATTGACCTTCTTTCCACCCTCACCGACGTATCCCTTATCCATAGAAACCACTGCGATCTTCAGGTTGCCGGTTCTTGCATAGGGATCCCAATTGGAATAGATATTCAGCCAGGCATATAGCGCCGGAAGGAAACAGACCCCAATCACAATCACGAGGGCAAAAAAACTACGAAAAAGATTTTTTATATCTGTAATAAAAATTCGTTTTATCATATACTTACTCTTTTTTTCTATCTGTTTTTACGTATCACCTTATATCTTATTGCAACAAACGAACGCTTTCAACCAAAATACGCCATTCCTCTACCTGCTATTAACGGTAAAGGAATGACGTTGTTCTCACTAGTTATGGCTTTGTAAAAGAAACGCCTTCATCGCTTCTTAAGGGCACCTTTATTCACGCAGTTTGTAATTTTGGTATTCTGGTTATAACCTAATATTCCCGGCTTATTCTCACCACCCTTGATTCCGATGATGGTCCCTGTATTCTTGCAGGATGCAATAACGTTCTTATTGTTTTTTACCTGCCAGTTGCCGGACAAACTTACAATTCCGCTGGCCCACCAGTCTCCGGTTATGGTACCTGTATTTTTACAGTTTTTAACAGTGCTGTAAAACTTCTTGGACTGCTCCATAATATTAACAATTCCAACAGCACTGGAAAGACCATCTTTTCCTCCACTTTTGATCTCTCCGGAATTCGTACAGTTTAAAATGATGGATCGATACGACTCACACGAAAGTGTATTTGCAATGCCTGCTGCTGCACATCCGGAATAATCGTGTACAAAGGTCTCTATATTTTTGATTTTACCAGTATTCTTGCAGTTGACCGCCTTCTTATTTACGACATTTGCAATTCCTGCGGTGTTACGTGTATCGATGGCTTCAATCGTACCGGTATTTTTGCAGTTTTTAATTATACCGGTTAAATCATTTGTAATACCGGCAACGGAATAAATATCGTTTGCTACAAGTTTTCCCGAGTTCTGGCATTTATCAAAATTACAAATTGCATAGCCGGCTTCGATTCCAGCAACATAGCCAGACTGTCGTTCATCCTTGTGCCATTTTGATTTAACCGTAATCTTACCCTGATTTTGACAGGCATAATACTTATCTGTATTCTTTTGATTCTCTAAATAGCTTCCGCTTCCGGAAATACCTGCCACTGTGTAAAACGCATCCTTATTCGGAGCCAAAACCGTTACAGACGCCTTATTGACAAGATTTTTCGCTCCTCCATCTGTGCATCCGAACATGGCTCCTACGCACATGGACCGTTCACCCTTTTTATATCCAACTGATACATTAACTTTTCCCTGGGTCAAGCAGTTTTTTGCATCTCCCTGAAAATGTCCGCAAAGCATACCATATACTCCGATCCCGTCAATGGTCATTGTGGTATTTGCTGTTATATTTTCGAACTTCGAGGTATACGCCCAGTTTGTAAGACCACCGTATCTAAGTTCACTTCCATAATTCGATGAGGCTGCATAATCTTTCTTGCTTTTGATGGTATAAGAAATCTTACTGTTCAAAAAATCAACATTGGAAAGCTTCGCATCAAAAACCTCTTTTGCAATTAACGGTGTGTTCTTAAGCTTGCAGTGACGAAATGAGATGTTTTTGATTTCTGTTCCGTTTACTCTGTTAAATAACGGATTCCCCGTCGAAGAAATGTTATTGACACTGTGTCCATTTCCGTTGATTTTACAATTTGTCAGGCCAAGCTTCGGTTTCGTTAAAGGTTTTGTACTGTCATAATTAATATCTTTGACTAGAACAAAATAGGTCTCACGGTAGTCCGTATGCTCGTAACCGTCGTCCACCTTCAAATTACCTCTAAGAATCTCAAACTCTTCCACCGTGGCAATCTGATAGGGATCTGCCTTCGTTCCGGTTCCGCCATGAAAGCCTTCGATAACATCCGCCGCCAAAGCTTCCGTTCGATGACCAAAAAACAGAATTCCCATGACCAATGTCATGAAAACCAAACCTGCTTTGATACTCTTTTTCATTTCAATACCCTCCTCTTTGTCAATTATGTTCCATAATACCAATTTTTTAACATAAAAGGAAGCTCTGATGAGCTTCCTTTCTGACAATTCTATTCCACTGCGTCAAGACTCGCTCGCGAGTCTTGCGCGCCGACTGAGTTAAAAAAATAAGTTCATATCCTCTTCCACCGTTGTAATTCCTGCAATACCAAAATTCTCAACCAGTACCTTGGCAACGTTTGGTGAAAGGAAGGCCGGAAGTGTTGGTCCAAGATGGATATTCTTCACTCCCAGATAAAGTAATGCCAACAGAACAATGACAGCTTTCTGTTCGTACCACGAAATATTGTAAACAATTGGAAGTTCATTCACATCATCAAGTCCAAATACTTCCTTAAGCTTCAATGCAATAAGTGCAAGGGAATAGGAATCATTACACTGTCCTGCATCAAGAACTCTCGGAATTCCTCCAATCTCACCCAAAGCAAGCTTGTTATACTTGTACTTTGCACATCCGGCTGTAAGAATAACGGAATCCTTTGGAAGAGCCTTGGCAAAATCCGAATAATAACTTCTGCTTCCCGCTCTACCATCGCAACCTGCCATAACGACAAATTTCCTGATTGCTCCGGACTTGACTGCCTCTACGATTTTATCCGCAAGAGCAAATACCTGCTCATGTGCAAAACCACCTGTAATGGTACCTGTCTCAATTTCTTCCGGCGCTTCGCATTTCTTTGCAAGTTCAATGATCTCTGAAAAATCCTTGTTCTGTCCGTATGCACCATCGATATGCCTGCATCCCGGATAACCCGTTGCACCGGTCGTAAATAATCTGTCCTTATAGGAATCTGACGGTGGAACAATACAGTTTGTTGTCATAAGGATTGGACCATGGAATGATTCAAACTCCTCTTTCTGCTTCCACCAGGCGTTTCCATAGTTTCCTGCAAAGTTATCATACTTTTTAAAGAACGGATAATAGTGAGCCGGCAACATTTCGGAATGCGTATAAACATCAACACCGCTGCCCTGTGTCTGTTCCAACAGCATCTCAAGGTCCTTTAAATCATGGCCGGAAACGAGAATACCCGGATTGCTTCTAACACCAAGATCCACTTCCGTAATCTCGGGATTTCCGTATGCAGAAGTATTCGCCTCATCCAAAAGTGCCATTCCATCCACACCATATTTACCGCATGTAAGTGCAAGATTAACGTAATCCTCAACAGACAAACGATCATCTAACGTCTTTGCAAGTGCTTCCTGTAAAAAAGCATCAACTTCCGCATTATCCTTAAGGAGTGCGTTTGCATGCTTGGAATAAGCAGCAAGACCTTTGAGACCGTATGTAATAAGTTCACGAAGAGAGCGAATATCCTCATCCTTTGTTGAAAGAACACCAACTGTTTTTGCCTTCTCTTCAAAAGATGACACATCCCCGTTCCAAAGAGCTGCCTCCGGTAAATGATCCTGATGGACAAGTTCAGCCAGCAACTTCTCTTTTGTTGCAAGCGTATCAACTATCTTTGCAGTGATTGCAGTTTTATCAAAATTTGCATTTGTAATTGTCGTAAAAAGATTCACAGAAACCATATGATTGACATGTTCATCCACCGGCTTTCCTTCTGCCCGAAGAGCTGTTGTTACAGCAGAAAGTCCCTTGGTCACATACACAAGCAGATCCTGTAAATTTGCAACTTCCGGTGTCTTTCCGCAAACTCCTGCCTTCGTGCATCCGCTACAACCGGCTGTTTCCTGACACTGATAACAAAACATTGTATTTTCCATTTCCTGACTCCTTATAAACGATTTGTCTTTCGATGGTTAACAATATAATCCTCATCGCGTCTCAAAGATGTTGCAAATGCAACTTTTCTGATATACAATCATATAACACTCATATTTCGAAAGGACACATTCTATGGAAAAGGAAATTCAATATTCAGAAATAGAACTTTTTGAGAATATCAATCGAGATGACCTGGACAAGCTTCTCCTTTGTATTCGTTCATTTAAGAAAAAATTTAAAAAAGACGAAACCATTTATATGGAGGCCGATCAGATTGCTTATGTCGGAATCGTTTTATCCGGAAGCGTTCATATGATTAAGACCGATATCTGGGGAAACAGTTCTTTGTTTACTTTCTATAAACCCGGTGAGCTCTTTGGAGAAAGCTTTGCTGTACAAAAAGATATCTCCTCCTCCGTTCTTTTTACTGCAGCAGAAAGCACTACCGTTTTATTTTTAGCGGCATCCAATATCATACATTCCTGTCCGAATACCTGCAGCTTTCATGCACAGATTGCAACGAATCTCTTTCACTTATTAGGAACAAAGAACCAGAAATTTATAGATAAAATAGAAATACTTTCCAAAGGAAGTATCCGGGAAAAACTGTTAGCCTACATATCGCATCTTTCCCTGGAACAGAATTCCAGATATGTAGTATCTCCGCTCTCGCGCCTGGCCCTGGCGGAATATTTATCCGTGAACAGAAGCGCCATGATCCGGGAATTATCGAAGATGCGGGATGAAGGTATCATTGATTTTGACAAGAACTATTTTTTTGTAAAGGAAAGTGATTGATCCACTTTCCTTTATCACAGCTGATCGTACTTTGCTGCACTTCCCCTGGCTTTGTCCACAGGGTATTTCGCTTCGTTCTGAGACATTTTCATATTAATAATTTCATCTGCATCCAGACCAAGCTTATCAAGAAGGTTCTGGCTGTATACCATAACATCTGCCAATTCTTCCTTAACATGCTGCAAATCATATGCTTCATCTGACCACTGGAAGCATTCCAGCAATTCTGCAGCTTCAATCACAATGGATTTCGCCAGGTTGGCCGGTGAATGGAACTGATCCCAGTCCCGGTCCTCTGTAAATCTTCTGATTCTGTCAATTGTTTCCTGTTTCATGTTCTCCTACTCCAAACAAAAACCCCTACCTCATTCGAGATAGAGGTCTTGAACCATTTACTTTACCGGCACACAATGCTTGTCATTGATGTCACATACCTTCTGCACTCTTCGGCGATACTTTTCTTCCATGAGCGGCTCGGTTGTAAGCCAGGTCTTTACGACTTCCATACTCATAAGGCCACCGATGATCTTCGCTCCAAGGCAGAGAATATTCGAGTCCGTATGCTGTCTTGCAAGGGTCGCACACAAAGGATCCTGACAGACTGCAGCATAACATCCATTGATTTTATTGGCAATCAATGCACTTCCATATCCGACACCATCACAGAAAATTCCCCGGTCACATTCGCCTTTTGCAACCGCTAATGCTGCAGGATATACAAAATCGGACAGATCACAGGACTCCTGATCAAATGTTCCAAAATCTCTCACTTCATGTCCCTGTGAAATCAGATACGCCTTAATTTCTTCCTTCATTTCTGTTCCGGCGTGATCGTTTGCCATTGCTATTACCATAAAATATATTACCTCCTATCAGAAGTGCCCCTTATTACATTGGCGCCTTCCATATTATACCGTTCTGTCTGAATGAATCATCGGTGCAATCATTTCTCTCGTATTGTATGTATCAGGCGCATCACCTGTTCTGCCGTATCCGCCAGGTTATTCTTCGCATTATCACAATCAAGCGCCTGCTCTAAAGTGGTCACCCCCTTTACAATTGAGAAAAAAGCATCGATTCCATTCCTGTTACATTCCATTGCTTCTTCTGTTACTTCACCAGCAAATGCAATTACTATTTTACCATACTTTTTTGCAAGTTTCGCAACTCCTGTCGGTGCTTTTCCCATTGTGGTCTGAGCATCAAGTTTCCCTTCACCGGTAATAACAAGATCTGCATCCTTTATATCCTGTTCCAGGCTTATTTCATCCAGGATCATTTTGATTCCCGATTGTAATGAGGCATTGGTAAAAGTCAAAAATGCGAATCCCAGACCTCCGGCCGCACCGGTTCCCGGATATGCGGGGTCGGCCTTTGGATATTTTTTCTTGGATACTGCTGCATAATGACCAAGCCATTGATCCATATCCTTAACCATCGATGGTGTTGCTCCTTTTTGCGGACCATATACAGCACTGCAGCCATTACTTCCACACAATGGATTTGTCACGTCACAGGCAATGACAAACTCACACTCTTTAAGTTCCGGAATGACATGTTCATCTGAAATCCTCACAAGTTCTGACAATCCTTGTGCTCCGAACGGAATCTGCCTGCCATCCCAATCCAAAAATTCATATCCTAAGGCCTGAAGCATCCCCACTCCGCCGTCATTTGTTGCACTTCCACCGATTCCTACAAGAAACCGCCTACACCCTTTTATAATGGCGTCGCGAATAACTTCACCTACACCAAAGGTCGTGGCCAAGAGAGGATTCCGCTTCCCCTGCGGTACCAGTGTAATGCCTGCTGCCCCGCTCATTTCAATCACAGCCGTTCTTTTTTCTTTTATCATTCCATAAATACAACGCACCTGATTGCCCAAAGGGCCAGTAACCAAAAGTTCCTGCCGTTCCCCTCCCATTCCTTCCATAAGGGCATCTACTGTACCTTCCCCGCCATCAGCAAGTGGTCTGACCACCGTCGTCACCTCCGGATCTGCCCGTTTCAACCCTACTGCAACAGCACAGCCTGCTTCAAGGGAAGACATACTTCCTTTAAATGAATCCAGAGCAATAACAACCTTCATCCCACACTTCTCCTTATCAATCATGTCACATTCTTACCAAATCCAATTTGCCAATCGAGTAGGCTGACTCCTACTCGATTTCAACTCTGTTTCACACCTCAAGGCAAAGCCTTTCGGTGCTCTACAGTCGCCAAAGTCTCCCTTGCAAGCAAGCTTGCAGATGAGACCTTGGCTCGTTGTTATACAAAAAGAAGTGCCGGTTAACAACAAACCGTCACTTCGCTTTTATCAAATTTACTATATTTCTACCAGCGTGAACGTATCTCTAACCTTTTTAGAATCATATAGTGCCTGATCTGCCGGTGCTATCATATTACTTACAAGTCCCATTCCGTAAGCAGCGCCAAAACTCATGGTAATCAGGACATCTGCCCCCGGGTCAATGGTTATTGTTCTTACGGCCTGTTTTATAGCTGACAATTTCTTCTGCAATCCATCCTTTGTAATATCAAAGAATATGATCATAAATTCATCACCGCCATATCGCAGAACAACATCATCACAGCGAACAGACTGTTCTAAGAGCCTGGCAACCTTTTGAATCGCTTCATCGCCTCCCTGATGGCCAACAGTATCATTCACCATTTTAAAATGATCGATATCCGCCATAACCACTGCATTACACGGTTCATAAATAAGCTTCTCATCCAGATACCTTCTGTTCCGAATCTTCGACAGAGAATCCGTATACACCTCTGCTTCAAATTTAGAAATAATCTTCTGCTGCGCAAGATTTTGAAGTTTGGCATCGGTCGTATCTGCACATCCATATACAATGTGTGCAATCTTTCCATTCTCATCCCGGTCGCCAATCATAAAGATTCCGTTAAACCAGCGATTCGCACTTTCACTATAGAATTCCATCGTCGTTTTGCCATGCTCCTCAAGAGCCTGAAGAATTTTATCCTTATCCAGCCATTGAAACAGGCTTTGATGAAAACTCTCAGCAACCGATTCGGTAACATTATCCTTCAAAAACTGCAATGCATCCGGACACTTCGGAACCATTTCAACATATTTGTTGGTACTGATCATGCGATAACTCATATCCTTAACATCAATAAACATCGAGAAATTAAATACTTTACTGATTGCTTCAACGATTCTCACATGCTCTTTCAGCTCTACCTGTGCTGTAATATCCCGATAGCATCCCATATAAAATTCCAGTGATCCATCCTCTCTTCGAATGAATCTTCCAGCTCCCGTAACCCAGATGATATCTCCATTCTTCTTTCTCATACGAAAGGTTGCATGTGTAATATCCGGTAAATCATGATGAATCGCAATGGAATCCCAGAACAGCTTCACAAGCTCCTCTTTTTCTTCCGGTACAAGCACCTTCACCCAGCTGTCAAAAGAATTCGGAAGATCCTCCAGTCCACTATAACCAAGCATCTGTCTCGTTTCATCACTGAATTCAAAACTTGTCATCTTTTCATTGTGGTCAAAGGAACAAAAGAACAAACCGGATTGCAATCCCTTGGCAAACATATCCTCTCGAAACCTTGCAACACGATATTTATTATTGGCTGCTTCAATTCTTCTATTACATTCATTGATCAGTTCCTTCTGCTCCGGTGGATAATCCAAAGGATCAAATAAAGGAGATGTATCATCAATGTTAACGCTGTCTTCGGTAGTAAACTGGCCCACTCCATTTTTAATTAATGTAAGTCTTGCCTCTTTATCCATAGAACCGGTCTCCTTTTAAACGATAATTACAAATGTCCCCCCTTGTTTTATATATTATCACATTACAGTCTGACGGTTTTATATTTTTTAAATTATTTTCTAACTATTATCAATAGGTTATACAACAAAAGGATTCCAACGGTTACCCGTTAAAATCCTCCTGTAATGCCATTTTCGCATGCTGAACATATAATTCGGCATTATCCAAAATCCCCTGCTTCTCCTGTTCCGTCAATGGCCTTATAATCTTTGCCGGAGTTCCGTACACCATGCTTCCATCCGGTATAACCATATTCTCGGTAACAAGGGCACCGGCACCGATAATACAATCATCTCCTACCTTAGCGCCGTTCATAAGAATCGCTCCCATACCAATAAGTACATTGTTCCCCACACTGCATCCGTGAACAATGGCACTGTGACCAATGGTCACATTATCTCCTATCGTAAGGGTATATTCCTTATCCACGTGTAACACAGCAAGATCTTGAATATTGGTTCTGTTGCCTATGGTAATCTTCCGGGAATCGCCTCTTACAACGGCATTGTACCAGATTCCACATTCCTTCCCTAAGGCTACATCTCCAATGACCTTTGCACCGGGTGCAATGTAAACACGTTCATCCAATTCTTTCATTACGTTCTCCCATTTCAAATCTCTTCTATAAGGGTCTACTCATACATTTGCCGGACTGCTTCCATATATTCCGAAAAATCCTCCCGGATCCGATCCGGCCCCACAAGTTCTATACCGGTACCCAGTCCAACGATCCAAGCATAAAACTGTGTGCTGACGTTCACATATACATGAACATAAAAATGGTTGTCATCGGCCGGATGTATCGCTATATCTTTCCCGAAACGATCGATGATGACACCTGCCAGTTCATTCTTCACACGCAACTTCACAAGGACCGTTTCTCCGCCAAACATCCCAAAGCTTCGCTTCATATATTCCGCAACATCCCATTGTTCAAAACATTCACGGCCATTTCGCCTGTCCTCTTTCGCCTTGATCTGTTTCATCTTATCTACCCGATAATGCTTGATGATCTGATCTTCTTCGTCAAATGCAATCAAATAATAATTGGCATTATCCCAGCACAACGCCCATGGACTTACTTCATAGAATTTCCCATCCTTCTTGGGAACCATCTCTTTCTGAAGATTCCACTTCCAGTATTGGAAGAGAATACGACGATTCTGATCAATCGCACGGTGAATCGCATCAACATTGTAATAGATGCTTTCATTCATGGTCTTGACGCGACCGGAAATAACCACCTGACGCTGTAATTCCTTCGCCTCGTATTCACTGGCAAATTCTTCTAATTTCTTTATGAGTCCCCGTGACTTCTTTTCAGAGATAAATTTCGCAGACTGGATGGCATCCACAAGTAGCTTAAGTTCAGCTAATTCAAACGGCTTCTCCACCACTTTGTAAAAATAATTACGTCCTGCCTTATATCCTTCCACTTTGATTCCAAAAAAACTGGTGGTCTCAATATCATCATACAGACTCTTACGATCTGCTATGATATCGTATTGCTCCAGCCCCTCCTGAATCTGCTTCATTGTGACACTATGATTCTCATCGGTCTTTCTGAGCAGAAACCGGTAGAGACGATACAGCTTTAATTTCTGATTCTTCCCCTTGGACATATAATCCCCCTGACTTTGCATATACGAACATATTCATTGTACCACGAAAGCACGAGGAAAATACAAATTCATTTGTATTTGACGACGCTACGAGATAACGGGCGCTTGCGTCCGTTATACCATATATCACAAAATCCGAAGGATTAAATCACCTTACCGGTTAATCAGAAATTCCACGCTCCGTTATCTTACAAACAGCACCTCCCGGAATGACATATACAACCTTCGCCTTTGCCTTCTTACCGATTTGATCATAAAGCCTTCCCGCACTCATTGTCTCCCCGACAACGGTACGTGTACTGTTGGCAACATACCCCACTTTGCCAAGGCCCTTCATCTTCACCATGATTGCCTCTGTGTCATAGGCATTATCCGGCTCTTTCTTAAGCTTAACGGTCATACCCTTCTCCATGAAATCCGTGCCGAAATAATGATTACATCCTGCTACTGTAAAATAAAGCTTTGCCATACGAATCGCCTCCTCTGGTCAAGACTCCTATTCTAAAAGTCATCCTCCGCCTCGTCATCATCATCAAAATCTTCATCTTCCATGAAATCTTCGTCCTCAGTGTCATCCTTCAACAATCCCAGAAGATCTGCTGTCAAAAGATCCTCTGCCAGTTCAACCTTCCCGTCCTGATCCCAATCCATTCCAAACATCTAAAATCCCTCCCGTTATCTATAAAAGAATATCACATTCCTCTTTTCAGTCTCAGTATACTTCCAATCCTGGGTCATAAAAATGCCCCAATGATAAATGACAACCGCAACATACTTTGCTACAATAGGACGGATTAGAATGGAGAATACAATGTCAACGATTTTAAACTTTATCAAAAAAGAAATTGTCCTAGTGATTGCCTTTTTACTGGCCGTTATATCTGCCGTATATATTCATCCCGACCTTTCCTATCTTTCCTATATCGATTTTCGAACCCTTAGCATCCTTTTATCTCTGATGCTTACCATGGCCGGTCTACAGAAACTTTCCTTGTTTCGACAGATCGGTTCCTTTTTGGTTGACAAGGCCCATTCCATCCGAAGTGTTGCCCTGATATTCATTCTGCTGAATTTTTTCTTTTCGATGATTATTACCAATGATGTTGCACTCATCACCTTTGTGCCATTCACCATTGTTACGTTAAACCTTGCAAAGCGAAGTGATCTGCTCATCATAACCATTGTGCTTGAAACCATTGCAGCGAACCTTGGAAGTATGCTTACGCCCCTTGGAAATCCGCAGAATCTGTACCTTTACTCACGATCCGGCATGAGCTTTTTTTCTTTTATTAAGCTGATGCTTCCGTACAGTATCCTTTCCCTGCTCCTCTTGATTGTCTGCTGCTTTATGCTGATTCAGACATCGCCTCTTGATCCGTGTGAGGCCTTTCATAAGAAGCGCAGTAAAAAAGAAAAGCTGCTTTTGATTCTGTATTTTGCAACCTTCATCGTTGCCTTACTGGTAGTCCTTCGCATTCTTCCTTATTATGTCGGACTGCTTCTCATCCTTCTTCCGGTGGTACTGTTCGACCGGAGTATTTTGAAAAAACCGGATTATTCGCTTTTACTTACCTTCGTCTTTTTATTCATATTCATCGGTAATATCAAGCGAATCCCAGCGGTTCATCAGCTGCTTTTACAGATCATCAAAGGTCATGAAGTAGGGCTTTCCGTCCTGCTGTCGCAGTTCATCAGCAATGTCCCTTGCGCTATCCTGTGCTCCGGCTTTACGGATCAGACTGCAAGCCTGATCATCGGAACCAACCTGGGAGGCCTTGGAACACTCATTGCCTCCATGGCAAGTCTCATCTCCTTCAAGCAGTATGGTTTTACAGCACAGGCGAAGCGCGGAAAATATATTCTGGTATTTACCATAGCAAATGTTCTCTTCCTGGCTGTAATGTTACTAGCACATACACTGTTGCTTTCCTGACACATTTCCTGTAAACCATGTAGGACAGGGGAGAATGCCATTCGCATTCTCCCCTGTCCTACAGGATTATCTTTCAAAATTTCATCTCAACTTACAAAGAATTCTTTAAAATCTCAACAATATCTTCGTTGGTCAATGCAACGAAAGAATGCTTCAGATAACCTCCAGCATTGGCATGCTCTGCCATTTCCACGAAATGTTCATCTGTAATGTTAAGCTCGGTAAGTGTCTTAGGAATTCCGCTCTCTTCAAAAAACTTCTCAAGTGCTTCAATTCCTGCCAGTGCCAGAGCCTGCTCATCATCTCCCTCGATGCCCCAGACATTCTTTGCAAACCGTGCAAATCTCCATGCACAGGAAGGATCTTTCTTCAGAATCAGACGCATCCAGCGCGGTGTCAAAATCGCAAGTCCCACGCCATGGGTGATATCATAATAAGCAGAAAGCTCATGCTCCATAGCATGGCATGGCCAACCGGTTCCCTGCTTTCCATAAGCCGGAATGCCGGAACATGCAACCGATGCAATCGCCATCAGGTTCGCTCTTGCCGTATAGTTATCCGGCTCTTTTAATGCAACCGGAAGATACTTGATTGCTGTTTTTAATACACCCTCTGCAATATAGTCTGACAGCTCACTATCCTCTGTACGGGAAAAATATCCCTCGAAAATATGGCTCATGATATCCGCTGTTCCTGCTGCTGTCTGGTACTTTGACACAGAGAAGGTATAGGTCGGATCACAGATGGATGCAACCGGGAAGGTGTAGGAGTTCCCGAGTTTCTCATTTGTCTTGAGATTGGTAATAACACCGCCGTTATCGTATTCCGATCCTGTCGCACTTAAGGTCAGAATATCCACTAGTGGCAGGGCCTTAAGCACACCATGCGGTTCAACCACCATCTGCCAGAGATCGTCACCCTCATAGTAGACACCGGTGGCAATTGCCTTGGAACAGTCGATGGTACTGCCACCACCTACAGCTAAAATGACATCAATATTGTTTTCCTTACAGAGGTCAACACCCTTTTCTACTGACTCAATACGAGGATTCGGTTCAATACCTGAAAGCTCGGTAATAGTGTAGCCTCCCTGACTTAAAATATCTGTAACCTTGTCATAGAGTCCGCTTTTCTTGATAGAACCGCCACCGTATGTCAAAAGCACATTCTTGCCAAAAGGTCGGAGAATCTCATCAAGGTGTTTGATCTGTCCCTCACCGAAATATAACTTTGTAGGTATATCATGAATATAGTTAAGCATATGCCGCCTGCCTCCTTTTCATTTGAAGTTATCTGATGTTACCTCCCCATTGACTACCACTCTCCCTAAAAAAGCACTTCACTTATTCATTACAGGCGCAAGCATTCTGCTTCGAATGCCACGAAGCAGAGGAAGCATTCCCAAAACAATAACGGCTGCTGTTCCGACCTGCAGGATGTTTCCCGGCACAGAACCGATCGGACTGATCCAGTTATGATAGAGAATCACTTCTGCTATATAATAACCTGCAATCTTAATTACAAGTGCAATTCCAAGAGCCAATACATCATACAAGACACCGCGTGACGTCGGTCGCTTTTCTGCAAACCATCCGGTCACATATCCCATCAACCCGACAATGACAAAAGTGAATGGTGCCCAAAGCGTCCAGCCACTGAGCAAATCAAACAGCCCCATTCCAATGGCTCCGGTCAGAGCTCCTGTTTTCCTTCCAAACAGCATAGCTGCTATGAACAGGGGTACATTCCCAAGATGAATCAATCCTCCGCTTCCCGCCAATGGCAGTCGAATATTGATCAGCCAGGTTGCCACGTAGGTAAGGGCAATGAATAATGCCGTCACCACAAGCTCCTGTGTACTGTTTTGCCATTGAAACTGCAACTCTCTTTTGTCCTGTTTTTTCATAATCTCTCTCCCATCTAAGTAAATAATTTCAAAAGTTGAACTTATTTTACGAAAATGTGGAGATATTGGTATTGTCAATTTATTATTTTTTAATATAACCAGTTTGTCTTTTTCTACTTTTCTTTGATCAGAGCTCCTTATATATCTTATGGTCTTTATCAAAGAATACCCAATCCCCCTCCTCAATATCCTGTGCCAGCAGTTCGGCATCCGGCACCTCCAGATTAAGCTCCTGGCCTGCTTCATCCCTTAGACAAAGCAAAACAAGCGGCCCGCATCCCTGTGGCCTCTCTTCACAACCATAATCTGCTTCCTGGATTCTTTTTACAATGTACTGCAACTTTATTTCCTCTTCTATCGTCTTCCTGTAGTTTCAAAATATCTTCATGTCAAGACTCGCTCGCGAGTCTTGCGCGCCGGATTCGGGTCTGCTTCAGCAGACAAATTCCTGTCCGAATCCGTGCGCATCCTCGCGGAGCGTTTAACTCAGTCGGAGCTTGTACCCCGACTGAGTTAAACCATCTATAAAATATCATATCATATTCCAAAAGTCAGCAATCTTCTAGGCAAAACTCACGTAATAAGGGCCTGCTAAAAAGGCAGGAGTCTGAGTCTCATCTCATGAAACTTAAACTCCTGCCTTTTCGTGACTTCATCCATCTGTTACAACATTCTCATAATAAGAAGCATACATCCATACAACAACAGCAGATGGAGAGGGTAAAATACATAGAAGAAGTACTTCTGTCTCAATCCACGCTTCCCATTATAAAACGATATAGGAATCAGTGAGACAATCTCTGCGGCTACTGTCAGATCCAGAATATTATCCCAATTAAAAACAAAACCGCCAAGGACTATATGGCATGCCGATATTAAAAACACAAGAACAGCCGCCACAAACCTTGTCTTCTTATATGAACGAAAGAAATAGAACACTGCAATCAACAGGATTCCATACATACCGCCATCAAGATAGAACCGTTCAGAAAGCACTGAAAAAAGAAACACTACCAGCAAGTCTCCTATCATCTCAGGAACCTTTGGAAGTTTGGGAATCTTCTGCAACTGTCTTAATAGAAACAGCATCACCAGTGCCAGAAGGAATTCGAACATAACATTCTGCTGCTCAATAGAAAAAATGCTTCCGGAACAGACATAATCATACACACCTTCTGACAGGAGCGCAAACCCAAGCATCGTAAGCATGTATTTAAACAGGTTATGTGTATGAACAAATCCTTCCACAATCAGAAAACAGAAGATAGGAAAAGCAATTCTTCCGAGCGTAGATGTGACATCTGCAACGGTTTCTAATATAGACCATTGTGAATTGGAAATCTGACCATAGGTTGCACGCATCATAATACCATTGGTCAGAACAATCCGGCTTATATGATCCAGAACCATCGAAATCAAAGCAATAATCTTTAAAGTACTTCCTGTCAAACCTGTTCGTTCTTCCATAGCGAGTCTCCGTTCATGTAGTCCAACACCTTAACTTGCCCCATGAGGTAAAAGAACAGAATCGGCATCAACGAAACCGGCATATTTCATATGCAAATTCCTGCACATCCTCACGGGATAAGTACACAACGAACTCTAGTCTACTCTTCTGACAGTAATAGTCAAGCTCCTTATATTATCACTTCGAACACAGGCATGGAATCATTGCCGTATCTTATGTTAGTGCATCATCTGCTTGGCAAACTCTACAGCAGCTTTCAAATCGCTTGCGTTCGGTCTACCCTTGTGAAGACCCTTGAATTCACCCTTGCAGTGGAATTCCTTCGCATCCATAGGAATACCGACTTTGTCAGCTTCTGCCTTCACCTTCTTATATGTGGAATTCAGCATGGCAGCAGATCCGAAGTTCACGATCTTACCTACCAGATTCTTATCGAGGGTACCGATAAAAGCACGAACCTCTGGATCTATGGAAAAGGCGTAGTAGGAATTTCCCAGGAACAATGCATCGACCTTCTCTGTCACAGGCTCACTGATAGGAAGTGCTTCAACTCCCAGAACACCTGCAATAGCCTCTGCGAGTCTCTTTGTATTTCCGGACTTTGTATAATAACGTACTGCGTATTTCATGATGTAATCCTCCTTACCGAATATTATTTTACGCTATTTTATTGCGCACAACTTTTACATCATCATACTACTTCTTTATGCAAATCGCAAGTCTTACACATTATTCCCATTTTTTCCAGACATCCGGCTGGTATCCAACAGTAGACTGCTTTCCGTTTCTGACCACCGGTGTCTTAATTATCTGCTGGGATTCAAGCAGCTTCTCCAGCTTATCTTCATCCGCAATATAGCGAAACAGAGCGAGGGCATCCTGATCCTTTGCGTCCGGATTCACCAAAGCTTCGACCCCTCCAAGAAAGGAGGCAACCGAGGTAAGCTCCCCCTTGCTCATGCCCTTCTCTTTCATATCAATAAACTGAAATTTAATGCCGCGCTCCTTAAAAAAGCGCTCCGCCTTCTTTGTATCATTGCACTTTTTCGTGCCAAAAATCTGTATGTTCATAACTTTCTTAACCTTCCTCACAATTAAATTGCTACACTCTTATTGGCCTTTGGCAGCAGGCTCGCCGGAATCCGTTCTTTCAGTTTCCAGACAAAACTGATCGGCTTGCTTCCGGAATGGCTGACGCAATCGGCATCCCCCAAGGAAAATATCCGTCTTCTTCTCTTCAAAATATTTCACGCCTTCCGGGAATTCCGGCGCCTTATTTTCATCATAGACTTGTATTTATGTGCTCTTCTTCACTGAGTGTTGCTCAAACTTCGGATCCGCGGCTTTTTTCACCGGATTCCTTACCTTTCAGCTTTTTCCGGTGAAATTTCTTCTTCCGTTGCCGGCGATTCGCTTCGGATCCATGACTTTTTTCACCGGAAATCTCAACACTTAGACTTTTCCGGTGAAATTTCTTCTTCCTTCGCCGGCGATTC
>FMTN01000022.1:70272-79521 GCA_900100095.1 Lachnospiraceae bacterium C10
TTTTCACCGGATTCCTTACTTCTTGCCTTTTTCCGGTGAAATTTCTTCTTCCTTTGCCGGTGATTCGCTTCGGATCCACGACTTTTTTCACCGGAAATCTCAACTCTCTGACTTTTCCGGTGAAATTTCTTCTTAGGGGCTGACATAATCTAGCGAGCCGGCGACATCCGGGCCAACTTACATCAGTCCTTCTTTCTTATAAAACTCTTCATCGTACCTCGGTCCGCCCAGCACATATTCTGTGTATGGCCGTTCCGTATCAAACAGCATGTGTTCCACATCCGACTCCCTCTTGACCGGAGTCATGTAGTCATCCCCATACTGCGCCCGAAGCATAGCATCATATCCTTTCGGAGCCGGAAACATAAAGCCTTCAAACGGAAGATACACCGTCTCCTCATACCAGCTGCGCTCCCTTTTTCCACCCCAGCTGATATAACTGTACAGATTGGCCACCCGGGTGGATTTTCCGGAATGTTCCAGACTGAAATCATAAAAGATCTTTCTCACCTCTGCCGGATCGGTACGGACAAGTTCAAGCAACATATCCATAGGAAGAGCACTCTGTCCTCTGGCACGAAGATAATCCGGAAGCAGTTTCGGATTATGCATAATAATCAGAAGTTCATGTTGCATAGGCATAAGTTCCGGAAAGCCCCGGTCATCCGCCACATCATCCAAAGGTGCTACATCGATGAAAATCCCCTGACTTATCGACGCATCCAGTTGCGGAACATAGATACAGGTGGTTCTGTCGTCACAGATCTTAACACAGTCTGCGTTCAGGAAATCCGGCTGAAAGGTGCAGTACTCCGGCATCTCCTGTGGAGCCACCTCCAAAACAATTCCATTCCGTCATTATGTCATTCCATCTTAGCATTAGTCTCTGCATTTTAAACCTGATGTTATCAGCGGAACGATCCAGTCTTTGATATCTGAAAAAACAAATCCGGTATCTTCTGCTTTTGTCGTATCATAGGAGATATTCGCTGTTGCGCCGTCATACGGAGCAGCATCCCCTGACGTTTCAAATACCGCTTTTCTGTTTGTCTGCGATTCAATATATTCAACAAGCTTTCTCTGCGAGAGCATTCCCTTAGAGCTTCCATTGACAGCCCCGTCGATCGTTGTATGAAGCAAATGCGCGATAAAATACCCGGCTTCTTTTTCGTTAATGAATTCCATTCCATAATCCAAATCATCGATTTTCATTGGTTTTGAATTTATAACGTGATTAATATAGAATTGCAAACGTCCGGTATAATCATGCTCTCCCATTACAACAGGATATCTGACAAATACACACTGTGAATCATCCAGGTACTCTAAAGCCGCCCTTTCCGCCTGACGTTTGCCTTCTGCATAATCATCATTTCTCGTCATCCACACCAACTGATGCCGGCATGGGTCAAAGTCGGATTCCGGTATATTTTCTTTGTCTTTTGAATATACAGAGCAGGAAGACATTTGGATATACCTCCTGCATTTCACATGGCTCAAAAGATTTTTGACATCCTGCGAGCAGTAGGCAATTTTATCAATTATGACATCAAATTCCTTTTCCCCCAAGGCATCCTTAACACTATGATAATCGGAGCGATCCATAATAATTTGTTCCGTCAAATCTTTAAACGGATGATCCGATATGCCACGGGTTGCAATTGTTACGTCATGTCCATCGGCAATCAATTTTTCCACCATTGGTATACCGAAGAATCTGGTTCCACCTACCACCAATACCTTCATATTCTTTATCCTTTGTCCTCTCGTCTTATATTATCCTTTATAAATGACAATACTTTTTCTCTTGCTGTCTTTCCTGCTTCCGGCGAAAATCCGTGTCCCTCGTTCTCCATAACTACCAACTCGGCATTTTTATACAGGGAAACTGCCTTTTGTGAATATGACAACGGAACGATTTCATCCCTGTTTCCATGAAGGATCAACACATTATTCGGATAGGATCCAATTTCATCAAATACATAAAAATCATGTATCGACGTAAAAAAATTCCTGCCTAAAGTCATTCCCCAGAATTCTTTTTTTTCTGGAATCCTATCTGCATCCGGAAAGGTATCCCGCCAATTGTCCGCTATACAAAGAGCCGGAAAATACAAGGCCATGCCTGCCACTTCATTGCCAAGCTCTTCGGTCACTAAAGCCGTCACAAGCCCTCCCTGGCTACCACCAAACAGAAAGATATTATTGCTGTCGATATCATCCTGTAATTTAAAATAATGGTAGGCATTCAGCAAATCTCTTTTTTCTGTAAAAATCGTCATATCTTCCGTATTTCCGGTGCTCTTTGATCCGGTAGACCCGCCACAAAAATCCAGAGTATACGTTGCTATTCCATGTTGAGCAAAAAGTGCTCCTTCCTCTTTAAAATCATCCCCCGCACCATTATATCCGTGACTTATTATAACAAGTGGCGTCACAGAATCGGTTTCCGGCTTATATAATGTACCATGTAAAGTATTATCACCGCTTTCAATTTCAATAATTTCTGTGCTAACCCTATAATCTGTTTTCATCATAACCCCCATGAATGTTTCCCTATACCACTGTATATCCTTCAGCAGCCAATACGTTTAATGCACGCTCAAAATTTTCTTCTTTTACAAGAATATAATCTGTGTTATATGTCGATACTGCAAAGATTCCAATTTTGTGCTCTGCAAGAATACCTGAAAGTTTTGACAAAATTCCAATTAATGAAAAATCAAGAACTCCTTGAATGCGAAAACCTCGCCATCCATCATCTCGTTCCACCGTATTTATAGGAGTATCTTCCGTTTTACAAACTAACGATACCTCAGTTACCTTACAGACTGTTAGTTTGCAATCTATTCTCTTCAGTTCCATCTATGTTCTCCCAAGCAAATTGCGATTCATGTCACTGCCTATCATTATATCGAATCCGCCTCCACCACGGAATACATATTCAAAAGTTGTATTCAAGTCTCGCTCGCGAGACTTGGCGCGAGATTTGCGTCAGCGTAGCTGACATATTTCATATGCAAATCTCTGCGCATCCTCGCGGAGCGTTTATCTCAGTCGGAGATTGTAACCCCGACTGAGACCAGTTTGTTATAACAACGAGCCTAAGTCCCACCGCAAGCTCGCTTGCGAGGGGGACTTAGGCGACTGTAGAACACCGAAAGGCTTTGCCTTGAGGTGTGAAACAGAGTTGAAATCGAGTAGGAGTCAGCCTACTCGATTTATAACCCCTACCTTCGCTTAGAGGAAGGGGTCTTATCCGACTGAGATAAAAAAGAACAGCTATCTCTTTCAAAATAACTGTTCTAAAAAATAGAGGGTCTATTTTTCAAAATCCGGTTTCCAACCAGCAAACTGAATAAGCTGTTCATCTGTTCTATGATAATATCTCTCGTTCTTATCAAGCTTAGCGATTTCTGCCATTTCTTCATCTGTAAGCTTAAAATCGAGAATGTCCAAGTTATCCTTGATGTGATCCACATTTTTACTTCCCGGAATAACAACAAATCCCATCTGAGTGTGCCAGCGAAGTATAATCTGTGCTGATGACTTGCCATATTTCTTACCAAGCTCAGCAAATACAGGTTCGTTGATCAGAGACTTGTCACCATGTCCAAGTGGATACCAGCTCATAAGCTTAATGCCGTATTTGTCCAAAGTCTTACGAAGTTCTGTCTGAGTAAAATATGGATGCGCTTCTACCTGAATAAACTGAGGTACAATTTCCCATTTAGTCTCAAGCTCTTCGATATACTTTCCTTCGAAATTTGAGATGCCAATGGCCTTAGCCTTACCCTCTTTGTATGCTTTTTCAAGCTGTCTATAACCTGCAAGCCAATTTCCAGCAGGCTGATGGATATAAAGAAGATCCACATAGTCAACGCCAAGGCGCTCTAATGTCTCATCTACGGCATTTTCATTTTCATCCTGGATTCCCGAAACTCCACACTATGAGCTCGAGAATCCAGTAACACTTATTGCTGGCCCGGCTTAGCCAATAAAGGCGTGACGCCCAGGTCACGATATAGCTGTTCCTGTTTTGACATCACTTCGCCCTGTATTGGAGCCTTTCCTGGTTCCAGAAAGCATTCGATAACGTCAAGCTCGTCGAACAGCTCATGCATCGTATACTTTGAATAAAGATGTCCATCTTCCATCTTTTTATTGATGTAAGAGAGGTAGATCAAAGCAATAAATTCTACAAACAGCTTCCCTTCAAGCGCACTTTCCGAAGAAGTTCGTGTTCTTCGAAGGTTAAGACGATCCTTGATGTTCCAGAAAGCCTTTTCAGCTACGTCGCGAGTACGATACAGTTTTAATGCTGTAATCGGATCCTTGACCTCATTGCTGATCAAGATAAAGAAGCCATAACGTTCGCGTGCGGCATCAATCTTATCCTGGCGATATGTAACAGAGATCCCTCTTTTCGGTGTTTCTTTAATCTCGAAGTATTTCCTGTAGAACTTCTCGTGTTCAGGAATGCGATGACCGGAAAGGATCTCTTCACGGTATTGGATCATCCTGCGGTTGAAGTTCTTGGCATCATCGACCTGTTTTTCAGGATTGTAGTAAAGGTGCAGATACATCCTTCGTTCTTCGTGGATTGTATCTCCCTTGTACGGCCGCTGTTGCTCGTATTCCCAGGCAATCGTCTTGGTGAATACATATAAATCGAAATCATTGTTATAAAACTCAAAGTGATCCTTTGTCTCGCCGACCTCTTGGATGAAACTCTTGGCATATTTCAGCGTGGTCGATGCCCCTAGGAGGAACTTGTAATGATCCTTATATAGAGCATTGATGTTATCAGCGCTGCAGAATCCGCGGTCCATGGACAGCTTTGCTTTTTGATATCCAAGGACATCCAGTTCTCGGATCAGTTCGCGGATGGTTTTTACATCCGGTATGTTACCTGCAAGTTTACGGTAGTAAAACGGCAGACCGGATTCCTCTCCAAAGAGTATCGCCAAGTTGATCTGCGGTAAATGATCGTCATCCTTATTCTTGCCGTACTTTACCTGGCTAAGCGTTTCGGAGTAACTGGAGATAGATGTTGTATCATATGCCCAGTATTCCTTTTCTGCACGGCGTTCACCCTGCAGTCGAAAGAACTTCATCTTCTGTTCCTCGGTAATGCTTTGAAACAGTTCTGTGGAACGCTGCGAAGAGATGTCCTTACCAAAAGGATGACGGTGTAGCTTTGCCCACTTACTGAATCGGTATAGCGGATTACAATCTTCAAGGATCAGATAGTATGCAATTGACAGCAGTTGCTTATAGCTGTCTGGAAAGCACGCTTTCAGATCAGCCTGAACACCTGTAGCTTCTCCGATCTGATCAAACAGATAGGTTGCTCCATAAAAGAGCCTTTCTGTCCGGATTGCAGGTACAGGTCCTTGCTTGACGACCGGATCGGCAGATTCGTTTTTCAATCGCTCCTTGCGACGATTTCCGCGGCCGTCAGTTGGTATGATATCACCGGTCTCTGGATCTACTTTACCAATGAGCACACGTTTAGAACGGGGTTGTTTTTTCTCCTTATCCCAATACGATGTGGATTCGTAGACATATGTGATACCTGTTCGTTTATCTAAACGCTTTATAATACTGGACATTTTTCCTCCTCCATAGTGTGGTTATACCATACCACACTATGTTGTATTAGGCAAGCAAAAGTGCCACAAAACCCAGTATTTTCAATGATTTAGACGATTATGATAGTGTGAAACTAGTGTGGATTCACGGGAATCCAGGTTTCATATTCTGAAGGCCAAAGCTTTGTAGATAAAAATACATCCTTTCGATCCACACCACTTTCCTTAATTCCTCGACCTACAGCCCGCTCATTTACATAAGCATTTGCTGTATCTACAAGTCGATATCCCATCTTAAGCGCTTCTCTCACGCTATTTTCTGCATCTGCAGGCGATAACATAAATGTTCCAATTCCCACTACTGGGCATTCTAATTTGTTATTTAATACGATGTTTTCCATTGTAAAATCCTCCCATTCCTTTACATCAACCCGTTAGCGGAAAACCACTTCTCTACAGCTGTTTTCGCATTTGCAGCCTGACTTCCGGTAATTGCAAGTCCAATTTTTACATCTGCGCCCTTAGCATACTTTTTAACATCACGTTCACTAGAACCCATTCCACTTCCTTCATTGGTACAAAGCGGAAGTACGGTCTTTCCTGTAAAATCATATCTTTCAAGAAAAGTTGCAACTGCCATCGGAAATGTTCCCCAATAATTTGGATAAGCAAGCACAATGGTGTCGTACTCATCAATACTGTCAAAGTAATTTGTAAGCTCAGGACGAGCATTTTCTCTTAAATCTTTCTTTGCTTCATCAATGCAGGTCATGTACACCGGAGAATAAGGATTTAACATCTCAATCTTGAATGTATCCGCATCGATCAGTTCTTTCATCTGGTTAACAACAATTTCTGTGTTACCGACCTTCACATATCTCATTGCTCCACCAAAATAGTTTTCATCCGCTCTTGAAAAGAAAGCGATTAATGTTTTTGCCATTTTAATTTCCTCCATCTAATTTTTCTATAGATAACTGCTTATACCAATTGGTTTTGTCCTTTGTTGTTTACATTATCTCACCTAGGCTTTATAATATCCAATTGAAACATTCGATAGTTGATTTAATTTTTAAATATCAGAGGTGTTCTATGACAACAAAACAGATAGATTATTGTATAGAACTGGCTCGTACAGAGAGTTTTTCCAGAGGTGCCCAGAATATGTTTGTAAGCCAGCCTACATTTTCCTATCAGATAAAACTTCTTGAGGAGGAAGTTGGTTTTAAGATTTTTGCTAGAAATGGAAAAGGGGCTACTCTTACTCCTGCCGGTCAGCAGTTTGTAACCTACCTTTCAAATATGCGCGAAGAAATGAAAAGAGCCATCGAACAGGGCCAGAACTTCAGTGCAAAATACAAAGAAAACATCACTATTAGTATGATGGTTCGGCAGGCTCTCTATTTCCTTCCAGAAGCAATTAAGGAATTTGAAAAGGAATCCCAAGGAACTCAGATTACACCACGTTTCCAGTACGGTAACAGTATGGATAGCTTTCTAAAAAATGAATCTGATGTTGTATTTGCCTTAGAAGAAGAGACAAAACAGCTTGCAGGCACCACTGTCCACAAGCTGTTTCAAAGCCATATTTATTTAATTTGTGATAAGAATGATCCTCTTGCAGAAAAAAATCTCATAACGGATGAAGACATTTATGGTCACACTCTTATGGTAGGTGGTGGCTCACCGGCACTTCTCCGCTCCGTTCAGCAAAAGCTTATTTCATCAGGTAAAATTGAATATTTTAATAGTCCAGATCATGACACCACACTTACTAACGTTGCTTCAGGCAAAGGGATCTGCCTGGCTCCCGGTTTTCTTAACGACCACAGCGGACAGTTTGCCTGGATTCCTTATGACTGCAATGATACCTTTTCATGCGTTCTCTGCACTCATAAATCAGACAGGCGTCATAGCCTTGAAGCTTTTATTAAAGTGTTGCAGAAGCTGTATAGCGAAACAGTCGCGTTTCCACTGTAACTCAGCAATTACTGCATGTGCTGGGACAGGCCTGTAACGTACATTTATCACTCAAAGATTGCAGATGCTGTTTTTTTTCCAATCGGAAGCGTCTTGCTTATATACCTCATTACCGAATACCGGATTCAAATACCAGATAAATGCTCCGTGATCAAAAACAATCTGATCAACGAAATTATCAATCACAGTATCAGGTATCTTAGCCCTGGCATCAACGGCAGTCATCTTGATAAACTCAGAAAGGCTATCTATGCGTCTGTCCTTTGCGCCATTATCTTCCAATTCTAAAACCCGTTGTCTGCATTCATCATTTAATTTCTCTAAGTTTGAAATCTGATCTTCTAATCTGATTTCTAATATAAGCAAAGGCGCTTGCATACATTCTTTTTTTCTTGTCCGCATCAGCTTTTTTCTTATCAGTTTGTTCAACTAATACGCCATTAGCGATACCCTCAAGCTTTAAATCTAAATCTGCCATAATACACCTATGTACGGTCTCCGTATATGTCAATGTTAAAAAAATGGTTATAGCAACTACTACAACCATTTTTCACCTATTCTTTTACTGCCAAAAAGGCGCCAAATATTGTCATTAAAATGGAAATGAGAAGAACTGTTCCTGACCCATCAATCGAAAATCCTGTCACTATACATGCAAGGAAAAAGAAGATACCAATCCCCATAAGCACCTTACCAATGAAAATAGTCCCTGAATAATCACCTTTCATCGCTGCTCCAATAGGAGCAAATATAAACATTAGAATAAACGCTAATATATGCATGCTCTTTCTCCATGTTTTAAAAACCATTTCTTATATTTCACTGTCAAATTAGAAATCAGCCTCAAAATCATCTGAATCGTATCCGGCTTCTTCTAATGCTTCACGCCGATCATCTTCATCCATAAACTCAAGTTCTTCCAGATCAATCTCATCAAGATCAAATTCATCATCCTCAGACCGTTCTTCTTCCTCCATCTGCCCGGTAATAAAATCAAGCTGAAATGCCTGTTCCGCTGGATCAAGAACACCATCTCTATTCATATCGAACATTCGGTCAAATGAGTTTTCTACATCTCTATCCCAAAATCCCATTCTTTTTTCCTCTCTTTCCACTTATTGTTTACAGTTAATAATTCTTAATTACTAATACTTCCCACACCCCAAAAGGGCGTGAAACTCAGTGTTTACAATGTTTGCGGCGCAAAAATACCATTATGCCGCCGACAACTGCTCCGCGCAGACCTCTAAGGGCGATTTCAGATAGTTTGGCAAGTTGTTGATGAATTGCTGTACAAACCCTGCCATTTGAGCATCAGTGAGCGCAAAGAACTCTTTAACGGTTGAAAGAAATGCGATCATGATTAGTCGCATAGAATGGTCAAAGGTTATTTCCGCTACTTCCTGGACATACAGGTAGAACAGTTCTCCGAGCGATCGGTGATCTGTGTTTGCCCTCTGGAACACGCTAAGCATCATATACCTGACATTGGCTATGGCAAGGTGTGCTGTCAGCGAATCAAAAGATGTGCTTTGGCATTCCTTCGTATATTTCAGATACTGCTTGCAAGTCTTGAAATAGACCTCAATATTCCAGCGGTATCCGTACCGTTTAATGATTTCTTCTTCGGAAAGCGTCGTATCGGTGCAGATGATGGCAATCCAGTCTTTCTTAT
>FMTN01000017.1 GCA_900100095.1 Lachnospiraceae bacterium C10
GGTTTTGAACAGATTGTTGATCAGGCGGTTGAATCCGATTTTTGAGGCAAACTCTTTGATAAGAAGTAAGCCTGCATCGGATGAAAGATCGCCGCCATTGAAGTTGAGTTTAATTTTTTTGTTGCTATCAAGTGAAACAGTGTTTAAAATAGCCATAGAGGACCTCTTCTTTCTGGTTTGATTTGGCTTTGACACCTAGATTTTACCAGGGATCTGGTCCTTTTTCTATTCACTTGAAAGATGAAAGTAGAAGAATCTGCAACTGTAGTATCTATGCGGGTTTCACCCGCATTCACCGAACTTCGGTGAATAATTCAGGTTAAAATTACGAAAAAATCAAAAAAACAGAAAAAAGAAGGAGTGTGGCTTAAAGAACGTGGTATTTTTATGCCCCACCATAGATTTTATACTAGAGTCAAGATGAAGGAGACTTCGTTTTGACTCTTTTTATTTTGTGAAGGAGGGAGCTTGCTATGGATGGGATTTTTGGTGTTGATTGGAATCAAGATGGTCAGGTAGACATCGTAGAAGATATGATTACAGCAGATGTGTTGGGATTATTCGATAATGAGGAAAAAGAAGGATCCGAGGAATATGATGAGGAGGAATAATTGTGGGAGACGGATACTTTAGAAAATGTCCTAAGGTTGCAACATAGTTTAAGGCGGAAAAGAAAATGATTAATATGAGTGAAAATATATTACCATATAAAGGATTAGAGTCGTTTAAATTTGGTGATAAGATTGAATCTGTACGACTTATGCTAAAGGAAGAAAAAATTTCTTTTATTCAGTGTATGGGAGAAAAACAGTATATTCATCCTGAACTGAAGAACGAAATTATAGTTATTAAAGATAGTATAAAGCTTTATTTTGTAGACGGAATCTTATTTGAAATCGGATTGGAAAATGGTTTTAAAGGACAATTACCAAATGGTATTTGTATTGGTATGGATATTGATAAGGCTGTAACTGTAGATTCGAATTTAGAGTATGATGACGACGAGGAAGCATTTGTATCTTCAAAAGGTTATACCGTTATTGATGATGCCGCATCTAACTTGGTTTCATATATTGAAATCTATGTTCCGGAAGTAGAAAGTAGCGAAGATTTTTTTCTGTATGATTGGTTAGAGCGATTCAAAGAAAGAAAAACGCATAGATGAAAGCTGGTAACTACAGGTTATAAGTGTGAGTGTGGTGCGAGGAAATAAAGCCATCATGCTTTAAAACATGTATTTCATGTATGTCATAAGACATAATAAAGCGATGCATATGCGCGTTTACGTGATATAATATTTGAGTGCAAATATACATTGCTATGCAGAAAGGACAAGCTATGATTTTATTCTTATTGTTAATAGCGTTTATTGCATATTTAATAATTAACAACAAGATTAAGGAACAGCGCAAAGCGCTTATTGGAGAGATTCTTTATTTTTTAAATCTTGGTAACATTGATAGTTTATTGAAAATATATGACGATCAAGTAACTGTAAAAAGTAAAAAGACACTTGAAAACTATGATAATATCAAATATTTAAAAGAACATGAAAATCTTGGTGAAGTAAAGCGCATCGTGCTGATGCGTCAAGATATCAAAAGGGCTATTGTAGGATTTTTAAAAGAAAACGAATTTATGCAAAGACCACAATATAAGTATGTTGCAAACTGGCTTAATGGATATCTTCCGCTTGCAGAAGGTTTTAGGGTAAGAATTATTTATATTACTTCCGCTGGTAATAATAGGGGCGAAAGGTTAATTAGTTTTTTTGCAAAAGATGTCAAGGAATTTGAGCAGCACCCAGAGTATTTAATGACAAAGGGTGAATATAATAAAATGTTAAAGCAGCAAGCAAAAGAAGAACTTGAAGAAAAGAAACACGATTATTATGACAAAGTCAACAGTATCATTGATTTAGTAAATGATTCAAAAGATGGTCTTATTGTAAAAAGTAAAGAAAAGAAACTTAATGAACTTATTCAGCAATTATTTGATAGGACTATAAACAGTATTCAAAAAGTAAAACAAATTGATAGTGATGAATGGGATATTTTAGATAATTTCATTTCTGGTATTGATAGTCAAGTTAATAAAATAATTGATGATGATAAACTGATTAGTTCATACTATGCTTCTAGTGATTTTGCAAAGATTAAAGAAACATGCAATTCTTTAAATGTATCGCGCAAAGAATTCAATGATTACATTGAAGAAAAAGCACAATCCATTTCAAAGTTATTCGGCACTAGAATTGTAAGAAATGAAACGCAAAATGCAGATGTTTATAATTACATAAGGGCATATAAGAAAAGTATTACACCTTTCACAGCAGAAGTATCTGCGGCAGTTTTTGGAAGTGCTGAAAATAATCCGATTGATTATATTATCAAATATTTTTATCCAAATAAAAGCCAGTACAAAGAACAGATTCAAAAATTAAAGGTTCTGATTGAAGAACTGGAAACTTTAAAAGAAGCAAAGGTAATTATTGATAATTATAAAAAAGATTATGAACAATACATTCAAAATGTTCCTGATTATGTTTTAGAAAACGATGAAGATGGTTTTTATCAAAGATTAGGACTTGCAATTATTGATGAAGCAGTTCTAAATGTTGAGTACAGATTCACTTATACAAGCGGCGGTGGAATGGCACAGCGTTCTTTCACCGTTCCAATGAATGAAGAAAATATCATTGAACTTATAAATAGACTTGAAAGTAAGTTGACGCAGCAAGCACTATCAAAAGAACAAAGAGCACTTATGACAAGTAAGCTGCGCGCGCAGATAAAAGAACGTGATAATTATACTTGCTGCCAGTGTGGTAATTCCACTAGTAAGGAGCCAAATCTTCTTCTTGAGGTGGATCACATTATTCCAATAGCAAAAGGCGGTTTAACACTGGAAGAAAATCTGCAAACATTGTGCTGGAAATGCAATAGAAGTAAAGGCGCTAAACTTATAGTATAAATTAAAAATCCCCAGAAATTTCTGGGGATTTTTTTACAATTATTTTGATTACAAAGCAAAAGACGATCACTATTATAAACTTACAGTATTGGACAAAGGTATTTCCAACTAAAAAAATCGAGTCTTTGAAAGCAAAAAGAATTATTATGTTCGTATTCTCACAAAAGCTCTCATAAAAAGCAAATATTACTACAGCAGCTGGAGGTCTATAAGAAAGGTGAAGACAGAGTGATATAATCCGACATAAAATCTGAATATTACTCTTTCTGCGAGGTTCTATAAATGGTACCATGTTAATTGATGTTTACGATTTGAATATTGGGAAAATCATTTGTTCTTTAGAATTATAGCGTAAAAGACGACCGACTAGGGGGCAAAAGGGAATATTATCATATTGTTACCTAATTAGCATCTGAGCTAATCTTTTAAGAATGACTCAGGTGAGACATAGAATTTATCTTGGTGGTTCATGGTTAGAATTACTTGAATGTGGCTGAGAAGAGGACTACAAAGAATAGAAAGACGGGATGTTATAATGGAAGAATTAAAAAGGGAAGACATACAGGAAAATATAGCAGTAATAAAGATAAATAAATCTTATCGTGAGGGAATGTCAGCTCTTGAACTTTATGATGTTACAAGGGGCGCGTGGAAAAGGAGGCTTGAAAATGTAGAGCCGGTAGAATATGTACTGTCTGTATCTTTTGGTGTTGTAAAAGAAGTCTACCATGTAGATGCATGGGTGCCATCAATGGAATTAAACAGAGAGACAATTCCTTATAATGAAGATGCAGATCATGGACGCATTGGCTTTCATGGGGAAGTTGCAGATGAAGAGATAAGACAGAAATATATAAATAAGTCGGTTGGAGGTCTTTTTAAACGAGGGGAAGCGAGTCCGGTGAAAGTGTTTTTAAATAAAGCTTTGGATGTTAAAAATCCGAATGATATTAATATAGATGTAGAGCCGGTTACTATAATTCCAACAGGGGACGAGCCGATTGTAGTGTGTCCCAGATGTGAAACAAGTTTTATAAAAGCGCCTAGATGTCCTACGTGCGGACAGTTAATTCGATATAAAAGGAAGAAATTATTAACAAGTTTGGAAGAATGGGAGCAACTAGCGGTTTTTCGTGGTGCTAAAGAAATAACTTCTTTTGCACGAGAATTAGCAAAAAATGAACGAATGGGATACCGCCTGGGATCTTCGAATCTGATGATTGATATCGAGGATGAGAACGGGAAAAAAATCCTTAAGGTACTTGAGTTTGTTGGTAGAAGTGAAAGTGCAGCAATATATCCGGAGGAGTCAATCAGTGATATCAATAAAAATATGCTGAATAAAGATGCTTATTATAATTTTTTAGAGGAAATGAAACCCTTCTTGTCCGAGGAACAGAATTGTACTCCATATGAAAAGGATAATGTGGAGTATTGGATCGATGACAGAACGATAATTGAGAACGGGGCAAAGATAATAGAAATCTTAAAGAGCTTGCGTGATGGCATTTAATAAACAAAGAGAGATAAGATTGTTATGAATATCAATGAGATGATAGATAAATTGAAGGCAGCAGAGGAAATTATCCCGGATCAATACGATGGAAGCTATGAATTAGTAAGAGAAATTGTTCGATCTTATGCCACTAAAAAGGATTTTTCAGATTGTACCTATTCAGATTTGGATGCAATATATGCCATGGCTATTGGCACATGGAAGCTGAACGTTGAGAAGAAAAAAGAATATGTTCAGAGAACCTGTTTGCCATGGAATGAGAAAAAACGATTGGTCGATATTCTTGACAAAGTTTGGGATAATGCCTGTTTTGAGAAGTATCAGCACAGGGAAACTTCTGTGCCTTTGATCGGAATGTTTGGAACCGGTTTTTATACATTTGATAAGAATACATCTCAGATTGATTGCCCGGGATTTGTTCGAATGCTGACAGAAATATTAAATCTGCAGGAAGATGAGGAGATGTTTCGTATCGTAGAGTCATTCTTTTCCAGGCCGCCAAAAGGGATGGGAGTTGCGTCAGCTTCCGTTATTCTTCATTGCTTAAAACCATATACCTTTCCTGTAATAAACAATAATATGGGAAACGGCAATATTTTTATTGCATTGGGAGTTTTAGAGGATAAACCCTTCAATCTGGATCAATATATTGATAACTGCAGAATAATTAAAACATTTCGAGATGCAAACTTCAAATTTAAAAACTATAGAGTTTTTGATTTGGAAACCGGAAACTTAACAGAAAGTAAGATGCCACAGGAGGAGATTCCAATAAAAAATGAATTTGATAAAAACATCATTTTATATGGTCCTCCAGGTACAGGAAAAACATACAATACTGTTGCATATGCAGTAGCAATAATAGAAGGCAAGTCTTTGCGTGAGGTTAAGGGGGAGAACTATTCAGAAGTTAAGTCTCGCTATGAAGAGTATATGACAGGTGGTCAAATTGCCTTTACGACGTTTCATCAATCCTATGGCTATGAGGAGTTTATAGAGGGTATCAAACCCAAAGTCAGTCAGGATAACGAGGATGGACTGTTGTACTCTGTTGAACCTGGAATATTTAAGGCGTTTTGTGATAAAGCATTAGCGTCGCTGCCTTCCACTGATGAGGATTCTGAAAATCCAGAGCCGAAAAACTATGTGTTTATCATTGATGAAATCAACAGAGGAAATATTTCAAAGATTTTTGGCGAGCTGATTACATTGATTGAACAGACGAAACGTATTGGAGCAAAAGAGGAGATGACCGTGACTTTGCCATATTCCCCAGATAAAGCATTTGGGGTTCCAAAAAATGTTTATATTATCGGTACAATGAACACGGCAGATCGATCAATTATGATGATGGACACGGCTCTTAGAAGAAGATTTTCTTTTGTAGAAATGATGCCGGAATCTGACGTTTTACGAAATATAGGCGCAGATCAAGTTTCAGTGGATGGTGAAACGTTGGATGTGGCAAAAATGCTTGATATTATCAACAGAAGAATAGAGTATTTGTATGATAGAGAGCATACCATTGGACACGCTTTTTTTACTGGGCTTAAAAAGAATTCCGATATAGAAACGCTTGCGGGTATTTTTGAGAACTCAGTTATTCCGCTCCTTCAGGAATATTTTTATGAAGATTATAGTAAGATACAGTTAGTTCTTGGTGATAACAATAAAATGGGAGATAACAAGCAGTACCAGTTTATTCGTGATGATAGGCTTGATATAAATGAAGTTTTCAGTGGAATGCCGGAAGTAGATCTGCCGGAAAATAAATATACCATTCAGAGAGAAGCTTTTAGGAAACTGGAGAGTTATAAGCTGATTGGTAAGGGACTTTAAGGGCGTATGAAGAATCTGATGGAAGTACGGGAATTTGACACAATTGTCTGTGATGAACGTTATATTGACAGCCCATATTTTAAATATCTGGATGAAAAGCATTTTAAAGAGCTTGAGCAGTTTATAAAAGAGTATTCGTCAGAAGAAACAGATATACTAGAATTCATGTCGATTGGATTTAAGCGAAGTGTTGGTACAACGATAACGTTTCATCAGTATGTTGGGATAATAGAGCTTCAAAGCGGATTTCAGATTGAAGTACTGCCGAAGGTGACTGTAAATGACGATGAGGGTGATTTTGCAATAACAAAGAGGATATTTCTCAACATGTTATGTTGCTTGAAAGAATTTGAGGGCAAATCTTTTCATTCAGCGTCACTTAATGCCGATCGGATGAATCTGTACGAGATTTTTATCAATATGTATTTGCAGGAAACAAGAAAACTGGTTAAGCATGGCATTAAATCTGCGTATATTCAGAAAGAGGACAATCTAAAGTTTTATAAAGGCAAATTGATGATAAGCCGGCATATTAGAACCAATGCTGCGCACAAAGAGCGTTTTTACATGCAATATGATGAATATCATGTAAATCGACCGGAGAATCGATTGATTAAGTCAACACTGTTAAAACTTCAAAAACTTACTGACAGTACGGAAAATGCGAAAGAGGTCCGTCAGCTGTTGCATTTGTTTGAGCTTGTCGATCCATCGATAAATATTGATAAAGATTTTGCTTCGGTTCATGTTGGGAGAGACATGAAGCATTATGAGAAAGTGCTTCAATGGACAGATATTTTTCTGAGAAATAAGAGTTTTACTACTTTTTCAGGCAAGAAAACAGGAACCGCACTTCTTTTTCCGATGGAACAGGTTTTCGAGGCTTTTGTAGCAAAGTGGGTGAGCAGGATTTTCACAGATGCATCAAACGGTACTGTTCGTGTAACAGCTCAGGACAGGGGATATTATCTGTTCGATTCGCCACGGAAGTTTCGTCTCAGACCGGATATAGTCTTACGAAAAGCGCAAGAGAACGCTATAATTCTGGACACAAAGTGGAAATGCTTAAAGCCCGATGCAAGAATAAATTATGGAATCTCTCAAGCTGATATGTATCAGATGTATGCGTATGCGAAAAAGTATCATACATCAGAAATCTGGCTGATATATCCGTATTATGAAAACGTAAAAGGAATCGCGCCTCTTTGTTTTACAGCGGACGAGGGTGAAAATCAGAAGGTAACGGTAAGGGTGTTTTTTGTCGATTTGGCTGACTACAGGAATAGTATTCAGTATCTATATGATACTATTTTCCTGGAAGAGTAAGACACAAAATATATTATCCGTTGAAAAAAATCTTGTCGGGTGTACCGATTCCAGAGTCCATGGAAAAGAGTTAACCGCAAACCGAAGTGGTCAATGGCGATATCGTATCGGTGATTATCGCCTGCTATGTGTGATAGAGAACGATAAATTGGTCATTGTCGCTTTGCCAGTTGGACATAGAAACGAAGTGTACAGACGAGGATGAAAGCACTTGATCATATAGAGAGCGAGGATTTGAGATGGTAAAAGAAGTCGTCAGAGATCCATTGTTTCTGCAGCAGAAATCCGAACCGGCAACGAGAGAAGATCAGCAGGTAATCGTGGATTTAGTGGATACTTTGAAAGCAAACAGCGACCGATGTGTAGGGATGGCGGCCAACATGATTGGCGTTAAGAAGCAGATTATTGCCGTGGCGGTGGGACCGTTTGTCATTCCGATGGTAAATCCCGTAATTACCAAGAAAAGCGGGAAATACCAGACAGAGGAAAGCTGTCTCTCGCTGGATGGGATAAGGCCTTGCACGAGATATCGGGAGATCGAGGTCGATTATCTGGATCAGAATTTCACACCTCAGCATGGAAGGTACTCTGATTTTACAGCGCAGATCATTCAGCATGAGATACAGCATTTTAGCGGAGAGTTGATTTGAGAGAAGATTTGTAACAGGTGATTCTATGAAAACAAGAGAAGCCGCTTTGGAATTCGGACTGTCCTTTCCGGATACATACCAGGATGCACCATTCCATGATACAAACTGGCAGCTTGTCCGTTATAAAGGGAATAAAAAGGCGTTCCTTTGGACGTATGAGCGGGAGGGATTTGTGAATCTCAATGTAAAAGTCGATCCTGAAAAGGCATTTTTCTGGAGAGACGTATATGCATCGGTGATCCCCGGGTATCACCAGAACAAAGAGCATTGGAATACGATCATTTTGGACGGAACGATACCGAACAAAGATATTCAGCAGATGATTGCCGAAAGCTACGACCTGATCTCAGATTGTCCGACCAAAAGAATCTATGAAGCTGTTAAGCAAATTCCAAAAGGATGCGTTGCGACATATGCACAGATTGCGGAAGTCGCCGGGGATAGAAAAATGGCCAGGGCGGTGGGAAATGCCCTTCATAAAAATCCGGATCCTGCTACGATTCCGTGTCACAGAGTAGTGAATGCGAAAGGTGAACTCGCCGGAAAGTACGTTTTTGGAGGTGCATGGAAGCAGGCAGAGCTCCTTCTCTCAGAAGGGGTGGAAGTTCAGGATGGACGTGTCGATCTTATGAAATATCAATGGAATTCAAGTCTTTTGACACAAATGTCGGCAAGGTGATGGCAGGAGAATACTATGCATTTCGTAGAAGCAAAATCACTACTTACAAAATGGAACGGGATGAACATTTACCGGGGCTGCTCCCATGGATGCGTATATTGCGATTCGAGAAGTGATTGTTATCAGTTCCGGCATCCTTTTGAAGACATCGAGGTCAAGCAAAATGCTCCTGAGCTTTTGGAACAGATCTTAAAGCATCGGCGGAAAAAGATTGTAATCGGTTCCGGCTCCATGTGCGACCCGTATCAGCCCTGTGAAAAAGAATTAAGACTGACCAGACGTTGTCTGGAGCTACTGGATCGCTATGAGTACGGAGCCACTGTGATTACGAAATCCGATCTTGTCCTTCGGGATATGGATCTGTTTTGCAGTATTCATAAAAAGGCAAAAGCAGTGGTGCAGATGTCTCTGACAATTGCAGATGAAAAACTCAGCAGTATACTGGAACCGGGGGTCTGCAATTCACGAAGGCGGTATGAAGTTTTAAAGGAATTTCAGAAAAACGGGGTGCCGACGGTTGTCTGGATGTGTCCGTTTTTACCCTGTCTGACCGATACCAGAGAGAATCTGGAAAACCTGCTAACGTACTGTTTTGATGCCGGAGTAAAAGGAATCATCTGTTACGATATCGGGATGACACTACGGGCGGGGAACCGGGAATATTATTACCGGGCTTTAGACCGGCATTTTCCAGGACTTAAGCAGACATACATCCGAAAATACGGGGACAGTTACAGCATTTCAAGTGATCACAGTGTAGAGCTCATGCAGTTGTTTCATCATGCCTGTGAACAGCATGGTGTGCTACATACACCGGATGACTGCTTTTCATATATACAGGACTTGCCGGAAAAGTACCGGCAGATGAACCTGTTCGATCTATGAGGATGTAAACAAGAGTGAGGATAGAAGAAAAGAGTCCACGGGAGGCGAACACGCAAGAATATGCTAAAAAAGAAAACACAGATTCTGGCTTTATGTCTTATAATTGCTATTGGTGCTGTCACTGAAATGACTGGCTGTGGCAGACAGACGTTGTCCGGGAAAACAGATTCATCTTTTCATCAGAAGAAAAAGGTCAAGACCGAACAAGAACCCCGGGAAAAAACGCTCGTATTCCGGGATGTCTTCGGTAAAAAATATACGACATCCATTGATCCTAAAGTTTTGGCTAATCCGTACGATCCATCCGCTTTTGTATATGAGAACGATCGTCTTACCTATACAGGAGAGGGATACACCAGTCAGTTAGGAATAGATGTTTCTTATCATCAGGGGACGATCGATTGGGAGAAGGTGGCAGCTGACGGATATCAGTTTGCCATTCTTAGAATCGGTTACAGAGGGTATGGACAGAGCGGAAGTCTAAATGCAGATAAGATGTTTACATCCTACTATGAGGGTGCAAAAAGGGCAGGCCTGATGGTGGGGGTATACTTCTATGCGCAGGCCATCAATGAGAAGGAGGCAGCAGAAGAAGCCCGTTTCGTATTAAAACTGCTGGGCAAGCGTAAGCTGGATCTCCCGATTGTCTATGATCCTGAAAATGTTCTGGATGATACAGCAAGGACGGATGATGTAACGCCGGAACAGTTTACTGCCAATGCAAAGGTTTTCTGTGAAAAAATCCAAAAGGCCGGATTTCAACCGATGCTTTATGCCAATATGCTATGGGAGGCTTTTCAACTGGACCTGTCTTCGCTTCCTTATCCGCTCTGGTATGCAGACTATGAAAAAATTCCTCAGACACCTTACATGTTCCAGATCTGGCAGTACAAAAATGACGGGAAAGTCGATGGCATTCATGGAAACTGTGACTTGAATATCAGGTTGATTCCGAAAGGAGATGGGGTATAATTAGTTCTTATGAGAAAACCAACACCACACAAAGAATTTATAAAAAAGACCCTATGGATCGCTGTTCCAATCATGATTCAGAATGCTATTACGAATTTTGTAGGAATGCTTGATAACATTATGGTTGGACAGATTGGAACCAACCAGATGACCGGAGTATCCATTGTGAATCAATTGATTTTCGTATTCAATCTGATGATATTTGGAGGAACCGCAGGAATTGGAATATTTACAGCACAATACGCAGGGAAAAAGGACCAGGAGGGATTAACTTACACCATGCGCCTTAAATTGGCGATGGGGGCAGTCCTTTCGCTGATTGGAATTGTTGCTTTTCATCTGGCAGGCGATGACATGGTCATGTTGTGGCTTAAAAGCAATGCTGCTTCTTCCGATGTCTTAGGTACACGCGCGGCAGCACAGGGGTATTTGAATGTTATGCTCCTTGGAATTATTCCCTTTGCTCTTACCCAGATATATGCCAGTACACTGCGAGAAAACGGTGAGACAAGAATTCCTATGATTGCCGGTATTACAGCAATCCTAACAGATCTGGTAGGTAATTATTTTCTGATTAACGGATACTGGATTGCGCCAAAGTTAGGGGTTGTCGGAGCTGCAATTGCAACGGTAGTATCAAGATTTATAGAAGCGGCTTTTGTAATCGGGTGGTCCCATTTCCATACCAGACAATTCCCGTTTATGAAATATACGTACCGTAGTATTGGAGTTCCTGCTGATTTAACTGTTACCATCCTTTTGAAGGCATTTCCGTTGCTTTTGAATGAAACGCTCTGGAGTCTTGGACAGGCTGCTTTAAGTCAGCAGTATTCATATCTTGGACTTTCTGTCGTCGGCTCATTCAATATAAGCAATACCATTGCAGGTGTATTTAACGTAGCATTCATTTCCATGGGAAGTGCAACGGCAATTATGTTGGGGCAGGAGCTCGGTAAGATGCAAGATGATAATGATCGAAGAATCGTACAGTATGATGCCAATAGACTGGCGGTTATTTCTATCTTCCTGTGTCTTATTTCCGGTGTATTACTGGCTATTACGTCATTCTTTTTTCCAAAAGTATATAATACAACGGAAGAAATCAAGCAAATAGCATCGCATCTGATCCTTGTTTCTGCAATATTTATGCCTGTATATGCATACGAAAATGCAGCATATTTTACGATTCGCTCCGGTGGAAAGACATGGATCACCTTTTTGTTTGATTCTGTGTTTGTCTGGATTGTATCTGTGCCGGCTGCGTTTTTCTTTACACGTTTTACCAGCTTTGATATTGTTCGGGTATTTGTAGCTGTGCAGTGTTTCGATTTTATAAAGTGCATGGTTGGATATCTCATGGTAAAACATGGCGGATGGATTCACAATCTGACAGAAGATGTTTCGGCTTAATATCTATTATTTTGCATATGCCCCCTTCTCCGGATTGCCGAAGAACGGGGCATACTATGACTTTCATCTTTCAATATGAAACAAAAGGCTGCCTATTCGAAAAGGTCCTCCTGGTCATCTTCGGAATCAAGATTATCCTCTTCATCTTCTCCTGTTGGCATTGCCTCGCCGGCTTTGTAGGCATGCAGTCCCATATCGGCAATGTAAGCTTCAAATTCTTCATAAGTAATAGACTTACCATTGTAATAGAAATGGCTATCTTTATCATATCCACCCTTATTATTATCCGTATAATCTGCACGAATCGTAATAGTCTCGGCCGGAGTGCCATCCTTAAATCCTTCATACCGGTTTAAAACAAAAGACTGATATCCCGGATGAAAGATATCCTGATAGGCAATCCATGACAGATCATTATACTCAAAATTCGTGAGACTTCCGCCATCTTTACTTCCCCTGGCCATGATGTAGGCAAGTCCATCCTGCGCATCCAGATACATTCCGCCATAACCGGCCACTGTACCTTTTCCCTTAATAGCTACTTCGAATACATCATCATTATCCATATCATTATAGAAACTTTCCACCCAGGTTCCACCGGGCTGATCCTCCGTTAAGAATCTCCAAATCTGACCGTTCTTTGGAAGGGACTTCTCCGATGGAGCAGTACAGAGATTGGTTAATACCGGAACCTTGCCTGCAAGAACCGCATCAAAGAGATTCTCCTCATCCTCCTTCGCATATTGCTTACTGGTTTTATTCATAAGAAAAACTGTATAAGAGCATGAAAGCTTCTTCTTACCGACGGTACAAGTTATGGTACCGTACCCATTCGCAACAGGCTTTAACACCAGTTTCTTTTTATCCTTCTTAACAATTTTAAGAGCGGACTGAACACAATATTTGTCTTTGCTTACCTTCCATGTGACCTTAGACTTGCCGGCGCCGGTAAGCTTAATGGTGTAATTCTTCTCATCCTTGATACGAAGAAGCGAACCATTTGCAACAGACAACTTTGGCCCGGCTTTGGACTTTGCCGCTACATGCACCGGACTGAAATTTGAAACGATGATTACAAAAGCCAACAATACACAAAATACCTCCAGGGATCGATTCCGTCTTATCATAGCTCCTCCTTTCCAAAAGGTGTACTTTGGTTTCATTATAACATGTTTTTGCAGGCCATCGGTGGAAGTTATCCTGTGAGCCTGTAATAAATATGGCTGGCATACATATTAAGATTAAAAAATGAACGCCGATATAGAAGATATAGTGACCGTTTATACACATGAATTCAGGGAGGAATAGCGTATGAACACACTTACGATAAAAGGGGACTTTTTAACGAATAAGACCGGCGTCCATCCCGGAAATTCCAAACCACCTGCACTCATGCATCCACCTGCGCAGAATCAAAATCCTGTAACAGGTGGCGACGGAATCCGCATGATCGGAGATCAGGCTTACCGGGTGAAAGATGGACAGATGACAGCCATCGGTCAGGAATGGAATCGTACACAGGGACCTGCAAACATGCGCTTTACAGACCCTGTGTCGGCAAGCAATCAAGCCGGTCTAACAGCTTCTGAAAAGAAGAAGCTTTCCTATTGCTATAAGAAAATTGCTTCTCTGATTCGGACAAGTAAAACCCTTACCAGTGCGAAGTCTGCTGTCTCAAAAGCAAAAGCAGAAGTAGGAAATCTTAAAAAGAAACGTGGAAGTGACAAATACGATCAAAATGAGCTGGAAATGGCAATCAATCATGCCATGGCCATGGAACGCATCGCGATAAAACATAAAAAGAATATAGAAACGGAGGAATTTGCCAAACGCGGCATTTGCTCCAATTGTTCCATGCTAAGTCCACAGGCTCTGGAGGATGCAAAGAAAGAATCCGAAGACAACGAACGGGAACGTATGACCCTGTCCGAGGAGGCTTGTGCCTCATCCACTATGGCGGAGCTGATACAGGAAGACGGAGCAGCAAACCAGGAAGACCTCCATACAGCTTCTGTTATGACAGAAGAGGATGTGGCTGCATTCACAAAAGATATCGGGAAATACATGATAGAAGAGGCGGCTTCCCTCGAAGCCTTTGCAGAGGGCGAGCTGATGGATATGATGCAGGATCTTTTGGCCTATTCCGACGACTTTGATGAGAATGACATGAAAAAAATGGTGTTACGACACCGAAGCAGTGAGGAACGTGAAATAACCAAAGCCAATATGCAATACATGAAGGATTACATTGACTATATACAGGGATCAGCCGGGAACGAAGCCAAGGTTGCAATGTCTTGCATTTTATGTTAGTTTATCTCAGTCGGAGTTACAAGCTCCGCCTGAGAATTTTATACGGCAAAAGGTGCCTTTGCATGCCATAGCGCATGGTCAAAGGGTAAAAGGGAAACAGGTGAAAGTCCTGTACGATCTCGTCACTGTGTTGAGGAGTTTCCTGTCAAATATGTCACTGTGAGAAGTCCATTACATGAATCTTCTTATGGGAAGACGACAGGAAATGGTGATCCTAAGTCAGGAAACCTGCCTTTTGTCTGGTGCACTATGATCACGAGGACTTGATCGTGCCGACATGGAAGGGCAGTATATGCCTTTATTTTGTGCGCCTATTATCATTTTTGGTATAGGCTTTTTTTTGTATAAAAATTCAAGTTATACAAAAAAAGTTTATGTTACCTGTTAACATGCACATAAAGGAGAAGAGTATGAAGAAGAAAATTGTGTCGTCTATACTGCTTATGACAGTAATGGCAACTATGCTGGCAGGATGCAAGACATCTGCGCCATCATCAAAAAAAGACACACAAGCCAAAAGCGCTAACGCCGATCAGGCTGCAGCCGATCGTGTTGCAAAATTAATCGATGATATCTATGTTCAGGAAAGAACCGATAAGACGGATGAGCAGTGCGAAAAGGCCAAAAAGGCCTGGGATGCACTGACCGACAAGCAGAAGTCCCTTGTTGAAGGTGAATATGCCGATCCGGATTACTTTGGCAAGGATACAGGAGATGCTTCTAAAGACAATCCTTTAAATGCTGACGGAATCAAGGAGAAGGAGATTTTGGTTCTCAGCTTTGGTACTTCCTTCAACGACAGCCGTGTCGAGGATATCAGCAAAGTGGAATCTGCGGTACAAGAGGCCTATCCGGACTATTCTGTACGACGTGCCTTCACTGCTCAGATCATCATTAACCATATCAAGGCCCGTGACAACGAGGCAATTGACAATGTTGATCAGGCAATGGAACGTGCGGTTTCAAACCACGTAAAAGAACTGATTGTACTTCCGACACACTTGATGCAGGGAAAAGAGTATGACGAATTAAAAGAACAGGTAAATGCCTACAGCGATAAGATCGAAAGCATCAAGTTCGCAATGCCGCTTCTTGGAGAAGTCGGAAAAACAGCCGATACAACAAATCCGGATAAAGAGACCGTTGCCAAGGCGATCACCACGGCAGCATTGGAAGATGCCGGATATGCTTCCACAAAAGAAGCCATCTCAGACAAGAGTGCCTTTGTCTTCATGGGACATGGTACATCACATACTGCAAAGATCACCTACCTTCAGATGCAGGCACAGATGAAAAAACTTGGTTATGACAATGTTTTCATCGGAACAGTAGAGGGAGAGCCGGAGGAAACATCCTGTGAGAATATCATCAAAGCCGTAAAGGAAGCCGGATATAAGAAGGTATATCTTCGTCCGCTGATGGTCGTAGCCGGTGACCATGCAAACAATGATATGGCAGGAGAAGAGGCGGATTCCTGGTTATCCATGTTCAAGGCATCCAAGGCCTTTGATAACGTTTCAGCACAGATTGCAGGTCTGGGACGTCTTGATGCGGTTGAAAAGCAATACATTGCTCATGTAGCTGATGCACGTAAATAGTTCCAAACAGAAAGATAATATGATGAAGAACAGATTTAAAACCTTTGCCCTTGCGGCAGCCCTGGCCCTTACCCTTGCATCCTGTGGCAATACAGCCGGTAAGAACACGGCGGATACCAGACAGGAGGAGAATCGGGCGAAGCTTTCCATCGAAGATGGTATCTACCATGTCGATTTTGATACGGACAGCAGGATGTTTCATGTCAATGAAGCCTGCAACGGCAAAGCAACCCTTACGGTCAAAGACAAAGAAGGTACGGTACACCTGATCATGCCTTCCAAAAACATCGTTGCTTTATTCCTGGGAAAAGCAGACGATGCGAAAAAAAAGGATGCAGACAAGATCAAACCAACCGAAGAGGAAGTAACCTACTCCGATGGATTAACAGAGAAGGTCTTCGCATTTGATGTTCCGGTACCGGTCCTGGAGAAGGAATTTGACCTGGCCTTAATCGGAACCAAGGGTGTCTGGTATGACCATAAGGTAAGTGTTTCTCATCCGACAATGGATGGTGCCTATCGTGCAGATCTGACACTGGAAGGCGGAAGCGGACGTGCATCCATCACATCTCCGGCAGATATTGTCGCAAAGGATAAGGCTTATCTGGTTCAGATCGAGTGGAGCAGTCCATTCTATGATTACATGATTGTTGACCAGAAAAAGTACAAACCGGTCAACAAGGATGGCAACAGTATATTTAAGATTCCTGTAAAGGATCTTCATAAGCCGGTAAAAGTAATTGCAGATACCGTAGCTATGAGTAAACCACATGAAATCGAATATACCATCTCATTCGATCATATCGTAGCAAAATAACAGAAACTGATTCAAGTCTCGCTCGCGCCAAGTCTCGCGAGCGAGACTTGAACTTATAAGAATAAACATATGATGAAAAAACTCTACTCTGTCATGGTTATATCCATGTTCATACTATTGACGGCCTGCAGTTTTTCACAAAACGGCATGAAGCAGCAACACGCCGCCGTAAGAAAAACATCCACCCTGAAGCTTACCTATGCAAAGCAGTTTGCTGTGGACTATTATGAGCAGGGATATGTCCATATTCGAATTGGAGACAAACAGGATTATGTTCTGATCCCTTCCGGGAAGAAGGCACAAAACCTGGGATATCCGGCGGCAACCCTCATTGACTGGGAAAAAGCGAAGAAGAGTATGTATCTTGCAGCCTCTTCCGGAATGGACCTTTTTCGCCAGTTGGACGGGCTTTCCTCCATTACCTCCTGCAGCATGACAGCAAAAGAATATGCCGATCCGGTCATCCAAAAAGCCATTACCTCCGGCAACATTACCTATGCGGGTAAATACAGTGCTCCTGATTATGAGAAACTTCTGAATCTGTCCACGGGACTTGCAATCGAATCCATGATGATCACCCATGCTCCAAAGATTGCAGAAGAGCTGACCCGGCTTAAGATTCCGGTTCTGGTCGAGATGTCAAGCTATGAGGCAACGCCTCTCGGACGCCTTGAATGGATCAAGCTTTACGGCGTTCTACTCGGAAAAGAAAAGCAGGCAGATGACTTTTTTACAAAAGAAGTAAAAAAGCTGAAACATCTTCAAAACAGTCAGTTGCAGCAGCGCGCATCTTCCGATAAAAAGCCCACCGTTGCAATCTTTTACCTGTCCTCCAACGGATATGTGAATGTTCGAAAGCCGGGAGATTATATGTCAAAGATGATTGAAATGGCCAACGGAACCTACGCCTTAAACGACCTTGCCGTGCCAAACGAAAATGCCCTCTCCACGATCAACATCAACTGGGAGGATTTCTACCGGCTGGCATCGGATGCGGACATTTTAATCTACAACGGAACCATAGACGGCGGGATTACTTCCACCGAACATCTGCTGGCAAAGAATCCGATTTTTAAAAATTTTAAAGCCGTCAAAAACAAACAACTCTGGTGCACGAACGTCAACATGTACCAGGAGAGCAGTAAAATTGTGGATGTGATATTAGACCTGCATACCATCATCGAAGGAACGACAAAGCCAACCGTCTATATCAAGCATCTGACCTAAAAAAGGAGGTTTTGTGAAGAAACGATATGCGGTTTTCTATACACTGATTGTCCTACTGATTCTCTTTCTGGTAGGCCTTAATTTCATAACAGGAAGCACCCGCATCTCCTGGCATGAGATTGGACAAATCCTTTCTCACCAAAATACCCAGAGTGTCGAAGGTACGATTCTTCTGGATATTCGACTGCCGAGACTTCTGGCTGCCTTTTTCCTCGGAGGTGCCCTGGCTCTGTCTGGATACCTCCTGCAGGCTTTTTTTGCCAATCCCATTGCCGGCCCCTTTGTCCTTGGAATATCATCCGGAGCCAAACTCTTCGTCGCTCTTTTGATGGTAAGTGCCGTTATGTCCGGATACATGTACGGAGCTGCTGAAATGGTTCTGGCCGCCCTGTTCGGATCTTCCCTGGCGACTGTTTTTGTCATTTTAGCTGCAAAACGCGTCGAGAACATGGCGATTCTGATGGTGACTGGCGTTATGATCGGCTATATCTGCTCCTCCGTTACAGAACTATTGGTATCCTTTGCCAATGATTCAAACATTGTAAACCTTCACAACTGGTCAATGGGAACCTTCTCCTCCATCTCATGGAAACAGGTTCGCATCTTCATTCCCGTTGTCCTGGTGGGGCTTATAATCTCCATCCTTCTTTCAAAAGAGATTGAAGCCTACCTGTATGGCGAGATGTACGCCAAAAGCGTTGGAATGCAGGTCCGGCTCTTTCGCATCCTTTTGATTGCACTTTCGTCGGTTTTATCCGCAACGGTGACAGCCTTTGCCGGCCCGATCTCCTTTGTGGGAATTGCGGTTCCACATCTGGTTCGACAGAGTTTTCGCACCACAAAGCCCCTAATCATGATTACGGCATCCTTTTTAGGAGGGGGCGCCTTCTGTCTTGGCTGTGATCTGCTGGCAAGAGAGCTCTTCGCACCAATGGAGCTTTCTATCAGTACCATTACTGCCATTTTAGGAGCCCCGGTTGTAATATCGTTACTTATAAAAAGGAAGGGAGGGTGAGCTTTGTGTTAAAGACCATTGATCTGGCCATCGGTTATCAAAAGAAAACACTGCTGCGCGACTTATCGCTGGAACTGAAAAAAGGCGAGATTATCGCTGTCATCGGTCCTAACGGCTGTGGTAAGTCCACCCTGCTTAAGACCATATCCGGCCTGATTGACCCCCTTCAGGGCAGCGTCTACCTTGAAGGAAACAACATGCGGCAGCTGGCAAGAAAAGAGCTGGCACGTACCATGTCCGTTATGATGACGGAGCGTAAACCCATGGGCTATACGACCTGCTATGACATTGTAAGCATCGGACGCTTTCCCTACACCAACCGTATGGGAACCCTGTCCGAAGATGACCATACCATCATAAGAAAGGCCATGGAGACAACCGGTTCTACCGGTTTAAAGGATCATCCCTTTCATCAGATCAGCGACGGACAGAAGCAGCGCGTCCTGCTCGCAAGGGCACTGGTCCAAAACCCGAAGATTATGATTTTAGATGAACCCACCAGCTACCTTGATATCGGTTATAAGATCGAACTGCTGCATATCCTTCGTTCCCTTGCAAGAGAGAAGGACATTACCATTCTCCTGTCCATGCACGAGCTGGAACTGGTAAGAAACATTGCCGACAAGGTCATCTGCCTTCCCTCCGATGGAACGAAGGTTGTGGTGGGAACCGTCGATCAGGTTCTGACCGAGCAGTATATTGAAGAACTGTTTCATATCCCAAAGGGACAGTTCCGGGAGATTTATCAATGGAAACAAAATTTATAATGGTACAGGGAACCATGTCAAGTGCCGGCAAAAGCCTCCTGGTGGCAGGTCTTTGTCGTATTTTCAGACAGGACGGCTATCGGGTCAGTCCCTTTAAGTCCCAGAATATGGCCCTGAATTCCTTTATCACAGAGGACGGACTGGAAATGGGCAGGGCACAGGTCATGCAGGCAGAAGCCGCCGGTATTTCTCCAAGTGTCTACATGAATCCGATCCTTTTAAAGCCGACGGATCACTACGGTTCCCAGGTTATTGTGAATGGAAAAGTGCTCGCAAATATGCCGGCCAGGGAGTATTTTAACTATAAGAAGAATCTTCTTCCCGATATTCTTCATGCCATAGACCGGTTAAAGGAGACCTCGGATATCATCGTGATCGAAGGAGCCGGATCCCCGGCCGAGATCAACTTAAAGCAGCACGATATCGTAAATATGGGCATGGCAAAACTTGTGGATGCCCCGGTCCTTTTGGTCGGCGATATTGACCGGGGCGGCGTATTCGCCCAGCTCTACGGAACCGTTCAGCTTCTCGAAGAAGATGAGAGGGCGCGCATCAAAGGCCTTATCATCAATAAGTTCCGTGGAGATAAGACCATCCTCGATCCCGGAATTGAAATGCTAGAAGAACGTTGCCACATTCCTGTCACAGGAGTGGTTCCCTACATGGATCTGCATGTGGATGACGAAGATTCACTGACACCGCGGTTTGGGCAAAGGACGAAAGGGCACATACGACTTGCCGTCGTCCATCTTCCGCATATTTCGAACTTTACGGACTTCTCTGCCTTTGACCAGATTCCGGAATTTCAGGTGGACTATGTCAATCGGCCTGCAGCGATAGACAACGCGGATCTTGTGATCCTGCCCGGAAGCAAAAACACCATGGCTGATATGGAGTGGCTGAGAGAAACCGGCATGGACACAGCCATTGTATCCTATGCAAAGGAAAACCGCCCCGTTCTTGGAATCTGCGGCGGTTATCAGATGCTTGGTGAGGTCATCAGCGACCCCACCGGCGTTGAACAAAAGGGAGAGGTGCGTGGCCTTGGTCTTCTTCCTGTCACAACTGTTTTAACCGGGCAAAAAAGGCGCTGCCAGATCCGCGGCAGATTTCTTGTGGACAGGGGAAATCTTCAGGAACTTCATTCCATCGAATACGAAGGCTATGAAATTCACATGGGACAAACCACTCCGCTGGAGAACCTTCCATTTTTTACAGAAAACGAAAGTGGATACTATAAGGACAATGTCTATGGAACCTACATCCACGGGTTGTTTGACCGGGGGGATGTGCTAAAAGCCTTAGCCTGCATTCTTGCCAAAAGAAAAGGGATTTCTTTGGATCTTACCTCCGTCATCGACCAGATGGAATGGAAGAACAAAGAGTATGACCGTTTGGCCGCGACACTACGCCAGTACCTGCAAATGGATGCAATTTATCAAATGATGGGGATAGAACCGGATGAAAATCGAACAGATTAAACCAACGGAAATTGAACAGAAAAGTTTTGCGATCATAACCGAGGAGCTGGAGCAAAAGGGACTCGTCCTTGATGCAGACAAAGCGTTTTTGATCAAGCGCTGTATCCATACCACGGCCGATTTTGATTATGCGAAAACCATGGCATTTTCAGATCGCGCCATACCGATCATGGCGGATCTGATCAGGCAGAAGGCTACCATTGTAACCGACACCAATATGGCATTGTCCGGTATCAATAAGAAGACCCTTTTAGAATATGGCGGAAGTGCCAAGTGCTTCATGTCAGACCCTGCTGTGATGGAAGAGGCCAAGCAGCGCGGCATTACAAGAGCAACCGTCAGCATGGAGTATGCTGCCAAACTTCCCGGCAAGGTGATTTATGCAATCGGGAATGCCCCAACCGCTCTGCTGTCTCTAAAAGAAATGATGGATAACACCTCTTACCGGCCTGACTTCATCATCGGAGTTCCGGTGGGCTTTGTGAATGTCATTGCGGCCAAGGAAGAGATCATGACAACGGATGTACCTTATATCATCAACACCGGTCGCAAGGGCGGAAGCAATGTGGCAGCAGCGATCTGCAATGCTGTCTTATATGAGATGAAAAAGGGGAACCTGTAATGGCATACTATTTCACCACAGGAAGCTGCAGCGCCGCTGCCGCCAAAGCCGCTGCCTATATACTCTTATCCGGACAGAAAAAGGCGAGCATTGTGATAACGACCCCAAAGGGGATCGATTTTCACGCCGAGCTGCTGAATATAAACATTCGGGAGGATCAGGTCAGCTGCGGTGTCTTAAAAGACGGCGGAGAGGATCCGGACGTAACCACCGGTTTTATCATAACCGCCACGGTATCCTACCTGCCGGATCATGACCTGAGAGAAACCAAAGCAAAGGACTGTCCCCACATTCAAATCGACGGAGGAGAGGGCGTTGGCCGCGTCCATCGCCCGGGCCTTGACCAGCCGGTGGGAAATGCAGCCATTAACTCTGTTCCCCGACAGATGATTCAGCGGGAAGTCCGGGAGGTGATGAACCTTTTTGACTGCCACCGTTCCCTTAAGGTTATCATATCTGTCCCGGGTGGAGAAAAGCTTGCCAAAAGAACCTTTAACCCGCGGCTTGGAATCGAAGGGGGCATCTCCATCCTTGGTACAAGCGGAATTGTGGAGCCTATGAGTACGAAAGCTCTTCTGGATACCATCCGTGTTCAGCTTCACCAAAAGCATGTCCTCGGGAAGAAAAAGCTTGTGATCTCCCCCGGAAATTACGGTCTGGACTTCATGCGAGCCACCTACGGTTATGATCTGGAAGAAGCGGTAAAATGTTCCAATTACATCGGAGAGACCCTGGAAATTGTCGCCTCGGAACAGTTCACTCATGTTCTTCTCTGCGGACATATCGGAAAACTGGTCAAACTTGCCGGCGGCATTATGAATACCCATTCCGCCGAGGCCGATTGCCGGATTGAACTTATGGTCAATGCAGCCCTTGCTGTGGGCCTTCCTGTTCCGATGCTTAGGAAAATGCAGGAATGTATTTCCACCGATGCCGCCTATCAGATTCTTGTCGATGCGAATCTCACCGGCGAATTTATGGATTATCTGATCCGTAAGATCAAATTTTATCTGGATAAAAGAGCCGCCGGACGATTTACGATCGAATGTATTGTTTTTTCCAATGAATTCGGTCTCATGGGAAAAACAGCCGGTGCCGACCAATTATTAAAGGAGCTGAAAGATGAATAAAAAGGGAATCGTCCATTTCGTTGGAGCAGGGTGCGGAAGCAAGGATCTGATTACGGTCCGGGGTGCCAATCTTCTTAAGGAATGCGACAGTGTAATCTATGCCGGTTCGCTGGTCAATCCGGAACTTCTTGCCTATTGCCCGACAGCGGATGTGTATAACAGTGCCTATATGACGCTGGAGGAAATCATCGAACAGATGCAAAAGGATGTGGCCAATAACCGCTCCGTGGTGCGTCTTCACACCGGAGATCCAAGCCTTTACGGAGCGATACGGGAACAGATGGATGCACTCCGCCAACTGCATATTCCCTATGACAGTTGTCCCGGTGTCAGTGCCTGCTTTGGAGCGGCTGCCAGCATGAATCTGGAATATACCCTTCCGGGAATTTCACAGTCGCTGATTATAACCCGAATGGAGGGGCGAACCGCTGTACCGGCCGGAGAGAGCATTGAAAGTTTCGCCGCCCACGAAGCCACCATGGCAATCTACTTGAGTGCTTCCATGTTAGAAGAATTGTCCCGCCGGCTGATAAAGGGCGGATACCCGGCGAATACCCCGGCTGCCATTGTCTACAAGGCCAGCTGGCCGGAGGAGCAGATCTATTCCTGCACCGTAGAACGCCTTGCCGCCACAGGAAAAGAGCATGGCATTACAAAGACAGCACTGATTCTGGTGGGAAAGGCGCTGGATACCTGCGACTATGAAACTTCCAGACTGTATGCTGCTGATTTTTCTACCGAATACCGGAGAGCTGATGTATGATTCTTGGAATTTGCGCATTTACCCCCGGAGGAAGAGTCCTGCAACAGACCATCCTTGACCTCTTCCCGGAGGAAGTATTTGATATAAGAAAAAAAGAAGAAACTCTGTCTGACTGGGCCCATCGATGCTTCACCCTCCATGCACCCCTTCTTTTTATCGGGGCCTGCGGAATTGCTGTCCGCGCCATTGCGCCCTATGTATCGGATAAACTGTCTGACCCTCCGGTGATTGTGCTCGACGAGGCCGGAGAACATGTCATCCCCATCCTGTCCGGGCATATGGGCGGAGGAAATGAACTTGCAAAGGTCCTGTCCTGTCGTCTGAAGCAACGGGCAGGTTATCCGGCCGAAGCGGTCATCACCACAGCAACGGATGTAGCCCATACTTTTTCCGTGGACGTCTTCGCAAAAAAGAATGGATTTACCATTGTAAACCGACAGGGCATTCAGAAGATATCACAAAAGGTTCTTATGAACCGTCCCGTTACCCTTGGCATAGCCAACAGCATTTCCTATGAAAGGGAACAGATTCCGCCACTGTTTACACTGGTACAAAATGGCATAGATCCCGTTGACCTGTGGATTAAAGGCTACGGGGATGCATCCCGAAATGCCCTCCTGACCTTAGAAGCGAAGGAGTATGTGCTCGGGATTGGCTGTAAGAAAAACACGCCACAGGAAAAAATAAACGAACTTGTCACAGCACATCATGTGGATCTGTCCCGGGTCTTTTCGGTTGCAAGCATTGACTTAAAGGCAAAAGAATACGGGCTGTTGGCTTTTTGCCAGAGGAATCACCTTCCGCTGCGTACCTATTCCTCCGCTGAATTAAAACCGGCAGATGCCGACTTTGCACAATCGGAATTTGTAGCACACATTACCGGTGTGGGAAATGTCTGCGAGAGCGCAGCGGCAACCGAAGCCAAAGAGGGATATCAGATGCTTCTGCCAAAGACGGTAGGAGACGGAGTAACCTTAGCCATAGCCAAAAGAAAGGTGACGATTACAACATGGGAAACGTAATTTATATCATCGGAATCGGACCGGGAGATATCTCTTTCATGAGCGATAAAGCCAGAGAGGCCATAGAACAAAGTGATGTGGTTGTGGGTTATACCGTCTATGTGGAGCTGATCAAACCGCACTTTCCGGAGAAGCAATTCCGGACCACCGGAATGAAACAGGAGATTGCAAGATGCCATCTATGCTATGAACTTGCCGGGCAGGGACTGACCGTTGCATTGATCTGCAGCGGAGATGCGGGCGTCTATGGCATGGCTTCCCCGATGTACGAATTATCCGGGGAATATCCCGATACCCGTCTGATGGTCATTCCCGGCATCACAGCAGCAAACAGTGGCGCCGCACTTCTTGGCGCTCCTCTTAACCACGATTACTGTCTGATCAGCTTAAGTGATTTGATGACCCCCTGGGAAGTTATCGAGCGCCGCCTTCGTTCTGCCATCTTAGGAGACTTTGCCATTGTGCTTTACAATCCCTCCTCCCGGAAGCGGAGTGACTATCTGAAAAAAGCCTGCGACATTATGCTCGATGCCGGAGCCAAAGGAACCAGAGCCTGCGGCTATGTGGAAAATATCGGCAGGGAGCAGACCAGGCAGGAGGTACTGACCCTTGATCAGCTTCGGGAGACCAGGGTGAATATGTTTACGACCGTTTTTATTGGAAATTCCCAATCCTATCTTAAGGACGGACACCTTATTACAAAGCGCGGGTATCAGCTATGAGTAAGATTGTTATTTTTTCAGGAACAACAGAAGGGCGGGAGCTTGCCGGAATCCTAAGTTCCAATCATATTCCGGCGGAGCTTTGCGTTGCAACCGAATACGGAAGTGCCGTTATGCCTGCTCTGCCGCATATAAAAGTGCATGAGGGAAGACAGGATGCGAAAGCCATGCGAGAACTCTATCACAATGCAGGGGCAACCCTTGTTATCGATGCCACCCACCCTTATGCCTCTGTTGTAACACAGACCATAAAGGAAAGTGTCAGCGGCACAGAGATCGAGTATCTGCGACTGCTTCGGCCAAACGACAGCGCCACTTCCCATTCCCTGACCCACCGGTACAGTTCTGCCGAAGAATGTGCAAAGGCCCTTGCCGAAATGAGCGGCAATGTGTTCCTTACCACCGGTAGCAAGGATCTTTTTTGCTTCACAGGCATTCCTCAGCTGAAAGACCGCCTGACGGCAAGAGTTCTGCCGGGGATCGAAAGTCTGTCCCTATGCCTTGAGGCCGGTCTTTCTCACCGGCAGATCATTGCGATGCAGGGCCCGTTCTCTTTAGAGATGAACCGGGAAATGTTTCGCAACTGCCACGCCAGACACCTGGTCACGAAGGAAAGCGGACGGGTCGGAGGTGTGGATACAAAGCTTTTGGCAGCAGAGGAACTGGGCCTTACCATCCATATCATTAACCGCCCGGCGGCAGAAGAGGATACCTTCGGATCTTCCATGGAAGCAGTTCTGCACCGGATTGAGGAAAAGTACGCTTTTGCCCTGCAACTTCCTGCCATGGAAATCACCCTGGCCGGTATCGGTTGCGGAAATGAATATGCCATGACCCGGGAAGTGGAGAAAGCCATAGAAGAGGCGACGGTGGTTTTCGGTGCAAAGCGTCTGCTTGAAACCATCCGGTGTCAGGCCAGAACCTATCCCTACTATCTGAGTCAGGATATCCTCCCGAAACTAAAAGAGCTGTACCACCAGCATCCCTTGGGACAAAAGGTTGTCATCCTCTTTTCCGGAGACAGCGGCTGTTACAGCGGAGCAGCCCGGATGAAAGAAGCCCTTGCCGCCAAAAAGGATTCCCTTCCAATGAATGTACGCATCCTGCCCGGTGTTTCCTCCATCCAGATGATGTCGGCAAGGCTTGCAATTCCATGGCAGGATGCCGCCATCCTTAGCCTGCACGGGAAATCGCAGGACACCTGGCAACCACTGTTGTCTGATGCAATCCGTTATCACAACGCGACCTTCTTTTTAACCTCAGGATATGAAGACATAGAGCAGATTCGATTGCTTCTTCCTAAAGATAAGAATCTTCACTTCTATGCCGGCTACAATTTATCCTATGAAGATGAGGTGGTAACGAAAGTAACCGAAGAGACACCCCCCTTTGTGCAAAAGGGACTTTATGTGGGCGTCATTCAAAACAACGCTCCGCAGCACAGGCCCCTTCTTCCATGGATCAAGGATGAGGAATTCCTCCGCGGAAATGTTCCAATGACAAAGGAGGAGATACGAAAACTCACCCTTTGCCAGCTGAATTTAAAGGAGGACAGTGTCCTTTATGATATCGGTGCCGGAACCGGTTCCATCTGTGTGCAGGCCGCCTGTCTGTCTCCAAGACTTTCGGTCTATGCCCTCGAATACAAGGAAGAAGCTCTTCAATTGATAAAAGAGAACGCGGCGCGTTTTCATGCCTATAACCTTCACGTTATCCCGGCCTTTGCACCGGAAGGGTTGCAGGACCTTCCACCGGCCAACTCGGCTCTGATCGGAGGTTCGAAAGGACAACTACCTTCCATCCTAAAGGTTTTGCACCGGATGAATCCAAAGATGCAGATCGTCGTGAATGTGGCAAGCCTTGAAACACTGTCCGCCATCCAGCAACTTTTAGCCGAAGAGAAGCTGGCGGATTTTGAAATGATACAATTACAAAGCAACCGGGTAAAGCCCCTTGGAAATTACCACTTATTTGACAGCAACAATCCGGTTTATCTTTGTTCCTTTAAGACAACGGAAAGGATATAACATGGGAAAAGCATTTATGATTGCCGCAACCGGAAGCAACTGCGGAAAAACAACCATAACCTGCGGCCTTTTAAAAGCTTTTCAGCAAAAAAATTACCGGCTTGGCTCCTACAAATGCGGGCCGGATTACATCGACCCCATGTTTCATGCGCAGATTCTTGGTGTTCCCTGTAAGAACCTTGATCTGTTCTTCACCGGAGAAGAGCAGACAAAGGAACTCTTTTTACAGGACAATAACAAGGATCTCTCCATTGTGGAAGGGGTGATGGGCTTATACGACGGAATCGCCGGAGGCGATCAGGCATCTTCCTATCATCTGGCGAAAGCCCTTGGCCTGCCTGTCATACTGACCGTAAATGCCAAAGGTATGGGTTATTCCCTTCTTGCCCTTATCAAGGGGTTCCTTTCCATGGATACCTCCCACCGAATCAAGGCCGTGATCTTAAATCGTATCTCGAAAGGGTACTACGAGAAAATAGCCCCTTTGATTGAACAGGAACTTGGGATCAAAGTGGCAGGCTATCTTCCCGAGCAAAAGGGAAAGACCCTGGAAAGCCGCTATTTAGGCTTAAAACTTCCGCAGGAGATTGCCGATCTAAAGGAGCTGACCGAAGACCTTGGACAGCAGGTAGCAAAGACCATTGACCTTGATCTGCTGGAGCAGCTGGCTCTTCCCCTTCCGGAGGAGCAAAAGGAAACTACCGTCCATGCTACAAAGAAAGCGCCTTCCGTTAAGATTGCAATTGCACGGGATGAGGCCTTTTGTTTTTACTATGAAGATAATCTTCGTATGCTCCGTGAAGCAGGGGCGCACCTCGTTCCGTTTTCTCCGCTCCATGATCAAAGCCTGCCCGAGGACTGCAAGGGATTGATTCTGGGCGGCGGATATCCGGAGCTGTTTGCCGAAACCTTAAGCCAAAACACCTCCATGCTGCAAAGCATCCGCTCTGCCATAAAAAGGGGTCTTCCTTCCATCGCAGAATGCGGTGGCTTTATGTATCTGCATCACAGTATTATAAAAGAGGACGGCAGGGCCTATCCAATGTGTGATGTACTGCCGGGGGACTGTTTTAATACCACGCGTCTTACCCGTTTCGGCTATGTTTCCATTGCGGAAAAACAGCCGGCTTTTTTACCACCGGACACTTCCATCCGGGGACACGAATTTCACTACTATGACAGTAGCGAAAACGGAAGCGATGCCATTTCTGTCAAACCACTGACAGACAAAAGCTGGGAGAGTTCTTTCATCGGAAAGAACCACTGGTGGGGATTTGCTCATCTGTATTATCCTTCCAGTCCCGCTTTTCCTAAAAACTTCGTACAAAGATGTCAGGAGATATAACGTGACAAAACAGGAATTATTCCATCTTCAACCGGATCCGCTCGACCGGCAGATTGAAGAGAACATCAGGCAATGCTGGGATCTGCATGCCAAACCCATTGACGGATTCGGAGACTTTGAAGGACTTCTGGCCCGAATCGGAGCCATCCAAAACACCACGCAGCCGACTGTTAAAAAACGCGGCCTTATCATCATGATTTCCGATAACAAGGTGGTCAAAGAAGGGGTCTCTCAGGTGGGAGAGCAGGTCACAAGAGAAGTGGCACAAAGCCTTGGAAAGGGAATCAGCACCGCCTCCGTCCTTGCAAAAGGCGTTGGCTGCGATGTGTTCCCCATCGATATCGGAATCAATTCGTCCGACCTAATTCCCGGCATCGATCATCAGAAGATCGCCATGGGAGCCGGCAACATCCGCCGTTCTGCCGCCATGACAGAAGAACAGGCGCTAAAAGCCATAACCTGCGGCATTGCACAGGTGAAAAAGAGAAAAGAGGAAGGCTATCATCTCCTGGCAACCGGAGAAATGGGGATTGGAAATACCACCACATCGACGGCTCTTTTATGTGCACTGACCCAAAAGGCTCCAAAGGATGTAACAGGCCGCGGGGCCGGACTTAACAATGCGGGACTGCTTCGAAAGCGCACCGTGATTGAAGACAGTCTTGCCCGATACAACGCCCTTAAAACTACCGGGGCGATGTCCGAAAAAGAACAGGCACTGTTCGCGCTTATACAACTCGGGGGCTTTGATATCGCCGGACTTGTGGGCGTTTTCATCGGAGGGAGCGTCTACCGTATTCCTATCGTCATCGACGGTCTGATCAGCAGTGTCGCTGCCCTGATTGCCGAACAACTTGTGCCCGGCTGCCGGCACTATATGATTGCCTCCCACAGTGGAAGAGAGGGAGGTACCTCCCTTGTCCTTCAGCGTCTTAATCTGCCTTCCTACCTTAACGGCAATATGGCACTGGGAGAAGGAACCGGTGCCTTGCTTTTATTTCCTCTTCTCGATGCCATAGCATACTACTATTACAATGGGGCAATGTTTGCCGATGCCAACATCAAAGCCTACAAACGGTTTGAAGAGGATCACAGGATATGACAACATTAATTATAGGTATTCCGGACAGCGGTAAATCTGCCCTTGCAGAAAAACTAGCCTGTCGCTACCGGAACAGATTCTATATCGCCACCATGGTTGCCTTCGGCGAAGAAGGTGAAAAACGCATACAAAAGCATCGCAGGGCAAGAGAGGGCAAACACTTTACTACCATAGAATGTCCCACCGACATCGGACAACTGGCCAATCGCCTTGCCTCTCACAGCCCCTGCAGCTGCCTGGTGGAATGTGTCTCCAACCTGGTGGGGAATGAACTGTATGCCGATTTAGCAAGCACGGATGAGGCACTCCTTGAAAAAATCACCCAAAGCGTCAAAACCCTTTCCGATGCTGTGGATGACCTCATCCTTGTTACCAACGAATTTTTACAGGAAGATAGCGGCTATGACGAAGAGACGAAACGCTATGTCCGCCTGACTTCCATGGTCAACCAGCAGCTTTCTGACTTTTGCGATCGAATCTATCGCTATGATCACGGGGAATTTCACCCGGAGGAGAGACAATGAACGTACTGAGAACCCTTGCGGTATCCCTTTCCCTTTACTCAAGGATACCCATGCCACAATTTCAATGGAAGGAAGAGGATATGAAGCATGTCCTGATCTTTCTTCCGGTGGTGGGAGCTGTCATCGGAGGGCTTGTCTATCTCGCCCGCCAGCTGACAATAGCAAAGCATTCCACGCTGTTTCAGCTGTTTTTCGTAGCACTTTCCTCCCTCCTTCCTCTGCTCATCACCGGCGGCTTTCATCTCGATGGCTTTATGGATGTGTGCGATGCCCTCAGGTCCTACGGAGAAAAAGAAAAAAAGCTTGCCATCCTAAAAGATCCGCATATCGGTGCCTTCAGTGTCATCTGTCTTCTGATGTACGCGCTTGCCTGGGTAGGAGCCTTGCTCCTTCTCGTTGAAAAAGGAAATCTTGTCCTCTTTTGCACCATCTTTTTTATCTCCCGGGCCGCCTGCGGACTGACCTGCACTCTGTTTGCCGGAGCCAAAAAGGACGGTATGCTGCAAATGGAGCGCTCCGGTATGGTCCGATCCGATGTAATCTTTCTATGGATCCAGCTGATAGCCGGCCTTCTTTTCGGACTGTGGTTTGACTGGAAAGCCTCCCTTCTGCTTGCCCTGACGCTTTTTTTCTACACCGTTTATTACCACGCTTTATGCAAAAAGCAGTTTGGCGGTGTTACCGGAGATACGGCCGGATACTATATTGTAATGTCCGAGCTCTGGATGCTGATCGCATTAGCCGCTTACGGATATTGGGGAGTGTAATATGACGAGAGAACAAAGAACAATCACCTGCTATCTGATCCGGCACGGGAAAACAGAAGGCAATCTGCAAAAAAAATATATCGGATGTAAAAGTGATGAGGATCTCTGCCCACAGGGAGAAGAGGAACTGGCGCAGCTTCAATTCCCACGGAATTTTCCTGTCGAGGCAGTCGATGCGGTCTATACAAGTCCTATGAAGCGGGCAGTGCAGACCGCTTTGATCCTCTTCCCGGACAAAACACCGATCCCGCAGCCCGGCCTGACCGAAATGAACTTTGGCATCTTTGAAGGAAAGAACTACGAAGAATTAAAACATAACGAAGTGTACCGGCGCTGGATCGATTCCGGCGGCAGGATGGCCATTCCGGAGGGAGAGGACCTGTCCTCTTTTCAGACCAGAACAATAGCATCCTTTGAGCATCTGGTGCATCATATACAAGATTCCATCACATCCCTTGCCATTGTCTGCCATGGGGGCAACATCATGTCTATTATGAGCCACCTCTTTTCAGAGGAGTATTATCACTTCCAGGTCGGAAATGGAGAAGGGTACCAACTAATATTAGGAGTATCAGAAGATGAACTTACTGCAATATCATATCATCGCCTTTTCCCTCGGTGTTCTCCTTGATCGAATCATTGGAGATCCCTACAACTTGCCCCATCCCATCCGCCTGATCGGACGGGTCATCGGAAGAGGAGACCATATCCTGATGGATGCCAGTGCATCTTCTCCTCGCCGGCAGTTCTGGAAAGGTGTCCTTCTGTCTGTTACCGTTCTGCTTTTGACCGGCATCACAACCGCAGGAATCACCGTTTTTTCCTATCTTCTGCATCCTGTGTTCGGGTGCCTTGTGGAAGGAATTCTGACCTGTTATATTCTTGCCGCCAAAAGTCTTAAGACAGAAAGCTACAAGGTCTACCACCAGCTGATCATCCCGGATCTACCGAAAGCCCGGTCTGCCCTCTCCATGATCGTTGGCCGGGACACCGATCAGTTGACATTCGAAGGTGTATCCAAAGCCTGTGTGGAGACGGTTGCGGAAAATACCAGCGACGGCGTCATAGCCCCAATGCTGTACACCGCCTTCGGCGGCCCCATTGCCGGTATGCTGTATAAGGCCATTAACACCATGGATTCCATGATCGGGTATAAAAACGAGCGCTACCTTCATTTTGGAACATTCGCTGCCAGACTGGACGATATCGTAAACTACCTTCCTGCAAGATGCAGTGCCATCGCCATGATTCTTGCCGCCTTCCTTGGGGGAAAAGACTACTCGGGAAGACAGGCCATCCGCATCTTCCTCCGGGACCGCTACAACCATAAAAGTCCCAATTCCGCCCAGACGGAAAGCGTCTGTGCCGGTGCCCTGGGGCTTGAACTGGCAGGGCCGGCTTCCTATTTTAAGAAGATCGTGCAAAAGCCTACCATCGGGGATAAGAAGCGGGAAGTGGAAGCAGAGGATATTCCGCGTTCCTGCCGCCTGATGTTTATGACGGAAGATCTGACCTTTTTACTTTGCGACATCCTGCTCATCACCATATTCATTCTTCAATAGATATTAAGGAGGCTCCCATGATACACGGCGGCTATATTTATGACCACGACATCGCTATGGATTTTTCTGTGAATCTTAATCCACTTCCAATCCCAGACTCTGTGAAAGATGCAATGTATCAGGCGCTATCCTCTGTCAGTTGCTATCCGGATCCGACGCAGACCTCTGTTCGCCAAAGCCTTGCCGGACTCCATACGGTTTCTTTTGCTCAAATTCTCGGCGGCAACGGCGCCTCCGAGCTTCTTTTTGCCATAGTTTCCATGCTAAGGCCAAAGAATGCCCTCCTCATACAGCCCGGATTCTTTGGCTATGAGCATGCCCTGTCATCCGTAGGCTGCCGGATCAGTAACTACCGGTTAAAAGAAGAAGATGGCTTTGCTCTGACAGATGACCTGATCCCTTATCTTGAAGAAAAGCCGGATATCCTGTTTCTCACCAATCCGAATAATCCAACGGGAAAACTCATAGAAACAGATCTTCTGGACCGGATCCTCTCCCTGTGTAAGGCCTACCGGATCACCGTTGTTCTCGATGAATGTTTCTATGAAATGTCATCCCATCCAATGGATTCCAAAACGCGCTACCGGGATATGTTAGCCGCTTATCCCAACCTGTACATCCTAAAGGCCTTTACGAAACTCTTCCGGATTCCCGGAATCCGTAGCGGATATGTCCTTGGCCAAGAAGAGAACATCAAAGCTCTTCGGCAACATCTGCCCGAATGGAATATGTCGGTTATAGCACAAAATACAGCCGTTGCCTGCGCCGACTGTCTGTTAACAACCGACTATCTGCTGCAAACGAGGCGCATCATAGAAGAGCAGAGGCACTTTTTACAGTCAAAACTTACTGCACTTGGCTTCACAGTATATGATAGCCAGTCGTCCTTTCTTCTTCTAAGAAGTCAGCGCGATCTCTACAAAGAGCTTTTGTCCCGAAATGTATTGATCCGGGACTGCAGCAATTTTCACGGCCTTTCAAAAGGTTATTACAGGATTGCTGTAAAGGATGAGAAGAGCAATCAGGCCCTCCTAAACCTCCTTAGCCTGTCTTGAAATAATACGTATATCAGAGTATAATATGTTAGTTTTTGTAAACCTATTGTAAACAATCAGGAGATATGATGATTAACCTTATCACAACCCTTGAAAGGAAAGAGGATCTGCCTGCCTTACTGGCATCTGCGGCAGACACGATATTAGTTTCTGTCCGGGGACTTAGCAGCAGCTGTGCCCAGCCTCTTTCCCCGGAAGAACGAACCGAAGTCAGTGCAAAAGTTAAAGCAGCCGGAAAGCGCCTTGCCATTTTGGCTAATATCACCCTGCATGAGGATATGGTCGCGCCTGCCGAGCAGCTCATGGCAGACTGTTCTGCCGAGGATCATGTATCTGTCTTTTTTGCCGATCCGGCTCTTTTTTATATGGCTAAAAAGTACGATATGGTTTCCCATATGGTATACGAGCCGGAGACACTGATGACCTCAAGCCCAGACGGAGAGTGGTGGATTTCCCGCGGGGTGGAAGGGGTTTGCATCTCTCCGTTATTAACCTTAAAGGAAACCGTATCGATTGCCTCCACGGTTAAGAAAGCCATCGTCACGGTTCATGGCAGAACCCTCATGTCAAGGTCCTACCGCAAACTGCTGACCGCCTATAAAGACCAGAATCATCTGGAACAAGAGGTTACCGGCAACCGCCGTCTCTATATCGTAGAGAAGCAGCGCGAGGGGAATATGCCGATCTTCGAAGACGAAACAGGCACCCTGATCTACAGCGATGATATCCTGGATTCTTTTGATTTCATCGATCAAATCATTGAAAGTAAGCCCATCGCTTTTCTTATTAACGGAAGCTATATGGATTTGAATCAGCAACTTGCCTCCATAGAAGCATATAAAAAGATTTTAGACGGAACAAATGCTTCTACCGTCGGAAAGGAATACAGAGAGCAGTTTTCCAGTGAACCGCTTGACTCAGGTTATTATGAACAAAAAACAGTCAAATAGTAGTATTATAAAAAAGCCGGAACTGTTGGCACCGGCCGGAGACCTTGCACGAGCAAAGGTTGCCATCGACTATGGTGCGGATGCTGTATACCTGGGAGGCATGTCCTTCTCCCTTCGAAGCCGTGCATCCAATTTCACAATGGATGACATCCGTTCGGCCTGCAGCTACGCATCCAGTCACGGCTCCCGTATCCATGTTACCGTGAATATCATCCCTCACAATGAGGATTTCGAAGGCCTTGAGCAGTATCTTAAGGATCTGGAAGACGCCGGTGTGACCGCTATCATCACAGCCAGTGTCTCCATTATGGCACTTGCCAAAAAGGTCGCACCGAAGCTGGAAGTGCATTGCAGCACACAGATGTCGATTACCAATTCCACGGCAGCTCAGCTGTTGATTGATGAGAATCATGTGGATCGTGTCGTTCTCTCAAGAGAATGTAATATGGAGGAAGTCCGTGAGATCACAAGCAAGTGTCCGGTGGAAACCGAAGCCTTCATCCATGGCGGCATGTGTGTCAATATCTCCGGCCGTTGTACGTTAAGTAACCGTATGACACTGCGTGATGCCAACCGCGGCGGCTGTGCCCAGTCCTGTCGCTGGCAGTACCGCCTGATGGAAGATGGCAGTGAACTCAGCACTCCGGAGAATATGTTCACCATCGGTTCTAAGGATATGATGGCGGCCCACTATATCAAAGACCTTATGGAGGCAGGTGTTGCTTCCCTTAAGATCGAGGGGCGCATGAAGTCCGAATATTATGTCGCATCCATTGTTTCCGGATACCGGCATCTGATCGACGAACTGTATGATAACGACGGAGATATTTCCGACGAGCGCATGGCTTACCACCTGAGCGAGATTAACAAGGGAGAGAACCGGGAAGTATGCTCCGGTTGCTATGCCAGCCGCGCCGGCGAAGAAAGCATTATCTTCCATGAATATTCCAACAGTACCGTCAACCATGACTTCCTTGGTACCGTTGTTTCCTATAATAAGGATACACAGATTGCGCAGGTTCAGGTGCGAAATGTGATTACCACAGGGGATCATGTGGAGGCCTTAATGCCGGGGAAGATGAATGAGGAATTCGATATTGCCCAGATTACAAACGAGGAACAGGAAATCATTGAACGGGCCAACCATCCGATGGAGCTTGTAACCTTCAAGATTCCTTTTGAGGTCAATCCAAAAGACATCCTTCGTAAAATTTCATCAAAATAAGCAAAAGAGCAGGCTCTGTTTCATAGGATTCAAAGCCTGCTCTGTTTTTTTACTCTTTAAATTAGGAACAAATAATTGATGGAAGTGTTAGTTAATTGGTTTTTGTTGTATGTAACCATTGACAAACTTCACTAACTAGTGTTAGACTACACTAAGATTTAGAAGGGAGGCAAAGATGATGCCTTTATCATTTTCCAATGCCGGTGATACTGTTATGATCGCTAGAATCGGTGGTAATGCAGAAGCGAAGAAGCATCTTGAAGATCTTGGTTTTGTTGTAGGTGAACATATCCGGGTGATTTCAGCTGCTGGTAACGGTAATGTCATTGTAAGTATTAAAGACTCACGTTTGGCTATTACAGACCAAATGGCTGCTAAGATCATGGTTCAGTAATGATCGGAATGCAGCATTTTTTTTGCCTGCAAGTTAGCTACTGCTAATTTGTAATAGAATATCGAAAGGAAGAGTATAGAAATGAAAACGTTGCGAGATGTTAGTGTTGGTCAGTCAGCCGTTGTTGCCAAGATCCATGGTGAAGGTGCCCTGAAGCGCCGCATTATGGATATGGGTATTACAAAGGGAACTGAGATTTTTGTACGAAAAGTTGCGCCACTCGGAGATCCTGTGGAGGTAACCGTTCGTGGATATGAGCTTTCCCTTCGTAAGCAGGATGCTGATATTCTTGAAATGATGTAAGAGTGGAAAGAGGAGAAAGAAAATGAGTATTAAAATTGCCTTAGCGGGTAACCCAAACTGCGGTAAGACAACGTTGTTTAATGATCTTACCGGAAGTAATCAGTACGTCGGTAACTGGCCGGGTGTTACGGTCGAGCGTAAGGAAGGTAAATTAAAGGGACATAAGGATGTGATCATCCAGGATCTTCCGGGTATTTACTCTTTAAGCCCGTATACACTGGAAGAGGTTGTAACCCGTAACTATCTTGTAAATGAGAAGCCGGATGTAATCTTAAACATCGTGGACGGAACCAACATCGAGCGTAACCTTTACCTTACAACACAGCTTGTTGAAATTGGAATTCCTGTTGTCGTTGCAATCAATATGATGGATCTGGTTCGCAAGAATAAGGATTATATTGATACAACAAAATTATCCAAGGCGTTAGGCTGTAAGGTAATCGAGATCTCTGCATTAAAGGGTGATGCAACACAGGAAGCTGCACAGCTGTGTATCAAGACAGCCAAGGAACAGAGCAAGGAACTTCCACATGTCTTCACCGGTAGCGTGGAACATGCCATTGCACATATCGAAGAATCCATCGAATCCTCTGTCGATGCTTCCGAGCTTCGCTGGTATGCCATCAAAGTATTTGAGCGTGATGAGAAGGCATTGGAGAATATCTCCCTTTCTTCCGCAATCAAATCCCATGTAGAAAAGCATATCGCGGATTGTGAGGCAGAGCTCGATGACGATGCAGAAAGTATCATCACCAACCAGAGATATACCTACATTACAGATCTGATCCATCGCTGCGTGACAAAGGGAAAAGCGAAAAATGCTCTGACCTTCTCCGATCGCATCGACCAGATTGTAACCAACCGGTTCCTTGCACTGCCGATTTTTGCTGTAGTTATGTTCCTTGTTTATTACATCTCCGTTGCAACCGTCGGTGGCATTGTAACAGACTTTACCAATGACACACTGTTCGGCGAATGGATTCAGCCGGGTGTTGAGTCCCTCTTAAGCAATATCGGTGCATCCGACTGGGTAATTTCCCTTGTGGTTGACGGTATCATCGGTGGACTCGCAGCTCCGATCGGATTCGTTCCGCAGATGGCCATTGTCTTCTTATTCCTGTCTTTCCTGGAAGACTGTGGATACATGGCCCGTGTTGCCTTCATCATGGACCGTGCCTTCCGTAAATTCGGTCTGTCCGGTAAGAGCTTTATTCCGTTCCTGATCTCTTCCGGTTGCGGTGTTCCGGGTATTATGGCAACACGTACCATCGAAAGTGAGAAGGATCGTCGTATGACGATGATTACAACCACCATGATTCCATGTGGCGCAAAGCTTCCTGTTATTGCTGCCATTGCAGGTTATATCATGGGTGGAGCAGCATGGATGGCTCCTGTATGTTACTTCGGTGGCATTGCACTTGTTGTAATCTACTGCATCATCTTAAAGAAGACCAAAATGTTTGCCGGTGACCCTGTTCCATTCGTAATGGAGCTTCCACAGTACCACCTTCCATCCTTTAAGGGCGTTCTGCTTCATGTATGGGAGCGTGTATGGGCATTCATGAAGAAGGCCGGAACCATCCTGTTCTTATGCTGTGCTGTTATGTGGCTGCTTGCCAACTTCGGTTTCAGCGGCGGAAGCTTCGGACTTGTAGAGCCAAAGGATTCTCTCATGGCTGTTGTTGGTGGTTTCCTTGCTCCAATCTTTGCACCGCTTGGTTTTGGAAGCTGGCAGACTGTTGCCGCAACTATTTCCGGATTCAGTGCAAAGGAAGGACTTGTTACAACCATGTCCGTTCTTTCCTCTGTCGGAAAGGAAGCAGAAGAGTATACAAAGGCCTACCACGATGCTTACATGGCATTCTTCCCTACCACCATGGCTGCTGTATCCTACCTGATCTTCAACCTGATTGACTCTCCATGTCTTGCTGCCATCTCTTCTATGGCAAAAGAGCTTGGAAACCGTAAGTTCTTCTGGTTTGCAATTCTTTTCCAGAACATTGGAGCTTACTGTGTGACTCTGATGGTATATCAGCTGATCGGTCTTGCTGTTGGACAGGTTGCTTTCTCAGCATGGACTGTCGTAGCAGGTGTACTGTTTGTCGGACTTTTATATCTCTTATTCAGAAGAGATCCGAATCAGCAGTCCATCTCTGACGCAAAGACCTTAAATGCTTAAGAGGTAATGAATGAGATTCGCTATACCCATGAATCAGGCAGATATTATCGTACTTAGCGTACTTTCTGTTTTCTTTATCCTTGGTATCCGGATTGTGATAGGGTTCTTTAAAGTAGAGTCAGTACCGCGGAAAGCTTCTTCCGTAAATGCTGCAACCGGCGGGCCATGCAAAGTTACATTGACCATTGATGGCATGATGTGTGGGATGTGTGAAACACATGTAAAACAGGCGATACGAAGCGCCGTCCCATCTGCCCATCATATCACAGCAAACCATACAAAAGGTATTGCCGCTTTTATGCTGAATTCCACAACCTCCATAAGTGAAATCAACGAGGGGCTTTCAAATGCCATGAATCCCCTGGGATATCGCATAGAATCCATTCAAATCAAAGATTCTAAGGATAAAAATAATTGACTAGTCATGGGGACATACTTCTTGTGTGTCCCCATCCTTTATAAACCACGATTAAGTGTATGTTTAATCATTTAATTGTTGTAAAACTGAAATACCAAAGGAGGTATCATGATGCCCGAAGAAGAACTGAAATTTTTAAATGTTGTTGATGTTAAAAAAGCATACGGCAGTGGCCAGGCCAGACAGGAAGTCCTGCGGGGAATGAATTTTTCCGTTGCAAAGGGAGAGTTCTGTGTTTTGCTCGGTCCCTCCGGCTCCGGTAAATCTACCCTTCTTAACATCATCGGTGGAATTGATCACGCAGACTCCGGATACATCTGTATTGCCGGAGACCGGCTGGAGGAATTAAACGAAAAGCGCCTTACCGAGTATCGCAGGCAACACCTGGGCTATGTATTCCAGATGTACAATCTGATTCCCAATCTGAATGTAAAGGAAAACATCGAAGTCGGCGCCTATCTTTCCCAAAACAGCCTTGATATCGATGACTTACTTCATACCTTAGGCCTCTATGAACATCGTCACAAGCTGCCGAATCAGCTTTCCGGCGGACAGCAGCAGAGGGTTTCCATCGGAAGAGCCATTGTAAAGAATCCGGATATCCTGCTCTGCGATGAACCTACGGGAGCACTGGATTACAACACTTCGAAGGAAATTCTGAAACTAATCGAAGAGGTCAATCAAAAATACGGAAATACCGTCATCATGGTGACCCATAATGAAGCCATACGGCTTATGGCGGATCATGTCGTCAAGCTCCGGGACGGAGTGGTTCGCAAAAACGAAACCAACGATCACAAAATTTCTGCGATGGATCTGGAATGGTAAGGTGGTGACATCATGAAGAAAAAGAGTATGAAAAATCCATTAAAAAAGCGTGTCTGGCGGGAACTGGCAGGAGACTGGAAAAAATATCTTCTGGTAAGTTTTTTCCTGATCCTTACCATCGGATTTGTAGCCGGCATGTATGTGGCCAACGGCAGCATGCTTGCCGCCATAAAAGACAGCAAAACCCTGTATCGCCAGGAAGACGGCCATTTTGAATTCAAGGACGAATTAGATACCGATACCAAGAAAGAGCTTTCCGAAGGAAAACTTGCAAAGATCCCGGGATATAAGGCTTCTGATTACAAAGAGACACCCCTTCACATTTACGAAAATTTCTACCTCAATCTTACGGAAGACCGAAACCGGGATGGAAAAAAGGACGGAGACATCCGCATCTATGAGAAGACAGATGACATCAACCTTGCCAGTGTATTAAAGGGACGTCTTCCAAAGACAAAGAATGAGATCGCTATTGACCGTATGCACGCCGATAACCGAAACATCAGGGTTGGAGACCAGATCGATGTATCCGGCGAGACCTTCACGGTGACCGGTCTGATTGCCTACGTCAACTATTCCACATTATATGAAAAGAATACGGATACCATGTTTGACGCCTTAAACTTTGATGTTGCCATGGTGACAAAAGAAGGCTTTTCGCGTTTTGACGACAACGTTCATATCAACTATGCTTTTTTGTACAAGCATACTCCAAAGAATGTGATCGAAGAGAAAAAAATGGCGGACAGGGTTTTGACCCTTCTCATCTCTCATAGCATAGCAACTAATAACGCCCTGGATGATTACCTTCCACGCTATGCCAACCATGCCATGACCTTTGCCGAAGATGATATCGGAGGGGATGAAGCCATGGGCAGTGTCCTTTTGTATGTTCTGGTCGTAATCATTGCATTTATTTTTGCCATTACCATCACAACCACCATTACCAAAGAGGCCTCCGCCATCGGAACTCTTCGGGCTACCGGTTATACCAGAGGAGAACTGATACGGCATTATATTACAGCCCCAATGATCGTCACCCTGTTCTCAGCCATTGCAGGAAACATCCTGGGCTACACGGTTTTTAAGAACATCGTCGTGAAAATGTATTATAACAGTTACAGTCTTCCGGTCTATCACACCGTCTGGAACGGACAGGCCTTCCTTCGGACAACTGTGGTTCCGGCTGTCCTCATGTTCCTTGTAAACCTTGTGATCATTACACGGATGCTGCAACATTCCCCTCTTAATTTTCTTCGTCATGATCTGAAAAAATCCGGGAAGGGAAAGGCGATGCGACTTCCAAAGTGGAAATTTTTCCGGAGATTCCGGTTAAGGATCGTATTCCAGAATCTTCCCAATTATATAACACTCTTCCTTGGTGTTTTCTTTGTCATGATCATGCTGGCCATGTCCATTGGTCTGCCGGACACCCTTGCCTATTACAAGAAGAAGGCACCGGATCTGATGTTTGCCAAATATCAGTATGTGCTAAAACGCTACAAAGATCCTGCCGGAAATCTTATCACAACCGATAACAAAGATGCAGAAAAATTCCAGCTTCACACCTTGCAGCACAAGGCGGATCAGATTGAGGAAGAAGTTTCTGTCTACGGAATACTTCCGGACAGTAAATATGTGAACATGAAAAAGATCCGGGATCTTAAGGAGCCGTATGTCTATGTCTCTGACGGATATCAGCAGAAATACGGCCTTAAGAAAGGAGATAAAATCCGGCTGGATGAAAAATATGAGAACAAGCACTATACCTTCCGGATTGCCGGATTCTATAAGAATTGTCAGACCATCGCAATCTTCATGCCCATGGAAAATTACCGGAAAACCTTCCATCTGAAAAAAGAGGCTTTTACCGGTTATTTATCCGATACACCAATAAATGACATCCCAAACCGGTATAAAGGGGTTACCATTACCAAGAAAGATATCATTAAGATGTGTAACCAGCTGGATCATTCTCTGGGCGGCTACATGATTTACTACCAGGTACTTTGCACACTGCTTTCCGCCGTATTGATCTATCTTTTGACCAAGATCATCATTGAGAAAAACGAGACATCCATTTCGATGACCAAAATTTTAGGTTACCACAATTTAGAAATAGCAAAACTTTATCTTTTTCCAACAACTGTTTTGCTTCTGTTTTTTGACGGTATCAGTGTTCTTCTGGGAACCTTTGCCATGAACCGGTTGTGGCAGGAGATGATGAGAAGCTACAGCGGATACTTTGCATTCCACGTTCAACCCGTTGGATATGTTAAGATGTTCCTGTTCGTCCTGGTCGGATATCTGATCGCAATGATCATTGATTTCAGAAGGATTCAAAAGATTCCACTGGATCAGGCTCTAAAAATGTAGACTGTTTTTTTATAAAACGTCGAATTCTGCAACACGTATTGAACCGACAAAAAATTTGTTTCATAATATGATTTAACATTAGATAATAACAGAAAATTGCCGAAGGAGGTGTCAAATGAAAAAGGGGTTTAAAAAATTATTTTATTTTGTTATAAGTATCATTCTTGTTGCACTGACAGGTTGTGGATCTTCCACCGGTTCATCGCAACATGACCTGAAAACCGACGCAAAAGGCTTTCCGCTAAACATTGCGCGAATTGCAGAGCAGGAATATTCTCTTGATGATACTCAGACAAAGAACATAACAATTAAAGATAAACAGTCCTTTGATGTATACTTACCAAAATATATCACCGGTAGAGTATGGGATTTTAAAAATGACAAAGGCGTTTCAATTAAAAAGAACAAGGACATTGCAAGTAAAAAAGCCCAAAAAGATATGGAAGGACCATCTGATACATGGCAGCATTTTACAGTAACATTAGAAGATGATCAGGATTCTGGTGATGTTACATTCGAACGACATCTGATCGATCAAAACAAAGCTGAAGTACAGGTAATCCTTCACATAAAATAATAAAGCGAGCTTGCAGGTGAGACCTTGGCTATTGACAAAAGAGGCTTCGGGTCCGGCAAATGCCGGCCCCGAAGCCTTTTTTATCGAGAAACGATTCACTCAGTCACAATCTCATAGCTATAATCTGCAAGATTTGCCTTTAACGTTGCCTTTGCTCCCTGATTCTCCCATGTCATGGTAAGAAGAGAACCATCCACCAGGACTTCAAAATCTGCGTCAAATCCAAAGGCCGGACATTCCTTCCGGAATTTCAAAAGCTTAAGCTGCTCCTGAACTGCCGGCCAGGTAAGTCTCTCCCGGATATCCTCCGGTGAAAGGTTGGTCCGGTTGATTTCCTTATGTCCTCCGACACCGGCACGCTTTACCGCCTCGTGGTCATTTTTCCCAAGGAACAGATCCAGGTACCAGACCTGAGGCTTACCCGGCATAAACATCTGGATGGCACGGGCAAGAAGCATCTTCTTGTCATCCTCACCGAGAGCAGAATAGTAGGTTGCATTTACCTGATAATACATATTCTTGGCGCCGTGAAGATCCTTTACATAACCACCGCGACCAACAACAATATCAATCAGCTTCTGGATCCGCTCCTCCGGAAGGATTCCCTTTAAATCGAGAAGAGGAATGCCATCATGACAACCAAGCATGTTAACGGTATCAATTCCGTTCTGCTTCATCTCAAGGGCCCAGTCTGCCAGATGCTGACCATTCTGGCTCTCAAGAGCATCGATTAAAAGTCCCGGAAGGAAGAAGTCATAGGTCATATACCCCTTACCCGCCAGGGTCTCATAGGTCTTTTCACCGTAAGATGCATGAATCTCCGGGAGAAGCGAAAGACTGTACTTGTCAGCAATATCCTGCACCTTCTGAAGGGTCTCCCAAGTGGAAGGCTCATTCATAAAATTCTTCTCGCCAACTGCCTTTGGAGCATAAGCAAAAGCATCCAGACGGACGATCTTCGCACCATACTCTGCCAGGGTCTTTAGAACCGTATCATAATACTCCCATACCAGATCGGACTGAATATTCAAATCCATCTGTCCCAAATATTTTCTGGATGCTTCCAGTCCATCTATCACGATATCCTTTACATTCTCAAATCCCGTAAAGTCCATCTCAGAAGGTTTCTTTCCATTCTCAATCTCTGCATTGATCTTCGCTGCAAGGGTATCTGCCGTAATATACTGCATCTTAACCCCGGCCTTCCTGGCCATCTTCATAAGATCCTGTGCATCCACTTTATCGTAGCGAACCTCCTGATAGAAGGTATTCCAGTATGGAACATCCTTACCGTCCGGGAAACGGACCATAAGAATCGGAAGCCCCGGCTTACGGAAAAACATATCCTTGATCACTTCCGGATCCGGCTGAATATAACCATCCTCCGTCATCTTGCCATGTCCGTCCCAGAACTTGTTCCAGTTAATGAAGAAGTCCTTGTACTTGGACTCTTCTCCATTTTCAATAATGTCCTGAAACTGAGGAGAGAGTACAGAAAGATGATTTAAGATAAAATCAAGCTTAAGATTTATCCCCAGATTCTTAATATCCTCAATCGCCTGTCTTGAAGCAAGCTGCTCGTTGATGGAGTAATCGATCACAGAGAATCCGCGATCCAGGTCTGTATTGAAGACACTTGGCAAAATATAAAAGGAATCAAATGCCCCCTTCACATCCTCTGTCTTTAACACCTCAACAATATCTTCTAACGTACCGCCAATACTGTCCGGATACGCATTCAGCATTGGGCCGCTGCTTAAATTTCTATTTCCCATTTTATAATACCTCTAAACCTATTCACCCATATGAGCCTTGAATTCTTCAAAATCCCAAAGCTCGCCACTTTTTGAAATAATGATCTTTGCCTTATGTGCCTGTGACTTTAAAAGTTCCTGCTCAATCTCAAGCACCATGGTTGTAAACGGACTGTCGGTCGCACCGTCTCTGTTTCTTGCCTTACGGTGTGCAAGTGTCTCCTCCGGCGTAGAATTCAAAAGAACCGGAATATCAACCCCCTTAAAGGAATCATTGTTACCGTGTGTCCACTCGATGATTAAAACCTGAATATCCGAGAAATCCACCTCGCTATACCAGAGTTCGGTATCCTCACGTCCCATTCTCTTTAAGAAAATCTTTTCATCCCCTGCCTTGAATTTCGTCAGGATTCCCTCGACCTCGGCAAAGTTGGTCTCATTCGTTGTACCAAGGTATCCTTCAAGACCCTTGCGTCCTCCCTTGATGTATGACTCCATCCATGGGTAATCGGCAATGTGATTCTTATTGGCATCATCCCCGTTTTTCATGAACTCGTGCAAAACCTTGAAATTCTCCTCGGAATATACCCCATCGGCAAGCATCTGCTGCTGACCGCAGTAGCGGAAGATGCGAAGGCGCTCCGCATCGTTGTACATCGGGATGCGCACCGGGTAGTTATCACCGGACATGGTGTAGGAACCAATACCGTTTTCGTTAAAATAGTAGGAGAGAAGGGAAGCAATCTCAGACTTACCCACACCGGAACCGCCGCATACGGTCAGTACGAACTTCTCCTTGTTCTCTTCCTTCGCCTGCTTTGCCATCATTGGAATCAACGCCTTAATGATCACATTGGCTTTTTTGATGTGATCTTCTCCAATCTCAACCTTATCCCCCGGCATATCACCATGTGGAATATCCTCTGTAATCTCCGGCATGGTAAGACAGTTTTCTTCTAAAATCTTTTCTAATTTTTCCTGTAACATGGATTGTTCTCCGTTTCTTTATGAGTTTTAACCATTTCCCCTAGCTCAAGTCTTGACTTTTTGTGAGATTAGCATAAAGCTTTTGGGTATTTCTGTCAACCGCTTGACATATAAAATCTCCATGTACAGTTTCCACAAATTTTCTAACAAATTTTTATTAAATTTGCTAAAGTTATAGGTCATTGATTGTACTACGAACTATTTGATACGATAGAAAAGAACAAGGAGGAGAATATATGAAAAAATCCAGCTGCGCTAAATTTCTGGCCTCTGTCCTGCTTTTCACAGGTCTGTGCTCGGTTTCCCTGGTGAAGACACCTGTTGTCGCCCGCGCCAAAGAGTATACCAAGAAGCACACAGTAAGTCTTAATCTCGATGGAGCAGGAAAGAAAGAAACCGTAACTTTTACCCCGGGAAAGGCTGAATATGAGCGGTATCAGCAATTAAGCATAACCGTTAACCGTAAGAAGATCAAAACCATCAAGGCTTCCTTTTTCAGCTACTCTTATAAACTTCTGACATTGTCAAACGGCAAGACCTTCTTATATCTTTCGACAAGCGAAGAGAATGATGACGGATTGCATCATATCTACCGTTATCAGTCCGGCAAGCTTTCAAGGGTACTTGATTTCAACAAGAATGTGCGCGGGTGCCGCTGGGTGGATAAGATCAAAGTCTCCGGCAATCGCCTGATTGCAACACTGGTAGACTCAGAAGCACCGGGACTTGGCGTTACAACCTTCCTTGCAACCTACATCTATAAGGACGGAAAATTAAAACGTGAAAGCAACACACTGAAAGTCAAGCAGTACACGAACTTTTCAACCGGAGAGAGCGGAATTCTTGTCCTTACAACGAAGCAGTCGTTCCGCCTCTATTCTGATTCGATGTGCCTGAAATACACCACCTCTGTCCCGATAGGAACGCATCTTAAAGTCACAAAGACCTTCCGGAAAGGAATCTATGTCAATATGTATGTGACAGGAGACGGATACAGTGGCTGGTACTGTGGAGATGAATGCGACTATAACTACTATTTTGATGGTGTAAGCGGCGTCGCTTAACCGTTATCGCCTCCCATAAAAAAGGTGCTTGTGAAAACGATTGTTTTCACAAGCACCTTTTTCTATGCATTCATCTCAGCTGAGAGCATCACAGCACCCAGGGCTGTAATAGCAGCTGTATCCGTTCGAAGGATTCGTCCTCCAAGGGAAATCAATTCCGCAGATCCGGACGCCTTTTTTATTTCCTCTTCTGCAAAGCCGCCCTCCGGCCCGATCATAATCGCAATGGAAGAAGCAGCAGCAACACGCTCCAGGGCATCCTTCGTAGGCTTCATCCCTTCCTTGTTCTCATACGGAAGCAGGAAAAGGTCGCAATCCTTCGCATATTCCAACGCTTCATCATAGGACATGACCTCATGAACCTGTGGAATAATACTGCGTTTCGACTGTCTGGCCGCCGTTTCCGCAATAGTCTGATACCGTTTCACCTTGTTCGCTTTCTTCTTGTCATCCAGCTTCACAACACAATATTTCATCTCCACCGGAATGATTTCGTACACCCCCAGTTCCACGCACTTCTCAATGATGGTCTCCATACGGCTCCCCTTCGGAAGTGCCTGAAACAGGTAAATCTTCTGTGACAGCTCCGTATCACCGGCTTCTTCTGTCATCTTTGCAATGACCATATCCTGTGTCACAGAAGAAACGGTCGCATAATAATTTTTCCCCGTGGCAACGCTGACACGGATGACCTCACCCACGCGAATCCGGATGACTTTCGCCAGATGATGTGCATCCTGACCCGTGATCAAAACCTCGTCCTGTTTTATATTTCCTTCATCAATAAATACCTGTTGCATCTTTGCTCCTATCCAATTATCTCTATGGTATGCAGCTGATATTCTAACATAAAATGATCGTAACTGTTCAGTAGGCTGAAAAGTTACAAATAATTATCCTTTTAAATGAATCAGGAAAGAAAGAACAGCAAGAACCACAAACACTGCTCCGATCAAAAGCAGCGGAACACCTACCTGTACCTGCAACACTACGCCGGCCACGATCAACACAATTCCTATCACCAGTAACAACAATGAAATCATTGGATTCTCCTCCCTGTTTTTCTATTTCTGTGTCTCTTCCGTTACCCATTTCACTTTCACTTCATAGTTCCTGTAATCCTTATTCTTATATACGAGGCTCTCCAGATTGGACTGCATACTCAGTTTCGCCCGTTCCAAAAGATCCGACTGGTCAATCACCTTTTTAAATTCGGATTTGGTTTCTTTAGCAACGTCCGGCATATCATCGAAGGTGTAATGGTTGATAATGGACCCATTTGTATCCCATACTTTGCATGGCTCGGTGTGGTAATCAAGAATTTCCACCTCAGGAGACTGCACATATAAAACCTTCGGATCGGATGGATCCACCTGGATTTGGATTTTGTCGACGTCTTTGACTCCGGCTACCGCCTCGCCCTTATACTCTAAAAGAGCCGTTTTCTCTGTCAATGGAATATGAAAACCTGCCAGCTGTTTGCCTGGGTCCTTTAACTGGTATATAAAGTTGCCTTCCAGCTTTTGCGATGCCATGGAATTAATGTCATCAAAGGATATGGAACGGGCCCCGGCAGACGTTGCGGAATACCCCTCCTGTTTTCCCGGGAGAAACCACAAAAAGTTTTTCCCTGTAATACCGAACTGATTTCCCACAATACAGCTGAGAATCAGAAGCAGAAGTGTACCGGCGGTCACTTTGCCCTTCCATGACAAACTGTGTTTCATTTTTTTCATTTTAACCTCCCAACCAGCAATATAATAACGCTATATTTCAGTATAATTTTTTCGTCTTACAGATGCAATACACAGATTCAAGTCTCGCTCGCGAGACTTGGCGCGAGATTTGCGTCAGCGTAGCTGACATATTTCATATGCAAATCTCTGCGCATCCTCGCGGAGCGTTTATCTCAGTCGGAGATTGTAACCCCGACTGAGATAAATTTGTTAAAATAACAGAATAGCCAAACAATAAAAGAAAAAGAAGGGGAATCTTATGTTACACCAAATCTACAATCCATTTTTACCACTAAACGAATATATTCCGGATGCAGAGCCGCATGTTTTCGGAGACCGGGTCTATCTCTTCGGCTCGCATGACAAAGAGGGGGGACATACCTTTTGCATGCTTGACTATGCCGTTTATTCTGCACCTGTGAACGATTTAAGCGACTGGAGATACGAGGGAATCTCTTACCGCGCCAGTCAGGATCCCCGCTACCCGAAGCGGCCTTATATGTTTGCACCGGATGTTGTATGCGGTAACGATGGAAAATACTATCTTTACTACTGTATGGCCGGAGAGTATGGAATCGGAGGCTATACGGAACCCATCAGCGTAGCTGTTGCTGATGCACCGGCCGGACCTTACACCTATCTTGGTCATGTGCAAAACAAAGACGGATCCCTGATGACCCGTTACGTCTGCTTTGACCCTTCCGTTATAAACGACGGGGGCGTAATCCGGCTGTGTTACGGAACCCGCTATGATTTTGAGGAGAGGGAGGATTTTGCCACCAATCCAAAATATCTTGAAGATATGATGGAGATGTTCGGGAAGAGCAAAGAAGAGCTTTTGTCCTATGACGATTCTGTCATGGGTGCCGTCACCCTGACTCTGGAAGACGATATGTTAACAGTAAAAGAGGAGCCAAAGCACATCATTCCCTACAGGGTGAAAGGTACCTCCTTTGAACAGCATCCGTTCTTCGAGGCTTCCTCTCTTCGGAAGTTCGATGACACCTATTATTTCATCTACTCCTCCTGGCAGAACCATGAGCTGTGCTACGCCACATCCTCCTACCCGGACAAAGATTTCATCTTCCGCGGTACCCTCGTATCCAACGGAGATGTGGGATATAACGGCCGCAGCTACGAAGATAAGCTGAATATGACCGGAACGACGCATGGAAGCATCGAAAAGATCGGAGAGGACTATTATGTCTTTTACCATCGTCTGACACATAAATCGGATTACAGCCGACAGGCCTGTGCTGAAAAGCTGATCCAGAATCCGGATAAAACCTTTGACCAGGTTCCCGTTACAAGCTGCGGACTGAATGGCGGACCTCTTAGCGCCGATGGAACCTATCCTGCCGTCATCTGCTGTAATCTGACCAATGGTAACATGCCGCACGGATGCAATAGCGTATTCACACAATCCTTCCCGAATGTAACGAACAGGGGAGAGGAGCGCTTCATCGCCGAGATCTGCGAAGGCACCCTCATCGGCTACAAATATTTTACCTCCGCCGGCAAAGTTAACTTAAAAGTACGAGCAAGACTGGAATGTGAAACGACACGGGTAATCTTTGACGGACCGGAACGGACGGATGAACGAAGCGCAGAGTTTTCCGCCACCGGACACACCATTCAAAACCCAGGGCAGCCTTCCGATCAGCCCTTGCTTGAGGTACGACTGGAGGAAGGGGCAGATGCCATTGCAACCATTGACCTGTCCGAAATAACGGATACCTGGGGAGAATTTACCACCGCAATAGACCTTCCCCTTCATCCTTTTGCCCTCTATTTTGTATACCATGGTAAAAATCCGATTCAGATGATCGATTTTACATTCGAACCTGTTTTTTTATAAGACCAAATTTCGTATAATTAAGAGCATAGGAGAAACTATAACCAGCATCATGGAGGCGCTGCTATATGATGAAAAAATGGATATCTCTGCCCATACTTCTTTGTCTTATGATAATAACCATCCTCACAGGGGCTGTTCCTGCCGAAGCAAAGACCACAGGCACAGTTCGGGTGGGCTGGTTTAATTCGCCGTTTTACCGGTATGACGAAGCCAATCGAAGGACAGGCTACGCCTATGAATATCAGCAGAAGATCAGTGCCTACACCGGTTGGAAATACGACTACATTAAAAAGGGCTGGTACAGCCTTCTGCAGGATTTAAAATCCGGTAACCTCGACCTTCTAGCCGACGTTTCCAAGACGAAGGAGCGGGAGAAGGAAATGCTGTTCTCGGACTATCCAATGGGCACAGAAGTCTACTACCTCATCATTACCTCCACGAACAAAACCATCCATGCCAATGATGTCTCCTCTCTGAATGGGAAAACCATCGGCATCACCAACGGAAGTATTCAGGAGGCGCAGTTCTACCAGTGGGCCAAAAAGCAGGGCATTCACGCCAAGGTCAAGCTCCTGAACGGCTCCGATCAGGAGAATATGGCCTTACTGGTGGAAAATAAAATGGACGCCTACCTGGGTGTAGGCGGTCTGGAGGACTACCTCGATGACGCGGTTCCGACCTTTATGATCGGTTCTTCCGACTTCTACTTCGCGATAAATAAAAACCGGCCGGACCTGAAAAAGGAGATTGACCAGGCCATGATGTCCATTATCTCTACCAACTGGTACTACAACCACGAACTGGCTGAAAAATATCTGACCCAGTCGGGGGCACAACGGTTTTTGGAAGGCGATGAACTGACCTGGCTTAAAGAACACGGGCCGATTCGCATCGGCTACTATGACAATTTTCTTCCATTCTGTCAGTATGACCCGGAAAAAAAGGACGTGACAGGACTGCTTCAGGATTTCATTGCCGAAGCAAAGGACAGCATGAAGAATGCACGCCTTACCTTCAAAGCCGTGCCCTTTGAACATCGAAGCGATATGAATCGGGCGCTGAAGAAGGGAGAAATTGACTGTATTTTCCCGAGCAGCGTCTCCATTGCACAGGCCGAGTCACTTGGCATCCACCAGACCGATCCCCTTGTTAAGGCGGATACTCTTGCTGTCGTTCCGAAGAACAAGGTATCCTCCTTTGATGTATCAAAGAACCATTCCGTGGCTATCAGTGATACTGCTGATACCACCACCATCATAAGCGGATATTTCCCCCATTGGGAACAGAAACGCTATTCTTCCCCTGACGCACTTTTAAATGCTGTCACAAGAGGAGATGCCGACTGTGTTCTGATGAGCAGTTATCAGGCTTTTGTCCAGCATTCCGACATCGAGTCCCGTCACCTGACAACCATTGCCACCGGAGTCACCCCTCCGATCACCTTCGGCGTACGACGCGACTTAAAGTCCCTGTACTCCATCTTAACGAAGCTGACCAAGGCAATACCGGATACTTTCATCAACACAGCATTGACAAAATATACCACGCCATCCCAGAGCGTCACTTTTACCGCCTACGTAAAAGACAATCTCTTTACCGTTCTCGGGTTCCTTACAGCGATTCTTTTGATCATTCTGGTTCTTTTGCTGCGAAGTCTTAAGACCATAAGGAACACAAGAAAGCTGAACCTAGCACTGGTGGAAGCGGAACAGAAGGCTGCGGAAGCCAGCAAGGCCAAAAGTTTCTTTTTATTTAACATGTCCCATGACATCCGGACGCCGATGAATGCCATCATCGGCTATACCGAAATGGCGATTCGGCGAAAGCATGATGAAGATCTGGTCAGCGACTGCCTGAATAAGATCATCAGAGCCTCGGAACAGTTGCTTCATCTGATTAATGATGTCCTGGATATGTCACAGATTGAAAGCGGAAAGACCGAGATTCTTCTACAGCCGATGTCCATCACATATACCATGGACAATCTGAAGAACATCTTCCTTGCACAGGCCGATGCCAAGCATATTCAGCTGGAAATCAAAGAGGTGTCCGTTCAGCATGATACGGTTTTAACCGATTTAAAAATGGTCAACCGTATCCTGATGAATCTCATCTCCAATGCACTGAAATTCACGCCGGAAGACGGAAAAGTCTCCATCTCCGCCATTGAGATGGAGCCGGTTTCCCCGGATTGTTCCACCTACCGGCTGATCGTGGAAGATAACGGTATCGGTATGTCCCAGGACTTCCTTAAGAAAATTTTTGAACCCTTTGAACGGGAAAGGACATCCACCGTATCCCGTCAGCAGGGTACCGGTCTTGGCATGGCCATCGTCTCTACGATTACGAAGCTTTTGAACGGTCAGATTAGCATCGACAGCACCGTCGGAAAGGGAAGCCGTTTCACCATCGATCTGCCTTTGACCTTTTCAAATGAAACAGCGGTGAATCTCCCTTCCTCCAAGGCCTCCATAATGTCCTCCTTCCCGGGCAAACACATTCTCCTTGTGGAAGATATGGCCATTAACATGGAACTTGCAAAAGCCATCTTAGAGGAAATGGATCTAACCGTTGATACCGCCGAAAACGGTCAGATTGCTGTTGATATGTTCCGGGAGAATCCAACGCGCTACGATGCCATCCTTATGGATATCCAGATGCCGGTCATGAACGGATATGAAGCAACAAAGGCCATTCGTTCCCTTTCGGTTCCATGTGCGTCCAGCATTCCAATCATTGCAATGACCGCCAATGCCTTCGCCAGCGACCGCAATCAGGCATTTGCAGCCGGTATGAATGATCACGTGGCCAAGCCGATTGACCTTGCACAACTAAGTAAAACCCTACAGCATTACCTAATAGAAAAGTAGAACCAATATGAATCAACTGGAAGCTTATTACAACAAATTCAATGAAGAAAAACGCCTGAATTCCCGCCACGGACAGGTGGAATATTACGTCACAACCCACTATTTGAAGCAGTACCTAAAACAGCTGGAAGAAGAGGGTCTGGCAAAAAGCGACATTAAAATTCTTGATGTGGGCGCCGGAACCGGCCGCTACGCCATCCCTCTTTCGGAGGAAGGCTATGATGTAACCGCGATCGAACCGGTTCATCATAACCTTGGAAGGATCCGGGCAAACGGTCCAAAGGTAAAGGCCTTTGAAGGAAGAGCCGAGAAATTAAAACAGATTCCCGACGAATCCTGCGACATCGTCCTTTTCTTCGGACCAATGTACCACTTAAAAGATAAAAAGCTTCGTCTGCAGGCCATGCAAGAGGCCCACCGTGTTTTAAAAACGGATGGACATCTTTTTATCAGCTATATCATGAACGATTACAGCGTCCTGATGTATGGCTTCAAGGAACACCATATCAAAGAGGCCATGGCCACCGGTATGATCGACCAAAGCTTTCACTGCACCGATACCGCAAATCCTCTGTATGACTATGCAAGGCTTGAGGACATCTACGAGCTGAGTAATCAGGCCGGCTTCACAAGAGAGAAGATCCTATCGGCCGACGGACCGGCCAACCATCTGCGGCAAGTCTTAAATGCTCTCGACGAGGAGGAATTTGAACTTTTCCTTCAATACCAGCTGTCCGTATGTGAGCGTCCGGAACTGCTGGGCGCCGGATGTCATACCTTGGATATTCTAAGAAAATAATAAGGAAAAGGGATTGACAACGATTAAACGAGCGTTTAATATATAATCAACAATTAAATGTTTGCTTAATCATAAATCTAACAATTCGAAAAAGGAGAACATACTATGAAAAAAACCTATAAGATCGATGTTGACTGTGCAAACTGTGCTGCAAAGATGGAGGATGCTGCGAAGAACACAGCCGGTGTAGCAGACGCTTCCGTAAATTTCATGACACTTAAGATGAAGGTTGAATTTGAAGATAACGCAGATGTGGATGCCGTTATGGCCGACGTATTAAAGAATTGCAAGAAAGTTGAATCCGACTGTGAAATCTTCCTGTAAGCTGAAATAGAAGAGGAGATCCCACTATGAATTCCAAACAAAAGAAGAACCTGATTCGAATTCTTGTAACAACACTTCTTCTTGTCCTGTTACACTTCCTTCCGGTTCATGGGGTCCTGCGCTTTGTCCTGTACATGATTCCGTATCTTATCATCGGATATGATATCCTGATCAAGGCCGGCAAGGGACTTGTCAACCGACAGCCTTTTGACGAATGCCTTCTCATGTCCATTGCAACCATCGGAGCCATTGCCCTGGCTATCTACCGTAGCGGTGACTATGTCGAAGCCATTGCAGTTATGCTGTTCTATCAGGTGGGAGAGTGGTTTCAGAGTTACGCCGTTGGCAAGAGCCGCAAGAACATTGCGGATCTGATGGATATCGCTCCCGATTACGCCAATCTGCAGACAGAAGACGGAAGTCTTGAGGAAGTGGATCCCGATGACGTTGCCATCGGTTCTATCATCGTTGTAAAACCGGGAGAGAAGATTCCAATCGATGGCGTTGTAGTAGAAGGGCAGTCTGCCTTAAACACCTCGGCACTGACGGGCGAATCCCTACCGCTTGATGTCTTTGAGGGCAGTGAAGTTATATCCGGCAGCATCAACTTAAGCGGTCTTCTAAAGATTCAGACGACAAAGGAATTCGGTGAATCCACCGTATCTCGGGTCTTGGAACTCATCGAGGATGCAAGTTCAAGAAAATCCAAGTCAGAGAATTTCATCACCAAATTCGCAAGAGTCTATACCCCGATCGTTGTGTACTCGGCCATTGCACTTATGCTTCTGCCGCCTCTTGTCCTTCTTCTTCTTGGACGAGATCCACATTGGGGAGACTGGATTTACCGGAGTCTTACCTTCCTGATTATCAGTTGTCCATGTGCTCTGGTGATCTCCATCCCTTTGTCCTTCTTTGCCGGACTTGGCGCAGCCAGCCGACATGGAGTACTCGTCAAGGGATCCAATTACATGGAGACCCTGTCTCAGACCAGAACCATTGTATTCGATAAGACCGGAACTTTAACAAGAGGAACCTTCCGTGTGACAGCTGTTCATCCGGAGGAAATTTCAGAAGAGGAACTGTTACATATCGCCTCCCATGTGGAGCGGTTCTCAAATCACCCGATTGGCGTCTCCCTTCGCAGTGCCTATCCGAATGAACAGGATGACTGCAGGGTAGAAGATGTAAAGGAAATTTTAGGTCAGGGCATCAGCGCCAGAGTCAACGGAAAGACGGTTCATGTCGGCAACTCCAAGCTTATGGAGACCGTCGGTGCAAAATGGAGACCATGTCACCATGTGGGCACGACCATCCATATTGCAATTGAGGGAACCTACGCCGGACATGTAGTGATCTCTGATACCTTAAAACCTCACAGCAAACAGGCCATTGCAGAATTAAAGCGCCATGGCGTGAGAAAGACCATCATGCTGACAGGCGATACAAAGCCTGTCGCAGAATCTGTGGGCAGGGAACTTGGAATTGATGAAGTTCGAAGCGAGCTGCTTCCTCAGAACAAGGTGGAAGAAGTGGAGAAATTACTGGCAGAGCGGACGAATCCGAAGGATTGTCTTGCCTTCGTCGGAGACGGTATCAATGACGCACCGGTATTATCCCGTTCAGACATCGGAATCGCCATGGGCGCTATGGGTTCAGACGCAGCCATCGAAGCCGCCGATGTGGTTTTGATGGACGACGATCCGTGGAAGCTGATTGTGGCCATTCAGATTTCAAAGAAATGCCTTCGCATTGTAAAAGAGAACATCTACTTTGCCATCGGAATCAAGCTTCTTGTTCTTCTCCTCGGTGCTTTCGGAATTGCCAATATGTGGGCTGCCATCTTCTCCGATGTGGGAGTGTGCGTCCTTGCCGTGTTGAACGCAATCCGTTGTATGCATATGAATTTTCATCTGCCACAAAAGGAAGAGAACACCTGATACCCTCAGGAAAGAGAAATTTGAACCATAGCTTCGAACATGCCATCTTTCCATTGAAAATGACTGTATCCGTGCAATGTAGCACATCGTTCGCGGATACTTTCCATACCGATACCAGCTCGCCCGGCCTCCTTCGTGGAAGGCTGGGCTTTTTCTTTGGAGATTACGACAGGATGCGAGGTGTTTGCAACGAGAATTGTTAAGGTATCCCCATCCTGCTGAATCGATAATTCAATCAAGCGCTCATCTTCCTTTGGAAGGAGAACTGTCCCCTCCAGCGCATTATCCAGTAGATTTCCAAGGATCACCGACAGATCCACTGAAACGTTCTGCAGCTTTTCTTCCTCCTGAATGTGTATATGATGACGTAACGGAATGCCTTCTTCTCTGATTCTGGCAAATTTCGGTGCCAGAACAGCATCCAGCACGACCGTTCCACTCACGTACCGGTCCGTTGCACCGATATCATCCACGATTTTGTCCATTGCCTTTTTGGCTCTGTCATATTCCTCAAGATCCAGATCCGCCCGGATTCCAAGCAGCATATTTTTCATATCATGACGAAGCCGCCTTACTTCCTTTTGTCCTGCAAGCTGTTCCCGATAAAAGGTTCTTTCTTTCATCAGAAAACGGCTTTTGGCAATCTGATCGCTTGTTTGCTTTAGATTCCGGTACAACCAGAGAATGCATAGATTCATCACCATTGATAACAGGAAAAACGTCATATTATAGACGTAATTGTTCATTCGAATGGACATCACAATCAGAATCAGAAGCATCAAAAGCATGGGACTCATCAGGATGTACTGCTGCGTGGTCATATCCTTCGCCTTCACCAGGAAGAAATGCAACTGGATGATAAACAGGAGATAAACAACCAGCGAAAAGATCAGATACTCTGCCAAAGACACAAGCGCATCCTCAATACTGCCCACATCATACCGGCTCTTCACCCATTCAAACGTTAAGGCAAATCCATACTCACAGATGATATAGGAAAAGGTAAACTGAAGGGTGTGATAGAGCTTTTTTGCAAAGCTTCCGTGCATAAAAAAACAGGCTGCCGCCAAAAATACAAAAAGAAAGAGCAAAAGACGAAGCTCCCTTTGCCACGGATGAAGGTTCAGGGCGGCAACACATATAATTCCTCCTACACAGGTTATTGCATAACCCAAAATGGACCTTTTAAATTCAAAAATACGTGTAAAATACAGCACTGCCATAGCAACCGGCAGTGCAATATCAATGACATGTAACAGTGTCAACAGAATATGTAACATATAGTAAACTTCTAGCCTCTCCTCATACGTGCAAAGAGGAACTGATGCAGTGCCTCTTCGAAATTTTTCCTCTGGCTGCGGCTGACCGTATCCGTATCTCCGCCCTTCATCGTCACCACATTATCCCGGAAGGATTCCACATAGTGCAGATTAATGATCATTCCCTTATTAATCCGGATAAAGGAGAGAGGAGAGAGCTTCGCCTCAGCTTCCTTTGATTTACAATAGAAAATATCGTCTGCCGTTCCGTCGACATATTTAATGCGAAGCCTTCGATTGTCTTCATTGGTGATATATAAAATATTGTGGCAGTTGATATAAATCCTGCTCTTTCCCCGGTTAAACGTCACAAACTGTCGCTTAGCATCGTATTCCCGAAAAATCTCAACAAAGAGCGCATCAATCTTCTCCTGTGTCGCAGGCTTAACCATATACCGGAACGGGCGGTAGGGGATGGATTCAATCGAATAATCCGGATAAGAGGATACAAAGATGATCAGACCATCGGAATGAGATGGATCCCCGGTAATCATTTCTGCTATATCAAGTCCCGTCCTCTTACTGTTGGAAAATTCCACATCCAGAAAATACAGATCGTAGTATGCGTCTGCATGCTCCTTGAAATCCTCCGGACTATTGAAAACATCCAGTTCCAGCTTCATATCTTCATAGCCGGAAAGGGTATGATAAATACATTGTTCTAATATTGTTGCCAAATTATTTTCATCTTCACATATTGCTATTTTAATCATGCACCTATCATACACGTTGCAATTTAATACGGCAATACGACCATTTAATGCAAAAAAGTCTTTTTGCCCCGTTCGCCTTAGTAAAATAAAGTTGATTTATTGCGTTATTTAGCTAAAGCAATTACAAAAAGGAGTGAATCATCAAATGGAAAACAAAGAAAAAAAACTGGGCCTGACCGCCCTGATCTTGATGATATTTACATCCGTATACGGATTCAATAATATCCCAAGATCTTACTACCTGATGGGCTATGCAGCGATCCCTTGGTTTATCCTTGCCGGTATCCTGTTCTTCATCCCATTTGCTTTTATGGTAGCAGAATTCGGTTCTGCCCTTCGTAACGAGACCGGAGGAATGTACTCCTGGCTTGAAAAGGGAGTCGGACCGAAGTTCGCATTTATCGGAACATTTATGTGGTACACCTCCTATGTATTATGGATGGTAAACGTATCCTCAGGAATCTGGATTCCAATCTCCAACGTCCTGTTTGGTAAGGATACAACTTCCACCTGGTCCTTCTTCGGAATTGATGCCCTGTCCGGTTCAAGACTTCTCGGTCTTATGGCTATCGTATTCTTCATTCTTATCACATTCTTTGATACAAAGGGAATTGATAAGATCCAGAAGGTTACCTCTGTCGGAGGAACAGCCGTTGTTGTTATCAATGTAATGGTACTGATCGGTTCCTTTATTATGATCATTGCCAACAAGGGACATCTGGCTCAGGATTTCAAGGGAATTTCTTCTCTTACACATCCACTGAACCCTTCCTACCAGGGCAGCATCGTTATGACATTGTCCTTCATCGTATATGCATTGTTTGCATACGGCGGAATTGAAGCTGTCGGCGGCCTTGTAGACAAGACAGAAAACCCTAAGAAGAATTTCGCAAAGGGTATCGTTATTTCCGCTCTTGTTATCGTAGTCGGATATGCACTTTTAATCATGCTCGTTGGTTCCTTTACGGATTACAACAAGATTCTTGGCGGTGACGATATTACACTTGGTAATGTATCCTATGTTATCATGTCCAACTTCGCATCTGCTTTCGGTGCAGCCTTCGGCGCAAACGCAGCAACGCAGCTTGCTCTTGCACACGGCTTTGCCCGCGTTTATGCACTGATCATGCTTCTTGCTTTACTTGGAGCATTGTTCACACTGACATATTCTCCATTAAAGCAGCTGATCGAAGGAACCGACAAAAGAGTATGGCCTGGTAAGATGGGTGAAGTAAGAGAGTCTGACGGTATGCCTGTTAACGCTCTCTGGATCCAGTGCATCATCGTATGTGTCATGATTCTTGCTATCTCCTTCGGTGGTGACACCATGGCGAAGTTCTTCGTAATCCTTACTGCAATGGTAAACGTAGGAATGACCATTCCTTACATGTTTATCTCCATTGCCTTCCCGGGATTCAAGAAGTTAAAGAATGTGGACCGAAGCTTCGTCATCTTCAAGACACAGACTTCTGCCGTTATCTGGAGTGTTATCGTTACCGGCGTGTTAGGTTTTGCCAACACCTTCGCGATCATCCAGCCGGCACTTGACAATGACCTTAAGACAACCTTCTGGTCCATCGCAGGACCTGTTATCTTCGGTTTCGTAGCATGGATCATCTATACCCGTTATGAGAAGAGAATTGCTGCCGGCGATACCGCAAATGACACAGCTCTCGAGACAGAAGCAGACGAAAACGCATAATAAGCAATACATCGAAACATTTGATATCCACTCCATCATCTTTTATGATGTGAGTGGATTTTTTTTACAGAAAGAAGAGGTAATAACATGCAGATTTTTGAATCCAACGGCAAAAAACCATCCATCACCTTCGAAAAGGGCAGTAAGTTTGACCTGATCGACCGCGCCGCCAAGGGCGACATCGAGGCTGCCGGATTGCTTGCCGAAGGTTATGCCAACGGAAAATACCAGTGCGAGAAAAATGATATCAAAGCAATGAAATGGGCAAAATACGCAGCCGCTAAGGGCGACGTCCTCGCCGGCAAAGTTCTTGAACAGTTGAAAAAGTAACACCCTCTCTCTCCCTGTGTAAAAATATACCTTGACAGACGTAGTATATCCTGATACGATTACTACGTCAGACATAGTACGACAGGCAATGCAACGTGTGCCGATGCAACGTCAGGCCTAATCGCCGGAAAGGAGGTTTACTTGATTCAAATCAGTAGTGACGTCATTCGAGGCTACAACGATACTATGATTTTATATCTGTTGTGGGATTCCCCCTCCTATGGTTATGAAATTTCCAAGAAGATTTCAGAACTGACCCAGGGGATGTATAACATCAAGGAAACGACACTGTATTCCGCCTTTAAGCGGATGGAGAAGGACGGACTGGTCACATCCTTTTATCAGTCTTCCGAGAGCGGTAAGCGAAGAACCTATTACCAAATCACCGACGAGGGACGACTCTATTATCAGAATAAATGTGATGAATGGCAGGTCACCAAGGATGTTGTAGAACATTTTGTACGCAAAGAGTAGGGAGATATCGTATGGATACAATCAAGAATTATTTGGAATCAATGTTTGCGCAGCTACCAAATACTCCGGATGTATGGAGAGCCAAAGATGAGCTGTTACAGATGATGGAAGACCGCTATAACGATCTAGTCTCCTCCGGTAAGACAGAAAACGAAGCGGTCGGTTCGGTTATTGCCGAGTTTGGCAATCTCGATGAACTTGCCGAAACCCTTGGTATCAGCCATGCCATGAATCAAAAGCCGGAGTATGAAGCCAAGAACTTTTCGCTGGAGGACGCACACAGGATGATCGAAGAGAAGTCCAGAGGAGCCTTTATCACCGGAATTGCTGTTCTTCTTTTCATTTGCTGCTGTACCGGACCGATCATCACAAGTGCCATTGTTGATACAGACATATCCGGCTCCATCGGTGTGGGCATTATGTTTATCATGATTGCAACCGGCGTTGGCCTGCTTGTATATGAGCATATCAAGCTTTCCCACTGGAACTTTTTAAAGAATGAACCTTATCAAATCAACGCAGCAACAGCCAGCGAGCTTTACCGGGAAAGCGAGAGCTATCGCAGCACCAATGCTTTACTTACCGCTGTGGGTATTATCCTGATCGTTGTCTGCGTCATTCCTGTCAGCATTTTAGGCACCTTAAACATCTCGGACCGCATAACAAGTCTTGGCGCCGCCTCTATGTTCTATTTTATCGGTATCGGTGTCATGATTCTGATCGCCAGCAATGGCAAGGAGAAGGCCTATAAGGAGGTCCTTTCTCTGAATGCACAGTCTACCATCGCAGGAAGCTATGTGCCTAGAAACAACAGAGAGGAACAGTATTCGAGCACCACGGCAGCCATCATCATGGGAATCTTCTGGCCGACCGTCACCTGCCTTTATCTCATCATCAGCTTTATCACCTTTGACTGGGGTAGAACCTGGCTCATCTGGCTCGTTGCCGGTGTCATCCATACCCTTATCAAAAACATCGTAAAAGTAGGAGAGTAGTATGAATCAGAATGTAGATTATGAGAAGGTTCGTTCCTTTAAAACCAAATATTTGATTGTCTTATCCATTTTAACCGTCTTTATAATCCTTGCAGGAACGGTTTTCCGTCACAGCGCATGGGTGGATGGAACATTTTCCTTCCTCCGTATCTCTACGGGCAAACAAACGAAGGTCACCTGGAACAAGCAGGATCTTGGCAGCCCCTGCCATGAGCTTAATATCAGCATGGCCTATGGGGATATCAACCTGGTTTGTGATGGCAGAGAAGAAATCACCTACAACGGTCCGTCCAAGCTGTTGCCAAAGGTCAGTGCCAAAGACGGTATCTGGACCCTTCGGCAGAAAAAGCAAACGCGCAGCGTCGGATTCCTTTTTTTCTCACACCCGGTGTCAGGCAAGCTGACCCTTCATCTGCCTTCCGACGAAGTTTTAAAGCACCTGTCTATCACCACGCAATACGGTGATGTGGATGTAAAGAATCTTACCGCAGAAAATGCCACCTTCCATCTTTCCTGCGGCGATTTGACCATGAAAGATACAACGGTTAGCACCGGAAAGGCTGACCTTTCCATGGGAGACTTTGATTTAAAGAACTGTAAGGTCTCCTCCCTTAACACTTCCATCAGCATGGGGGACTTCTCGGCGAAGAACACAGCTTTTCATCAGCTGACCGCCGACCTTTCCATGGGAGATGTTTCCATCAAAAGTTCCCGCGACCTGAGGGATGCAGCCATGAATCTTTCCACCAGTTTAGGGGATATCAAAGTCAACCGTCAAAAGAGCGATGACGAATATCAGACCCCGGCCAAGAACGGCAGCAAAGATTCTTTCCTGATTGAAAACAGCATGGGAGACATCGACCTATTCTGGTAATAACGAAACGTCAAAGTACCATACCTTATATTGAACACGGTCTCCAAATGGATTAAAATAGATTACACGTGATCTTATTTTACATTTACCTTCACTGAATTGGGGGCCGTATGAAATATAAGAAGTCTTGGCAGATTACACTCATAATTTTTTTATGCATTTTATTAAACTATGTAGGGAAAGTCTTCTCTATGTATTTTTCCCTTCCGCTTTATCTTGATACCTTTGGCACGATAATCGTAGCCTACCTTTACGGCCCTTTATGCGGTGCCATCGTGGGTAGTTCTGTTAATTTCATCTATGGCGCAGGTACGGTTGCAGATTATACCTATTATTTTTCGATTGTGAATGCCGTCATCGGTTTTACCATCGGTATCTTTGCAAGCAAGAAATATTTTGAGACCTTTTTCCATGCGCTCTCTCTTTGTGCCATTGTCTCAGCCGTCAGTACCTTTGTTGCCGTTCCGATCAACATTCTCTTTAATCACGGAATGACCAGCAATCTCTGGGGAGACAGTGTCATTTTGTTTTTACGGGAACATCACTGGCCTTCTCTGATCCGTTATTTCCTCGGAGAGCTTTTTGTTTCCTTCCCTGACAGCATCGTAAGTGTCCTGCTGTTTTATTTTCTTCTTCACTTGTATCGTAATTATAATAAAAAAACTTCCGGACAGCAGGTGATTTCTGCTATCATGGTCTTCTTCCTTTTTACGCTCTTTTTGTATCAGCCTACCGAAGCCTACGCAACAAAGCTGACAGCTGCACCGGCAAAGGAAGAGAAGACGTCCCATCCGGATGATGCCATTTTCAAAGAATATACGCAGACAATTTACGACGGAACCAACGGTATCCCCGGCTGCACCGTCAATGATATCGCTTCCACCCATGACGGAATCCTCTGGATCGGCTCCTACGGCGGCCTCTATCGCTATAACGGCAGAGAATTCAAATGGATGGACCAATACGATTCGGTCAAGAATGCCAACTGCTTCTACGAAGACCCGGAAGGCAGACTGTGGATTGGAACCAATGACCGGGGTGTATCTACTCTGATCAATGAGAAGATCACAAGTGTTTTAGATTCAACCAAGGGTCTGCCGAACGATTCCATCCAAAGTATGACCTGTGATTCCCGCGGCAATTATTACATCGGAACATCCGACAGTGTTGCACTTGTTGTTTTAAATGACGGTCCGAAGATTCGAAGCATCATTGAGCCGATTAAGTACGCCACCAGTATGGCTGCCGATCATGATGGTCACGTGGCCATCATCGGTGACAACGGTACATTGTTCCTGTGTCAGGGTGACAACATCCTGACACAGGAATCCCGGAAAGAGGGTTCTGTCATATACAACAGTGCCTACTTCGATGAACAAGGCCTTCTCTACGCCGGAATGTCCGACAACCAGATCATCGTCTATGATATTTCCGGTGACTCTTTAAAAGAAAAGCGCCGGATTACCTGCGACGGACTGTTCAATATCAAGTCCATTCAAAAGGAGAACAATACCGTCTTCATCTGTTCCGATACCGGCGTCGGCTACCTTGGCACAGACGGATACTTCCGCAAGATCAACACCAACGGATTCAACAGCAACATCGACAATATGGACGTAGACTACCAGGGCAACCTCTGGTTCACCTCTTCCCGACAGGGACTGTTAAAGCTCTCACGGTCCTCCTTTACGGAGCTTTTTGATGCAACCGGTCTGAAGCCGGCGGTTGTCAATACAGAGACACGCTGGAAGGGCAGAATGTATTTTGGAACCGATGAGGGCCTGCGTATCCTTGATTCCGATGAACATCCGGTCACCTCAGATCCTCTGATGGCAACACTGAGCAATGCCCGGATCCGCTCCCTTCAGGTGGATTCCGATAATCATCTGTGGATTGCAACATCCGGCAGCGGACTGTATTGCCAGGATCCTTCCGGTCGGATCTCACATCTTACCAGTAAAGAAGGACTGCTCGGAGACAAGATTCGAACCGTGGTAGAACTCTCTGACAAAACCATCGTTGCCTGTGGTGATGGAGGAATCAACTATATTAAAAACCTTCGGGTGGTGGATTGCGTTGGCCGCAAGGAGGGCATTACCAATACCAAAGTTCTCTGTCTTCTTCCAACCGATGGGGATGAACTTCTGGTGGGAACCGATGGCGGCGGTCTGTTTATGTTATCTTCCACGCATCAAGTCATCAAGTCCTATGACCGGACGAACAGTGCCATTTCCTCCGGAGTCGTGATGCGTATTGTACGAGATAAAACAAATGACGGCTATTTCATCATCTCCGGTAACGGTCTTAATTATATTGATGCGAAGGGCGTCCTCCGTCATATTGATCAGTTCCCGTACTACAACATTTTTGACCTCATTGATCTGGGAAACGGTAAAGTTTTCGTCCCTTGCAGTGCTGGCATCTACGTTGTCAACAAGGACACCCTGATCAAGAATAAGGATATCGACTACGAACTGCTGGATTACAGAAACGGTCTACGCGGAAGTCTGACAGCCAATGCCTGGAATTATCTGGACTGGAACGGCAATTTATACCTGGCCTGCGGAGACGGTTGCAGTCGTGTCAATGTTTCACACTACAATCCCGCATCTTCCTCCTACCGGATGATGATACGCAATATGAAACTTGACGGTCATAAGAAGATGGTCGACCATAACGACATCAATATCATTGACCGGTCTGTAAGCCGTGTGGAGATCGAACCGGAAATCATCAATTTCTCTGTAAACGATCCTTACATCAGCTATTACCTGGAAGGCTTCGAGCAGGAACCTACCATCGTAAGACAAAGCGAACTGTCCAGTGTTTACTATACGAATCTTCCGGTTGGAGACTATGTGTTCCATTTATCCGTTCTGGACAATAACGCAAAGCATGTGGTGGAAGAAACAACCTACCGCTTCCGTAAGCCGTCGGAGCATTATGACAACTGGTGGTTCAGTTTATACATGGGAATCATCATCATGTTATTCATTAGCTGGGTCACCTGGTTTATCAGCCGGATTCAGATGCGCCGTACCTTTGCCCTGAAAGAAAAGGAGCTTGCACTTGCAAAAGAGCAGATTCAAATGGGCAACGAAACCATTCTTGCCATCGCAAAAACCGTCGATGCCAAGGATCCGAATACCAGTCAGCACTCCAAGCGTGTATCGGAATATTCTGTCCTGATTGCCAAGAAGCTGGGATATACCCCTGAGCAGCAGGAGCAGCTTCGTAAAACAGCTCTTTTGCATGACATCGGTAAAATCGGAATTCCTGACGCAGTCCTGAACAAACCGAGCAGGCTCACCGACGAAGAATACGCCATCATGAAGTCCCATGTATCTGCCGGTGCTAAGATATTAAAAGACTTTACCCTCGTGGAAAACGTTGCAGATGGTGCACTTTTCCATCATGAGCGTTATGATGGTAAGGGATATCTTCATGGACTGAAAGGAGAGGAGATTCCTCTGAACGCAAGAATCATTGGTCTTGCAGATGCCTTTGATGCCATGACAGCAAACCGTGTCTACCGGAAACATCTTCCTTTCGATTATGTTATGGAAGAGTTAAAAAAGGGACGGGGTACACAGTTCGATCCGAAACTGGTGGATATTTTCTTTGAACTGATTGAAGAGGGCAGTATCCGCATACGAAGGGAGGAGAACCAATGAAACGGGTCTATACAATAACCACAGTGGTCACCTTACTCACGGTGTTACTTGGTTCCATCCTTCAAATCACCTACACCCAAAGGAAAACAAGGGCAAAACTTAAGGTGGGATTCGTATATATCAGTGACCAGAGCGCCGCTTATACGGATAACTTCATGCGGCTTGCATCTTCACTGAAAGATACCTATGGAGACCGGATCTCCATATATTCCCGCAACAATGTACCGGAACATGAGGCGGCAAATACCTTTAAGGACCTGAAAAAACATGGTTGCAAACTGATCTTTGCCACCAGTTATACTTATAAGAAGCAGGCCAAGATCTTTGCCAAAAACAATCCGGACATTCAGGTGTGTGCAGCAACCGCGGATAATGCCAATAACAGCCCCGTTCTTCCAAATTATCACACCTTTATGGGGACAATTTACGAAGGGCGCTATCTGACCGGTGTGGCTGCCGGAATGAAATTATCGGAATTGATTTCCCAGCACAAGGCCACGACAGAAACCGCCAGAATCGGCTATGTGGCTGCCATGTCCACCCCGGAAGTCATATCCGGATATACCGCCTTTTTCCTTGGAGTCCGTTCCATTGTACCTTCCGCCACCATGCGGGTATGTTACACCGGGAAATGGGCGGATTATCCCACCGAAATGCGTATGACCGATCATCTGATTGACGAAGGCTGTATCATCATTGGGCAGCACACAGATACCATTGCCCCGGCAATCTCCTGTGAACAGGCAGCCGCCATGGGCCGGAACGTATATCACGTGGGATATAATTCCAATATGATGGATGTTGCACCCACAAGTTCCATTACAAGTTGCAGCATCAACTGGGAACCCTATATCACACAGGCTATTGAAGCATGCCTTAAGGACTGTGACATAGAAAGCGTCGTCAAAGCCCAAAAGAACCACAACGATTCCTGGGCCGGACTTGACAAGGACTGGGTACGGATCAACACCATCAACCCAATCGTTGCCGCATCCCATACAAAAGAGACCCTGGAAACCGTCAAAACGAAACTTATCCAAGGAAAATGCAAGGTCTTCCAGGGAAATTATACCGGAATTGATCCAAAAGACCCTTCCGATACCTATGACCTGAGAAATGGATATGAAGAAAATCACGATGCATCAACGCCTCAGTTTCATTACGTCCTATCCGATGTCATAACAATTGAGGACAATTAGAAAGGCAGGTTCCACTTGAATTCAAACGATCGCGAGAAAATCATTATCCAGACAAGTGTCCTTGGAATTCTGGCAAATATTTTTCTGGCCGCTTTTAAAGCAGCCGTTGGTTTTGCCTCCCATTCCATCGCCATCACTCTGGATGCCGTTAACAATTTATCCGATGCGCTGTCATCCATCATTACAATTGTCGGCACGAAATTATCCAGCAAACTGCCGGATAAGAAGCACCCACTCGGACATGGGCGAATCGAATATCTAAGCGCTATGCTCGTATCCGGCATTGTGCTCTATGCCGGTATTACCTCCCTGGTGGAATCCGTCAAGAAGGTGATTCATCCGCAGAAGGCAACCTATGACTACATCACACTGATCATCATCGCAGTAGCAGTTGTTATCAAACTTCTCCTCGGTGCCTATGTAAAGGCACAGGGTAAAAAGGTCAACTCCTCCGCCCTGATCGCTTCCGGCTCCGATGCAAGTTTTGACGCAATTCTTTCTGCATCCGTTTTTGCCTCTGCCGTTTTATTCCTTGCAACCGGCCTTTCTTTAGAAGCTTTCGTCGGTGCACTGATCTCTATTGTGATCATCAAATCCGGCGTTGAGATGATGATCGATACCCTGAACGAAATCATCGGCGTAAGAGCCGATCCTAAGGAAACACGTAAGATCAAAGCCATCGTTTCGGAAGAGGAGGGTGTCCGCGGAGCCTATGACCTTGTAATGTATAACTACGGTCCGAACCGTAACCTTGTTTCCCTGCACATTGAAATACCGGATACCATGACCGTATGTGAACTCGACCATCTCACCAGAAAAATCGAGACCAGGGTCTATAACGAAACCGGCAATGTTGTAAGTGCCGTTGGTATCTATTCCTACAACACCGGAGATGATGAAGCCGCAAGACTCCGCAATGAGATTGCGGGGAAGATTACGGCTCACGAATGGGCCATCCAGGTACATGGATTTTACGTTGACTTAAAGGCAAAGGACATTCGTTTCGACGTGGTTTTAAGCTTTGATATCGAGCCACAAAAGGGACTTGATATCCTCTATCAGGAAATGGCCAAGGCATATCCAGACTACACCTTTACAATCTCACCGGATGTTGATATATCTGTCACAGAATAGGCATTTCACGATACCGGCAAAAGGAGGGCACTATGGCAGACATGAATAAAGAGAACCTGACGCTTGCGATTGCAAAGCTGATTACGGAGACCGCCACAAGGATCTTCCGTGAAGAAATAGCAAAATACCAGAAGGAACAATCCCTTCCTGATATCGACCCCGACATCCTCACCCTTGTAAAAGAACGTGCCATTTCCGAGCTGATGTTCCATTCCAGTGACTTCAAGGCGCCTTTCGGCCTTGCGGACCACGAACTGAGAGAGGAATTCGATGCATGGTTTACAGAGGACTGTGAAGAAGATATCCGCCGGATGTGTGTCTTCAATTTAAAGAGCGAACTGCAAAAACGCGGACAGAAAGAGGAAGCAACCGCCAACTTTCTCGACCGTTTCCGGAAGGGAGATGTTTCAAATTTTTCCTTCAAAGACGAAGAGGAATTAGTCAAACAGATGAAACGCTCCGAAATAACAGACGATTTATAAAATTTGTAAAAACAGTGCTTCAATATAGCTTTTACTCCTGTATTTTATGCTATTTTTGGTATATTTCTTTAAATTTTCAAGTTGCAGAAATTACTAAGATGCAATAAAATCTTGTTGTTGTTATGTTTATCACAAGGAGGAACAGTATGAAGAAACATGTATTATCACTCGTTGTGATCGCAACTCTTGTAATGTCAGTATTTGCCGGCTGCGGAAGCTCCAAGAAGAGCGAGAAGCAGTCAGAAGGTTCTTCTGACTATAAGATTGCTATGATCACAGACTCTGGCGACATCACAGATATGTCCTTTAACCAGACGACTTATGAGGCATCTAAGGCATTTGCAAAGGATCACGATGCAAAATTCTCTTATTATAAGCCTACTGAGGATTCCGACGAGGCTCGTATTGCTTCATTCAACAATGCGGTTGCTGACGGTTACAACGTAGTCGTTGTTCCAGGTTACCTTTTTGCTAACATGATCAAGTCTGTTGCAGAGTCTAATCCGGATGTTAAGATTATTGCACTGGACTGTGGTGAAGGCGACTTCTCCAATGACGGCAGCTACAAGCTTCCGGGCAACGTTGCATGCTTTACCTACGCAGAGGAATTATCCGGTTACATGGCTGGATATGCTGCTGTAAAGGAAGGCTATAAGAAGCTTGGTTACTTAGGCGGTATGGCTGTACCTGCTGTTATCCGTTTCGGTTACGGCTTTTTACAGGGTGTAGACGCTGCAGCCGTTGAAATGGGTATTGCAAATGAAGTAGAAGTTAACTACATCTATGGTGGACAGTTCTCTGGTGACTCTTCCATCACAGCTGTTATGGACACATGGTATAAGGGCGGTACAGAAGTTGTATTCGCATGTGGCGGTGGAATCTATACATCTGCATGTGAGGCTGCTGTAAAGGCCGGCGGCAAGGTAATCGGTGTTGATACCGACCAGTCCGGAACAATCGCCAAGACATACGGTGATGACTCACTTTGCATCACAAGTGCTATGAAGGGTCTTGCACCTACAATCAATACAACACTCCAGGCTATCTTCGATGGCAAGTGGGATTCCTATGCAGGAACGTTCTCCAACTTAGGACTGGTATCCGGTGATGACCCATCCCAGAACTATGTTCAGCTTCCTACCGACACATGGTCTATGAAGAACTTCAGTGTTGATGATTACAAGGCACTCGTTAAGGATTTGTATGATGGTAAGTTTACTGTTTCTAACGACACAAAGAACGCACCTAAGACAACCATCAAGGTTACAACCTTCGACAACATCCACTAATCGTTTGTAATCAAATTCATCAAGAGGAGGGAGAAAGTGTTTCTTCCTTCTCTTTTTGTTAGAAAGGCTTTTATGTATGGGTAATGAAGATTATGTAATTGAAATGTTGCATATCCGTAAGGAATTCCCGGGAATCGTTGCCAACGACGACATTACGTTGCAGCTTAAGCGCGGAGAAATCCATGCACTTCTCGGCGAGAACGGAGCGGGAAAATCCACTCTTATGAGTGTACTTTTCGGTCTGTACACTCCTGAGAAGGGTACGATTAAAAAGGATGGACAAGAAGTTCACATCAAGAATCCAAACGATGCAACGGACCTTGGAATCGGAATGGTTCACCAGCATTTTATGTTAGTGGATATTTTCACAGTTCTTGACAATATTATCTTAGGTGCAGAACCAAGCAAATTCGGTTTCCTTACCAAGGCCGATGCGAGAAAACGTGTTATGGAGCTGTCCAAGAAGTACAACCTCAAGGTTGATCCGGATGCCAAGATTCAGGATATTACGGTGGGAATGCAGCAGCGTGTTGAAATTCTCAAAATGCTCTACCGTGACAATGAAGTGCTGATTTTTGATGAACCGACTGCCGTGCTGACGCCGCAGGAGATCGATGAGCTCATGAAGATCATGAAAGAACTTGCTGCAGAAGGTAAATCCATCCTGTTCATCACACATAAACTGAACGAAATCAAGGAAGTTGCCGATCGATGCAGTATTCTTCGCAAGGGTAAATACATTGGCACTGTAAACGTTGCAGACACAACAAAAGAAGAACTGTCCTCCCTGATGGTTGGTCACAACGTTTCACTTAAGGTTGCAAAAGAGGATGCCAAGCCGACCGATGAGGTCCTTACTGTTAAGAATCTCTGTGTCAAGAGCAAGAACCATAACAAGGATGCCGTTCACAATGTATCCTTCCGGGTAAAGGCCGGCGAAATCGTATGTATCGCAGGTATTGATGGTAATGGTCAGACAGAGCTTGTAGGTGGTATTACAGGCCTAGAAAATGTTACCAACGGCCAGATCATTCTGGACGGAGAAGACATCACCAAAAAGTCCATCCGCTACAGAAATACCCATGGAATCAGTCATGTTCCGGAAGACCGGCACAAGCACGGCCTCGTCCTGGATTATTCCCTGGAGGATAACATGGTTCTCCAGCGTTACTTCGAGAAAGATTTTAACAAAGCCGGATTAATGAAGCGGGATGACATTCGTCGTTATTCCGATGTATTAGCCGAGCGTTTCGACGTACGTTCCGGAGAGGGCGCCAAGACCATTGTGCGCTCCATGTCCGGCGGTAACCAGCAGAAGGCCATTGTTGCCCGTGAAATGGACCGCGATCACAAGCTTTTGATTGCTGTACAGCCGACACGAGGCCTCGACGTCGGTGCTATTGAATACATTCATAAAGCCATCGTAAACGAAAGAGATAACGGCTCCGCCATCCTCTTGGTTTCTTTAGAGCTTGATGAAGTTATGAACCTCTCTGACCGTATCCTTGTTATGTACGAGGGGGAGATCGTAGGAGAAGTAGATCCAAAGACAACCACACTTCAGGAACTTGGACTTTATATGTCCGGTGCGAAGAGAGATCATAGAAAGGAGGCGTAAAGCGTGGATAAGAAGGCATCTTTTTTTAGAAAATCAAGTGTACAGACCATCATTGCGTCCATCATTTGTGCACTTCTCGGTATCCTGGTAGGTTTTGTAATTTTACTTATTATGAATCCTTCTCATGCCGCAGAGGGAATGGGAGCGATTCTTCGTAATTTCTTCAAATACAACCAGAGCAGTACGACCTTACTGTATTATTTGGGATCCACACTGGTAAAAGCGGTTCCTTTAATCCTTTGTTCCGAGGCAATCCTGTTTGCCTACAAGGCCGGCCTTTTTAACATCGGTGCTGCCGGTCAGTACACCGTCGGTATTTTAGCAAGCCTTTATACCTCCATCGCCTTAGGCTTAAGCTGGTGGGTTTGCGTGCTTGCTGCCATTGCAGCCGGAGCACTCTGGGGCTTCATCAGTGGCTTTTTCAAGGCTGTCTTCAACGTGAACGAAGTCATTGCCGGAATCATGATGAACTGGATTGGTCTGTACTTAACCAATATCGTTTTAGGTGGCAAGAAGGTCATGGATCAGAGTACCTCAAAGACCTACAATATTCTTTCCACGAATCCAAAGGCACTCCTTCCGACGTTCTTATCCGACCTCTTCGGTCATAACCAGTACATGACCATTGCCCTCCCGATCACTGTGATCGTTGCAATCATCATCCTGGTGGTACTGAACAAGACAACCTTTGGTTATGAATTAAAGGCTACCGGACATAACAAGGAAGCTGCTAAATACGCAGGAATGAATGCGACACGTAACGTCATTTTGACCCTGGTGATTTCCGGTGGTATTGCCGGTTTTGCAGCCTCCATGTTCTACCTGACCGGAATCGAGCAGTACAGCATTTCCTCTTCTGTTCCGGGTATGGGCTTTAACGGAATTGCCGTAGCTTTCCTTGGTGGCCTGCATCCGATCGGAGCCATCGTTGCAGGACTGTTTATCGAATACCTCACCATGGGTGGACAGTATCTCGATACCAACTACTTCAATCCACAGGTGGCAGACCTTATGGTTGCCATTATCATCTACCTGTGCGGATTTGTTTTGTTCTTCCGCAATCTTATGAATAAGGGCAAGACAAAGGCACTGACAAACGTAAACGACGAGAGCGCATCCGATAAGAAAAAGGATGCCAATGATCAGGAGGTGTAAGATATGATTCTGTTAATTCAATATACTCTTATCTTCGCCGCTGTTTTAATCCTTGTAGCCCTCGGCGGAATGTTCTCTGAGCGAAGCGGTATCATCAACCTTGGACTTGAGGGTATCATGGTATTTGGTGCAATGGCAGGAGCCATGGTTATGGTTCTGCTTCCAGCCGATGCCTCAAAAGCTACCATCATCATCCTGACAATGCTGGCTGCAGCCGTAGCAGGAGTCCTTTCCTCTCTTTTCATTGCTGTGGCCTGCATCAACTTCAAGGCGGATCAGACTCTGATTGGAACCGCTCTTAACATGCTTGCAACAGCAGCGGCAACGGTTATTGTAAAAGCCTTTAATACCGCTCGTTCCGATGGAACCGACTTCTCCGCGAAGCTGGATTATGTTACCGGTCACAAGGCTTTCCTGCTCCATATCGGAGAGCTTGAGATCTCATGGTTCATCATTATTGCAGCCATCCTGCTTGTATGTTCCATCGTGTTCTTCTACAAGACTACCTTTGCCCTTCGCCTTCGTGCATGTGGCGAGCATCCGCAGGCTGCTGACTCTGTCGGAATCAATGTATATAAGATGCGCTATGCCGGTGTTTTACTTTCCGGATTCCTCGGAGGACTCGGTGGTATCATCTATATTGCAGCTGCCAACTCCACCTGGCACTTTGACTATGGTGTAGCCGGAGCCGGTTTCCTTGCCCTGGCTGTTATGATCTTTGGTCAGTGGAAGCCTGAGCGAATTGCATGGTCTGCCGTTCTTTTCGCTGTATTCCGTTCCCTTTCAAACGTTAACAGCGGAATCGACTTCCTGGCTAAATTACATATTCCTGGAACGTTATACAACATGTTCCCATACATTGTTTCACTTATTGTATTAGCCCTCACATCGAAGAATTCCCGTGCTCCTAAGGCAGAGGGAATCCCTTACGACAAGGGTGCAAGATAAGAACTATCAATCAGTCTAAAGGATAAAACATTGAAGCCTATTATTATTGGAATTGCCGGTGGTACCGGTTCAGGAAAATCAACCTTTACAAACAAGATCCGGGATGCTTTCCCACAGGATACCTCCGTTATCTATTACGATAACTACTATAAGGCACAAGATTCTATGCCTTTTGAACAGCGTAAGCTGCAGAACTATGACCATCCGGATGCCCTTGAGACCGACCTTCTGCTGGAGCACTTAAAGAAGCTCCAGGCAGGAGAGGAGGTTGCATGTCCAATCTATGATTACACCATGCACAACCGCTCCGACCGGGTCGAGATCATTAAGCCGAATCCTGTCATCATCATCGAAGGCATTCTTGTGCTTCAGGATGAAAGGCTTCGTAATCAGATGGACATCAAGGTATATGTGGACGCCGATGCGGATGAGCGTATCCTTCGCCGTGTGATACGGGATGTACAGGAACGTGGACGTGACCTGCAGGGTATCGTGGATCAGTATCTTACAACCGTCAAACCAATGCATTACATCTACGTTGAACCGACAAGAGCACTTGCTGACGTTGTACTCAACAGTGGAATGAATGATGTAGCATTCGATGTCGTATCAGCGAAGATTCGAAGCATCTTAAATAAAAACGAAGCTTCCCTGCACCATGAATAGACACTTGAAACAGGACCCTAAAGGGTCCTGTTTTATATCAAATGTAAAAAGGAGAAACCTATGGGTATTGTTGTAGCAGGAGCCGTCATGGTAGACATTAAAGGTTACCCTTTGGCCCAGTATATCCCGGCCGGTCGTAACGTGGGTAATGTCATCCATGTTCACGGCGGAGTTGCCAGAAATGTAGTAGAAGATATTGCCAACGTGGAGCTTAAGCCTTCCTTCGTCAGTGTTGTGGATCATTCCGCTATCTCTCAGGATGTCATTGACAAGTTGAATCGTCATAAGGTGGACACGACCTATGTTGCAAGGAAAGAGGACGGACTTGGCACCTGGCTTGCTGTTTTTGATAACGATGGAGATGTTGTGGCATCCATTTCCAAGCGACCGGACCTTTCGGCCATCGGCGACATCTTCCTGGAGCACGGAGATGAAATTGTATCAAAGGCTGACAGTATTGTAGTGGAAATCGATATGGACTCCACCATTTTAAAACATATTTTTGAGCTTGCAGAAAAATACGGCAAGGCAGTTTACGCCGTTGTATCCAATATGTCCATCGCCATGGAGCGACGGGATCTTCTCAAAAAGACCGGCTGCGTCGTATGTAATCAAAGCGAAGCCAGCCTTCTTTTCTCGGAAGACTATGACGACAAGAGCCCGGATGATCTGGCAGAGATCATTGCCAAAAAAGTCAAGCTTGCCCATATCCCGAAGATGATCGTGACCATGGGAGAGAAGGGCTCGATTTGGGCCACAGAGGACGGCAGTTGCGGCTTCTGTCCTCCGCAGCGTGTCACCGTTGTCGATACCACCGGATGCGGGGATGCTTTTTTTGCCGGTGTGGCCATTGGATTAACCTACGGCAAGGACCTTGCCACTGCCTGCGCCATCGGAACCAGACTGGCTTCTTCTGTGATCGCAACAAAGGAAAATGTATGTCCTCGTTTCCTTCCGGAAGAATTTGAACTTTCCAATATCTGAGAGGTAATGAAATGAACAGTAACATTCGAATGATTGCATTTGATATGGATGGGACGCTTCTTGACAGTCAAAAGCGTCTTCCATCCGATTTTATCGGCTGGGTCAAATCCCATACCAACATACGCACAGTAATTGCAAGCGGACGTCAGTATTACACTTTAAAAAAGGACTTTACAGAGATTGCTGACAATCTGATCTTTCTTGCTGAAAACGGCGCACTGGTTATTTCCGGTGATACGGTTCTGTACAAGAATGTCATGACAAAAGAGGATGTCATCCGCTCCCTGGAAGAGATCAACCGCCTGCCGCACTCCGGCATTATCCTGTGCGGTGTCAAGAGCGCCTATTATCTCGATACCACAGATCAGGAATTCCTTATCAATCTGCGTATGTACTATGACCACCATAAGCCCCTTAAGGATCTCCTTTCCGCCCTTGATGAGGATGAGATCCTTAAGATTGCCGTCTATTTCAGTGAAAAAAGGGCAGAAGCGTGCTATACAAAGCTGACACAGCTTCCATCTAACCTGGCTAAGGCCTTATCCGGTGACAGCTGGATTGATATCTCCAACGCCACAGTCAACAAGGGAAGTGCCTATACTGCGCTGCAGGAGAGGCTTTCCATCTCCTTTGAAGATGCAGCCTGCTTCGGCGATTACATCAATGACTATGAACTGATGCAAAGCTGCGGTGAAAGCTATGCCATGAAAAATGCACATCCTACGGTCAAAGATGTAGCAAAACATGTAACCGCCTATACCAACGATGAGGATGGCGTTATGCATGAATTAAGAACTCTATAGAATGAAAAGGAACCCGTTAACAATGAAACCAGTAAACATTATCAAAGAAATCGTTCAATTGACACTTGCAACCTTCATCGTTGCTGTTGCCATCTTTTTCTTCCTTGTTCCAAGCCACGCAGCTGTCAGCAGTATTTCCGGACTTTCCATTGTACTTGCCAATTTCTGTCCGTTGACCGTATCTCAGCTGACGATGCTTATGAACATTGTACTCCTGATCATAGGATTTTTTACCTGCGGCAATGAGTTTGGAGCCAAGACAGTCTATACCTCCATCCTTTTGCCTGCCTTCCTTCGTCTGTTTGAGGTTCTTATTCCTCATTATACGTCCCTGACAAAGGATCCCCTCATCGACGTGGCCTGCTATATTTTTGTTGTAAGCATCGGAATCAGCATTCTTTTTAACATGAATGCTTCCTCCGGCGGTCTCGACATCGTTGCCAAAATCATGAACAAATATCTGCATATAGACCTGGGAAAGGCCATGGGATTATCCGGAATGGTCATTGCCTTCTCGGCAGCTCTGGCCTACGACGGCAAAACTGTCGCACTTTCTGTTCTTGGAACCTACCTGAACGGAATTCTTGTGGATCAGTTTATCTTCGACCGGAACCTGAAAAGACGGGTCTGCATCTTTTCTCCGAAAGAGAAGGAGATCAAGGATTTTATCATCACCTCTCTCGGCAGCGGTGCAACCATCTATGAGGCCATTGGCGGATACCGGGAACAGATTCACCGGGAAATCATCACCATCGTATCAAAGGACGAGTATCAAAAGCTGATGTCCTTCGTTCACGAAATTGATCCTCAGGCCTTTATCACCGTCTACAAGGTCAGCGATATGCATTATCGTTCCAAGAGTCTGGAAGAGCGCATTTTCTAATCATTCGCCCCCTATTTTACTTATCATTTCATGCAAATTATGCTATGCTTTTTATAAGTAAGAAAAGGGGGCAAAGCTTATGTGGAACCTTGACTATACAATACCGACATTCCTGATTCTGACCGTCATTCTGATCTACTATATCACGCGTCCACGAATCAAAATACGAATGAACCGCACCTTCATTACTCTGATTTTTGTTAATCTTGCGACCATGGTTTCCGACTACATTGCGACGACCATGGATATTTCTCATGCATCCTATTCCATTTCGCTTTTATACATCGCAAATATGTTATTCTTTTTCTTTTATGTATTGCGAAGTTATCTTTTTTACCGGTTTACCGTTGATGCATTGGCCATTCATCCAGGAATCTGCTCACCGGTAGAGCTGACCGGTTTTGCTGTAATTTTCGTATCACAGCTTCTCGTACTTGTCAGCCCTTGGCTTCATACGGTGTTTTCCATTGACAACCTTGGATACCATTCCGGACCAGCCTACCCTATGATGACCGTTCATTTCCTTTATTTTGTCATCATATCCATCCTTTTACTGCTTACAAAAGGGAAGGATCTGAGCTTTTTCCGGTTTACCTCCATTCTTGCCTACAATATGATTCTCCTGCTGGGTATCTTTATCCGACTGATTCTGCCACATGTGCTACTGATGGACCTGTTTACCCTGCTTGCTATTATTATTTCGTTCCTGTCTTTCCAGAATCCGACCAACTATCTGGAGGAGCGGACACGGTTTTTCAACCAGCAAGCCTTTGAAACGGCTGTCCATGAGATGATCGCTTCCCATAAAAGCTATCAGATCCTTGGATTCATCCTGAAGAACTACACCGACAACCGGATTCTCTACGGCAATACACAGATGGATAGCGGGCTTAATGCCATTGCAGGTTACCTCCGTCAGAACTATCCGAAGTTCACCTACTTTTACCTCGGCAGTGGAAGATTTATCCTGCAGGCACCGGAAAGTGCAGATCTGAAGGAAGTACAGGAGAATCTTCTTTCACGCTTTCATCGCTCCTGGAACGGTAATAACGCCAAACTCTACCTTCAGGTCGGGTTCATCACGGTAAATTCCCGTCAATCCTTCGACAGCGATGAACAGTTCCTGGACTGTCTTCATTCCACCTTCCGGCAGGCGGACAACATCACCAAAAACAATTGTCTTGTGATCGATGAAGAACATAAAAAAGCGAGAGAGCATTACCTTGATATGAAACGCTCCGTAGAGAATGCCATCAAGAAGAGTGACGTTTTAGTGTATCTGCAGCCGATCATCGATGCCTCCACCGGGAAGCTGGCCGGGGCAGAGGCGCTGACAAGGTTAAAGGATCCAAAGCTTGGAATGATCATGCCCTCCGAATTTATCCCCCTGGCAGAAGAGAACGGAAGTATTTTGACCATGGGAGAGCAGATTTTCCGGAAAGCCTGTGAATTTATGGTATACTACGGGAAGCAGATTTCCCTTCCATGGATCAATGTGAATCTTTCCCCGATCCAATGCCTCGATCACAATCTTCCGGAGGAATTCTATAATATTATTAAAGAATATAGCCTTACTCCGGATCAGATTCGTCTCGAGATTACAGAGGAGGAAAATATTGACCATAACCTGTTGCAACAGCAGATTCACAGCATGGAAGAGAAGGGGTTTTCCTTCATTCTGGATGACTACGGAACCGGATATTCCAATATCGACCGGATTAAGAAGCTTTCCTTTCATCATATCAAGATGGATAAGAGCATTGTATGGGAGTACTTCAAAAAGCCGGATGATATCCTCCCGTTGACCGTTCAGATGTTTCGAAGCCTTGGAATGTCTGTCACAGCCGAAGGCGTTGAAACCGCTGAAATGGCAGAAGAACTGACAAAAATGGGCTGTACCCATCTGCAAGGCTACTATTACGCCAAGCCGATGCCGATGGAACAGTTCTATGAAACGACCATTAGCAAAAAAGGAGAACACTATGAAACTAGCCTTTATCGGGACCGGTAAAATTATTGCTGACGCGCTTCACGCCGTCACACCAATTCAGGAACTGGAGAAAACCGCCATTTTTGCCCGTCCTCACAGCAAAGAAAAGGGCGAGGCACTGGCAAAAGAATACGGCATCAAAGAGGTCTATACCGACTACGACCTTCTTCTTGCATCTTCCGAGGCCGACACCGTCTATATCGGTCTCATCAACAGCGCCCACTATTCCTATGGCAAAAAGGCGCTTATGGCCGGCAAGAACGTTATCATGGAAAAGCCTTTTACCGCAACCTACGAGCAGGCGAAAGATTTGCAGGAGACTGCCAAAGCTCATAATGTCTGCATTATGGAAGCTGTCACCGTCCTTCACAGCCCGATTGTGGATGAGATGAAGAAGAATCTTACACATCTTGGACCTGTTAAGGCCATTATGTGCAATTATTCCCAGTATTCCAGCCGTTACGATAACTACCTTGCCAAAGAAGTGGAGCATGCCTTTGACCCGGCTTTCTACGGCGGAGCTTTATATGACATCAATATTTATAATATTCATTATTGTGTTGAACTTTTCGGAGCACCGAAAAAGGTCAGCTACTTCCCGAATATCGGCTTCAATGGAATCGATACCTCCGGAATTGCCATCCTCGAATATGAAAACTTCGTTGCATCCTGCACCGGTGCCAAAGATGCCGACAGCCCGGGCTTTATTTCCATCCAGGGAGAGCAGGGGTATATGAAGATCAATGGCAAGCCAAATGTTGCCTACCACCTGGATGTGGAATATGCCAACCCGGATATTAAAGAAAAGGTGAAAGATGAAGCAGGTGCCATGGTACGCGCCACAATCAAGGAACATTTTGAAGCACCGGCTGATTTTCATAGAATGACAAGAGAATTCCGAGACTTTGTACGGATTATAGACGAAAAAAACTATGATGCCGCAGAAAAGAGTCTGCAGGAATCCCTTACCACAATTAAGATATTGGAAGAAGCAAGAAACTTTGCCGGCATAGTCTTCGGTGAATAAAAGAAATGCTGTGAAACATTCTGTTTCACAGCATTTTATGCCTTATCTGGCACTTGAATTAGATTTCATCTAAAAGCTTTTGCTTTTCCTGTTCAAACTCCTCCAAAGTGAGCATACCGCTTTCCTTAAGAATCTGAAGCTTTTCCACCCGCAGCTTAAAGTCAGAAGAAGAATCAAACGTCTCCTTTGCAGGACACTTATCCTTTTCCTCTTTCATCTGCTTGGCCAAAGATATACGCTTTAGAATTTCTTCCTTTGCCTCCTCCATATTGGAAAGATTTGGAAGATAAAGATAGTCGGTATAACTGTCGGTTCTGAAGTTCAACAGATTTTCAGTTGAAATCAAAAGGCAGGTCAAACCTTTTAATTTCGTAATCGTCACATCCTTAATCAGGGAATAACGCAATTCAAAGGGGGAAGCACTGAACGTTCCCTGAACCATATAGGCACCCTGACCATGAATCCGCTTATCCTCCAAGACGAGCTTAACCTGCTTTTCTCCGGCAAATAATCCCTTCTTATAGGTTCCAGTGTATTCTAACATCATCCGTCTACTTCCTTCCAATGTGAAGCAGTCCCTTGATTCCATTGCGAAGTACATCAATCAGGGAGATGGATTTCTGCAAACGATCCTCCGGAATATATGCCTTGCAGGCGCGTAACGTCGCCTTATTATTCCTCGTGGAAAAAGAGAAATACCGGTCCGGATAATTCTTCAGAAAAATTGCAAAACGCGTAATATATTTATTAAAGTAAACAGACGCTGCAATATAGTCAATCTCAGACCATGGAATCTGGATATTATCCTGTGGATTCTTCTCATTATAATACTCAAAAGCCTTATCCCCGATCATAACGTCACCATAACTGTTAAATCCGGTATAAGAAGTAGCTTTTGCAGTGTAATCTACCTTCGTATTCATTGACTGTGCCATATCATTTCCTCCTTAGGACAGTTTATCATATTCCCCCGACAATCCGCAATTCTTCCCCTGTCCTTTCATAAAAAAGCCGGACTACCCAGCTTACGCTAGGCAGTCCGGCTCAGATTTCATTGCGTTTGATGTGATTACATTAAACCAATCCAACGAGCGAAGATACCGAATGCGAACATACCGATAATGATCACGATTGGAGATACGTGCTTCTTAAGAAGCTTACAGCAGAGCAGTGTAAGAAGAACTGCTGCAAGTCCCGGAATCAGCTGATCAAGGTTAGCCTGAAGTGTTGTAACCTTATCCTGATTTAATCCGGTAGCACCAAGAGCAGAGTACTGCTCTAATGCAGACTTGATACCCTCAGCATCACCTGTAATCTTAGACCAATCGATGAACGCACCATCCTGCTGCTGAACAGTAGATACAACCGGTGCAAAACCGATAGAAACCCAACGCTGTACAAGAGCACCGATGATAAACATACCAAGAACAGATGCTCCTGTTGTAATCTTACCTAATACACCACCGGAAAGGTTCTTGGTAATAGATGTTCCAAGCTTATAACCCATTGTTGTGGTATAGAAGATAAATGCCATACGGATAACATTCCAAAGAATGAAGAATAACAGTGGTCCTACAATGCTACCGGAAGCAGCAAGAGAAGCACCTAAAGCTCCAAGGATTGGACGAACTGTGAACCAGAATACCGGATCACCGACACCTGCTAAAGGTCCCATCATACCAACCTTAACACCCTGGATTGTAGCATCATCTACTGGCACACCATTTGCACGCTCTTCCTCAAGAGCAAGTGTAACACCTACTACTGGAGCAGATACGTATGGATGTGTGTTGTAGAACTCAAGGTGACGCTTTAAAGCAGCGATCTGCTGATCCTTATCAGGATATAACTTCTTGATAGCCGGGATCATAGAATAAGCCCAACCACCATTCTGCATTCTCTCATAGTTCCAAGAACCCTGAAGGAACTGATGGCGCCATGCAACGGCATTAATGTCTTTCTGTGTTAACTGTACTTTCTTTTCCATTGTTCGTTCCTCCTTTCTTACTCGTAGTCGTTCAAGATGTCGCCAAGAGGATCTCCTGATCCACCATTGTTACCACCCTTAGCACCAGCTTCCTTAAGTCCAAGGTAGATCAGAGCCATAGCAAGACCGATCAGACCAAGAGAGATCAGTGTAAGCTGACCAAGTGCAGCAAGACAGAAACCTAAGATAAAGAAAGGCCAAACTTCCTTTGTAGCCATCATGTTAAGAACCATTGCATAACCTACGGCAGCAACCATTCCACCACCTACAGCCATACCACCGGATACAACAGCCGGCATAGCCTCTAAGATCTTCTGTACAGACTCAGATGGGATTGCGCAAAGCATAGCTGCTGGAACCGCAATACGGATACCCTGTAAGCAAATAGCAGCGATCTGCCAAAGCTCAACGCCTCTGATGTTACCCTTCTCAGCCTCAGCATCCATAGCGTGAACCATTGGGATAGCGATTGTACGGCAGATCATTGTAAGGAAAAGACCTGCTACAGAAAGAGCAACTGCAGATGGGATAGCGTTTGCAATAACGTCAGCAGACTTTGTTGCACCGCCGATACCCTTCATAACGATGATAGCAGAAGCTACAGAAGCAAGAGCAGCATCCGGAGCTACAGCAGCACCGATGTTAGCCCAGCCAAGAGCCATCAGCTGAAGGGAACCACCAAGGATGATACCCTCTGTTGGATGACCACATACAATACCGATTAATGTACAAGCGACCAGTGGCTGATGGAACTGGAACTCATCGAGAATTCCTTCCATACCTGCCAGGAAGGCCACAAGAATGACTAAAATAATTGAAATAGCACTCATATTTTCCTCCTCTAGGATTAAGATTACATTCCAAGCTCAGCCTTTGCCTTCTTCATCATGTTGTCGAAGTTCTCAGGTGAGTCTGCAGGAACTTTACGTACGTCAAATTTGATACCACGAGCCAAGAGCTTATCGAAAGCCTCAACATCTTCCTTACCCATTGCAACTGCCTTAGTAAGTACAACCTTACCGATGGAGTGAGCAATAGAACCGATGTTAACCTTCTCGATCTCAAGACCACCCTCAACAGCAGCCAGAAGATCCTGTGGATTCTCAAACAAGAGCATAGCCTTTGTTGCACCGAAACGTGGGTCCTTCTGAACTTCACACATCTTCTTAATAGGTACAACATTTGCCTTAACTCCCGGAGGAGCAGCTTCTGTAATCATCGTCTTACGAAGCTCATCATGGGCAACACCGTCAGATACACAGATGATACGATCTGGATTAACGGCCTTTGTCCAAGCGGTTGCTACCTGACCGTGAAGGAGACGGGTATCGAGACGAACATGAACATATTTGATCTTACCGTCACCGAGTACAGTTCCTTCTGGGATAGCACCCTGTGCTGCTGGAGCAGCAGCTGTTGCTGTAGCCTTTGGAGCTACATCTAAACTTTCCGGCTTAACCTTAACACCATCACGTGATGCTCCAAGGATCTGAGAAGCGATCTCCTGAGCAGACTCACTTGTGAATCTAGCTCCGTATGCCTCGATCAACATTGGAAGATTAAGACCTGTTACAATTGCCCAGGTATCCTCATGACCAGCGATGAGAGCACTTGCCTGATTAAAAGGTGTGCCTCCCCATAAGTCACAAAGGAAGAGAACCTGAGTTGGATCGTCGAAAGATGCGATAGCATCTTCCATTTGTTTGCGGATAGCGTCAGGACCATCACTTGGCATAAGTGTACAAGCCTTGACATTCTCCTGTGCGCCAAGGATCATCTGACCGGACTGGAAGATTCCGGAAGCAAAGTCTCCATGGCTGGCAATGACAATTCCTACCATTTTTCATACCCCTTTCTGATGTAGTATGGACACATTTTACTATTTCTTTGCACAGGATGCAATGCTTTTGTGCGAAATTTACAACAAAAAAAGACAATTATGCTCCGTTCCGCAAAACTTGACATAATTGTCCCTTATAAAAATCTATTATAAAATCTCGTCAAACAGTACTTCGCCCTTCCGGTCGGCACCACTTCCCGAAGAGCCCATTTTACACACAATATGGACATTTTTATCAGGAATCTTACCATGATCGGCAAGAGCATTCAGCAGGTCAAATAAATCGTCTTCGAAAACGTTTACCCTGCTGGTAGAAAGCGGGATGTCTAAAATTTTTTCTGTGTCATCTGCACGATTTATTGTGACCAAAATCACATATTCTTTGAATCCAACCGACTCCGAAACAACTTTCTCTGTTGCATAATCCACCTTTTTTGGTCTCTGGAAATGTTTTGCAATGTTACTCATATCTGCTTTCATGATGCTCCTCCTAAATTCAATCGAGGCTTTTACCCCAGACCGGGATAAAAACACTATCTATATTTTACTACATACAGATACAATTGTAAAAAAGAGGGCAGAAGCGATACCGCTTCTGCCCTCGGATAAATATAGTAGTTCCTTCTTAATTATCTCTTATTATTTCTTCCAAAGTCCATGAAGATTGCAGTAAGCATAAGCTGCAACAACTTCGTCCCCATCTGCGATGGCGAAGACTGCCTTTGGTGCGTCCCCAGGATTTAATGCTTTTCTCTGCATTCCCTGCTTGGTTTCAAGGGCAATCCATTCAATATAATGCTCCGGAAGCATTGGATGTTCCACTTCACCAACCACAACTTCAATCTGATTACCGTTGACGGTAATGACAGGAACGTGCTTCTCTGTAGCACCGTCAGAAGTATTGGCCACAAGTTCCTTCATCGGTTCCCCACAGCAAATGGTCTGTGGGCTTCCTCCCTTAATTTCGCCGATAATCTTACCACATAACTCACACTTGAAAAATCTCATGATGCATCCTCCTTTTATCCTTTTATAAGTGACACACACAACTCCCTTCTTGTTTGATTTTAACAACAACAGGAGCCATATTCAACCGGATTTGTGCAGATTAACCATTCTTTTTTTCTTCTATTTGGAATCAATCCGTGGTATTATACTCTAGCGTCTTTCTTTCCTATTATATAGAGGAAAGACAATATTTTTTTATTAAGGATTATATCATGGCACTTGAGAATAAAGAGGGGCAGATGATCTGCTTCCCCAATGAAGATTTGCTGACACAAATTGAAAATGATATTGCAACCTACGGACCCGACAAACGTGTAAAAGTCCTGTTTTATATGTTTGAAGGTGCACCTGTTTACCTGAGTTATGACCTGGATGATACCATTGCAACCGAAGAGGAGACCGCTGCCGCCCGGCAGAAGGGGTGTAAGATCATCTATCTTGCACTGTACCAGGTTCACTCCCATGTTCTAAAGCAAAACTCTGCAATGTAACCCATCCTTTTGGTTTTGAAGGAGAACACAATGAAGTTCCATGACTTAAATCGTGATGACTTGCTAGAACTTACCCGACGCATGACTGTAAAGCGCAGTTGTATCTTTCGTACAGCCGGCGCCTACATGGACGAAGACGGGGAAATTGACGGATCCTTCAATACCGGATTCTTAAAACTTTCTCCCGAAGAAAAGGAGAGCAATCTAAAACTCACTAAAACGGTTCTGTTTGGAAAAACCAACGACGAGGTCAAGGGTCTTTTCATTCCGTCTTCCTGCAAGGGTCCCGGCAGTATTTTTATGGCTTTAAACGCCTTAAAAGCATGTGAATTAAAAAACGATGCGCTTTTATACGATCTCTACGAAATGATCGGCGCGAACTATCACAGCAACACGCCGTATTCCATTCGTTTCTATTATGGATGTTACGATATTCCGCGAAAGGGCAGTGACAAGGCCGAACAGTGGGAGTCCGAAGAGACCTATTCCTTTATCATCGGCCTGATTTGTGACATAGATAAGAACTATGAAACAGGAGAAGTGAAAACCGGCTTCTTATTTCCGGCATACTTAAACCGCGGCGCTGCCGTGGATCTTGTTGCCATTTACAATGAAACCATCGGAGAAATACTATTTAAGGGGTAGGGGGGTACTCAATTGAAACGCACTATAAAACGACTGTTTCGCACAACGCTCATTATAATTCTAATGCTTTGCACCTTCACCGGTTCTATGTTCGCCATCACGTCCTATGCGAAAAAACAGCATGTTTCCAGGCGGTTAAAGCATCATTCCTTTGTCTCCAAAAGTCCGTTGAATCATAAAAAGTACTATCATAAGAAGACCCTGTCCGACAAGAAGCTCTGCAGCGGCATTGACGTTTCCTGGTGGCAGGCCTCCGATCCCGGCAGTAAAAAGAGCCGTGTCAACTGGAAAAAGGCTGCCAAGGCCGGCGTTTCCTTTGCTTTTGTCCGTGCCGGTTCCCGGGATTCCAAGGACCATAAGGGTCGGATCTTCTTTGATACTTCTGCCAATTCCCACATCAAAGGAGCTAAGGCCAACGGAATCGACGTCGGTCTTTATTTTTACTCCCAGGCCCGCAATAAAAAGCAGGCCAGACAGGAGGCTAAGGCTCTTTTAAAATGGATCAAAAAGTATCACTGGGAGGTGGATCTTCCCCTGGTCCTGGATCGGGAGAACGGCAACTATGGATACCTCCGGGAAGGTATGCTAAGCCGTGCAAAAGAAACTGCCGTCTGCCAGTCCTTTATCAATGTTCTTCACCGCGCCGGTTATAAAACCTGCCTTTATGTCAGTGTCAGCTGGCTGAAAAACCGCATGTACCCGGAGCGCTTTAAGCACTGCAGCTTCTGGCTTCCACGCTACAACCATACCATTACCTTAAATGACAAGAAAGGAACCCCCTACAAGGATCTTCCTGTTTCTTATTCTTTCTGGCAATACGGCTACGTTAAGAATCCATCCTTTTACAAGGGATATATTGATATGAATTACTGGTACTTTTGATTTTTTCGATTTTTTGCCTCAGGTATTTTTTTTATGTCCATTTCCCTTTACCCGAGAGGGATTGTATTATATGATGAACAAGAGGGTAGTGTAACACTTCAGACATCGGATAACAACAACGAAATGGAGGAGTGACTATGCAAAAATATTGCAAGAGCATGTTCATCACACTTATAGCTGTCCTGGTTTTCGTGATCACGGGTCCCATGCCGACACAGGCTAAGACAGTATCTCTGAGCAAATCCAGTCTTACACTTGTAAAAGGCACCACGTATCATCTCAAAGTCAAAAACGGTACGCCAAAGAACTATTCCTCTTCTCAAAAGAAGATTGCAACGGTATCAAAAAAAGGCAAGATCTCCGCACGAAAAAAGGGATCTGCCACCATCAAGGTCAAGGTCGGGAAAAAGACTCTTACATGCCGCGTCAAGGTAATCGATGGCAAACTCAACAAGAAGAAGATCCGCCTAACAGCCGGGGATAAAACTGATCTTATCTATACCGGAACAGCGATCGCCCAAAAGTGTGTCATAGCCGATTCCTCCATAGCCTCTGTGTCCTCCACCGGCAATAATCATTTTAGCATCACAGCCAATAAGGCCGGCGCGACCAGGGCGCGGGTATACATAAAGGATTCGGTCCTGACCTGCAAGATTACTGTCCTTGCTGCCGCCAATCCGGAATATGCCTGGGTGAAAAAGGGACAGGTAAAGAATGTCCCGGAGCCACAAGTAGGCGGCGTATATAGCCAGACTTATAGCGCTGATATCAGTAGCGTCACCCTCAGAGAAGAATTCCAGGGTGCTGACAGAAGCGGTAACCGGGTATCCTCCACTTACACAACAAAGTGTTCTTCCCCTCTGGACACATTAAAGGCAGGAGATACCCTAAGCCTTACCGTATCCATGAATATGTCGAATAAGACCAAGGACGTAGGTGAACCTTACAGAATCTATGTATCCTGGAACGGCTGTCGCCTAGGATCCGTTGATAGTCATTCTTATGATTATTTTACCTCTTCTGAAAATATGTACTTAAACTGCAGCGCAAATGAGGATTTTCCTCTTAACCTTACAGCAACTGCCTCCTATACCGTTCCAAGAGGCAACAGTGTCGGAGATCAGAGTGCTGTCGTATTCTCACAATTTGGCGGCGCTTACATCGCCTGGATCTATGAATGGAAACAGATAAATTAAGTCTCTTTGAGAGGTTTTTCTCCCCCGATACCTTTGTATCGGGGGTTTTCCTTTGGGGAGAGTGTCTGTTTATCCCATATGCCTATTCGCATAATATAGATATTGCGAATACTATATGTTGGGAAATGACCATTTTACTGTATATTTGCCATTCATTTTTTAAGTTCCTCTAACGCGTCTTCCACGTTATATGCCTTTACAGCCGGATCCTTTGCGATACGCTCAGCTTCAAGCATTGCTTCAATAGTTTCCCTGTTAGGTGCATCGAGATTTACATCAAAAGGGAAGCCCCCAACCCTAACAGCCTTTTTCAAAAAAACATTTATTGCTGTTCCGAGAGACATACCAAGTTCATTAAATAAAGTTTCACTCTGTGCCCTTAGTGTCGGATCTATACGATGTGTAAAACTGGACAAACGATGATGTCTAGGGAGTTTCTCGCATATTATAGCAAAACCGGTGCAATATTTGTTATAAAGATAGACCGTAGTACAAAAAAAGGAGGTTCCTATCGATGAAGTATCATAAGTTTTTCGCATGGGCTACCGTCATCTGCTTTTTATTGACGCTATGCACCGGCTATAAGAAAAAATAACGACCAAGAGGGCAGCGAAACCAATGGTTTCACTGCCCTCTTTTATACCGGATCTATCAATCCACCTTACGGCTCAATATATCCATCCGAGCTGGCTGCCATATTTCCATTCTTCTTAACAGAAAAATACATCACCTCATCTCCGCTCTTCAACTTCTTATGTACCACCTCTTTTTTCTTAAGATCATCCGTAATATCCACTTTCTGATCTCTCCACATAATATAGGTATGTCCATCTATGGTCTCTACTTCACTGCCATTTGCAACCTCTTCCTCAAAGTCCTTGGAGTCCAGTGGTCGTTCCTTGCCATCGCTATCGATGGCAACTCCTCCACCGCCCTGAATCTCCTTCCCATTCTTATCATAGACGGAATAGGTCCCCTTCTTCTCGTTGGTCTTCAGGACTGCCTCAGTCTTCTCTCCATGAAACCAGATCTTCACCGCCTTCTGGATACCTCCCACATTGGCTGCATATGCACTTGTTCCTCCCAGAATCACAACAGCTGCAAGGCTTGCAGCTACCAATGCCTTCTTTGATGTCGCTTTCTTGTTCAGCATAATCTCATCCTCCAGATTCACTTTAAAATCATTTGTCGTATGAAGGGATGAAAATGCTCTCTTATAATCTTCTCTATTCATCGATCCAGTCCTCCTTCAGCTTCTCTTTTAACATTTTTCTTGCTCTGAGAAGCCGGTTCTTAATCGCTGATTGTGAAACATTTAAGATCTCCCCAATCTCCGACACACTATAATCTTCATAATAGAAGAGGTGAATCACAATGCGATACTTTGCCGGAAGTTCCATTACTGCCTCCACCAGGATTTGATCCTTATCCTCTTCAAAAGGAATATCCGCCATGTACTCTTCCCAGGCTATGCGGTTTCGATTCCAAAAGGATACCACCGTATTCTTTGCCCGATTGATTGCCGTTCGAATCAGCCATGCCTTAATATGTTCTTCGCTCTCGAAATCCCTGTCGCTTCGTAAATACTGTACGAACGCATCCTGCACTGCATCCTCCGCATCTCCGGGTCTTTTCGATACACTCAGAGCCGCTCGGAAAATATTCTCCTGATATTTCTCAGCCAAATAATCTGCCGGTAATCGCATGTTGTTCTTGCCTCTTTCTATTTTCTCTGAAGGATCCTTCACATACTATACAATTCAAAGACCGTTTTGGTCTCACATTTTTTTAAATTATTTTCCGCATATATGCAAAACAGGCATCCGGGGTCGAAAGGATTCCATTATCCACGCAAAAACCATGAAATAATCTCGTCAATTCTTTTGCATTGGTACTTGGCAGGATATATGCGGTAAAACGAACCGTATCATAACGAAGTTTCTGTGTCCATGTATCAACAACCTGTGGCAAAGTGTTTTCACAGCAACTTCCGCAAAGGGCATGAGCCGGCAGTTTTGTGCCATCTCCTACCTTTTCATGTTCGGTGAAATATTCTGCGGATGCTGATACACCATCGTAGTTCTTATGAGAAAATGTCGCATTCTTGAAAGAAACTGTAATCGTGTAATTAATCGCTGATGATGGGCCATATTTAATGTCTGTTCCTGGAATAAAGTTACCACAATTGTGTGGATTTGGAATCGTATATTCGTTTCCATCTGCATCCGTACCCTTTTGATCCGGTGCTCCGTGACCAAATCCTGCTACGTATCCAACTCCTTTACCATACGTTCCATCGGACCAGCTATATCCAGATCCTAATGTGGAAGATTCGCTTGATGTCATCTTAGCTCCTGAGATGGAAGATGAATCATACGTCTTCGCTTTTGCGCCAAAGTTTTTAGATGAACCGCATTCATGCGAATGAGCACGGTCTCCTCCGGTAAGGGCTACTTTGATGGTTGCGTCTCCCACATGGTAAATACGTTCCTGTCCGTCGGAATCCGCAATTCGATATACCGTACCATGAGGGTCTTTGTTTGTCTTTTCCATGTCCTTCGCATAGCGAAGTGCATCAGCTACCGCTTTGTTGTAATTAGATACATCCCAATTGGTTGCTGCTGTTCCTTTTTTCCTTTGCGTTCCTTTATTAAATCCATTGCCTGCACATGGAGAGCCTGGGGCACCTGGATTAAAAGAGCCAATGTCGCCCGGCTCCGGTGTATTATTTGCAATTGTTCCTGTCCACTGCGCCCAAAACTTTGTATCGCTTTCATGTCCGCTTACATTTGCATTTCCGCTGGATGCTCCATATTGACTTCCGTCTACCGCATTATTTCCTTCGGCTTTTACACTCTTCGTTTGATTCTTATCATGCGCATCTGCCACAAATGTCTCTGTTAAGGTCTGCTTGCTTGCACATGGCTTTAAGGCATCCCCTTCCTTAAACTCACAATCGGTTGCTGCATAAATGACCTTATATTTACGAACCGTTTTATAATCAGATGGCTTTTTTGCCTTATAATCGTCATACACAGCCTGAAGATTTACGATGAACTCTTCTCCACCCGTCGTGTAATAAAGCGTCCTTGTGGTTGGAACTCCTGCCATAGCCTCAAATGTCTCATTATAGATGGAGCCTTCCTTTAGCTCTGTGTATCCATGGGATGCAGCGGAGGCGTAGTTACTAATCTCTCCCGTTTTGACAAATTCAAAACCGTCTTCCGGATTCGGGGTAGGCATGTTTCCTTTTTTATAATGATATACGGCGGTTACATCATTTGTCTGGGCAAAGGCTTTTGCTAAACCAGCTTCTGTTACGGCACTTAATTTATCTTTCGCAAAAGACTGATTGTCTCCCTTGTTCTTAGCTGTAATCGTTTGCCATGTCTTGCCATTCTTTTTGAATATCACGATGTTGGCATGGAAATTCTCGTAGAGGCTTTGACCTGGCTCCAGATATGTCTTTGTACCCTTGAAAGCTTTAACAGAAAAGTCTGTTGCTAAAATTCCATCGGAAAATCCTTCTGCTTTCGTATTGATTTCACAAACCTTTGTTACGTTTTTTAATGCTCCCGTCTTCGCTGGCTTTCCATTAAAGGTAGAATCATCCGTTTTGGAACTTGTCATGGTTGTCTTATAGTCTCCACTATATGCACTATTTTGTTTTGACTCAAAAACAACGAATATTTTATAATTTCCCGGATATGTTCCAATGTTTTTCCAGAGTCTCTGAACCGGCGCATCCTCCATAGGAACATCGATCTTAATGTGTACCTTATCATTAACTTGCCATTTCTTTGCCACATTTTTGCCAGTTTTTACACTTCTGGTAAAATCAATTTCCTTGTATTTGATATCGGTAGGACTCGGTGGCATCAGATCTTTATCTGTGTCGTTTAGAATCGGCATACTGCCCACATTGTTTGAGTCGGAATTTACTCCAACGTACTTTGTCTTCTCGTTTTCTTCCTTTGCTCCTCTACTTCCCTTTACTTTTTCGGAAAAAATACGCATCTCAAACGCAGAGTCTTCTTTTTCTTTCTTTTTTCCACTCCACTTCATAACACGGGGTGGGAAGACTACATTGGTTCCATAGATCTGCGATGTTTTTCCTCCTACCTCATTGGTAAAGTGCAAGAGCTTCATCAACTGCTCACCCTGCTGTGCGCCGGCAGAACCTACATGCTGAGAAACTTTGGTGTGATCCATGACGGTTGCAAGAAGAGCTGTGGTATGCCAACTGTTACTCTTGGATGCGCTAGGTTTGTTACTTCCATTCACCTCTTTTGAAGTTTCTATGATTTTTTCATAGGTGTTATTAAGCAAAAATGGGCTTTTGACGGCGGAGACTGGAGCTTTGGTATATTTTGCAGTTCCATGTTTTTCTTCCTTCTTGCCGTCTGGTTTAATTGTTTCTATTCTCCATTTATGATTTTCTTTGCTTGTCTTGATATTCTTATTGGATGTACCAAACAAGGTCTTTCCGCCCTTTTTCGTTTGGTACTTTGCTTTTTTGCTGGTTTTTGTTTCGTAAACAGGGAAACCAATAAAACCAGAGCGAAGGGTCGTACCTTGATCAATGCTATGATGCATGGAACCATCCTTTGCATTCAGTCCCATTCGGGCTGTTGCCAATGTATATCCATCTGTAACCTCAATGGTACGGTTATTGACACCAACCGTGCCTGCTGTAAGGAAGATATATGGCATTTCCTGATCATAGTTGGAACCTGTTGCGATAACTTCAAGATATGCACTTATTGCATTTTTCCATTCTCTCTGCGTATTTATAATATCCATTCTTTTGGCAGTACCATTGTTGCACTGCTCGTAGCCACACATAAGAAGATCAATATAATGCATAGCATAGTAAGCATTGAACTCTGCCAAGTCACGGTTTACAATACGATCTTGATTTCCCAGATATTTGTTGATTTTTTTTACTGTAAGATTGCTTTTTAATGCATCTGGTACTTTCAACTGTTTTATTGTGTTTTCTGTTGTCTCCAGAAGATAGCCATCCAGCACGCCCTGTCCTAATACAACAAAGGAATTCCCCTTCTTATAGGTTCCTGCTGCGGTAAGGAAAAGCTTCTGGGCTTCAGCACGTCTGCTTTTGATTTCACCTGCTTTTTTCTCAATCCTTTCCGGGGTAAGATAGTGTTGAAGATCACTAGCATCATTAAAATCCAAATCTGAAATTTTAGATTTCTTCTTCTTTTTGACGAATTCATTCATCAAAGTCTTGATTGCTTGATAGTAATAGCCCTTTTTCCCATTAAGGCTGTCTCGTGTTGCCTTTACGACGGCATCCTTTTTACCTTTGGTCGCAAATCCCTTATCCAGAGAGATTAGATGGTTGTCACTAAAATGCTCATCATAATCGCTAGTGTTGATAATGGGACCGCTTTTTGACCCACCATCATTCGATCTCTTCATTTCCGAACCATTCATATAATGAATTCCACCCTCTTTTATGTTCGGTCTTCCATAACTCTTATTGATGTACGTATAGACGGTGGTTGATTTATCCCATGGCTGCAGGTTCTCTGCGTAATATGTTCGGGCAATCTCATCCATGGCGGTAGCAGAAAAGGCATAAGTTCCATCTCCCTTATCTTTTTGATTGCCGCTTCTTGCCCCATCTGTTCTGTGCCAGCTTCGTACAAGGCGTCTTTTTGCTTTATCGTCATCGGTGACACCGAAGTACTTATTGAAATTAGCAGGGATGGTTTTCCTGTTGTCGTTCTTTTCTGAAGGAGCAAATGTCATAATGTCAGCAAGACTCTTTTCCCCTACGGATACACCAATGGTTGCTCCATGCACCAGGGGATAACGGGTCGCTCCTCCACCGCCAGAAACAAGACCAATGCTTCCGACCGCACCACTGCCGATACTTCCGGAACTTGCCCCGGAATAGGTGGCACTTGTCGTAACAAAAGCGATCAAAGCGGCTGTTGCTACCATACCTGCAGCGATCAGTGGCATCTTATACGCCTTTCGCCACCGAATGCTTTTTACTTTCTTTAATAAATTGCTTCGTTTCTTCTTCATAGCAAACCTCACAATTCGTTTTATTGATTATGTTACAAAATTTTCTATTTTTAATATGAAACTTCTTCCTTCAATTTTGTAACAAAAAAACAGGGAACAAAATGTTCCCTGCTTTCTCTATGGCTTATTCTTCTACAAGATGTCCTCGATGGGTTCTAATATCCTCATCATCACTAGAATCAATCTGTTCTTTTGCTAATTTCTTCCATTTGCTCTCTGTATAAGGAATAAGTTCATTCTTATCTGCGTATGGATCGTAAATATACTTCTTACCTTTATATGTGGTGATAACGTAATCGCCAGCCATTGTAGTACTCATTCCCCAAAGTTCCGGAAGATATGAATTCAGCGCAATCACGGGTTCGCCCTTATATACCGTATAACGTGTACTATTTCTACTGTAATTGTGCATAATGAGCCGGTTGACAGGTTCCTTAATATCAGCAAAGGACTGCCACTTCTCAAAATCCTTACACCGGCTGATAATAGACGGATCTTCTTCGGCTGCTTTACGGATGTTCTCCTTTGCACTCTTAAAAGCAATGGAAAGATATTCAGACATGTAATATGTGCCAGCAGTCTCATGGACTCCTTCGGCACTTTCTCTACCTGGAGGAGTCAGAAATACGTTATAATTCTTCCCGTTTTCATCCTTTGCATGGAATGGATTCATTACAAGACCAGAGGGGATAAGGCCCTGATTTTTATGGAAGAAGTAATCCTGCACCTTGTGACAGACTTTAACGGTATCTGCCTTATTCATCTTAATAACGATCTCATCAAAAGCATCATCACCAAAGTAAAGCTTATATAGCTGTTCTGCTAAGGTATTGATTGCAGCATCGGAGGTGTTTTTAAGGGTAAAGAAACGAGCATATTTACTCTTTGCGTAGTATTTTATATTATTCGTCAGGTCTTCTACACGGGGAGCTATAACTTGTATTTCTCCGTCTTCGGTACACCCTGCATACAACTTTCCGTTCTTTACCTTATATGCAGGAAGATAATATCTCATCAGCGGGCAATATCCTCCGCCATGCTTGAAATCACCCTGATCTTTTTTATAAAATGCTAAATCAGGATGTCCGTTCGTCCACTGCGTATAGTCCTGAAACCAAGTTTTCTTCTCACTCGCCTTTGCTTCTTTATAATAAGATTGCTTCTTATCCCATGCAAAAACTTTCTTATTATATGCGATAATGGGCTTATTCCACGCCTTAACTTTCTTATTCAGCTCATCTACCCGGTCATCCAAAGCCACAATGGTTGCACGTCTATTCTGCTCGAAGGAATAAAAATCTAATTTTGCCTTATCCGCATCAACCCAGTAGCTTTCATCACCACCACCTGAAAGAAGCCCTCTCTTCCATGTGAACTTATTGGGATCAATACCGTAATTCTTCCCCCATATATAGGTATGTTTCTGATTCTTTGGTATTACATATGACTTTTCGCTTTTGCCAAAGGTCTTAGAAACCCAGCTAAGTTCACGATTCCAGCTGTCTGTATCTTCCTTATCGGATTCTCCCTCCAAACTATAACTGGAATCAAGATAATACGCATAGGCACTCTTCGCCGGGACGACACCTAGCGCTGTCGTGACTGCCAGTGCTGCAGCCATGGCTTTCATTGCTACTTTCTTTTTCATTTCTATCCCTCTCTTTTCTGACTATTCTGACTACGAAATACCGTTCTTATTTAATATGTCATATTCTTTAGCGCCCAATTGGCGATTCGACGATTCTTACTTTTCTAGGGTATTACTTTTGGGGTGTTTCGTCAAATTCCGGGGTGGGGTTGGGTCAATATGGTGAATAAGAACGACCTGTTACATTATATACATGGTTTTGGGTGGGGGAAGTAAAAGGGGGAATTCTTTTGAGTGCAATTTTCAGAATTTTTTGAGGCGTTTTTCTTATTTTGACAAACATGAGAAGGCATGATACTATAAACATAGAAAAAGGTGCCACCGATAGACGGTTAGCCCTTAAAAAGTTAGCAAAAAGCCGTCATGTTTTCTGAGGACACGGGCGGCTATTTTTGCGTTTTATTTATATCTTTGCCGAGGGTATATCCAACGGCAAAGCACGAACAGCATAAGCTGATCACCGCTATTACACCAAGGATAATATCCATAAGCACAGCCCTCCTTTCTAGTATTTCGTCTAGGACGATACTATTAACCGGAGGGACGCAATTCCCTCCGAAGAGGGCTAACCGTCCACCATCTGAAAGAGATCAAATCTCTTGAGTGACACCCATAAATATTATTATACTGTATTATGTTACGAAATCCAAGGAATATGGTGGTGGGTTTGGGTCAATATGGTGAATAAGAACGACCTGTTACATTATATACATGGTTTTGGGTGGGGAAAGTAAAAAGGGGAATTTTCACACAAGCCACACAAGCCACAGGATAGGTCTGTGTTTGTCGATATATATGTTATTCATGGTATAATATAATTACAATACAGATGTAAAAGAAATTTGCAGAGTAGATAATAAGATTATAACGCAGTGTATATTTCATGGGCTGTTGCCGCACCTCAAAACAATCCGGAATTAGTCGATCAGAAAAAGTACAATGGAGTAGGTGGACACCTATTAGCTATAGCTATTGAGAAATCGGAACAATTCGGATATAACGGTGATGTTACAGGATTTTGTAGAACAGAAGAGATTCTACAGCATTTTGTGCGTGAACACGGTGCAATTCCATTAAGGATGCTGCACGAATATCAAATAGGCATATTCGATGAAGCAGCAAGAAACATACGGGAGGTGTATGATTATGAATGGACAGAAGAAGAATTATGAAAATTATCTTAGGTCTCTTAATGTCATGCAGGAACCCAAAGTGCCAAAGGCGAAGTTAGATATGCGAGGAGCTATTCTATTTGCCAAGCAACAAGGCATACCCGTAGAAAAACTTTCTAAAGAGGACAAAGATAAGTTTATACAGTATCTATAATCAGTTATCGGACATTGTTTCAAAAATGCGCACCTATTATGGGTGCGCATTTATTTAGAATGATAATATACCGACCACGGTTATCTTGATAACTATGGCGACATATTTTGAGTACCATCCTGAGATTCTGTGCTGTTTACCCCGTTCAGATACTTATGATACAGTTCCCTATAATAAGCATAGCCCTTCGGCTGGTCTCATTTTCTATTGAGTTTTCAAGGTTCAACACACCTTTTCGGTGTGGGAAGTTTTAGTATTTTAATATCACAGTATAAATGTTAGCGCTGAGTTGATATAGGACCCATTGGGCGCTATAATTGGTATAGTAAATTATATCCATTATGAGGTTCTAAGAATGACGATTAAAGAAATAAGAGGTTTAACTGGTTTATCACAGGCTGATTTTGGTGAATATTACAACATACCACTCCCAACAATAAAAAAATGGGAATCGAAGCCTGATAAAAAAAACCACAGAAGCTGCCCGCTATATGTAAATCAGTTGCTTGAAAGAGTCGTCAAAATAGATTTTTCTGAAAGGAAACAATCAAATTGAACAGTAATACTATCAGATTTCATGCCATTACATCTAACGATGATAGAAACATAGCAAATGGCATGAGAAATACATCAGGAACTCCTTTATCCGAATCAGAGATAGCATTTGTTAAATCCGAAATAAGGCGTATTAGAGCTGATGAAGACATTTTCATATTTAATGACGCAGATCACTTGAGGGATAGCGCATGTTATAACTTTGAAGATGATAAAATTTACGTCACCCGAAATGTGTTCCCAGATGAACTATATGCATCAGCTCACCCAAGAGACATAATGAGCGTAGGTGCTGTTCTGGCTCATGTGTATTATGGACATCGCCATTACAGGCAGGAATATCTTTCAGATTGGGAGAAAGGTAAAGATTATCATACAACCCCGCCTTGGCAAGATGAATGCAGAGCAAGCCTTACAGCAGCTCAGATTGCCCCAGGTCTTACAGAAATGGATAAGCGATATTTGGTATTAGACGCAGTTTATAGAGCGAAGGAATTTGGTCAACTAATTGAGATGAACGATTTTATGAAGGAGACTGTTTTTGGATACAGTAGTAACGAACGGAAAATCACAAGAGATATTGAACAACCCAAATATGTTAGCGAAGAGAGCCTGAAAAGAGATCAGGCAGATGGGGCTTACGAACATAAGGTGTCCAAAATGCGGCAGTTCTCCAGAGATTACGATGACTTCGAGAGGTGAGAGAACTATAGTCTCATGTGATTGCGGGTATGTTCATGATGTGGAGATAAATTTTTAACATTTTATTGCATCCTAATAAGGCTGCCATCGATAGCCAGCCTGCTATCTGCTATTAAGCAACTCGTTAAAGAGATTGAGCAGTGCGTTAGCAATCTTCATCTAAATTGTTTTTTTGCAAAAGATGTTATTATTAAGTTAAAAATAGATGCGTTTTTAAAACCGCTAATAACACAGGAGAAAATATCATGTATGAAACTATAATTATTAACGAATTTAATAAACATATAGTTTTAACAACCCCCGTGTGCCAGAATAGATGTCAGTGAAGCTTGAAGCTATGTGTGATATCATTTTAGATATCGCAGAAGGGAGCTTCACATGGGATACAGTCCAGAACTTAAGGAGGCAATGCTTAGAAGATTGCTTCCGCCAAACAATGAATCAGTAGCAAA
>FMTN01000026.1 GCA_900100095.1 Lachnospiraceae bacterium C10
AACGCATCATGAAACGTCGTGGTAAGAAACGTGCCATTATTGCAATCGCCAGGATGATCCTTACTGCCGCCTATCAAATGCTGTCTACGGGCGAAGTTTGGAATCCTACCGACCTTTACAAGATCGATATGCCTGAGCCTCTCAAGGAAAAACAAAAGGAAAAGGCCATCAAACAGGCTAAAAAACTTTTAATCAAGGAAGGGATCATTGACGAATCCCTGCTTGCCTCTTAAAGTCCTTATATATCAACCCTGTCAAGAAAGGCTATTTTTCAATAGCTTGTTTAAGTGCGCCACTTTTTGGCTGTCCTCTACTTTCTTTCACACTACTACCCTTTAAGTAAACTGACTGTTTGCCAATACGTATTATAGCATATTCTTCTAATATTCTCTGCATTTTATATTTTTGACAGGATATTATTCATACATATTTCATTTTGCATAATTTATATCATTCTATGCTTTTCAGGTCATTCGATCAAGAATTCCCCCTCTTACAGCGTGACGATTTTATTGACATTGTGTGTGCTTTTCCGTCTTTTTCTGAATGATTATCATTCACCACTTATCATTTTTGCATCTTTTCATTCATTTATGATTTTCATTCAAATTCTGGAGCTATTTGACAGACAAATTCACCTCCCTTCTGCAGCTGGTTGTCCTCAAATACAACAATGTATTATTATATTATTATAGCCTTGTATAACTAAAATGTGTATTTATACATCTTTTATACATTGCTTATACATCCAATATGCATTCCTTTTTATTCTGGCATATTTTACTTGGATTTATGCCGGATTCAAACTCTGGCATAAAATACTTATCCTCGTTTGAAGTTCTGGCACAAAATACTTATCCCTTCCAAACAGTGCTTTTGCTGCACTTCCTGCCCTTTTAGCTTTTTCTTTCGTTTTTCTTAGGCTTTTTTAGCCTTCCTGATTTCTTCTGGCGCCTTTTATCTCTTACCACTCGCGGGATTACCCCGGAGTATTCTGGCCTCTCTGACTTTTCCGGTTGCACCGGCTCTACTGGCCCACCCGGCTCTTGCAACCTCTCTGCCCTCGCGAGTCTTGCGCGCCGGATTTGGGTCTGCTTCAGCAGACAAATTCCTGTCCGAATCCTCGCGGAGCGTTTAACTCAGTCGGAGCTTGTACCCCGACTGAGTATAGTTTGTATAACAACGAGCCTAAGTCCCACCGCAAGCTCGCTTGCGAGGGGGACTTAGGTGACTGTAGAACACCGAAAGGCTTTGCCTTGAGGTGTGAAACAGAGTTGAAATCGAGTAGGAGTCAGCCTACTCGATTCATACCCCACACCTACGCTAACGCTTAGAGGTGGGGGATTTCTCCGACTGAGTTAAGCATCCGGCTGCAGCCTTTCTTTTCCTCAAACCCGATCCGGGCTGCGCATCTGCTTTTCTTTTTCCCTCTCCCGGCTCTTCTCTCCCTTTTCTTGCCATTCTTCCTGCCGTATCCTTGTCGCATTCCTTACAACGCCTTAGCCTTGCTCTTATAACGCCCAATAACCACCCTAGGCGTCTTGTTCGTACCTCGGGATGTTATCCTCCAGGCAAAACGTCTTTTGCCGCCTTTGTCCCCCTTCAGCTGCCTCATAGCCCCTCAGAGCATCTTCTACCCCCTTTTAAACGCCTCCAGACGCCTTTACAGCCTCTCTTTTGGTTTTTCCCTTGCAAAAAAGCCAAAAACGCTATAAGACGCCTTTACGCGCCTTATAGCGTCATACTGTTCCTTGCGACATCCAGTCCTGTTCCAGCCCTGACCCTGATCATACGAACGACACAGAGCACAGTGCACTGCCTGGATCTCCCTTGACCTCTGTCACGCTTCCGGAATTCCTCTTGACCTTTGCCGCACTACCGGGATTCCTCTTGACCTCTGTCACGCTACCGGAATTCCTCTTGATCTCTGCCGTACTTCCGGGATTCCTCTTGACCTTTACCGCACCACCTGAAATTCCCTTGATCTGTTCCCAGCTGCTCCCGAAATCTCCTCCGATTCACACCGGGTTCCCAGAGGCACTATGATTCCCTCCGAGCCACCGGAATTATCCTTGACCTATGCTGTTCCACTGTCGTTTTACATGCTCTATGCTGTCCTCCCCCGCTCTCCTCTGCTTTGATTCGCTTTGATTCGCTTTGATTCGTTTTGATTCGTTTTAACCTGTCTGGATTCACTTTGATCTGCCTGAAAATGTTTCGTTCTGCCCCGGCTCTGTTGGATTTCCGGTCTGATCGTCCCTGATTTACCCGGACTTTCCCGGCGGAATCCGGCACTTTTTGCCTCACCTTTCATGAAGTTTTTACTCCGGTACCTCCGACTTTTTGATACTTTTCTGCTGTTACCGCAATACTGCATCTTTCTAAGTTCATATCTTCAAATTTTTCATCTAATAATTTATTTGAATATCGATTAGATTTTATAGACGTATAGATATATGTATTCATATTTTAATTTCATAGTTTTTTAGAGGTTTTGATGCTATCCTTTGTTATCTTTCTTCGCAAAAGTTTTATACAAACACTTTATTTGCATTTTCCCTTCAACTTTTCTTTACAGGAAAAATTCGTTTCTTTATTTGACTTTTCCTTTATGCTTTTATTTATCGTTTTATACAAGTCACTTACTCTGGTGTCTTTCCAGCCCCACTCTCCACTTTCTCTTTATCCTTTGCCGCTTTCGCCCAACATCTATTAGTATCTTTACGCATACTTTTATTAGTAGTTATATACAACATTTTCTGTTTTTTCTTCTTTTTTAACCTTTTCATTTTTATTCTGTCTCCTTACAAACGCTCATTTTATCGCACTTTCAAGCATATATTTACATGATTTTTAATTACATTTTTCTATTTTTATTTCTTATGATGACTACTTCATCGCTCAAATTCTTATAACTTTTCAATTATATGTATTTGTATATGTATTTAGCTTAGTGCTCATCTATGTATTTGTACTTGAATTTCATGTTGTACTTTAACTCATATTTGTTTTCATTTTTGTCTTTAACTTCGCTTTTAAATTCGTCGTTGAATTCATTCTCTAATTTGAATACAACTTCACATTTACCTTTGCTTATTCCTTCTGATTTATCTTAATATTTTTCTTTGTTTTTACTTTTGTATATTAGTTATACGTTCTTTTTGTATTTATCTTTTAATCTGAATTTGACATCGACTTTATATTTTAAATACATGTTCAAAGTTTCTTTTGTTCTTTTCATTGACTTTGTATTCAAATTATATTTTCAATATAACTTTTAACTTTTCATTGAAGTTATGTTTGATGTTGCCTTTGAATTGATATTAGAATCTTAATTTACATACTATATTTTTTTTGTTCTTTTTATCTCATTTACCTTTATATTTTTATTTTAAATTTGAATTGTATATATATTTGAATTTGTATATAAGTTTTATATCAAATTAGTCATCGATCTTTAACTCTAACTCAAATCTTTCTTTCACTATATATTTACTTGTTTCTTCAAATATACTCATCAAATATAACTTAGAAGATCTTCTTATATTCAATATACAAATTAGTATCATAATGCCAGCTGCTATCTACTTGGATCATCCTTTTCCTTCAAATTTATTTTATGAGGATATGTATTGTCATTAGATTAAATATACTAATACAACATCGAATTATTATCCCGTATTTGTATCCTCTGGAAAAGAAGATCTGACATAGACTTTGATGTAATTTTCTCCCATAGGCCAGGCCAAAAATTGCAATAAACCCCGTAACTACGGGCTTTTCAATATATGCATTATACATCTAATACATATACTAATATGTTCTTTTCATCACATAAATCCAAGCCACCAGAATAGGTAGAAATGAGATTGTCTCCATCGATATCAAAGAACATTTATTTGAATTCAAAGTTGTAGTATTACTTTTATACGAAGAATAATTTTATACACACATAGCATTTTACGTTGTATACAAATACATATACTAATATAATCAAAACAGACGATGTAGAGCACAAATAGATGTATGTATCAAACACCGATTATGTATACATCTTAGTATTTGTTACATTTATTGATACAATTCACATCGGCTTTAGCATTAGTATCTGCATTAATATCTACATTAAAATCCGCATTATTTCTTAATATATGTATTCGCTTCTATATATCTTATTATAATTATTATTTGTATATGTCATTATAATATATTGTTGTATTTGCAATCTAAATTTTTCATCCATTGTATATTTGATTACATCATATCATTACACTTATAATGTTCTGGCAAATAAAGAGACGTATTTGCAGCTTTCTGTGGTGAGAATCCCTATATATTTTATGAATATTGATGGTATCATCAAATAAAGCAACGTCGGAACATTTGCTTATTTATCCAACTTTGAATTAGTATATTTATTTGTATATTTACATGAGCATATAGTCGTTTATCTCTTTATACACTTGCAACATATACATATAAATATAATAGATCCAAAGTACCAATCCTGGTAAAATATGCTTTCTTTTCCCAGAAGATAAGCTGGTACTTGTACATCAGATGTGTATATTATGCTGATATACGCATATACATGCGCTTAGAAGATTGTTTCTTTATACAGAGTTTTATTTGTAGAGTACATACTAATATATATACCTATGATTGTACGCTTTATATGTTAATCTCCTCCGGTTTTCAGATGTCCGGGCAGGATCTACCTCCACCGGAGCGTCTCGATAGAAATAAAACCTTAACACAAGAAATCAAAGCTATATGGCCCACATGAATCTGGAAACCCATGGTATACACAAGTACACACAACTGATCCTCAACATAATCTATACAAGCTGCCAGGGTAGAATAGATCCTATATACACTAACCTTTTATTTGTATAGTTATTTGTATTTGTATTGATGTACTAATATATCTCCGCTAAATTTTTCTCCAGGAACAATCCTCTTTCTTTTTATAGAAAAACCGTAGGGTATTATACGTCGAATTTGTATTTGTAGTTTTATTTGTATAATGATATGTATATAACGTCATGAACAAGAGGGTTTAGAGTTGACTATATATTATCTGTTTACTTGGTATATATAGTCGAATTATGAGTGCGAATATTAACTTTAAATATTTATTACAGTAATGAGCACTAATATATGTTCATATGTATATTAGTATAATTGGAACATATTTATCATATTCTTTTATACATACTTTTATTAGTAGTTATAATTAGACGTTACATGCGGATATTAATTAGTTGTAGAAAACTCATACTACATGCAAAATATAATCAGTATAAGGATAAAAACAAAATATATGATAATTTAGTGTATTAAATCCAACCAAAATCTATTATAATAGGAGAGTCGAATGATAACATGAAATCGTTATTCATAGGCAAATGAAACTATTTAACATACTAAGGGAGCAAAAATGAAAACAATCACAATTGCAAACCAGAAAGGTGGAGTTGCCAAGACAACGACTGCTCTTTGCATTGCCAATGGCTTACAGGAGGTCGGTTATAATGTCTTAATGATTGATTTAGATCCACAGTGTAACACAACCACCACCTATCAGGCACAGACAGAAGACACCAATACACTGTATGACCTATTACATAAGAAGTGTACGGTTCAGGAGTCCATTCAGAAGACCGAGAGTGGCGATATCATTGCCGGAGACAAGAATCTTGCCGGAATCGAGGGAGAATTCGCTTCTCAGCTTAAGAATTACAGTCTTTTGAAAAAGGCGCTGGAGGAAGTATCCGATCAGTATGACTTTACCATCATCGATACACCTCCTAACATCGGTTTTTACATGACAAGTGCCTTAATCGCATCCGATGGCGTTGTTATTCCTATTAAAGCAGAAAAGTTTGCAATTGATGGACTTGCTCAGATCGTTAGTAATATTAAAGATGCTCAGGAAGCAGCCAATGAGAAGCTTAAGATCTACGGTGTACTTCTGACCGTCTATGATAAACGTACCGCTCTGGACGCCATTGTACACGACCAGCTGCCTGAAATCGGAGAGAAAGAGGGCTTCCGTGTCTTCGATACATCTATTCGTGTCTGTCAGCAGGTAAAGGAGGCTCAGTCCCGCCAGGTGCGATTATTTGATGAGTACCCGAACTGCAATGCAGCCGTTGACTATGCTAACCTAATCAAAGAGTTATTACAGGAGGTAAAGAAAGGATGAAGGGGAGCAAATCCAGAAACATATTTGCGGAGATTTCAAAAGAGGCAAATGAAGAGAAGAAATTGAACGAAAATAAAGCAGTCGAAAGCGAACCTGCTTTAGATGATACACAGGAAACATCTATCAACCAGCCGGAAGAAGTTGAAACAACACCTGTAAAAGCAGCAGAGAATGATACCTTATATAAGGAAGAAGAAAGTACGGAAATCCCTGTAGTAGAGGAGAAAACTCCTGTCGTAGAAGAGCCGGCGCCTGTTGTACCACCTGTAGCACAGCCAGTTGAACCACCAGCCAACCAGGGTGTTTTGTTCATTACACCGACAAGAAAGCAGACCAGACACAATCGAAAAGGGTTCCTTTTATCTGACCTGGCACTGAAAAATCTTCAGTCAGAAGCCGGAAAATATGAGATCAGTGAGAACGAATTGATCAACCAGATTCTCGAAAAGATGGTGTGATGGCATTATTATATATATAGTAGAACAACAACATAATTGTTATTCTTTATTTAGAGAAGAGCACAAGCCCAGTAATTTCAAGGGTTTGTGCTTTTTTTCATGGCAGAAATGACTAGAACCTTTGGCAGGATAGAGATAGAACTCTGGCAGAAAAGAAAGGAAATCATGGCATAGTTGACTGATGTATTTACCTTATGCTGGCGGAAGGTACTGATAGGTATGGCGAAAAGTACTGAAAAGAAGGATTTTAGGCACAAAACAGGCGTAAACTCTGCCGTTATGCAGTATTTTCGGCCTTTATATCACATGAGAATGGAAGAGAATAAGTACTTTTTGCCAGTATAAAACAGATATAAGTAAAATCTGCCAGGATAAAAACCATCGGTAGTTTTTGCCAGAGTTAAAGTCGAGATAAGTAATTCTTGCCAGTATATAGAAAAAAATAAGTAGATATGGCCATAATAATACTTTGGTCAGTATATTTTGCCATGATAAGGGGGTCAGACAAGTAAATTATGCCATCAAAAGAGAGTAAGCAAGTAAAATATGCCATAATATATAGGATGTGGCAGTAGATTTTGCCATAATTATAGAATCGCTAAGTATTTTTTGCCATGATATATGGAAGGCAGCTACCAATATAAGTAATTTATGCCAGAAGAAAGAGGAGAATACATCTGGCATAAATGACAGACCCATAACAGTAGGTTCGGCCATGAAAAGAAGTGGATTTCAGTCGTTTCTGCCGCCAAAAAAGAGATATAATGGCAATTACTACTTAAAATTTCTTGACAAGTGGGGGATAGATGGATTAAATTGTAGAAAGGTAAGTAGAACGAGCCATGAATAAACCTCTGGCAGAAACTACAGAGAACATATAACAGTAAGGAGCAGTACTTCATGCCACGAAAAGACGAAGAGAAGCATTCTCTGCAGCAAAGTGAAGTTGATCGTAAAGTATATAAAGGTCGACAGATGATTACAGCGAAGTATAAGGCTTCGTTGCTGGAAAATAAGCTGACTTCCATTGCACTGTCCCGACTGACCATGGATGGGGATACCCCGGTGGCTACCTTATTTCCGTCGGAGATCAAGAAGTTACTTGGTAGACAATCGGATACGAATATCTACAAGAAGCTGATTAGTACAGCCAAGACCATGACCGGTCATCAGATGGTGATTGAAGATAATAACGGTAATTTCGAAGTTCTGGCCATGATTACCAATGCCAGATATGAGAACGGAACATTTTCCGTGACCTTTAATAAGAGAATTGCACCTTATATCATTGGAATGAAGAGCAATTACACCAGTTATTCACTGGCAAATGTCCTGCGCTTCAAGTGTGATTACTCTTTTCGAATATATGAATTGATCAAGTCTGAGGCATATCATCTTAAGAATGATATGAATGATGTTTATGTGAAGGACTATGGCCTCTCGGAGCTGAAATGCATGATTGGTGTTGTTAACATGGATGAGGCGAAAGTAAAGAGGGCCAAGTTAAACGGGGCTTCCTGGGACGAAATTGTAGCGATTGCGAATGAGAAATCCTTCAATGACTGGGGAGATTTCAGAAGACGTGTTCTAGAGCGCGCTCGTAAGGAATTGATGGAGCAGTGCGATGTGAAATTTGATTACAATCCGATTGCCGCCGGAAGGGGCGGTAAGATTGTTGCCGTGAAATTCTTGATCAGCAGGAATAACCCGGGAGAGAAGGTCTTTGAGGCTATTTCTTCTCGGCAGAAGGTTGTGGAAGAGACCAATGACCGCTATGAGCAGATGTCGATGTTTACTCTTCCGGAGCGGATGGAAGAGCTGGTCGGACATAATGGTTTATCGGAGAAGGATGTAAGAGCCTTCATGAAGGAGGCTGCACATAATGAGGCTGAGGTATTAAGAGCCGTGGAGCTGGCCGATCGACAGACAGCTCCGCTGGATAATTACGCCGGTTGGATTATCAGTTGTATCCGGGAACATTACGAAGAGCCGAAGGTGGTTGTCAGTGGATCCAAGGAACGGGGCGATCGGGTTGCAGCGGCATCAGAGATTCTTTCCCATCAGACCAGTACAGAGAAGAATGCTATGTCTGCCGCTTACTGGAAGAAAGCAATGAAGAAGAACTCCGATAATTTCCAGGAATTCCAGCGCTATCTTGAGTCACGGGGTGTTACTATGGAGATGTTTACAGACGCGAATGAAGAATACGAGTGTGGCGATAAATTTATGCAGTGGATAAAAGGAGAGGAAATTCAGCTTTTTTAACTCAGTCGGAGAAATCCCCCACATCTACGAAATATGGATGCATTCTTTCGAATATACCTTTATATTTTATATAAAATAGTGTAAAATAAGCAAAAGAGACGAACAAAGGTAGGGGTTCTTTGTAAGTTTCCATGCAATTCACTATGAAAGGGGAATTACTATGAAGTGTAGAAGAACATCCTTAATGGCAAACGCGGAACAGTATAAACCGGATTGCGGCATGGAGGACGGTTTCGAACTGTACTCTGACGTAGTCACCAAGAGCTGGATCGTAACCGATAATCTGATTAAGATTACGAGACCGGACGGAAGAGTCGTAACTCCATATATTAAGCATCGTCGTGGTCGTACCTTTATCTGTGAAGGCGATTATATCATCACAGATGAGGACGGAACACACCATGCATGTGGAGAAGATATCTTTTATACGCGTTACGAGAAGATGGAGTAGGAGTAAAAGGAAAGAAGGCCCGGCAGAAGATTGCTGGGCCTTTGTTCGCCTTAGAAACGGTTATCGTTCGAATTGAAAATATACGATTAAGGAATCTTCCGCTCTGTGAATCCAGACAGCAGAGTCCTGATTTGCATTGGCATTCAGTCTTGATATATCATAACGACCATATTCATGGCCCGGACGTGGGGTCTTTCCATGTTCCGATGCATCACCATAATCCTTTTTCTGGAAGCGGCGGATGGCATCGATGATTTTTTGAAAATTGTCTTCTCCGTTTAAAAATTCCCCTCGGATACCGCAAGAGAGATATACGCTGTCCCCATTCACGTTGTCATATGGAACGGTACTGTACCCTTTTTTCTTTACATAGTCCATCAGTTCTGATAATTCTGTCATAAAAGACCCCCTTACTTTTCATCAGGAATAAATCCTTGTCACTTTTACAAAACTATTGTATCACTTCTTCTGGAATTCGAAAGATGTTTTCAGAAAATTCCAGCCGGAACCCTGTTTGCAATTTTCACAAAAAAAGAAAGTGATTTTTGGATAAAAGTATGGAGAGTTTTCGTAGTTTTCGTAAATAAGGTCGTATAAAATAAAAAATAACAAAAACGATTTCGTTGAGTAAAATAGAGGGTTTTAGAGAGAAGGGACGAAGAATGGAGTACGGACATTTTGATGATAATGCGAAGGAATACGTGATTACGAATCCGGCCACGCCACAGCCATGGGCGAATTATCTCGGTTCACCGGAATACGGTGCTTTGATATCGAATAATGCAGGCGGTTACAGTTTTGCACAATCTGGTGCAAATGGGCGGATTCTTCGTTATGTATTCAATCAGTTTGATCAACCGGGACGCTATGTATACATCCTGGATCAGGACAGCGGGGATTATTGGTCAGCTTCCTGGCAGCCGGTTGGTAAGGATGTTACGCGGTATCACAGTGAGTGCCGTCATGGTCTGGGATATACCAAGATCTTTGCCGGATATGCAGGAATTCGGTCAGAGGTATTGTATTATGTTCCGATTGATGCACAGCATGAAGTCTGGGCAGTTGTATTAGAGAACCGAAGTGATAAGGTGCGTCATCTTATTACGACCGGTTATTGTGAATTTACAAATGAGAACAATTACGAGCAGGATCAGATCAATCTTCAGTATTCTTTGTTCATCAGCCGGACACTTTACGAGAATAACATGATTCGCCAGCAGATCAATGGAAATCTGGATCTGGGTGAGGAGCAGGCCACACAGGACGGACATGCATATGTGGAACGCTTCTTTGGAATGGCCGGAGCGCAGGTGGACAGTTTCTGTGGAGATAAGAGGGCTTTCCTTGGAGATTATCGCACGTATGCGAACCCGATCGGTGTATCTTCCGGTAATCTTGGCAATGTATTAAGCTATAACAATAACAGCTGCGGTGCATTGTCTACCGAGATCATCCTGGCACCGGGAGAGAAGAAGACGTTCTGTTTTGTTCTCGGAATGAAGTATAAGGAAGAGTCAACAAAGATTCTTCGTGAATATGAGGTGGACGTATTCCGACAGGTAAAGACGGAGATGGCTGCACTGCGCAGTTTCTGGAATTCCCGTCTTTCGCATTTACATGTTACAACTCCGTCAAAGGAATTTAACACCATGCTCAATATCTGGAATGCCTATAACTGCTATATGACATTTACCTGGAGTAGAGCTGCATCCTTTATCTATTGCGGTCTTCGTAATGGTTATGGATACCGCGATACAGTTCAGGATATTCAGGGTGTGATTCATCTTGCTCCTGAGGAGGCGAAGGAGAAGATCAGCTTTATGCTTTCCGCGCAGGTCAACCATGGAGGAGGTCTTCCGCTTGTGAAATTCACGCATCAGCCGGGACATGAGGATACACCGGAGGATGCTTCCTATAGGCAGTCCACCGGACATCCGGCATACCGCGCAGATGATGCACTCTGGCTTTTCCCGACGGTTTATAAATATCTGTCAGAGACAGGAGACGTAGCTTATCTGGATGAAGTGATTCCGTATGCAAACAAGGGAGAGGACAGCGTCTATGAACATTTAAAGAAGGCAATTTCCTTCTCCTTAAACCATCTCGGACCTCATGGACTTCCGGCCGGACTTTATGCAGACTGGAATGACTGCCTGCGCCTTGGAGCCAATGGAGAGTCTTCTTTCGTCGCTTTGCAGTTCTATTATGCCCTTAAGATCCTTAAGATTCTTGCAGAAGAGAAAAAGGATGAGGAGGAAATCACCTTCCTGGAAGAGAAGATTTCTCTGTACGGGGAGAAGATTCAAAAGCTGTGCTGGGATGAAGACCGTTTTATCCGTGGCTATACCGAAGACGGACAGGTAATTGGAGGCAGAGAGGCAAAAGAGGCTTCCCTCTGGTTGAATCCACAGAGCTGGGCTGTCATCAGTGGTATCGCAACCAAAGAACAGTCAGAGAAGATCATGCAGCTGGTTTTTGATGAATTGAATACGAACTATGGAGCACAGGTCATGGCACCTCCGTATCATGCACATGCATTTGACGGAGCGCTTGCTGTTATCTTTAATCAGGGAACGAAAGAAAATGCAGGAATCTTTTCACAGCCGCAGGGATGGCTGATTCTGGCAGAAGCGCTGTTGGGTGACGGTGACCGGGCCTTTGAATATTTCATGGAGAATGCACCGGCTGCACAGAATAAGAGGGCCGAGATTCGTGGTATCGAGCCATATGCCTATGGCCAGTTTACCGAGGGCAAGGACAGTCCGAATACAGGACGAAGCCATGTCCACTGGCTGACAGGAACCGCAAGCACAATGATGGTCGGCTGTGTTGAAGGTATTCTTGGTATCCGTCCGGATCTTGGAGGAATTCATTTAAGCCCGTCCATTCCAAAGGACTGGGATGGTTTTACCATGGAGAAGGACTTCCGTGGAAAGAAGCTGAATATTACGGTTAAGAATCCGTATCATAAGAGCAGCGGGGCTTCCCGTTTGACAGTAAATGGTCAGGAATTGGAGGGAGATTATATCCCTGTAGAAAAATTGAACGAGACAAATGAAATTTGCCTCGTTCTGTAAGGAATTATCCGATGATTGCGTAACGCTTGTCGACCTTGTTTAAGACCTCACAGCCGTCTTCGGTTACGAGGACAAGATCTTCAATTCTTACACCGAATTTTCCGGGAAGATATACACCCGGTTCAATCGAGAAAATCATTCCGGGTTTGGTTAAGGTGGTGTTGGTTTCGCTGACATCACCTTTTTCATGGTCTCTTTGGCCGATGAAATGTCCGAGGCGGTGATTAAAGTATTCACCGTATCCGGCTTCCGTAATCAAATCTCTTGCAGCCCGGTCGAGCTCACAGATTGGAATGCCCGGACGAATCATAGCTTCTGCCTTTTCGTTCGCCTGTCGTACGAGATCATGGATCTTGGCATATTCTTCTGCAGGCTCTCCGAAGAAGAAGGTTCTTGTCATATCGCTGCAGTAACGGTCTTTGCGGCAGCCCATGTCAAGGAGAACGCAGTCCCCCTCTTTTAATACCGTATCATCCGGTTCATGATGAGGATCGGCTGCGTTGGCACCAAAGGATACGATGGTCGTAAAGGACGGCCCCTCACAGCCGTTTAAAAGGTATTGCTGATCAATATAGGCGGCAACTTCCTTTTCTGTCATTCCGGCCTTTATATAGTCTTTTGCCATAAGGATGACTTTGTCATTGATTTGGGAGGCAATGCGCATTTTTTCTTTCTCTTCCTCGTCCTTAACGGCTCTGCAGTCGTCCACACAGTCGGAAGACAGTTTAACGGTAAGGGAAGGGAGTTTCTCCATTAGAGGAATCAAAAAGCGTGCCGGCCATTCCTTGTCAATTCCAAGAGGCTGTGCCGGATCAACATATTCTGCAATCTGGGCAACAGGATCGTCGGAGTCGGTGTGCCAGACCAGAGGGTATGCAACATGCTCCGGGAGGAAGAACAGCTGATTGACGAACAGAACCGGCTGCTTGTCTTTCTGAAGAAGCAGGGCAAAGAGCCGCTCGTAAGGTGCAACGTCGATGCCTGTCAGGTACCAGATGCTGTCAGGGTCACAGATAATCATTTGTTTCAGTCCGTGTTTTTCGAGTTCGTTCATAACTCTTTGAAGACGTGTCATATCAAATCCTTTCTGTTAGTGTTATAATTTCGGGTCAAGATCTGCCAGTTCGCGACAAACGCGGGCGAGAGGCAGTCCGACAACGGTATTATAATCTCCTTCAATCTTTTCTACAAGCAGAGCGCCCATTCCCTGTATGCCATAGGCTCCAGCCTTGTCCATAGGTTCCTTTGTGTCGATATAGCGCTGTAAAAAGTAACGATCGTTTTTATACATAGTAACATTCGTTACTTCTGCAAAGGTTTTCGATAATAAAATTCCGCTGTCGGAAGTACGAAGAAGTGTTACGCCGGTAACGACCTGGTGGGTGCGGCCGGACAGGTACATTAACATATCGAGAGCTTCCTTTTCATCCTTTGGTTTGCCAAGGATCTCATCGTCATAGACAACAACCGTATCTGCGCCGATGATCAGATGATTCGGGTGCTTTGGGGCAACAGCGGATGCCTTGCGCCTGGAAAGCTCAATGACATACTGTTCCGGGTCGGTAGCGTCGCAGTTTTCGTCGGCATCGGATACATCCACGGTAAAGGTCAGACCGGTTTGTTTTAGCAGTTCACTTCTACGTGGAGAAGCGCTTGCCAGTATAATGGGAAGTGATGTTTGAATAAAAGACATAGGCACCTCTTTTCTTATGAATATATGCGTTTCATACCATAACACATCCAAGTAAATATGCAAGTAAAAATTGAAAGAGAGGAAACTATTTTACAATAATTAGTTTCTTTTCGTGGGAATGGAAAAGAGACTTGCATTTATTGGGGGAATAATATAATATTTAGACGTATTTTTCAGAAATATGTTTATTGGAAAAAGCAAGGAGAGTAGCATTATGGCTGAGAAGAAAGTAGACACAGTGGCAAAGACAGAAGAGCCAAGGCGTGGTCGGGGACGACCAAGGGTTGCGAATAAGAAAAAGCAGTATACTCTGACAATGCGTCCGGATATGTATTCCGTTGCACAGCAGGAGGCAGAAAGACGCGGAATTTCCTTCTCTGCATTGATTGCAAATGCATTGGTTGAGTATTTAGATAGAAAATAAGGATTGTTTTCTAGGAGGAGAGCAGTGAAGCCGGATGGTTTCACTGCTCTTTTTGATATAACAACGAGCCAAGGTCCCATCTGCAAGCTTGCTTGCAAGGGGGACTTTGGCGACTGTAGGACACCGAAAGGCCTTGCCTTGAGGTGGACAACAGAGTTGCAATCGAGTAGGAGTCAGCCTACTCGATTTATAACAACGAGCCAAGGTCCCATCTGCAAGCCAGCCTACTTGAATGAAGTTGCATTATAAATATAATTACAACATATATACTAACAAGTATTTGTATATGTGTTTGTGCGTTAATGTGTAGTATCAATGTTTACAACCGGATTTGCGTCCTTATTGCTGCACAAAACAACCATCAGATTGGATACCATGGCTGCTTTTCGTTCATCATCCAAGGTGACAACGTGCTGGTCGGAAAGCTTCTGAAGTGCCATTTCCACCATTCCCACAGCACCGTCCACCACAAGTCGTTTGGCGTCAATGATGGCAGAGGCCTGCTGGCGCTGCAGCATAACGGCCGCAATCTCCGGAGCGTAGGACAGGTAGGTGATACGGGACTCCATGATTTCGATGCCGGCATCGGATACCTTGGACTGAATTTCATCTTTGATCTTCTGTGCAATGATATCACTGGAACCCCGCAGGCTTGTATTTTCTATTGTATCCTCTTCCGGTGCATCCGACGGCTTTACCAGATCATAAGGATACAGGCGGACAATATTACGAAGTGCACTGTCGCATTGAAGAGAAAGATATTCCTTATAGTTGTCTACCTGAAAAACAGCCTTGGCGGTGTCTGTTACGCGCCAGATTACAGCAATGGCAATTTCCACAGGGTTCCCCAGGCTGTCGTTGATCTTCTGCTTTGCATTGCTTAAGGTCATGGCCTTGAGGGAGAGCTTCTTTCCGGTGTAATGATTCTGCGATGTTGTGGTGGCATTTGCAAGGAGTTCAAGGGTACTTGCCCCATTTGTGCCAGCCACATCCCCGCTTTGCATCAGACGGGTCTTTGCAGCCGGATTCACGGCAATGCAAAAAGGATTTACAAAATAAAAGCCTGGGCGTCGCAAGGTGCCGATGTACTGGCCAAACAGGGTGAGGACGAGAGCCTCTTTCGGGCCGATGACCTTCAGTCCGCAGAATGGAATCCAGCCAATGGCAGCATAGAGACAACCGATGACCAGAAAGATGGTTCCTAAAATGTAATTATGTTGTCCTAAAATAATTCCGCCCCAGGCAATGACAAAGGAATCGATGACATAGAGAATCACACAAAGAAGTAAGACGGGCATGCCGTTTGGCTTTACTTTTAGCTCTTTTTCAATCATTTAAGCCTCCTGTTCATAGAAAGTAAAATATAGTAATCTGATGTTACAATGATATCGATATGATACCATTTGTCAAATTTATTCTGTTTTATCCGGAGAAAAATATAGAGCATGAATCTGACATTTCTGTTTTCGATATGATATATCGCTTAAGTGAAATTTCGTAGAATCTGATATAACAAGAAAAATACAGTACGTTAGGGGTACGGATAGGAGATTCGATGAAATACGGTTACTTTGATAATGAGCAACGTGAATATGTTATTACAAATCCGGATACACCGGCACCATGGGCGAACTACCTGGGTGATCCGGAATACGGTGCCCTGATATCCAATCAGGCCGGTGGATACAGCTTTGTCAAATCAGGAGCAAATGGACGAATTCTCCGTTATATCTTTGACGGGCAGGATCGTCCGGGTCGTTATATCTATCTTCGTGACAATAAAAACGGGGATTTCTGGTCTGCTTCCTGGCAGCCGGTGGGAAAAGATTTAGACTCCTATCATAATATCTGTCGCCACGGAATGGGCTATACGGTTATGGAGTCGGATTATGAGAAGATTCATACCGAGGCTTTATATTATGTTCCGAAGGCCAGCCGGTATGAGGTGTGGGCATTGAAAATCAAAAACAACGACACCACAACAAGATGTCTGACGGTGACCGGCTATGCGGAATTTACCAATCACAGCAATTATGAGCAGGATCAGGTGAATCTTCAGTATTCCCAGTTCATTTCAAGAACCATCTATGAGGAGGGCATCCTAAGACAGCAGATTCATGGCAATTTAGATGCTTTGGATGAGGGAAAAGAGGTTGACCATAAGCAGGTGGAAGAGCGTTTTATCGGTCTTGCCGGAGCAGAGGTTGCTTCCTACTGCGGAGATAAGGAGGAATTCCTTGGCAGATATCACAGCTACGGAAATCCGATCGGTGTAATGCGTGGAAATCTCGGAAATGTTCTCAGCTATAATGAAAACGCCTGTGGAGCCCTTTCCACCGATGTTATGCTTGCAGCCGGAGAAGAGAAGGTCTTCTGTTTCATTGTCGGAGCCGGAGATCCGGAAATTATCCGCGAGCTGAAGCAGACTTACGCTTCCAATCCAAAGGAAAAGATTGAAAACGACTGGAAGGTGTTAAAGGAGTTATGGGAGGAGCGTGTATCGGCTCTTCAGGTACATACACCGAGCGCGGAATTTGATACGATGCTGAACACCTGGAATGCCTATAACTGTTATATGACCTTCATCTGGTCAAGAGCTGCGTCCTTTACATACTGCGGCCTGCGCAACGGCTATGGCTACCGTGATACCGTACAGGATATTCAGGGTATCATTCATCTATCACCTGAGATGGCAGCCGATAAGATCCGCTTTATGCTGTCAGCCCAGGTGCACCATGGCGGTGGCCTTCCACTGGTGAAATTTACACATAACCCGGGACATGAGGATAAGCCGGAGGATGCTTCCTACCGTGAGGCGACAGGCCATCCGGCATACCGTGCAGATGATGCACTCTGGCTGTTCCCGACCGTATATAAATATATCTCTGAGACCGGTGATCTTAAGTTCCTGGATGAAGTGATTCCATTCTCGGATCAGGATGAGGCAAGTGTATATGAGCATTTAAAAAGAGCCATTATGTTCTCATCCGAACATCTTGGACCGCACGGACTTCCGGCAGGATTATATGCAGACTGGAATGACTGCCTGCGCCTTGGAGCCAACGGTGAGTCGACCTTTGTTGCGCTTCAGTACTATTATGCCATGACCGTTATGAAACGCTTTGCAAAGGTAAAATCCGACGAGACCTATCTGAATGAGCTGACGAAGATGCAGGATGCTTTTGCAGTGAAGCTGGAAGAGCTTTGCTTTGACAGTGACCGTTATACTAGAGGCTTTACAGAGGCCGGAGAGGTTGTAGGAGCAAAGGACGCTAAAGAAGCGTCATTATGGTTGAATCCACAGAGCTGGGCTGTTATCAGTGGGGTGGCAACCGGTGAGAGAGCAGAAGGTATTATGAAGCAGGTGGAGGATCATTTAAATACACCGTACGGTGCGATTCTTATGGACCCTCCGTATCATGCGCATGCCTTTGACGGTGCTCTGGCTGTTATCTATAACCAGGGTGTAAAGGAAAATTCCGGTATCTTCTCACAGTCACAGGGCTGGCTGATTCTTGCAGAAGCACTCCTTGGACGCGGCGATGAGGCTTTTCAGGTATTTATGGAGAATGCACCTTCTGCGCAGAACGAGCAGGCGGATGTGCGTAAGTTAGAGCCATACTGCTATGGTCAGTTTACTGAGGGTCCGGCAAGTCCGCATTTTGGAAGAAGTCATGTTCACTGGTTGACCGGAACCGCTTCTACGGTAATGGTTGGTTGTGTTGAGGGTATTTTAGGCCTTCGACCGGATCCGGCAGGTCTTACCATTGCACCTTCTGTACCGGCGGAGTGGGAAGAATACCGGGTGGATAAGAAATTCCGCGGAAAAATGCTGCATATTACGGTAAAAAATCCTGAGAAAAAGGCGAAAGGAACGTATCACGTGACGGTGAACGGACAGAACGTTTCGGGCAACCATTTGGATGACACTATTCTTACACAGGATTGCAACATTTTGTTGGTACGTGAGTAATATCAAAAAACAACACTAGAATAAATGCAGAAAGGACAAGGTTTACAGGGAAACTTTGTCCTTTTTTTGATGTGAATATATCAGATTCAATTCATGTCATGAAATTGACATTTTGTGTCTTTTTTTAATATAATCGCTGATAACGATTTCGTAAACTATATACAACCGGACGGGGAAAGCGTTCGGGAGATGTAATACACTCATGAAGGAGGAGGTAGTGTAATGAAACGTAAAGTTGTCAGTGTACTGTTAGTTGCTGCAATGACCATGGGGGTTCTTGCTGGTTGTGGTAGTTCTAACAAGGGTGGTAGCGCAAAGAAGGCTACGATCAACACAGAAAAAGAGGGAAAGATTCTTAACATCTATGTATGGAATGAGGAGTTCCAGAGTCGTCTGAATGATTACTATTCAGAGGTTGAAAAGGTATCCGATGACAAATCCATTACTTACTTAAAGGATGGTACAGAGATTCATTGGACCGTAAACCCGAATGAGAACGGTGTATATCAGGATAAGCTGGATCAGGCTCTTCAGAAGCAGGCGGATGCATCCGATGACCAGAAGGTTGATATGTTCCTTGTAGAGGCTGACTATGCATTAAAGTATACCGATGCCAATGCTAATGTTTCCGTTCCTCTTAAGGATCTGGGCATCAGCGATGAAGACCTTGCAGACCAGTATCAGTATACAAAGGATGTTGTTACCGATGCGAACGGAGACCTCCGCGGTACTTCATGGCAGGCCACACCTGGACTTTTCGCATATAGAAGATCCATTGCAAAGGACGTATTCGGAACAGATGATCCGGAAAAGGTACAGGAGAAGCTGGCTGACTGGAACAAGTTCGATGCAGCAGCAAAAGAGATGAAGAACAAGGGTTACTTCATGCTTTCATCCGTAGCAGATACCTTCCGTGTATTCTCTAACAACGTATCCGGCAAGTGGGTTGACGGAACAACCGTTAAGGTAGATCCAAACCTTATGAACTGGGTAAAGCAGTCCAAGACCTATACAGACGAAGGATTAAACCACAAGGTTGGCGGACAGTGGACAGACGAGTGGAACAAGGATCAGGCTGCTGATTCCAAGGTATTCGGATTCTTCTACTCAACCTGGGGCATCAACTTCACACTTCAGGGTAATGCAGGTAAAGAAGGAGCAGGTGACTGGGCTGTATGTGACGGTCCTCAGCCATTCTACTGGGGCGGTTCATGGTTAGTAGCTGCTAACGGAACAGATAACCCTAAGCACATCAAGGATATCATGTTACAGCTTACAGCAAACAAGGATAACCTCATTAAGATTACAAAAGATACTCAGGATTATACAAATACAACATCCGGTATGGATGAGCTTGCAAAGGATCCAAAGTACGGTTCAGAGTTCTTAGGCGGACAGAACCACATTGCTTTATTTGCAGAGGTTGCTCCAACCATCGATATGAGCAACATCTCCCCTTATGATCAGGGTTGTGGAGAGGCTTTCCAGAACGCTTTCGGTGATTACTTCAACGGTAAGATCACAGAGGAAAAGGCAAAGAAGAACTTTGAGACAGCAATCAAGGAGAAATACCCAGAGCTTACGGATGTTGAGTGGCCATAATGTTACATTAGGCCCACAGTGTCAATGTAATGTAGGTAAGGGAGCACTGAATTATGAAATCAAATCGTTCAAATAACAAAAGCGTGAGCTATGAGAGATGGGGATACATTTTTATTCTTCCTTTTTTTGTAACCTTCCTCGTGTTCTCATTGATTCCGCTGGTTGATACCATAAGATACAGCTTCTATGAGTACTATCGATCAGGACTGATAGAAGTGGGACCAAACTTCGTGGGCCTTGAAAACTACAAGGCCCTCCTGGAGTCAGACCTTCTAAAGTATGCAGGCAATACATTCATCATGTGGATCGCAGGATTTATTCCTCAGATCGGGATTGCAATGTTACTTGCTGCATGGTTTACGGATCATAGAATCCGTATTCACGGACTTCAGTTTTTCAAGGTGGTTATATACCTTCCGAACCTGATCATGGCGTCTGCATTTGCAATGCTTTTCTTCACATTATTCTCCGATGCAGGCCCAATCAATCAGATTCTTATGTCAACAGGATTGATCCATCACAACATTCGTTTCATGGTATCAACACTTGGAGCACGTTCACTGATTGCATTAATGAACTTCCTGATGTGGTTCGGTAATACAGCTATCATGCTGATGGCAGCGATTATGGGTATTAACCCGGCTCTGTTCGAAGCAGCAGAGCTGGATGGCTGTAACCATGCCAAGATTTTCCGTCATGTTACATTGCCACTGATTCGTCCGATTCTGGCCTATACACTGATTACATCCATCATCGGTGGACTTCAGATGTATGATGTACCGCAGATTCTTACAAACGGCGCAGGCGCACCGGATCGAACAACGATGACACTGATCATGTTCTTGAACAAGCATCTTGCTTCTAAGAACTACGGTATGGCAGGTGCCTTATCGGTTTACCTGTTTGTAATCAGCGCAATCCTCTGCTTCATCGTGTTCAAGATGATGCAGGACGAAGATGCAGTTGAAGCAAAGAAGTTAAAGAAGAAAAAGAGAAAGGAGAGAGCATAATGGATAAAAGTTTAAAACGTCCGATCACCCTTCGGGAAGTGATTGCACATATTGTGCTGGTAATCCTCGCATTTATGTGTCTGTTCTTTTTCTACATTCTTGTGATCAATGCTTCACGTAAGCATGTTGACCTGATGAAGGGATTTTCCATTCTGCCGGGAACCATGTTCTTAACGAACATGCGCAACGTGTTAAATGATTCCAATATACCGGTATTATATGGAATCAGAAACAGCCTGATTGTTTCCGGTGGTTGTGCTGCCATCTGTACTTATTTTTCAGCTATGACAGCCTATGGAATTTATGCCTATAATTTTCGCGCCAAGAGACCGGCATTTACATTCATCATGATGATCCTTGTAATGCCGACACAGGTTACTGCCCTTGGATTCCTGCGTTTATTAATGAATATCCACATGGATGACAACCTGTTAGCGCTGATTTTACCGGCAATCGCTTCACCGGCAGTCTTCTACTTTATGTATAGCTACATGCAGGCATCTCTTCCAATGTCCCTGGTAGAAGCTGCAAGAATTGATGGCTCGAACGAGTTCATGACCTTTAACCGTATCGTGATCCCAATCATGAAGCCGGCGATCGCAGTTCAGGCAATCTTTACCTTTGTCGGAGCATGGAACAACTACTTCGTTCCGGCCCTGGTTATTACAACCAAGAAGAAGCAGACGCTTCCGGTTCTGATTGCAACCCTCCGCGGAGCGGACTTTATGACATTTGATATGGGTAAAGTTTATATGATGATTATGATTGCCATTGTACCAATCGTACTGGTATATCTTATGCTGAGCAGATTCATCATCGAGGGTGTAACCTTAGGTGGTGTCAAGGAGTAAAAAGTAACATTTCGATGCGAAAGAGGTGTCAATGGATGTCCCATTGATACCTTTTTCATGTTAGAATAAAAAACATGAGGGCTAATGGAATGGGATTATTAAATGATTGGTATATGAAAGAATTCGAGGAGAGCGATGACCAGAATATACATCGCGCTCCGGAAGAGGAAATTGCTTTTTACCGTGCGGTTGCAACAGGTGACATGGATGCAGTAAGGAGGAACTGCGAGGAGAACCGTTTCAACGCGACAGACGGCGTAGGAAAGCTGTCAAGGAATCCGGTACAGAATCTGAAATACCATTTTGTTGTTACGGCGGCTTTTATCACCAGGTTATGCGTTGAGCAGGGACTGGATGAAGAGAAAGCCTTCCGGCTGTCGGACTTTTATATCTTAAAGCTTGACCAGGCGGATACGATTGAGGCGGTTACGGATCTGCACGATGCCATGGTGATGGATTTTACAGGTAAGATGCGCCTGCTTAAGAAGTTTGCAGGAACATCCAAGCCCATCACCGAGACGTTAAATTATATCTACAGCCATATGTCGGAGCGTATCACGACCAATGAAATTGCGGAATATATCGGACTGTCCACCGGCTATCTTTCCCGTCTGTTCATCAAGGAGATCGGGGTATCCCTTAGTGATTATATCCGGGAGAAGAAGATTGAGCAGGCACAGAACCTTCTACGCTACAGTGAATATTCACTGGTAGAAATTTCGGAGAGGCTTGGTTTCTCTTCACAGAGTCATTTCATCCAGAGCTTTAAGGCACGTACGGGGGTGACACCGAACCGTTACCGGAAGGAGCATGGTCGCGTGGAATGGAATGTTCATGTTAAATAAGCTAAATTCGATATTTTCATGACATAAGCAACATGCTGTGATAGAATGGCAGGAGTTAACTCAGTCGGGGTACAAGCTCCGACTGAGTTAAACGCTCCGCGAGGATGCGCACGGATTCGGACAGGAAATTGTCTGCTGAAGCAGACCCGAATCCGGCGCGCAAGACTCGCGAGCGAGTCTTGATCATGAAAAGAAGGAATTGATTTATGAAAATTTGGATTATCAGACATGGACAGACCAAATTAAACGCACAGCATTTAATGCAGGGCTGTTACGATGAACCGTTGAATGAGGTTGGTATTCAGCAGGCAAAAGAGACAAGAAAGCGCATCGGAGACATTCACTTTGATGCAGTATATTCAAGTCCTCTGCAACGTGCGAAGGCAACGGCCTGTATTGTGGGTGATATAACAGAAGACAAGCTGATTGTGGACGAGAGGATCAAGGAAGTCAATTTCGGTGACTATGAGCTTTGCCCGTACGATAAGATGGGGCTTAAGATGAGTCTGTACTGGGCACTTCCGGAGATTTTTCCGGCACCAAGGACCGTTGAGACCGTAAAGGAGATGGTGGCACGAACCTCGGATTTTCTTAAAGAACTTGAGCAGAAGGATTATGAAAATGTTCTGGTTGCCTGCCACGGCGGTATTATGCGGCCACTGAGCGGCTATCTGACCAATAAGCGAAACGGGCTCATGTGGAGACCAAGGCCGACGAACTGTGAGATTCGTGTTTTTGAATCCATTCATGGTCAGCATAGGATGATTGAAAATATTATAATGAATCCAGAGAAGTCGAAGATATGATTATTGCAAGATTGTTTAATTATTTTATTGTTTTTTCTGTAATCGGTTGGCTCTATGAATGCACGTTTTGTACCTTTAAGAACGGAGCTTGGGAGAATCGCGGATTTTTATTCGGCCCGATTTGTCCGATTTACGGAGCAGGTGTGGTTCTTGCAATGGTTGTCTTTCACTTTCTTCCGCAGAAGGCGAACGCAGAACATCCTGTCTGGCTGATCTTTTGTATCTGCGCCTTTGGCAGCATGATACTTGAATATCTTACCTCCTACGTGCTTGAGAGGGTATTTCACGCAGTCTGGTGGGATTACAGCAAAGTACCCCTTAACATCAACGGGCGTGTCTGCCTTCCGGCGACCTGTGGGTTTGGAATTGCAGGGATTTTTGTTGTAAGATATATGATTCCTGTGGTGGAGGAACTTCCCATCGAGAAGTATCCCCTTACCAATGAGGTGTTTGCTCTGGTTTTTATGTTTATCATGGGAATCGATATGGCACTTACGGTTGCGTCTCTTACGAAGATCGTAAGTCAGTTGGAGCGGGCGGAGGCTTCCTTCAATGAAAAGGCGGATGCAGGTTACCAGAGGGTACGGGTGGCACCGGCTGCCATTGCCTCTGTGGCAAGTGATGCTTTATCCAGTGCCGGAAGCAGCGCGAAGGATGCGATCCTTAGTGCCGGTAGCAATGCCAGAGATGCGATGAGCAGTGCAGGAGAGAGCATGAACGAAAGACTAAACCGTTTTGCAGAGAGTCTCTCCTGGAGAGACCGCTATCATTTGCATACCATGCTGGGCTATCGGCCGAGAAAACGGATGGGGGTCAATACAGACTCGATCCGGGAATTTTTTGCAAAACTGCAGGAAAAGATACAGGTGAGAAAATGACATTATCAGAAGAAGAGAGATTTCGCAGGATTTCGCTGGAACTGGTGGAAGATGAGAACTTAAAGCAAATGAAAAACTATATTCAGCATGGTCGTATTACAACCTATGACCACTGTCTTAGTGTTGCCAAAAAAGCTTTTTCATTGAAATGTTTTCTTCGTGTCAACTGCGATGAAAGGGCTCTGGTTCGTGCGGCCCTTCTCCATGATTATTTTCTCTATGACTGGCATGAATACGGCGATCATCTGCATGGCTATCATCATCCTTATATTGCAGCGGAAAAGGCCAATCGTGACTTCGGCCTATCCGATCGGGAGAAGAAGGCCATTCTGACGCATATGTGGCCTTTGACCTTCTTTCATCCTCCTGTAAGCAAGGAAGGATGGCTTCTTACATTGGCTGATAAAATGGTTTCCACACAGGAGACGCTTTTTCAACGTGCAAATTAAAGTCCGCCCTTTTTGGGGCGGATTTTTTATGGTAAAATATCCTCGTTTTGAAAGGAAGAGTATGGATACAATTGTAGTGAAATTTGGTGGAACTTCTCTGGCAAGTGCCGAGCAGTTTCGTAAAGTAAAAAAGATTATTGAGATGGAACCTGCGCGGAGACTTGTTGTGGCATCGGCACCGGGAAAGCGCTTTGCCGAGGATATCAAGGTGACGGATCTTCTGCTTCAGTGTTATGAGAATGCAGTTACCGATCAGCCGGTGGGTGAATGCCTGACAGCGGTCAGAGACCGGTTTCATGACATTATCACAGAGCTTGGGGTGGATTTCCCGTTGGATCATGAGATGGATATCATTCGCCGGAATCTTATGAAGAAGCCGGACAGAGATTATATGGCAAGTCGAGGGGAGTATTTAAACTCTCAGATCCTGGCTTTATATCTTGGATATACCTTTGTGGATCCGGCATGGTGCATCTGTTTTGATGTGGACGGTAATTTCGACGATGTGATGACAAGACGGGCCATGGCAGCAGCGTTGCACCCTTTAAAGAGGGCGGTGATTGCCGGATTCTACGGAGCTGATGAGAACGGGGTGATTCACACCTTCTCCAGGGGAGGGTCGGATATTACCGGTAGTATTGTTGCACAGGCAGCAGAGGCGCAGCTGTATGAGAACTGGACGGATGTTTCAGGCCTTAAGGCGGCTGATCCGCGTATTGTCCCGGAGGCAAGGACGGTTGAGTATTTAAGCTACCGTGAGCTTAGAACTCTGTCCTATATGGGGGCATCTGTCCTGCATACGGATGCGGTTCTTCCGGCGGCGACGCTGGATATTCCAATCAATATCCGTAATACAAATGAACCGGAGGATGCCGGAACCATGATCGTCCGTAAGATTCCAAAGGGCAAGAAAAAGTATCCAATGGTGGGTGTTGCCGGTCGATCCGGTATGTCGGTCATTCAGGTGGAGAAGGTTATGGTAAGCGATGGAGCAGGATTTTCTGCCCTCCTTTTGGATATTTTCAAGAATCACAATCTACCATTTGAACAGTGCCTTACAGGAATTGATACTGTGACTTTGATCATTCAGACAGAGTTGTTTGAAGCGGTAAAAGAGCAGCTTCTGACAGAGATCCGTTGCGCATTGGAACCGGATTATCTGGGGGTTTTCAATGGAATTTCTGTTATTGCCGTTGTGGGTGAGAAGGATACCGAAAGTAACAATGCGAATGTGAAGGTTTTATCCGCTTTGACACAGGCGGGAATTGAGATCATTACCATGAACCAGGGCGCTGGGAAACTGAATCTTTTGATCGGTGTACTTGAGGAGCGTTATCAGGATGCCATCAAGACCATCTATCAAGTGATGGAAGGGTAGGCAGATAAAAGAAAAGAGGGTTTCGTCACCGGATATCCGGTGACGAAACCCTCTTTTTTATGCTGCTTTGTCAGCAGAGGAACTGTTCTTTTCTTTTTTCTGGGATGCCATGGTTCGGATGCTGTTAACAGCAAGAACAAGGGAGAGGATCACAAGAAGGCATGCAATGACGGTTCTTACGATACTCCATCCCATGTCGCCGGCAGCAGCACCGGAGGTGATGGCGGTGTAGTTTTTGATTACAGTCTGAACCAAAGATGTTACGGTTACAATCAGCATGAAGATCATAGGGATGAAGAACATGCGGTTTTCCTTACCGACTTTGCCAAGCCAGGTTGCAACAGCTAAAAGACCTACCGCTGCAAGAAGCTGGTTGGAAGCTCCGAAGAGTGGCCAGATGTTGATATAACCGGTCATACCAAGGCCAACACCTACAACAACGGTAACAACGGTACCGAGGAGCGGATGGGTAAGGATCTTTTTGACGCCGGTTACATCGGCAACGGTCTGTCCGTCCGTCAGCCAAAATTCCTGGAAGGTGTAGCGGGCCAGACGTGTGGAAGTATCCAGGGAGGTCAGGCAGAATACAGAAATGGCAAGGATCAAAAGGGACTGCAGGATGTGGGAAGCACCTGAAAGCCCCGGAATGGTACCAACCATAGCGGCAATCGACATGGAAAAGACCTGCATCGGGTTGGTGACTTCTCCTGAGGAGAATTTGCTCCAGAAGAAACCAACAGCGCAGATGGTGCAAAGGCCAAGGACACACTCGATGAGCATAGAGCCGTAGGCAATCGGAAGAGCATGTTTTTCGTTGTCAAGTTGCTTGGATGTTGTACCGGAAGACACTAAAGAGTGGAAACCGGAGATAGCACCGCAGGCGATGGTTACAAATAAAGCAGGGAAGAGATATCCCTGGGTCTGATTGTAAAAACCGGTAAAGGCCGGCATTTTGCCCATATTTGGATGGGATGCGAAGATGCCAAGAACTGCCACACCCAGCATGAAATAAAGCAAAAATGAGCTTAAGTAGTCACGGGGCTGGAGCAGGATCCATACCGGAACAACGGATGCAATGGCGATGTAGATACCGATAATGATCATCCAGGTTCTTTCGTTTAAGTAGATCGGATGAAAATTCAGTCCGATGGCAATGACAGCAACAATGGCTAAAATACCCGCAATGGTGGACACCAGAAGGGGCGCATTACGACGGTAGATCATAAAACCGAAGACAACAGCCATCAGGATGAACAGCAGTGAGATCATGGCTGTGGATGCATTGGTTGCACTGGCAGCCTTATCCAATACGCCGGATTCGGTGTAGGTGGCGCAGAAGGTTCCGGCAACCATGGAAGAGAAGGCTGCAACCACCAGAAGAAGGGTAAGATAGGTGAAGACACAGAAAAGCTTCTTCATCTTGTACCCCATGGTATCCCCGATGATCTCACCGATGGACTGGCCCTTATGACGAAGAGATGCAAAAAGAGCACCAAAATCGTGGACACCACCGAAGAAGATACCACCGATCAGGATCCAGAGCATAACCGGAACCCAACCGAAAACAGCGGCCTGTACAGGTCCTGTAATAGGACCGGCACCTGCAATGGAAGAGAAATGGTGACCTAAAAGAACCGGAGTCTTGGCCGGAACATAGTCCACGTCATCCTCAAGCTCGCGGGCCGGGGTGGTGCGATTGGGATCAATTCCCCATTTTCTCGCCAGCCATCGGCCATAGAACATATAGCCCATGGCGAGAACAAAAACGCCAACCAGTAACAATAAAGCTGCATTCATAATCTTTTTCCTCCTGTTTGATACAGTTTATTCAAAAACTTCTTATTCTCATGTCCGGACAGATTGGAATAGGTCCGTTTTGTGGAGGTGATGGAAAGAACAGTCCGAAAATCCATCCAGCCCCACAGGGAGAATTTGAAGTTTTTGTGCAAATGACAGCGACGAAGCGCCTTGATGGCATCCGGATCAGAAGAATCCGCAAGGATTATAAGGCTGATCACAGAACATTTATGTCCCTTTTTGGGATGGATACGTTTTATGCCATCGGTATAAACAAAGGATTCAAACCTGCGATAATCTGCAAGTGTCAGATGAGGGCAGGATAAAATATAGCAGTATTCATGGCTTTCTGCAGCCCAGAGGACGTTTTCCTTAAGGAGTACGTAGCTCTTTTCCTCCATGTTAAGGTCAGCCCGGGCCAGCAGCTCCTTTGGACGGTCCCCTTCCTCTTTGGAGTCATAGGAAGTGATATCGTAGTACCGCCGGTAGGCTGATAACAGTTTCTTTGTCAGTTCTTCCCTTTTTTTCATAAAAAAAATCCCGTCCTTACAGCTTCCTGTTACATAGAAACTGCAAAGACGGGAATAACAGATGATTCTCGCGGTACCACTTTGCTTGTCGTATCTTCATACGGCCACTTACTTCGTTCGAGCAAAAGCCTTAAACGAATGTCGGATAACGGTGACTGCCGGCGACACTTACTTACAGGTTCGGTGCGCTGCTCACAGAGGATTTCCTGCAGGGTCCATACTGTCTCTCACCAACCGGCAGCTCTCTGAAATGGATGATCCATTGGGACGTGTTCTGATCAATGCATTTGTGCTTTAGTGTGTTGAATTAATATGTGCTTTATTGTAATGCAACAGCAAAGTGATATCTACTTGAAAATTGTACAAATTATAAGGCATATCCACAGGGATTATTGTCTGAATTTAATACAGTATTGCGAAAAAGGATGCACCCACGACGGTTAACAGTCCGCTTACCACGATGGCAAGGGAAGACATGGCACCTTCAATCTCGCCCATCTCCATTGCGCGTGCCGTGCCGATGGCGTGGCTGCTTGCTCCAATGGCAAGTCCCTTTGCAACGGGATCGGTAATACGGAAAATCCTGCAGATGCTGTCGGCAAGAACATTGCCAAGGATACCGGTTACAATGATGACTGCAACGGTAATGGTGACGATACCACCCAGCTCCTCCGAAACACCCATGCCAATGGCGGTTGTAATGGATTTTGGCAGCATGGTGACATAATCCTCATGGGAAAGACGGAATAAGACGCTGAGGGCTAAAACCGTCGTCATGGAGGCAAGAGCGCCGCTTATCAGTCCGACACTGATGCCGACCCAGTTCTTCTTCAACCGGTGTAACTGCTGATACAGCGGAATGGCAAGGCTTACGGTTGCAGGGGTTAAAAGATAGCTTAAATACTGTCCGCTGACCCGATAGGCGGAATATTGAATTCCTGTTACCTTAAGGACCGCCATAACGATGATGATGGAGATTAGTAAGGGATTGCAGATGGCAAGCTTTGTCTTGGCCTTAAGCTGCAGACCGATAAAATAGCCCAGGATACTGATTACAACGCCAAAGGTGGCGGAGTTGGAAATAATATTATTCATCGATATCCTCCAGTCTCTTTTTCGCATATTCTGCACTGATAATGGCATCGGTCTTCGAGGTCTCACGCTTACGAAGGCGCATAACGGCCTGTGCCACCCGTCCGGTAACAGCCATGACAACAACAGTGGAGACAAAAGTTGTTACAAGGACAGGGATCAGAACCGGTCGCAGTTCCTTCCAGGCAACCAGAAGTCCGACGGCGGCCGGAATGAACATCATGGGCATGATATCAATTAAAAATTCCGCAGAATCTTTTACATGATAGATCTTAACCACACCTGTAATCAATAAAATTAACATGATGACAAGACCGTAGATGCTTCCGGGGATGGGAAGTGGGAGTGCAAAGTTGAGGAAATCACCAACGCAGGTCACGGCAAGGATGATTCCGAATTGTTTCATGTAACGCATAATTTATTCCTTTACATACATCTGTTAAAAAAATGACAATGACAATATGCTATCACAAAAGAACCGTGGCAACGCAGGTAAAATTTCACAAAAAAAAGACGAATTTCCGCAATTCTATCTATTGTTTGACGTCATGGGCATCGATGACTTTGTCCAGCTGAAGTTTCAGGAAGGCAGCAACCGGAACAGCAAGGAGCATTCCAAGTAATCCGCCGATGGCACCTCCACCAATCAGAGCGGCAACGACCAGAAGAGGATGAACGGATACATTGTCACTTAACAGTTTTGGATTGATGATATTACCATCGACAAACATGATAATGGCAATGCAGATGATTCCGATGACAAGCTTTTGGATGTTGCCGGAAGGAAGGCATACGATGGCCATGGTCGCATATCCGAAGATGGGTCCCATGTAAGGAATCAGGTTACCAAAGCCAACCATCAGACCCACCAGAATGGCATTGGGTGCTCCCACAACCAGGAGGATGATGGTGGTCAAGATCATGCAGACAAGGGCATCAAGGACCTGACCCCGGAGGTAACCGGAGAATACCCTGTCCGCATCAGCTCCCAGTTCTGAAAGTTTTGCTTTTGCTTTATCGTTGGCAAAAACGTGGAAGACTTTTTCCCAATAGTGGAAAATATTATGCCCATCCAAAAGGAAATAAATCGAGAAGATAATTCCAAAGAGAAGGGATGTGGTAAAGGAGGAAACAGCAGAAATGATATAGCTTGCAATATCGCTGGCATTATGGATTGCGATTCCTGCCTTATCCAAAAGGGACTGAGCATTTCTTAATAAATCAGTGAAATTCAGATTTAAGAAATTGATTGCAGCGGTAATAGAGGCCTTGATGCTTTCGATGTTAAGCTCCGTTACGCTCTTATATACGGTAAGAGAAATCAATACCAGGAAAAGAGCGATAAATGCAAAGATCAAAAGAAAACAGATCAGAACGGATAACCCTCTTGCCCAGGCATGCGTCTTCCGGTGATTGATCTTCTTTTCAAAAAAAGACACAGCGGGAGAGAGCAGGTAGCTGAATACAAAACCGATGATGAGCGGTTTCAAAATCGCTGTAAAAAGATTCCATATTTTAGCCCAGATGCTTCCGCTCATATAAATGAGAAGGAGTGCAATCAGGGTGGCAATGACTGTGACAGCCGCGTACAGGCAGACCTTAAAATACTTGGGATCGATTTTCTTTCGAAGAATGGTAAGCATAAAACTCCTTTCGGTGGATGTCAGAATAATAGTTATCAGACCTAATGTTACCATAGATTTCAATGTAACTAAAGTGTGTCCTTTTTTATGCTAACATATGGTTGCGGTAACGGGAGAATCAAGCGATGTGTTGCCAAGGAGAGAAGTGATTGGAAACCATCCGGTCGGTTAAAGGGGGACCTGATATGATGCGAACGAAGTCTATACAATGGAAAAGTTTCTGGCTGGCGATATTGATCGTAACAGTATTTTTTCTTACACCTTCTATGATCTATGCAAATTCCAACGGAAGAATGAAAGTGAAAGTCGGTTATGTCCAGAGTGCCAATATGATGGAACGGGACGACCGGGGCGTGAAATCCGGCCTGGGATATGAATACCTTCAGAAGATTTCCTACTATACCAACTGGGAATATGAATATGTCTACGGGGAATGGAATGATATTCTGCAAAAGCTGATTGCCGGTGAGATTGATGTGATGGCCGGTGTATCGAAGACCGAGGAGCGGGAAGGGCAGATGTTATTCCCGGACTATCCTATGGGTGCAGAGAATTACTATATCTATGTATATGATAGCAGTCCTCTTTCCACAAAGGGGATCCAGGAAATAAAGGGACGTACCATTGGAGCCAATAAAGACTCTATGATGGAAATGCTTCTTCGGAAATGGAACAAAGAGGGTGGATATAATGTTGACATTAGGACATTTTCAGGTAATGAGGCCTTATATGAGAATTTTGATCTGAACCGGGTGGATGCTGTTGTGGACACAGACAATGCCATTACACCGGAAGACGAGATGGTGCCTCTGGCCAGAATCGGAAGTTCCGATTATTATCTTGCCGTTTCTGCTCAGAGAGGGGATCTTTTAGCACAGCTTAACGTGGCACAAAGTAAGATTACGTCCACCGATCCGAATTTTGTAAAAAAGCTTTCCGAGAAATATTTCTCGAACAGTGTTGTAAGCGCACAGATGCAAAAGGATGAAAGGATGTGGATTGAGAAGCATCCCGTGATTACCATTGGTTATATGATTGATTATCTTCCTTTTTCAGATGTGAAGCGGTCCGGAGAAGTAACCGGAATGGTTGCGGATGTTATGAATGAGATGATGCAGCAGTTGCATCTTACGTCGTCTGTAACATTGAAATACCGGGGATTTTATAAGGCCGGCGATATGCTAAAGGCGCTGAAGGCGGATGAGATCGATGTTGCTTTTCCGGTGAATGATAATGTTGCTTTTGCAGATGAGAATCAGATTTTCTTATCATCTCCGGTTATTACGACAGCCATGAACCTTGTTTTCAAAGGGAAATATTCCAGTAAGAAGACCAGGTGTATCGCTGTCAGGAAGGGCAATGAAATTCAGACGTCCTATACCATCAAGCATTATCCGAATGCGAAGATCAAATATTATGAGACCTTTGAAGAGGCGTTGGATGCGGTTCGGACCGGGGATGCGGATTCCATCATCATCAATGACCTGAGAAAGGACGGCTACTTAAGCCATGCCCGTTATAAGCAGTTGAAATCGGTTCGTCTGCTGGACTACAGCAGCCGGTGCCTAGCGGTGAACGCCGGAAATAATAAGCTTTTATCCATTTTGAACCGAGGAATCACCAATTTACCGGCGAATTATTCGATGCTTGCAACCTATCCATATACCGGAAGACTTGGTTCGATGTCCGTGGAAGACTTTATCATTGAACATTGGGCGGAGGTTTTTATTTCCATTGCAATTACGGTCATGGTTCTTACGATTTTGGGATCTGTGATCTATAATATTCAGCGCAAGCGGAAAATGCTGGAAACCATGGCTCATAAAGACAGTCTGACAGGTCTTTTGAATCGAAGAAGTTTTGATGAACAGATGGATCGGATGGAAGAGAGCGTTCCGGACAATGAGATGTTATTTGTCGGTATGGATTTAAACGGCTTGAAGAAGGCGAATGATACCCTTGGACATGCGGCAGGAGATGAACTGATTCAGGGTGCAGCCAGCTGTATGAAGTCGGTCCTTGGTCAGTACGGACAGGTATACCGGACCGGAGGAGATGAATTCGTTGCAATCTTACAAGGGAAGCATTTAAACTGGGATAAGATTATAGGAGAGCTGCAAAAGACCTTCCAAACCTGGAAGGGAGAGCGCAATAAGTCTCTTTCTGTGGCGGTTGGCTATTGCAGCAATGACGAGAATCCAACCATTACACCTCGGGAAATGATGATGATTGCAGATCAAAGGCTCTATCAGGATAAAGCGGAATACTATCGACAGGCAGGTTGTGATAGAAGAAAACGTTGAGAAAAGGCTGTGAAGAAGGATATTCTTCACAGCCTTTTGGCTAGGGGATTATACATTAGAAGCCGGGACAATCTCGCTTCGGACGTATTCCATTCGTCGATCCAAGTCGGCACACTCACTGGCACAGATGGCCAATTCCTTCGATAGAGCATCTAACTGCTGTGGGGTTAAGGACTTCTTATAGCGAAGCTTATGCTCTAGGGAAGCCCAGAAGTCCATGGCGATGGTGCGAAGCTGAACTTCAACATAAATTTGCTTCTTGCCAAGTTCTGTGAAAATAGGAACCTGTACAATCAGATGAAGAGAACGGTAACCGTTGGTTTTAGGATGATGGATATAATCCTTCTTCTCGATTAATGTGATATCATCCTGATCAAGAAAGTACTTGGCGATGCGAAAAACATCCTCTTCAAAGGAACAGATGACACGAACGCCTGCAATATCACGGATGTTTTCTTCGATGGATTCAAGGGAGAGGGAGAGTCCCTTTCGCTGAACTTTACGAAGGATGGATTCCAGTGACTTCACACGGGTTTTGATACTTTCAATGGGGTTACCATCATATTGAATACCAAGGCGTTCATTTAAAACCTTGAATTTGGTCTCAATCTCATATACAGCGCATTGATAGTTGGCAATCAATTTACGGGCAGGTAATGTTTGCTCATCCATGGCGCCTAAGACATCATCTAAGTTAATCTGTTTCATCCAGTCAGCAGGAATAACACCATTACGTATCTGCTGTAGGCTTTCAAGTTCATTCATGCGCAATTCTCCTTCCCATTGCAATTAAGTTTATTGTAACAGATAATGTTTGGTCTTTCAAAAATGGATGATTGTATTTTAAATAATTAGGGAATAGTGTAAAATAATGAAAAAGAAAGGATGGAATTATGACAGATTATCGATTACTTGCAGAGCAGCTACGTAGTTTAATGGAAGATGAGCCATATTATATTCCTGTGCTTTCCAATGCTTCCGCCCTGATTATGGAGACAGTGAAGGAATTAAACTGGGCAGGATTTTATCTTGTGGATGAAAAGAAGAACAGTCTTCTCCTTGGGCCATTCCAGGGAAAAGTGGCATGTATCCGGATTCCATTTGGCAAGGGGGTTTGTGGAACAGCAGCAGCCGAGGATCGGACACTATGCGTGGAAGATGTGCATCAGTTCCCGGGGCATATCGCCTGTGACAGTGCATCGAATTCGGAATTGGTTGTCCCGGTTCATAAGGACGGGAAACTGGTAGGCGTCCTGGATCTTGACAGTACACAGTTCTCCCGCTTTACGAAGGAAGATGTGGAAGGCTTTGAGTTGTTTGTTAAGACACTGGAAGAGATTATCGTTTTTGAACAGTAATATTCTTTAACACATACTACCGGATCCAACGGGAGGGAAAGGTAAGTAGTTCTTGCAATACCTATGTAAAGATGGTAAAATGTCCAAGTCTTTATGTTGAAATTTAGTGCATGATACATTCACTGACCAGACAAAAAGTCTGGTCAGTTTTTTTGTAAATACAAGGAGAATTTGATTGAAATATAGTGAAACGCATTTAAAAAAAGATATCTTGAACGCTATTAAGAAAGTCGGATATGAGGAAATGACACCGATTCAGGAGCGGGCGATTCCGGCTGTGCTGGAGGGCAGGGATATGATTGCCTGCGCCCAGACCGGAACAGGAAAGACAGCAGCCTTTGCTCTCCCGATTCTTCATATGTTATCCGACGAGCATCGAAAAGTGCCGAGAGCCCTTGTGGTAACACCGACAAGAGAACTGGCCCAGCAGATCTTTGATAACTTCAAGAAATATGGAAGATATTTGAAGCTGCGTTGTGCCTGTATCTACGGAGGTGCTTCTCAGAATGTTCAGATTGAAAAGCTAAAGCAGGGATATGACATTCTGATTGCAACGCCGGGACGACTTCTGGACTTTGAGAGCCGTGGAATTGTCAGCCTTGATAAGATCGAAATTCTGGTGCTGGATGAGGCGGACTGCATGATGGATATGGGATTTATCCCGGATATCCGTAAAATTGAGAAACTGATTCCAGAGGAACATCAGACCTTGCTGTTCTCCGCTACCATGCCAAAGGAAATCGAGGCACTGGCAAGAGATTTCCTGACAGATCCGGAGGATATTCGTGTGGCGGCCACATCCTCACCGGCAGATACGGTGGATCAGAAGATCTGCTTTGTGGATCGCGCCGATAAGAAGCACGTATTAAAGTCATTCCTGGATCGGAAAGAGGTCAAGAAATCCATTGTATTCACAAGGACGAAGCACGGCGCAGACCGCTTGGTACGTGACCTTGGAAAGGAAGGTATCCGTTCTATGGCGATCCATGGAGATAAGACCCAGGGACAGCGTAAAAACGCCCTGGAGCGCTTCCGTTCCGGTAACGTGAAGGTACTTGTGGCTACCGATGTGGCATCTAGAGGAATTGATATTCCGAAGATCAGCCACGTGTTCAACTATGATCTTCCGGATGAGGCCGAGTCCTATATCCATAGAATCGGACGTGCCGGAAGAGCGGGACATACCGGAGAAGCCATCACTATGTGTACGCAGGATGATGTGTCTCTTCTTCGCGATATCGAGCGACTTGTGAAGAAGGAAATTCCGGAAGAATTGACACAGTGGACGGTTTCTGTGGACAAGAACAAGAAGGTTTTACATCCGAGAAAGCGGAGCCATGCGGGAAGACCGCCGCAAAAGAATGACCAGAAAAACCACGGTCATAAGAAGCCTTCTTCCAATACGCAAAAGGAAAGAAAAACCATTGCAACCGGTAAAAAGCCGGTGGCAAAAAAGGAACAAAAGAAGGAGAAGAAGGAGCAGAGAGAGAGCAAGCCGACCGTGCATCGTGGTGGTAAGAATGCGCTTCGGGCAACACAGCAGAATGCTAAGAAGTCCCCAGCAGAGCGCCAGCGTAAATTTATCAAAAAGCCGGGTATCGATCGTATGAACCGACCGGTGAAGAAGAATACCACAAAGCGAAGCTAAGTAAGAATATGTAAGATCATAAGTCCCACCGTCAATTGAGGATCTTGTGAAGATTAGATTTGGAAGTAACAGATGAAGTATCAGAATATAACAAAGGCAGTTTTTCTTAGGCGTCCCAATCGCTTCATTGCAGAGGTGGAGCTCGAAGGACATGTGGAAACGGTTCATGTGAAAAATACCGGCCGGTGCAGGGAACTTCTGATCCCCGGCTGTGAAGTCTGGCTGACTGCCCCCGGTACCCCGGGACGGAAAACAAAGTATGATCTGGTGGCTGTTCGTAAGGACAACGGGATACTTTTTAACATTGACAGTCAGGCTCCTAACAAAGTGGTGAAGGAATGGCTTATGACACAGGACTATGACAGAATCCTGCCGGAATACACCTATGGGGCATCCAGAATCGATTTCTATTTAGAACGTGGCAGGGATAAATATCTTCTGGAAGTCAAAGGCTGTACGCTGGAAATTAACGGAATCGGATTCTTCCCGGATGCCCCGACCGAGCGAGGGGTTAAGCATTTACGAGAACTTACAGCTGCTGTTAAAAAGGGATATAAGGCAATGTTGGCCTTTGTAATCCAGATGGAGGGTGTGTCGGAAGTAAGGGCGAATGTGGATACCCATCCGGAGTTTGGAATCGCGCTGGAGGAGGCAAAGCAGGCCGGGGTAGAGGTGCTCTTCCCTCCATGCCATGTAAAACCGGATATACTTGAGATTGTTTGAGTGTCTTGTTGCTATGTTAGGACTGGCGAAGTTCGTTACCAATTGAGTAGGCTGACTCCTACTTGATGTCAAAATATAAAATGCCGGCCTGCGAACTACTTCGACTTATAGAAGTCGGAGTAGTTCACTAGAAAAATACGAATGTTAAGATGACAAAAAAGACGCACCCCATTGAACAAGTTATGGGTACGTCAAAAAACAAATAGCTATAGTTGTTCGTTTTTGATAAATGCATCAAATCTAGGCAGTCTGCATTTGATCATACCTCTTGTTTGCACATCAATTAAACCTTTATCGCGCAGCCGAATTCTATATTGCGAAAATTCATTCTTCTTTTGCTTTGTTAATTCCAATAATTCCGCAACAGGCATACAATCTTTCTTTACAATAAAGGACATATACCATCTATCTTTTTCCGATAACTCTGACCATATTTTCTTATATACATAGTGACTTAATGCCTCATCGTATCGGATCAATACCTCTTTCGTCATTTCGTGATTTGCTTCTTCCCAAATGTACTTTCCTAACGCCTGGTATGCAAAGGGATATCCCTTTGTTTCAATTGCCATCTTTTTCGCATTTTCTTGCGAAATACAAAACACCTGAGCATACCTCTCTGTAATAATCTTAAGATTTAACGGTTCCATCTCAAACTGTGGTGTGCGATAAAGAAATGTAAGGTCTTTCTGGTCTTTTAGTTTGTGAATATTCTCGTATAACCCTGCCATTACTAAATAAATTGGATAATTACTTCGAATCATAATTTGAAAACTGCTCGCAAACTCACGCATAGACTTCGTATTCGATACCTCATCTATCGTGACTAGCAGCTTCTTCTTTTTTCGTTGTAGCTCTTTTAATATTATCTCTAATGCAGATTCGATGTCAGCAACAGGTGGTTTTGAAGACACTTCCATTCCTATCCCAAATTTTGAAAGATTTAGATTCATATTGATAAATTTGGTTAAAAAACTATTCGTATCATATAATTTCGCTACTAAACCATTCAACATATCTCTTGTCGGATTCAAGCGAATCACAATGAATTCTTCATACTTTAAGACCTCTTTTTCGATGGAAGTCATCATAACAGTCTTTCCACTTCCTCTTGGTCCTGTAAGCATAAAACAAGAGTTTTGCACAGATGAATCTGTAATATAGTCAAGAATTTCATCCAAAATTAAATCCCGACTAATGTATTGCGTTGGTATTTTCCCAAAATTAATAGCAAATGGATTTCTTTTCAAAAAACTCACCTTCTTATATATACTTCTATATACTTTGATTTAATATATATACTTCTATATACTTCTATATACTTCTATTTCGATTATATACTCCTATATACTTATAGGCAATCTAATTTTAAATCAGTCGGAGAAATCCCCCACCTCTCAGCGTTAGCGTAGGTGGGGATTATGAATCGAGTAGGCTGACTCCTACTCGATTTCAACTCTGTTTCACACCTCAAGGCAAAGCCTTTCGGTGTTCTACAGTCGCCTAAGTCCCCCTCGCAAGCGAGCTTGCGGTGGGAATTAGGCTCGTTGTTATACAAACTATACTCAGTCGGGGTACAAGCTCCGACTGAGTTAAACGCTCCGCGAGGATGCGCACGGATTCGGACAGGAATTTGTCTGCTGAAGCAGACCCGAATCCGGCGCGCAAGACTCGCGAGCGAGTCTTGACTGGATTCAAAAAGTACATCGAATCTAATCCTATCTACAAAGACATGGTATTGGTTGAGATAGAGCGATAAAGAGGATAAATCATATGGAAAAATCATTGTAATAGAATGAGTGAAATCCCACCACTATATAAAGCATTATGACGTAAGGGCGAATTGTACCGCCACCATATTCCTTGGATTTTGGAACATAATACAGTATAATAATATTTATGGGTGTCACTCAAGAGATTTGATCTCTTTCAGATGGTGGACGGTTAGCCCTCTTCGGAGGGAATTGCGTCCCTCCGGTTAATAGTATCGTCCTAGACGAAATACTAGAAAGGAGGGCTGTGCTTATGGATATTATCCTTGGTGTAATAGCGGTGATCAGCTTATGCTGTTCGTGCTTTGCCGTTGGATATACCCTCGGCAAAGATATAAATAAAACGCAAAAATAGCCGCCCGTGTCCTCAGAAAACATGGCGACTATTTTTTGCCAACTTTTAAGGGCTAACCGTCTATCGGTGGCACCTTTTTCTATGTTTATAGTATCACGCCTTCTCATGTTTGTCAAAATAAGAAAAACGCCTCAAAAGAATACCCTCCCTATTATTTCCCTATTATTTAACCAATAGTTTATGTAAAAACATATTTTTTGATAAAATTATACAGAGTATTTATATTAATTCAAACATGCCAAATCCCTGTGAGTTTCTACTTCCAATTCCGGTATCGTATAGGAATGAAAGTAGTTCGGCAGAGGCTTCGAGCTGATAGCAGCCGTACCAGGCGTTGATGTAGATTCTATTATTAAATTTAGTAACATATTTATCTTCTTTGGTCACAGATAAAGGCGTTATGATAACACTTTGAGGTGAAGTGTCTCCATATGCAGCACAATATTTGCTCATAGTGTTGTGGAGAAAAGCAGAAGAGAAATCCTTATCGCCAGGGCGGATAAAACGAGTTTTTTTCCTGTCATTCTCATACACAGTTGTGCTTAAAGTAAGTGGTGAAACCATTCGTATGGTAATTTTGTCTGAAGATACGTTCTTGTAACTTAATGTGCATTCTGTTAATGAAATGGGTTGATGATCCAATTCAAATTGATTTGAATTAAGAATAGAAATCATCAAAACCTTACAAAAATCAGATACTGGGCTACGGATTTCAAGGGATATGTTGTTGTAAAAAACCAAGTGATTGTTTTCTACGAAATAATCTCCCATAAAATCACTATAGACAAAAAGTTTAAAACGATGAGGACCATTTCCGTATCCTGTTTCGTGCAAAAAATTTGCATATTCAGGAACGGATTTAAGTAAATGGTATAGAAATCCTTGAATCATCGCATGGTGGTTTTTAGGTATATATATAGGTTTATTGGCTGAAAAAGTAAGTTTTAATTGCATAAGTTTTCTCGCTTTACTAGAATAAACTTATATTAGCATATTTGGCGGAAAATATAAAAGAAAGGGAAAAATTCTATCTTAGGAGTCACAATTAATTAAGATAGTTTCTTGGGGGAATAATATCAATGACGAAATGCATTGTGGGATTATTCTACAATGCATTTTTTAATGGAGAAAAGCGATGTTTATAAATTTTTCTAATCATTCATCAGTAGACTGGTCTAAGGATCAATTGAAAGCGGCAAAAGAGTATGGAAGGATTGTGGATATTCCGTTCCCGGATGTACCACCGGATATGGATGAGAATGACATAACAGTATTGGCAAATCAATGTGTGGAACTTATTCTATCCCAAAATCCAAAAGTTGTAATGTGTCAAGGAGAATTTACACTGAGTTATGCTGTGATTACCAAATTAAAAGAAAAAGATGTGGTATGTGTAGCTGCATGTTCCAAGCGAGAGGTAAAATCAACAATGCAGAAAAATGGTTCCACCAAACGCGTGTCCGTTTTTTCGTTTGTAAGATTCCGTGAGTATGCTTAAATTTTAACTCAGTCGGGGTACAAGCTCCGACTGAGTTAAACGCTCCGCGAGGATGCGCACGGATTCGGACAGGAATTTGTCTGCTGAAGCAGACCCGAATCCGGAGCGCAAGACTCGCAAGCGAGTCTTGAAAGAATAGCAGCTAATTAGTAAAAAAGGATTGTGAGGAATTTGAAAGTGAAAAGGATTGTAATGTCACCCAAAAAGAAAAAAGCATATAGGAGAACTCTGCTCGGAATGGCTGGATTATTCGCTATGCTTTTTGTTGCAGTTGTATTTGATAATGACGCTATATGGAATTGGCTTGACAGGATAGGTATGATATCTGGTTTCGGTTCGTTGATATTTGCATATTTGTCATGGAGCGGAATTAAGGAAATGACTGAAAAACCGCAACAAAGTGTAGCAACTAATTTAACGCAGGAGGCAGTGATATTTTTTGAAATGACTCCTGTTGCGACCGTATCTCACGTAGTGAATTTCTTGAAGAATCAAGAGAATCTAAAAAGTTTGGGAAATGGGAAAGAACAGTTTGTCCATCCTGACCTTATATCAAAAGTAAGCTATACCTTTGGACATAATAGATATAATACTGAGATTTATAAAGGATTAGATGCTAGAACTACTAAGATAATAGTTGTAAAAGCAAATGATGATAAAAAAATAAATTTTGATGAAAATGTGGTTGACGGGTTTGAAGAGTATTTAATTCAGTTGAATCAGGCACTTGCTGAAAACGAGATTAAAACAATTCATGTGTTTTGCTCAATGCCGGTGGAGCTTGCAGCTTCCATTGGAAATGTTTACAGTAACGTAATGCAATTAAAAATGTATCATTTTAATCAAAATGATGATTATGTATATTATGGAACAGTTGGTAGAGTTTAAAAAGGGAATGAGAAAAAGATGAAAGATATATTATTGCTGGCACTAAGTACTTTACGTATTGATAAAAATTCCCATGAAGTTGCTCAAAGTAATTTGATATATGAGGGGAAGAATATAGGGGTATATCATTATCAATTAGAACCCATTTTGCATCTTTATAAGTATAGGAACAAAGAACCGGAATCAATCATTTATTTATATACAGATAAAACAGACGAAAAAAATGAATTTATGATTGATGAGGTTTCATATTCATGTTCTGCGAGGGATTATTTTGAACAAAAAGTTCGTGAAATGTTCGGTGATGTCGAGGTCCTACCTATTAAGGTGACAGATGACGTTTCCACGATTAAAGATGTAATAAAAACATTACGAAAGGAATATCGTGGTAATCCGAAAGATATGCAATTAACTATGGATATTCATGGAGCATTTCGGAATACGCAAATGATACTTCAGAGTATTATTACTTTATTGAGGTTTGAAGATATTATTCCGAAGGATATATATACGGTGCAGTATACAGATTCTACTGGAACGATTGAAAAGGTAGATGAGATAAATGATGTTAATGAATTCGTATCTGCCATGAATGAGTTTTTAACTTATGGTCGTTCAAAAACTTTGGAGTCATATGTAAATAAAACAAACCAAAATACGGAATTAGCGGTCCTTATTAAGGATATTTCGGATTCAATTCAGTTATGTAATGTAGGTCTTTTTGATGAATCAGTAAAGCGTATGGCTGAATACGTAGAGAATTATCCCAAAGAGGGAATGGGTAATTATAATGATATTTTTATTGATTCTATTAAGGCGTCTTATGGAGAACTGATGGACAAAAAGAAGCGTAGCATGGTGGCAAATAAAGTGAAATGGTGTGTAGATCATGACTTTATACAACAAGCACTTACTTTAATAGAAAGTGATGCATTGGAAGATTTGTATAACAGAAATATTATTAAATTTCATTACGATTATCCAGAAGAAAAAAGTATGAATTTATACGTAGAAAGAATAGATAAATCTTCCGGAACATATCCTTTGAAAACTGCATTGGATTTGGGTAAAAAAAGCTGGGAATCTCGAATCAATTACAGTATGGTGCCGTGGATTCGAAAGAATCTTATGAAAAAGAGCGAAAATGAGAATTTTTATATTAATCCGATGGCGATAAAAGGAACAAATACGAATAGATATTATGAGTGGCCAATCAACAGATTTCAGAGTGCATTTTCAAAGCCAAAAAGAATTAAGTTTTATTCAAAAAATAGCAGGCAATGGCTTTACATTGATTTAAATTTTGATATAAACAGAAGACTCTCTGAAGAGGGGAGATATAATTTAGCAAGACTATTGATGCTACATTTAGCACTAAAAGAATGCAGAAACGAATCAAATCATGCAAGTTCAAAAGAAAGAGCAACGATTGAAGAAGTAAAGCAGGCTATTTATGCTTATGTCGAACTGACAAAAACGGTAATAGAAGAGTGTAGTAACCAAGGTCAGATTTAATTGGGAGGCAAAAGACTGGCAATGATAAGTAGAGAGTATAACCCTGTATTGGCAATGTATGATGTTCGGGGAAAACAGGAATTTATTTTTCGAACAAATAAATTGCAGGAAATTATAGGAGGATCATGGATAATCAGAGATATTTTTGATGATTATCTTTATAATGCGGCTGAAAAAGTTGGAGGGCGTATATATAACTATAAAGAAAGTGAACATAGTGATTTTTCTATGGAGAACTTTAAAATCCATATGGAGGAAGGATATATAGGAGAAATTGTATATGAGGGTGGTGGTAATTTTCAGGTTGTCTTCGTAAATGAAGAAGTATTTAAAGAAGTAACATATCAGTTTACTAAAACTATCATGGAGACAATCGGTACACTCCGTGTGTTGGGGACATGTGTTAAGGCATCTGAGAATTTTTCGGATTATAAAGGTGATAGGAAAAAACTATATGATAAACATCGACGACAGGAAGCAGAAGAAAGCAATATAGCTCCGTGGGCATGCTTGCCTATTGTCCAGGTTGATCGTAAAACATCACAACCATTGGTAGAGTATGCATACAGTAATGATGCAAATGATGTAACCTATGCTGATGCTAAAACAAGATTAACCATTCAGTCAAAAGGAATCTATGGAAAGTTATCGAAGGAAAGTACTGTTAAGCTTTTAAAATATCATAAAGAAATGCAACGCATAAAAAACGATGACGTTGATAAGCTGACAAAGTTGGAACGTGAATTTTACAAAAAAAATGAGATGAATTTAGACACGTTAGTTACAGAAAAAGGACGGGATTCTCAGCTGGCCATCATTTATATTGATGGTAATAATATGGGAGCAAGAGTGTCTGCAATCACGAAAAATTGTGTTACATATGAGGATTCCTTAAAAGTATTGAGGGAATTCTCATCAAACATTCAAAAAACATATGTAGAAGAAGGTGTTGAAAAGGCACTACGGAGTACAAAGCAATCATTTCGTGTTGTTGTATCAGCCGGAGATGAAATTAATTTTATTGTTAATGCACATGATGCTTTATCCTGTGCTCAAACCTATTTAGATTATTTAAAGGATTGCCCGGGGAATGAGTCCGCATGCGCAGGAATCGCAGTTTTTCATAGTCATGCTCCTTATGCTGATGTATATAAAATCGCGGAAGAAGCGTGCGAGTCCGGAAAGCAGAAAATGAAAGAACTGAATATTAAAAATGCGGCATTTATTGATTTTCATATATGCCAGGGGGCTATCGGGACTTCTCTTGAAAATATACGAGAAAAAGAAAATGGTGATGTGATAGGACGTCCTTGGATGATGTGGATTAAGGATAAAGAATGTGAAAGTGTCAAGGAGACAACTACGCATAAAGAAGTAAGTGAGATAAATGCTTTCTTGCGAGAGTTTAGTCGTTCTAATGTTAAGGGTATGGCTAAGGCTGCAAAAACCAGTAAAACGGATCTTTTGATGGAAATCAATCGAGTATATGCTCATGCAGATGAGAAGGCGCGTAAAAATGGTAAAGATAAGTTTTTGACAGTTAAAGAATACTTAAGTAAAGATTCAAATAGAACACGTGGGATTGTATATGAATTATCAATTTCTCACGATTTGTGGTTCAGAAATAGTAATAAAACAAATGAAAATAATGAAGCGGAGAATGAAAGATGGGGCGTATAAAAGAAGGTAAACTCAAGATTGAATTACAATCAGATTTATGTGCTGGTTCCGGTTACTCATATGCAGGTATAGTGGACAGTGATTCCTGTTATGACGAATATGGTATGCCATACATTCCCGCAAGACGTATTAGGGGATGTATGAGAGAAACGGCAGAAACCTTACTTTATAGTATATATGATGAGCATAAGGTGGAAGCTCTGTTTGGATACCGGGGTAACGACCATAGTAGTGATTTTGTTATTGGTAATGCATATGTCGAGGAATATTATGAGGTAAGAAGCGATTTAGAGAAACTTAGTATTCCGGAAATTACATCACAAAGCATTTTGGACAGGTATTCTCATGTTGTTGGCCAGACAAGAATAGAAAAGGGAATCGCAGATGAGGGCTCATTACGATATACAAGGGTAATTAATCAATATTCCCCGGTTAGGGAAGGGGAAAATATCAGTTTTGTGGCGGAAATATCTTATGATGAAGAAGATGAATCAATTATAGAAGATATAGTAAAAGCTACCAGACATATCGGCTTAAAAAGAAACCGTGGCTTTGGAAATGTAAAGATGCATCTGATAAATCAATCGAAAAAGGAAGAAAAAATTCAAAAAGATGAATCATTTTTTGACATACGAGAAATGCAAAATGGTAAAGTGGAGATTTCTTTTGCTTTAACAAATACTGCACCCTTGATGCTAAGCAATACAGATGAAAATACATCCAGAGACTATATCTCCGGACAGCAAGTATTGGGGTTTTTAGCAGGAAGATATTTGAAAAACGTGGAAGGAGCAAATCCGGATTCTGAAGAATTTCGAACTCTTTTCCTAAATGGTGAAACTATTTATACAAATTTATATCCATTTGATGGCAACTATATTTATTATCCGGCACCGGATTATTTGAATCGTCTAAAGAAGACAAAGAAATTGGTGTATGTCCTAGGAGACACTTTACCGGAAGATGCTTCTATTGATAAGGAAGAATATAAGTACGGGGACGGGAATCAACCCAAGAAGTTAAAAGGTAGATTTGCTTCAATAACGAATCACAACGAAGTGCGTTTATATGAGACTCTAAAGGATGTAGTATACCATCATAGCCATAGAAATAAGCATCAGATAGCTGAAGGCAATGGGGAAGAAGGTATTTTATATTCTATGGAGACCTTGAGGAAAGGGCAGAAATTTGCCGGTTCTATTGTGGCCCCCAAGGATAAAAAAGATTTAATACTGAAACTTCTTTCTGCCGGAGATTTGTTTTTTGGAAAATCAAAATCTGCTCAATATGGTAAATGTAAGTTAATTCCTTTTAAAGGGGAGAAATGCTCTAACAAACAAGAAGGAGTTCTTGTGGTCACATTTCTTTCTGATACCATTATCTATAATACGGAAGGACAGCCGACAGTAGATTATGAAGATATTAGAAAGGCTGTTGCTGAGCAGTTAGGAATTCCTGATAATAAGGAGCCAAATGCTTATATATCTTCGATTCAGACAACTTTAGCAACAGGATATGTAGGTGTATGGAACCTTCGTAAAGCAGTATTGCCGGCAATTAAAGCCGGTAGCTATCTGGTGCTTGATAATTCTGCTTCTGTTAGTGGTTTCCCGCAGTTTGTGGGAGAACGTAATTTGGAGGGATATGGACAGGTAGATATCAGAACTGTAGATGGAATGACATATATGTCACCTGTTCTTAAACATGACAAGGATAGCATAAATAGCAGTGTACTAACAAAGACCACGAAAGAGCTTGTAATACCTATTATTTTTGAACAATGGTTGGATGAAAGAATTAATAAAGCAATAATTGATAATAAGATAAAGGTTTCTAATACGTCTGCGGGTAGATTTGTGCTTATGTTGAAAGAAAGTACTGCAGCGTATAGAAATAATCCGGATGAAGCATTTATGGATTTTGTTAAGCGGATTGAATCTATAAAGTCAGATGCAACAAGAAAAGAAGGAGAAAAAATATATCAGAGTGTGGGCACATCAAAAGGTATTGGAGAGGGTAGCCCATATATGAAGGAAACAGCAGTTAATTCTGATAAATCATCAAAGTGGGAAGAGAAGTTTAACGCTATTGGCATCGAACCTTCTCGGATTTCTGAAGAAAAGAAAGCAAGATGGAATGAGTATGTGATGGCACTATTAGTGGACCGAAAGTATAAAGGGAGAGATTAAGAATGACAAAGATTAAGAAAAAACAGTATTATAAAATTCAGTTTAAACTGGTTTCTCCGCTTATGCTTGGTTCGGGGGAAAATGATATTACTGATAAGGATTTAATCAGAGATTCTCGTGGATATCCGTATATACCTGCGTCATCTATTTCCGGTGTGTTGCGAGATGAGGCATTAAGACAATCGATTCCACATGTCAAAGAATACATGGGAGATGTAAGGACAGCTACAAAAGATAAAAAAGGTTCACAAACTGAGAGCCGTATAGTATTTTATGATGCAAAGTTGATGAAACCTGATGATGCTGTGGTCAGTGTACGGGATAGTGTTGCTTTGGATAAGTATAAAACGGCTATCAAGGGTGCAAAATTCGATATGGAAATATTGGAACCCGGGAGTTTGTTTGTGACATATATAGAAGAGAATACCTTAGATGATACTGAATCATATGATTTTTGTAGTGAATTGGCTAAGCTTTTCATGGATGCAGGATTGACTTTCGGCGGTAAAACTATGCGTGGATATGGAGAAATAGGTGATGTAAAAGTATGGGAGCGTAGTTTTGACTTAACGAAAGAGGAAACGGTAAAAGACTGGTTGGATTTTGATTTGTTTTCTAATGAGACACATTGGGAGTCGTTTGATTGTCAATCATATGTGATAGAAAATCCATCAGATTTGAACTCGTCCTGTAGACTTTTTGTAAAACTAAAACAAGAGGGGGGAATTTCTATTCGGCAATATACAACAGAAGTTTCTGATGAACAAGATGCTCCAAAACCCGATATGAAACAGTTGACTTTACAAAATGGAACCCCGGTAATTCCGGGAAGCTCTTGGGCAGGTGCTTTTCGACATCGCATGGAAGAGTTTGGTGTAAATATCAATGACGAAAACAGTATTTTTGGTTATGCTGACAAGAAAAAAAAGGAGTCAAAAGTAAAGTCCAAGATTCGATTTGGCGAATCACAATTAATTGGAGGATATTTGAAATTACTATCCAGAAATGCAATTGATCGTTTTTCTGGTGGAGTGGTTGATAAAGCTCTGTTTACAGAACTGACATATTATGGTGGTGAGACAGATTTGGTAATTAGTTGGAGAGATTACGAGCACAACCCTATGCCGGAAAAGGAACAAAAAGCTTTAGCGGCAGCTTTGACGGATTTGCACTTTGGATTTCTAGCTGTTGGTGGAGAAACTTCTATCGGACGAGGTCTTTTCCGAATTTTAAGCATTAATGGAAAGAAAATTGAAGAACCCGCTAAGAGTGCAGGTTCAGATGTTTACCGCGTAATATTAGAAGAAATAGGGGAAACGTTTAAATGAGCAAAGTAACAGATTTTATAAACGACGCAATAAGCGAAATCGGACAGGGATGGATGATTGCCGCTCTTACAGATAAATATATAGTTGACAGTTGGCCGATGAATAGGGAGATTGACTGGGAATCAGAGGAAGTGAAGGTGTTGGAAATCCGTATTTTTAATGCTGATAAAGAACTAAAACTATCCAGATCTGATATTGGTAGAGATTTTTCACAAAGAAAACTGCCAAATTCTAATTTGACAGACGAAGAGTCTTATGACGAGATACAGTACTTGGATATTGATGAAGACAAATCCAAAAGATGCCCGGATGGAATGGTCTATACTACAGGTGGTGGAAAATATAGCTTGCCGCTTAAAAAAATAAAAAACTCAAAGTTAAAAATTCGATATTATTTGAGTAAGTATCAGGAGTCGGGGCAGGCTGTTATAAAAGATTGGCGGATTATGGAATTAATGGAGCTTGCCGCTTAAAAAAATAAAAAACTCAAAGTTAAAAATTCGATATTATTTGAGTAAGTATCAGGAGTCGGGGCAGGCTGTTATAAAAGATTGGCGGATTATGGAATTAATGGAGGGAGAATAATATGGCAAAGTACAAACGGAATGAATCGATTCGATTTGTTAATCCATATAATTTTATAAGGTTATCAAATGAAAACTACTCAATTAAAAGGGAAAAAAGTGATGATGATCATATTAGCGGAGTAATTAAATGTAAGCTTATAACAAAGACTCCTTTATGTATTCCAGATGTTGAGAAGAAAAAAGAAGATCAAGATGTAAAGAATCATTTTATTTACCCTTTTTTTTCTGTAGGGGAAAAGGAAAATAAAGAATATATAATTCCGGGCAGCTCGATTAGAGGCGTAATTCGCTCAATGCATGAAACATTAACGGGGTCATGTTTTGTCACGTTACCCGATGAATATAATTTGACATTAAGAACGACGTCGATGAATCCATTTTTTCCAGGAATTCTAAAAAAAGATAATGGAGAGTGGAAACTATTTAAGGCTGAAAGAAAGCCAATTAGATTACATCATGAAGTAAAGAATGGAGAAAGAGTTTTTATACAAAACAATAAGACATATCATTATGGCGAATTTATTAAATATAACGGTTTAGAGGGTTACTTGTATATTGGTGAACCGTTTTCTAGAAAAAAGAAAGAAGGAATCTTTGTAAAAAAAGAGCAAATAGAAACCGAAAAAGAACAGTTGAAAAAATCTGTTCAAGGACTCAAACAGACGATTCATCTGTTTTACCAAAATGAATCCATTAACAGAAATTTGGGAAATGGTTGGAATAACCATTTGGGTTATAAGGGTTTAGAAAAGGCGTTGGACAGTGGGTGTGCACCAGTTTGGTATAAAATAGAAAATGGCCACATTTATTTGTCTGCAGCGGCAATCGGAAGAAGAGCTTTTGAAACCACAGTAAATGATATGTTAAAAAAATCTGGTCATAATTATAATCCTTGTTTAAAAAGATCAAATGCTTGTCCGTCTTGCCAGTTATTTGGTATGGCGAAAGGAGAAGCAATGGGAGGACGAGTGAGATTTTCCGATGCGCGAATGGAAAAAGGTAATATTAAAAAGAATATAACACTAAAAGAATTAGGTAGTCCAAGAACCGGTTATTTGCCCTTTTACTCAGAAAATGGTATGGACTATGATGAATCTGGAGCAATGATATGTGGTAGGAAGTTTTACTGGCATAATTCAAATGCTGCAGATTCCACAGAAGCATATAAAGAATCGGGTAGAAAAACAAATAGAAATGCAACTGTAGATTTGTTTAATACAGGATCAGAGTTTTTGTTTGATGTATATTTTGACAATATTACTCCAGCTCAATTGAAGGAATTGGAATGGGCTATAACACTTGGAAAAGATGAGAATCTATGCCATAAAATAGGTCATGGAAAACCATTGGGATTGGGTTCAGTTAAGATTCAAATTGATAAAATACAAAAAAGAATAAAAAGTTCAGAAAAATATGAAATTATAAATCAAGACATCGAGCTAGATGATACACCGGAAGGATTTCAAAAGGAAGTGCTGGAACAGATTAAACTGGCTTGTGACTTTAATGCAATTAGTGAGAACATTGCATATCCGTACGTAAAATTAGCTAATAATATATCTAAAACGGATGTTAAGCCGAATGCATTGGCAAATCATCAATGGTTTTCTTCGAATAAAGGTAGAAATAAGAATGATTTGAAACCGCAGGTTTTGAAACCAGTTGGGGAAGAACAGGTATTATATGGTTATGAGTTAGTTGAATTGAATTCGAGAAATAATTTCCAAAAGAGAAATCCTAAAAAGGGTAATAATCACCGATAAATTAAGTAGTATATAGATTTCCTAATTAAAAAGTGGTGTGAAGGTGAAATGTTTGTAATCTTAACTTATGACGTAAACTCCAAGAGAGATTCCAAGATAATGAAGACCTGTCGTAAATATCTGACGCATGAGCAGAAATCTGTTTTTGAAGGAGTAATAACAAAGGCAAAACTGGATTCTTTGAAGAAAGAATTAAAAAAATTAGTCAATCCGAATGAAGACAGCGTCTGCATTTATGAATTTGAATCCCTTAGATATACAGCGAAAGAGAAAATAGGGGTTAATAATTATGATGACAATATCCTTTGAAGACATATTTGATGATGTAACCATTGAGGAAACTTTGAAAGATTTAGAAAGTAAAAGAGATTCTTGCGGTACGGATGGTGTCTATTTATCACAATTACGAGAGTACTGGGAAATAAACGGTAAAGAATTTCTTGAGGCTTTGCGAATGGAAAAATATGAACCGGGAATAATTCGAGAAATTGAGATCCTAAATGGTAAAGGAAAGAGGCGAACGATTGCACTTTACAATAGTATAGATCGAATGATTCTACGGTGTCTATCTCAAAAGATTCAGAAGGAATGTGATGAATTATTGGAAAATAATTGTTTTGCGTTTCGAGATGGATTTGGCGTAGAAGCTGCTGTTAAACTTGCTGTCGATTATATGAATGATGGGTATACTTGGATGGCAAAATATGATGTGAGCAATTATTATGACAGTATTTCTGTTTCAAAGCTAGAAGAGATGCTAAAAAATCTCCTTTCTGATGCAAAACTACGACGACTGATTATCAAATATTTGCATCCGGAGGTTGAGCGAGAAGATGGAAGTTTTTATTATAAGGGAGCTGGAATTATACAAGGCAGTTCGTTAAGTCCTTTCCTAAGTAATATATATTTGTCATCCTTGGATAGAGAAATGGTGGTTAAGAAAATACGTTACTGCCGCTTTGCAGATGATATATGTGCTTTTTTTAAGGATAAGCAAGAAGCATCTGATTTCTATGCCTGGCTTTTGAATAAGATGTCTAATGAGTATAATTTACATCATAACAAAGAAAAGAGTGGAGTTTTCGAGGGTACTCATCAGCAATATTTGGGGTATCAGTTCATATACAGCAAAAAAAATAAATGTATTACTGCGCAAAAGCCACAAAGGAAGAAGCCTGATCAGATTTATCATGCCTGGCAGAGGAATGCAATTCAAAAAATTGATCGTGACTATCATATTATTAATGATGGAATCCTGACAAAACGTGATTATAACGTGCTTTTTGATAATGAAAATGGGAAAAAATACATACCGGTAGAAACAGCTCGTGCATTAAATGTACATTCGAATATTACATTTTCTTCTGATTTCTTTCGTTTTGTCGGTAGTAGAAATCTAGATGTGAACATTTTTGACCGATACGGTAATTATGTGGGTAGCTTTGTTCCGGCAGGAAATGGTTTTCGCGGTCGAACTATGTTAAGACAGGTCGAAATGTATATTGATAACGCAAGACGCATACAGACTGCGAAAGCAATGGAGATTGGTTCTCTTCATAATATTCGAGCTAATTTAAGATATTATTATAAGCATAAAAAGACACAAATCCTAAAGGAGGCAGTGGATCAGTTTTCACAGTATATAATAGAAATTAATAATAGTAATACTATAAATGAAATGATGCTGGTTGAGGCAAGAGCGCGAGAGTTGTATTATCGAATGTTTAATGAAATAATTTCTAATGAAGATTTTCATTTTACAACAAGGACAAAAAGACCTCCAAAGGATCCGATTAATGCTTTAATAAGTTTTGGGAATGTCTATCTATATAATAGGATAGCAACAGAGATTAATAAGACTTCCTTAGATATACGCATAGGATTTGTTCATTCTACGACAAATCGTAGCCAATCACTGAATCTTGATTTGGCAGATATTTTTAAACCAATTATCGTAGATCGTGTGATTTTTTCACTTATAAATTTAAAAATGATAAATGCAAATGATTTTTTTCAACAGGAGGAAAATGGAGCTATCTATTTAAATAAAGAGGGAAAGCGATTATTTATTAATGCTTTGGATAATAAGATTTATGAAAAACAGACAGAAGACAATCACCCTTTGAGTTATGAGACGAGAATTCGAAATGAAGTTCAAAAGGTGTTTCGGTTAGTAATGTACGGAGAAAAATATAAACCGTATAAATACCAGTAAAAAAGTCGGTCAACCCCAATGACACTTTAGTGGAATAAAGAGGGTGCGATAAGATAAGGTATTTTGCGACTGATTATACTATTGTTTTTGTAAATGGGTAAAAAAATAATTGATGACATATTAGAAAATGTGTTTTACAATAAGTAAAAGTCGGTCAACCAAATGGCATTTAGTTTTAAATGTGGAAAATCGCGTATTTATGTGGGAAAATGAATATATTTTAAATAAGGTTGACTGGGTTTTTACTCATTTTCATGAGTTTTTTGTGTTTATATTAGAAAAGAAGAGATGAAAATCCCAATAACACAGTTGTTGAGTATTACCTAAAAGGAATTGAAACGGTTATGGCCGTCGTTCGAGAAGTAGATTACGTTGTCTGTCTTGATAAGTTGAGTATTACCTAAAAGGAATTGAAACATTTGCCGTTGCCTTTGGTGTTGTATTTGTTACATTGTCGTTTCTCGTTGAGTATTACCTAAAAGGAATTGAAACAATTCCCTGTTAAAATAGTTCCATTCGCTCATATTTTATCTCGTTGAGTATTACCTAAAAGGAATTGAAACATCTTATTCATTTCTTACCTCCTTTTAATGAAAGTTGAGTATTACCTAAAAGGAATTGAAACGTTGTCATATTAGTCTCCTTTCAAATAAATCCTTTAGTTGAGTATTACCTAAAAGGAATTGAAACATATACATGAACGGTAAGCCAAAACTAATACCTTATCCCGCGTGAAGTTGAGTATTACCTAAAAGGAATTGAAACTACAGATTCCTCGTGTGACCTCAATCTCTTTATACACCTGAGTTGAGTATTACCTAAAAGGAATTGAAACCTGTACAGCCTGTACAGACGGGTTCTTTGTTACGTTGTAAGCGTCAAATAACGCGCTTATGATTCCTTCACCTTCTATGGCAAACTCTAATAAGTCGAAAAAACCTTGAGGTTTTTTAACTCAGTCGGGGTACAAGCTCCGACTGAGTTAAACGCTCCGCGAGGATGCGCACGGATTCGGACAGGAATTTGTCTGCTGAAGCAGGCCCGAATCCGGCGCGCAAGACTCGCGAGCGAGTCTTGACAATTTTAGAGTTGGAGGTTTGCTACATGGATTATGGTTCACACTATTATCGGAGGGCTCACTGGGTCAAGATTGTCCAGGCGTGCCAGAATCGACCATCTGACATCACTGCGAAGCAGTGGTTGAAAGATAATGGAATCTCAGATAAAAGCTATTATTACTGGTTAAAGAAGTTGAAGACTGAAAAGATATCCCAGGCCTATAACATCTGAATATAATGAAGAAAAAGGACGTTGGACAAATTGGGATCATGATAAAGCCGGAGTAGAAATAACAAAAGGGTTTTTAAGAAGATTAAAAGCTTCTAATAAAGTGATAAATTATGCTGCTACTATGACAGCGGAACATATGAAATTATATAATCTTTTTAATAATAGACAGTTTTCACCATATATTAGTAATCCTGATCTAAGTTTTTCTGCAGATACTATGAGTGCAAAACAAAAGAAATCATCACGAAAGGTATTGGATGGTTTGTCAAATCTATTAGACGAAATAAGTTTTGCATGTGTATGTGATAGTGCTAAAGGAGGCATGGAAGACATAACCAAAATAAAAATTCTTACAGAATGTGTTTTGGATTATAGTAATAGAATAAAAGAGATGAATAAAACACCTCTTATATTTTCTGATATTGAACGATTTGGATATGTCGGTCCTGCAAATATGATAGGAGATGTATTAAAAGAAATAAGAAAACAGTGGTTATTACATGATGTTAATAAAGATGAAGCTATTAAGATGGTAGCAGGATCCAGTAAATATAAAGAATATTGGGATTTGCAAAAAGAAATAGATGACGGCAAAGATATAGCTGATGAAGAAGAGGAATGGGAGATAGGGGATTAGTCATTCGTCTATTACCTAAAAACAACATCATTAAGTATAGGATACGGTCTGTTTTAGTTTTGCTGGGACAGACCGTTTTGCATGGAATAAAAAAATTAACAATCCTTTTTGTTTTTCCTTCTCTAAAACAATATATATAATGTAGTAAGTAATATGTTTTTTAGCAAAAAGATATTTTTTAGAGGAGGAATTATTATGGATGTACTAGTTTTTTTATCTATTCTTTGGTGGGGTTTTGTTGCGTTTACAATTGCGTTCGGTTCTGCCCCTCGTGATGACGACGATGACGATGAGTAAGAACATGTAAGTCAGTATTGCGACCATAGTATGGCAATAAAAGAGTATTTAGGACGAAGAATATTCAACTACCTATTGGTTAAAACTAATGGGTAGTTGGCTACACAGATAGGGGGAATACGACATGGAAATTCACACAAACCGTTTTGACCTTAATTGGCAAGATACTGAGTTAGTCCTTCGAATGATTAAGGCTCAATATGCAAAAGATGAACTGACTAAAATGAATTATTTTCAAGACGTTATCCCTCAAGATTATAAGTATCTTAAGCATTTGTGCAAATTTGATTTCACAACCGAACCTCAGAAATGGAAAGATGAAGAAACGAAGGATTTTACAGATGAATATTTGGATTGGGATAGTGCATTAAATACTCTATGTGATATGTGTATAAATATTTTTGACGTGCATTATCACATCGGGTGTTTTAGTTCTTTCTTACGCTATACGGAATATTATAGTTTAGATGATAGGATGAAAGCTTGGTCAAAATACCGTCATAAATATGATGATTTCATCAATTTTCTTGTAGAAGGGCTGACGGGAAAAGAGGTAGAGCATGAATGATTGTGATAATCAGTTAGCAATAGTAAAAAGTGGTGCAAGCTTGATGAAATATTCTTTTTATTTTTACTATCAGAACTTTTTGTAACCATAATATTCGATATTATTTTTTGTAAATGTAAATTTTATTAAGAAAAAAGGAGTTTGAAATGTTTTTATTTAACACATCAGATTTTGAATTTATGACATTAAAAGATGATTGGGTAGAGTTGGATGAAAAAATTGGACCGGCTGTTGTAGGTCTAAACATAAAAGGGTACAAAACAGCATTTTCTTGTGCTGGTCATTTTACTCCACTTACAATCGTTGATGAAGACGGAGAACATGAGGCAAATATTGAAGAGATGAAAGAGCATGATTTTTGTCCAGCTGATGAGCCGTATTTATCTTTTGCTCCTGGGGTTGTTCTTCCTTCTGTACCTAATGGATGGAAGATTACTGGGGTTGATGGTGCTATCATTCTTTATGCTGAGGATACGGATTGGAAATCCATTTATACTGAAGAACTTTTCGATGAGAAACAGAGTGATGCTCTCAATAACATGTTTGCTTGGATGGAGAGTCTTCCAAATGCGACGGATTCTGTATCAGAACAGCATAGTGGATGTGCTTATCATCCAGTCGTAGAGCATCCTGGTGTTTACACAAGAGAAGAAATCCTTGCTATGGCAAATTCATTACCGAATCCATGCGATGCTTTTATTCTTCTTTGTTTATTCGAAGGAATTTGTGGTAGCGAGTACATGGAAATTGCATTAGCTAAGGCAGAGAATATTACTTATAATGATGATTCTGATATTATCATGCATGTTACTGATGGCAAAAAGGAACGCGATGTGAAAATCAGCAAGGAATTATATCAGTTTGCATTAAAAGCTGATAAGACTTATGTCTATCACCCATTAGCTGGGAATGCTGCTGAAGAAATCAATTTAAAGCCAGGTGAGTATATTATGAATGATTTTCTGGAAATTTATGGATCTGATCCAGACCGAGAGCTGTTAAATCGGGGTAGAAGAATCTATACAAGACTTATGCGGATTTCAAGATGGCTTAATAAGCCAGGGCTTAATAAGATGACGTTAGGTCTCAGTGGCATCGTTGATTATATCAAGAATGAAAGTCAAAAGCTTGGGGTTTCTTGTGTAGATTTCCTTCTTGCTAATGAAGAAATTGGTGTAACGCATATTAATCAGCAGTTTAATAAAAAAATCGATGCTGATAGGTTTGTGAAAAAATACCAACAGTATCTTAATCGGTAAAATGGATACAAATTATAAGTTTTTATAAATTACTTACGGGCTAAAACCCATTAGCTTTAGCTCAATGTCATTAAGTTAGGAGCTTTTTGATGAAAAATAGCATTAATGTAAGGAAAATGGGAGTGTAAATAAATGAAAGTATTTATAGAGAGCGAAAATTTTGATCCAAATAGCAACGAGATGAAAAAATTGTATATCAAAGATATGTACCTTGGAGATTATAGTTATGGAACATACAGTAAATTACAATTAGCACTAATAGAATGTGAGTCTATAGAAGAATCAGGGCTATCTGTTATCACCGGGATGAACTCATATGTCAATGGTATTATGTATTGCACATTAGGCATTGATGCATGGGATTATAATTCACCGGAAGAAATCCGATCTTTAATCTTCAAGAAAACCGGGAAGAACTTTAATGACTGGCTTAATGACGTTTTAGAGGAAAAGATTAAAGAAGCCACTACAGAGTTGACACGCTATAAGTAGGATCGAACTTATGATTAATATAGATATTAATGATCAATTATCTTCAAAACAGGCTAAAGAAATACAAGTCTCTTTGAATTTGCTTGTAAAATCTATTGAAAAATGTCTTGCGGAAGAATGCGAAAAAAATAACAAATTATCAAGGTTCCGCATTGAATACGATATGGGAAATAGCTTTACCGTATATGCAAGAAAAACAGCAGATGGATTGATACATACAAACGTAGAATACATGAACAAGATAGGCGAAAAGTTTAATACTATCAGTCTTCAAGATGCTTTAAACATTAATAAATATGCTTATGAACTTAAACAGTTGGTCAAAGAACATAGCGTAAACGATAAAACTTTTAAAGGATATTATACGGAACAAGATGTAGAGAAAAATATTGCCATATATAACGAAAATGATGTTAAGGCTCGTTACAACGAAAAAGATGAATTAAGTTATTTTTCAACGATAAACGAAGATTATAGTACAAAGAATAACTCAAGACATCATCATGATATCGAGTATGATGACTATGATGATCTTGGTCTATAGAGAAAAAGAAGTATAAATAAGCGAAATTTGTCAACGTAGTTGTCAGTAAAACTTGATTTATTGATAGTTACTATATTTCATCTGACCTAGGCTAACCCAGGTCAGTAATGAACGTTGTTTATGATACCTGTTGTACAGTTGCATCATTTGCAGATTCAATCTTATCAGGATTAAGAAATACTTTATCGATGTTATCCCAGTTGCGGATTTCACGACCATTCCACCGTTCAGGATGTGCTGCTTTAGCAGCTTCATAGACTTCCTTGCGATGATTAAGTATCTCCTCGCTTTTGCCAGCGTGACGTTCAGCAGGAGTTAAAAATTTAATTCCACTGTGATGATGTTCAAAGCGATACCAATGGACAAAAAACTTGCACCAAGTAC
>FMTN01000020.1 GCA_900100095.1 Lachnospiraceae bacterium C10
AGGATACGGATGAGGCGGAGGATGCCCTCAGGCGATGGCTCTGGTGGGCCAGTCACAGCAGGATTGATGCTTTCAAGGAGCTATACCTCAAAATCAAGCGTCACAAGGAGCACATACTGAATGCAATAAGACTCGGTATGAGCAACGCGCGAATTGAGGCCACTAATAACAAAATCAAGCTGATTGTTCGCAAGGCATATGGTTTTCGGAACATCCAGAACATGCTCGATATGGTCTATCTGGTATGCTCGGATTTAAGGGTTCCACTTCCCAACAGAAAACCAAGAGGTGCATAATCAGCACAAACACTGGGGTTGATGGCATTTTTTACCCACCATTACCCCTGAAGAGCCATAAAAATAAACATTTAATGAATGCTTAACCAAATCTTTATCATATGACAGCTCTACAACATTCATCCCTCTGGAATCTACCACACTATTCACCGTAGCATTTTTTATTCGTAAAAATTTACCATCGTAGGAATCCAAATTATTACAGTACTCTGCGAGCGATACCTCTGCCTCTGTCTTTCCCTTAGCTGTGCCGCTTTTTACTTTTTCTTTGAATAACGTATTGTTATTCCTAATAAAAGCCTTCACATCATCACTTACAGAAGCGCTTGTTCCAAGTGATTTTTCAAGTATCTCGATTCTATCTTCCGATGTCATTTCAACATCTTTTTTATTTGCATCATTACTTTTAAAATATGTTACAAGTGATGATATGACAAAAATGATAGCAGCAATTTCACATAGATACCCAAATATTACCGCTATATCATCAACCCTCGCATATATATTCTCCAATTTATATTCATTTTCCGCCATTGTTGATCTGTCTCTAACACTTCTAATCCAATAAAAAAGAGCAAATATAGAATTTAAGACTAATTTCAAAGCTGATGCTGTAATATAATGAACTATTTTTAACGGCAGTATTATCACTATATACGCTAACCATTGTCCAATTTTAAACGTCACATATTCGCTCGGCTTTTGATAAATTACAAACCTCGAATGCTCCCCTACTTTGAATGAATGTCTGACAAAACTTCTACTCATAACAGAATCCCCCTTATCTCATGGTTTCAATTTGATCCTTAAAATTATATTTGACGGAATACCTATCGCACTCCATCTTTCTCTTGTATGTTCATTATTTTGTACATAATAGCACTTTTACAAATTCTCATCACTATCTTTTCTCATTACCTTTCTCTTCAGATTATATCAACACAGATGTACATTATTTTGTACGTGCCCAAATAAAATACCTATGCATCCTATTTTGCTGATATTAGAATCTATCTTAAAACTGTGCAAGGTATGATGCTTTCCTTTCAACAAACTTACATTTATGCGATTGGAGTCTCTCCACGAAAGACGACCGACACATGCGTTATTTTATTATCGGAATCGGGGTATTCCTTCTCAAAATGCATACCGATCGATTCTGCTGTCTTATAAGAAGCGACATTTGTATATTTGCAATATGAATAGAGTGACAGGTACTCCGTATTAGCAAATGCCCAGTCGCGTACGGCCTCTGCTGCCTCCTTCGCATAGCCCTTACGCTGGTAATCTGCGCGAATATGATAACCAATCTCAGGGAGCATCTCTCCTTCTATATTCTGAAGTGTCAAGCCGCAGTCACCAATCAACTCCCCAGTATCTTTCAAACATACAGCCCATAACCCAAAACCATTCTCATGATAACGGTTCATATTTCTTTCAATCCAATCTTTGACTCTTGTCTCGTCAAAAATATACGGATAATGCTGCATGATTTCCCGATCAGCGAGGACTTTATATAATGCATCAAAATCATCTATATTCATTTCCCTAAGAAACAGTCTTTCTGTCTCTAATATAATTTTCGGCTCCATCTATGTCCCTCTCATTGTTAAATAAGCCCACGGTTGTGAGCTTTTTCAGATGCCAAAAAAGAGATACAAAAGCCACCGCTCCCATATCTCTTTCCTTTAATTCTTTTCTCTTTTCTTTTTCCAAATGCCCTCCGGGCCGGTTGGATCCTCTCCAAAATACCACGGCAGAACCTTTTATATTCCGCTCTTCTGCCGTGGAAGATTGTCAAGACTCGCTCGCGAGTCTTGCGCGCCGGATTCGGGTCTGCTTCAGCAGACAAATTCCTGTCCGAATCCGTGCGCATCCTCGCGGAGCGTTTAACTCAGTCGGAGCTTGTACCCCGACTGAGTTAAACGGGTAATTTCAATTAGTATGCAATACCCTGTGCGATCATTGCATCAGCAACCTTCTCGAAACCTGCGATGTTAGCACCTGCTACGAAGTTGCCCTCAAGACCATACTTCTTGGAAGCCTCATCACAAGCGTGGAAGATACCCTTCATGATACCCTCTAACTTAGAATCAACCTCCTCGAATGTCCAGTGAAGTCTCTCAGAGTTCTGAGACATCTCAAGAGCAGATGTAGCAACACCGCCGGCATTGGCAGCCTTAGCAGGTCCGAAGAGAACGCCAGCCTTCTGGAATGCCAATACAGCTTCCGGAGTAGAAGGCATGTTAGCTCCCTCTGCTACTGCGATAACGCCGTTATCGATGAGCATCTTAGCATCATCCTCATTCAGCTCGTTCTGTGTAGCACATGGAAGAGCGATGTCTACCTTATACTGCCATACGCCGTGCTCGCCATTCTTCTTCTCATGGTACTCGGCACTTGGTCTTGCAGCTGCATACTCGGTAAGACGGGCACGCTTAACTTCCTTAACCTCCTTAAGAAGTTCCACATCGATTCCTTCCGGATCATAAATCCAACCGGTAGAATCAGAACATGTAACAGGCTTAGCACCTAACTGCTGAGCCTTCTCGATTGCATAGATTGCTACATTACCCGCACCGGATACTGCAACCGTCTTGCCTTCGAAAGAATCATTCTTAACAGACTTCAGCATCTCCTGTGTAAAGTAGCAGGCACCGTAACCGGTAGCCTGTGTACGGGCAAGAGAACCACCGTAAGAAAGTCCCTTACCTGTAAGTACACCGGTAAACTCGTTGCGGAGTCTCTTGTACTGACCGTACATGAAGCCGATCTCACGTCCACCAACACCGATATCACCTGCAGGTACATCTGTGTCTGCTCCGATATGCTTGGAAAGCTCTGTCATGAATGCCTGGCAGAATCTCATGATCTCCATGTCTGACTTACCCTTAGGATCGAAGTCAGAACCACCCTTACCACCACCGATTGGAAGTGTTGTAAGAGAATTCTTGAAAATCTGCTCAAAGCCTAAGAACTTGATTACAGAAAGGTTAACGGATGGGTGAAATCTAAGACCTCCCTTGTATGGTCCGATGGCAGAGTTAAACTGTACTCTGTATCCACGGTTAACCTGAACCTTACCATTGTCATCGACCCAAGATACGCGGAACTGGATGATTCTCTCCGGCTCAACGATTCTCTCGATCACGCCTAACTCCTCTAACTTAGGATTTGCAGCAACAACCGGCTCTAAAGACTCTAAAACCTCTGCTACAGCCTGTAAGAACTCCTTCTGCTCTGCATTACGCTGCTCTAAGCCATCGTAGACTCTCTGTAAATAGCTGCTCTCAAACTTCATGATAGAACTCCTTCCTTGTTTACAACTGTCTTTCCAAGCAGTACACTTGTCTTTCTAACAAAAACATGTATATTATAACACTTTCACACTTTCATGCAATAAATTTTTACAAGTTCTGCATCGAAACTTATAAAAAAGATCCCTGTCTGGAAAATGGAACGCTAAAAAAGCCTTCTGTCTCCATTGACAGGGATCATACATCATGCAAAAGTTTATAATTCTATAAGTGTAAGATTAAGGACTTCGCCATTGAAGCCCTCAACGATTGAAATTTTAACATATCCTTTTCTATGACGCAAGATTTTTTTCACCTTAAAGTTGAATTAATTTCAAGTCATTAAGATAATATATCCTTTTTGTTAGTCAAGACTCGCTCGGAGCTTGTACTCCGACTGAGTTAAACGTTAATTTCAGCTGTCATTCCAAGAATTTCCTTATTTTCATCCAGCACCGGACGAACCACTTCTTCCAGGTACTTCTCGACCTGACGTGGGCTTCTTCCCACATACTTCTTCGGATCCATAGATGCCTTTAACGCCTCAAGGGTAACCGGGAAGGTGTCATCCTCTGCAATCAGCTCCAGAAGATTATTCTCTCCTCCCATTTCCTTGACATTCTTTCCGGCCTTCATGGAAAGCTGACGAATTCTTTCATGAAGCTCCTGACGGTTACCACCGTTCTTTACACAATCCATCATGATGTTTTCTGTTGCCATGAATGGAAGCTCTGCCATCAGACGCTTCTCAATCACCTTAGGATATACCACAAGGCCATCGACAACGTTGATGCAAAGGTCTAAGATACCGTCAATGGTAAGGAAGCCCTCTGCAACAGAAAGACGCTTGTTGGCAGAATCATCCAGTGTTCTCTCAAACCACTGGGTTGCGGATGTAATAGCCGGATTCAGCGCATCGATCATCACATAACGGGAAAGGGATGCAATACGCTCAGAACGCATCGGGTTACGCTTGTATGCCATGGCAGAAGATCCAATCTGATTCTTCTCAAACGGCTCTTCCACTTCCTTCAGATGCTGAAGAAGACGGATATCATTGCTCATCTTATGTGCAGAAGCTGCCACGCCTGCAAGTACATTGAGGACACGTGTATCCAGCTTTCTGGAATAGGTCTGTCCGGAAACAGGAACGCAGGCGTCAAAGCCCATCTTCTTTGCGATGGTCGGATCGATCTTATCGATGGTCTCGTCATCCCCGTTGAACAGTTCAAGGAAGGATGCCTGTGTACCGGTTGTTCCCTTGGAGCCCAAAAGCTTCATAGTGGAAATAACGTAGTCAATGTCCTCTAAATCTGTCATAAACTCGTTACACCAGAGTGTCGCTCTCTTACCAACCGTTGTCGGCTGAGCCGGCTGGAAATGTGTAAAGGCAAGGGTCGGCTGATCCTTGTACTCATCTGCAAACTTTGCAAGTTCTGCAATTACATTCAAGACCTTCTTGCGAACAAGCTCAAGTCCCTCACGCATAATGATCACATCGGTGTTATCACCCACATAACAGCTTGTAGCGCCTAAATGAATGATTCCTGCAGCCTTTGGACACTGCTGACCGTAAGCATACACATGGCTCATAACATCATGGCGAACTTCCTTCTCTCTTGCACGTGCCACATCATAATTGATATCGGTAACATGCTGCTTCATCTCATCGATCATATCCTGCGTAATAACAGGCTTGCCATCCTCGGATAATCCAAGCTCCATCTCTGTCTCAGCAAGTGCAATCCATAACTTTCTCCATGTAGAGAACTTCTTGTCCTCGGAAAAGATATACTGCATTTCCTTGCTGGCATAACGCTCTGAAAGAGGGCTAATATAACGATCTGTACCCATATATGTAATCTCCTTATTGCATATGAATTATTTCTGATAGTCACCGCGAATATCCTGCTTCGGTGGCTCGAGAGGATAGTTTCCTGTAAAGCATCCGTCACAGATACCAAGTCCATCCACCATTTCACGTAACCGGTCAATGGAAAGATATCCAAGAGTGTCTGCTCCGATAATCTTACGGATATCTTCAATGGAGCGATTGTAGGCAATCAACTGCTCTCTCACCGGAATATCCGTACCAAAATAGCACGGCCACAGGAAAGGCGGAGATGAGATGCGAACGTGAACCTCACGTGCTCCTGCCTCTTTTAACATACCAACGATTCTGTCCGAAGTGGTTCCACGCACAATGGAATCATCAATCATAATCACACGCTTGCCTGCTACAGCCTCACGCAATACGTTTAATTTAACACGAACGGAAGACTCGCGGCTGCTCTGTCCCGGCTTAATGAAGGTTCGGCCAACGTAGCTGTTTTTTACAAAGGCAGTTCCGTACGGTATACCGGATTCCAGAGCATAGCCCATTGCTGCGGCGTTACCGGATTCCGGTACTCCAACCACAAGATCCGCTTCTACAGGGCTATCCTGCGCAAGGAAACGTCCTGCTTTGATTCTTGCATCATATACGGAAACACCATCAATATAACTGTCCAGACGGGCAAAATAGATGTATTCAAAGATACATCTGGCTTCCTTCTCCTTTTGAATACAACGGCTGGTATCGGAATGCAACTGACCGTCCGATGTCACCCAAACGGTCTCTCCCGGTAAAACATCACGGACAAATTCTGCTCCAATCGTATCAAGAGCAGCTGTCTCAGAAGTAAAGATATAGGTCGTTCCTCTCTTACCGATTACAAGCGGCTTAAATCCGAATGGATCTCTTGCTCCAATCAGTTTTCTCGGGCTCATAACCACAAGGGAATATGCACCCTTCAGCTGTGCACAGGCACGATTCACAGCCTCCTCAACAGTTGCAGAATGTAATCTTTCTCTGGCGATCAGATAAGCGATCGGCTCAGTATCAATGGTTGACTGAAAGATTGCTCCGGTCTCGGATAAATGCTCCTTAAGCTCGTTCGCATTGATCAGGTTACCGTTATGAGCAAGTCCAAGGGTACCTTTGATGTAATTTAATACAAGCGGCTGCGCATTTTCTCTTGTGGACTCACCTGCTGTTGAGTAACGGACATGTCCGACACCAATATTACCATGAAGCGTTTGAAGCTTTTTTGCATCAAACACCTCATTGACAAGTCCCATATCCTTGTAGGAATCGACCATTCCCTTCGGACCGCTTGTATCTGAAACAGCAATACCGGCACTTTCCTGTCCTCTATGCTGCAGGGCGAACAAACCATAATAGATTGTGGATGCTACATCTGCCCCTTCGATATCATAGATACCAAAAACTCCACATTCCTCATGAAGGCCTGAAATGCCCCGGTCTTTTATTCTCTTAATTTCCATGTTTTTCCAATCTTTGTCTTTTATAAATACTACCAGGATAACGCTTCGCCTGTAAGGAGAAGATATGCTTCCTTATATTTATCAATGGTCTTGTCAATTACATCCTGCGGAAGGTCGAAATTGCTGTCCGGATTCGCCTTCAGCCAGTCACGGACAAACTGCTTATCAAAAGAAGGCTGACTCTGTCCCGGCTTGTAACCTTCTGCCGGCCAGAAACGGGATGAATCCGGTGTAAGCATCTCATCACCCAATACCACATTGCCATCCTCATCCAGACCGAACTCGAACTTGGTATCTGCAATGATGATACCCTTTGAGCGGGCATAATCTGCGCACTTCTTATATAAAGCGATGGTACAGTCACGAAGCTTTGTTGCGTACTCTTCTCCTCTGCCCGGGAACTGCTTCTCTAAAATCTCAACAGAATCTTCAAATGTGATGTGTTCATCATGGTCACCCAGATCTGCCTTAGTGGTCGGGGTATAGATCGGCTCAGGAAGCTGATCGGACTCAACAAGCCCCTCCGGAAGCTTGATACCGCAAACAGTACCGTTCTCCTTATAAGACTCCCAGCCGGAACCGGTAATATATCCACGAACGATACACTCGATCGGAAGCATGGTAAGCTTCTGACACTTCATAGCTCTTCCTGCATAATCCTCATTCTGGAAGAACTCCGGCATATCCTTAACATCTGTGGACTCCATGTGATTTGGAAGTACATCTTTGGTATAGTCAAACCAGAACTTAGACATCTGAGTCAAAACGCGACCTTTATCCGTCACCTTGTTCTTTAAAATTACATCGAAAGCTGAGATACGGTCTGTTGCGACCATAATAATAGAATCCCCATTATCATATACCTCACGTACTTTGCCTTCTTTCATTGGCTTTAATTCGCTCATCACACTTTCCTTTCTGTCCTTAACTTTTTTGCTATTTAAAAAAGCACCGATAACAGCCTCAAATAAACTGAGACTGTTCTGGTGCATTTTTCCAAAATTATTTCTTAATAAGTAATGACTCTCCGGTCATCTCCGCTGGAGCTTCCATTCCCATAAGCTCGATTAAGGTTGGAACGATATCACAAAGACGTCCCTTCTCCTTTAAACCATAGGAAGGATCTGCATTAACCAAAATAAACGGAACCGGATTTGTTGTATGGGCTGTCCATGGCTCGCCTGTCTCGTAATCAAGCATCTGCTCACAGTTACCATGATCCGCACAGATGAACATAACGCCGTCCATCTCCTTCACAGCTTCCACTGCCTTTCCAACACATGTGTCCACTGTCTCAACAGCCTTTACAGCTGCCTCAATTACACCTGTATGTCCAACCATATCAGGGTTCGCAAAATTACATACGATAACATCATAGTTACCGGAACGGATTGCATCTGTTAACTTATCGCAAACCTCCGGAGCACTCATCTCCGGCTGAAGATCATATGTTGCAACCTTCGGAGACTTAACAAGGATACGATCCTCACCCTTGTTCGGCTCCTCTACGCCACCATTGAAGAAGAAAGTAACATGTGCGTACTTCTCAGTCTCTGCAATACGAGCCTGTGTCATACCATTGTTGGCAAGGAACTCACCAAAGGTATTGGTAAGCTCAACCTTCTTGAATGCAACGAATTTATTTGGAATGGTAGCATCGTACTCTGTGAATGTAACAAAAGTAACATCCTTACGTGCACCACGATCAAAACCATCAAAATCATCTGCGCAGAAAGCTCTGGTGATCTCTCTTGCACGATCCGGTCTGAAGTTAAAGAATACAACAGAATCGCCATCCTTAATAGTAGCAACCGGCTCGTTATTCTCCTCAATGATGGTAGGAAGAACGAACTCATCGGTCTTCTCATCTGCATAGGAAGCCTTAATAGCATCAGCAGAAGAAGCTGCCTTATTGCCCTCGCCCTTTGTAAGAGCGTTATAAGCCAATGCGACACGATCCCAACGATTATCACGATCCATTGCATAATAACGACCATGGATGGATGCAATCTTACCTACACCGATCTCCTGCATCTTCTCTTCGAGTTCAGCTAAGAAGCCCTCACCGGAAGTAGGAGCTGTATCACGACCGTCAAGGAAAGCATGTACGTAAACCTTATCTACGCCTTCCTTCTTCGCCATATTCAAAAGACCGTAAAGATGAGAATTATGAGAATGCACTCCACCACTGGATAATAATCCGAAGAAGTGTACAGCGCTTCCCTTTTCCTTGGCATTGGCAAAGGCCTTCTTTAATTCTTCATTATCATAGAACGTTCCGTCCTCAATCTCCTTTGTGATTCGAGTAAGCTCCTGATATACAATACGGCCGGCACCCATGTTCATATGACCAACCTCAGAGTTACCCATCTGACCATCCGGAAGTCCGACAGAAAGACCACTTGCAAGACCTTCCACACAAGGGTAATCCTTCATTAAACCATCAAGAACAGGTTTATTTGCAGCTGCTACTGCATTTGCCTTTGGATTATTGTTAATTCCAAATCCATCTAAAATCATAAGAACTACTGGTTTCTTTGCCATGATTTATCCTCCATTAAATTAGATCTAAAACTCAAGCCATACGATTATAGCATAATTTTCGAAAAAATAAATTCCAAATATCACGAATTGAAATTACTATTTTGTTGACACTTTGCCATTTTTCATCAGTACGACTGTTTGGGAACGATTCGTTAAATCCTGTCGTATCTTCTTCGCCTGTGGGCTGTTATCCTTCAGTAACCGGGTTACATTGTCGGAAAACCGGCAGGGATAGAAATACGGCACGACCTTCCCCTTACCTGTGATCCGGATTTCAGCCAGTCCACTATCAAAGGCCTTTTGCCGGTTTGTCGTACTTGAAAAATAATAATTCCCAAGGCTGTAATAGACCGGCACCCGGTTTACATACTCCACTGTCTGCAGGCAATGGGTATGACCACCGATGACCGCATCCGCACCGGCTTTTACAAAGGCTCGGGCAAGATTCTCCTGATCAATGCCATAATCTTTGCATCCTTCCGTTCCCCAGTGACAGATGCAAAGAACAACATCCGCATTCCGTCGCGCCGCCCGGATGGCCTTTACATATTCCGTCGGATTAAGGCATTTTAATACCCCCGGACTGTTTTTTGTTGCAGCCTTTGTGTAATGATAACTTCTCTCAATCTGTGTTGCCGCAAGGATGGCAACTGTCTGACCGTTTACGATCACATATCTTGCACCCTTTGCTTCCTTCAGATTCTTTCCTGCACCAATATAAGGCATCTTTGCCTTTTTTAAAGCTGACAGCGTGGACAAAAAGCCCTTCTTGCCGTAATCATAGACATGGTTATTCGCAAGGCTCACCAGATCGGTTCCAATGCCTTTTAAAAGTTTCGCCCGCTTTGGATCAGCCCGGAAGGTAAAAGCCTTTCCTTTTAACGGAGCAGCCGCTCCTTCCCTGCCATAACTGAATTCATTGTTCACAACAAAATAATCCGCCGCCCGCATCTTATGAATCAATTCCTGACGAAATCCGTTGGCAAGATGGTTTGGCTGACGGTCGATGTAAGCGGTCGTTGAAATATTCTCCGCCAGATTCAGATCTCCACAGAATAAAAATGTTGCATAAGAAGACTTCTCAGCCTCCACTTCTGTTACCGACCGTGTCAGATCCTTTTGTATCCCTTTGTCCCTCAGGTAGTCCATAACCAGGGTGTGGATGGTTCTTCCCGTCATATTCTTCCAGATATAAGGATCGTCAAATATTCCGTTGGAAGCGATTATTTTCAATGTATCTTTGCCGTACACCTCTTCAAACCATGAGAAAAACGCCCCCGTCAGCCGGTGTCCGCAGAAGAAACGATTCGTACCCTTTGATAGAATTTTAATTGCCGCATCTTTTGTTTCTTTGTCAAAGGACTGGCTTTTAACGGTTTTGATCTGCTCTGCCTTTACGTTATTTACCCGATTTGTTTTATTATCTCCCGGTACATCTTTTGCCTGTGTCATCCCGCAACCACTTAGACAGATTGCAAGGACAAGGGCCAGTCCCGCCATTCGTTTTATCTTCACAATCTTCATACGCTTATGAAACCAAAGAAATCCCTGTCCAAGGAAAAACCTCGGGCAGGGATATCATTTACTTAAACCTCAAGTGCAGGAGCACCTTTCTTACCATGGCACATCTTATACTTCTTGCCACTACCGCATGGACATGGCTCATTACGGCCAATCTTCTTTGCTACATGTACGGTACCTGACTTCTTCTGTGTAAGATATAATTCTCTCTGAGTCTCCTTATCGAAGATCTCATCCCATTCAGGAAGACCATAGAGCCAGTCAGCTCTTGCATCTACCATGTTCATGTAAAGCTTCTTGTTATCGAAATCCAAAGAAACTTCTGTATCCTCTTCCATTGTATCAATCGGATTGGCCTTTACAAGGCTATCATTGATACCGTCAAGGAAACCTGCCATCTCAAGTGTTGTAAGGCCAAAGGTCTCTGCCAGAGCCTTTACGGTTCCAGAATATGGCTTGTCCGGTGTCTTTAAGAGCTGTGCGTACACATCTCTTTCTTTCATAAAATAATCATCCCAAAAACGCTGCAGGCTGTTACGATCCTGCTTCTCGTTATAGGCAACTGCTTTCCACTCATCAAGTAATGACATAATTATTTCACCCTTTTCTCATATTATCTTAGTATCATTGTAATAACAAAAATGCTACCACACATTGATAAAGTATATCAAAGTACACCTAATTTGACAATGCTTCCTTTCTCACTTACCATAAAAACAAATCATGACAGAGAAAGGAAACATTTCATTATGAAAAAACTTCGTCAAATCCTCGCATTTTGCGCCATACTGATTTTGGCAGGCATGTATGTCAGCACCTTTGTCTTTTCTCTTCTGGATGATCCGAAAAGCTTCACACTGCTTCGTGCATCCATCGGTGCCACCATCGTCATTCCTGTTATGTTATGGGTTCTTTTGCTTTTTATCCGGCTCAAATCAACGGATGCATCCTCATCTTCTTTTTCTGACGATGCAGATTACGATTCCGACGACAAGAAGCAATAAAGGAAGTGCAATTCCCATTGCAATACCAAAGATACGAAAAGCGGCTGCATTAACGGTCAACATCTGTGTATTCAGCATTTTGACCGGGATCGCAGCTGTTTTTTCTTTGTCTGTCTGCGGCAGAATATATGCCATGGTATTAGCAAACAATGTGGCATTTCTACCGGACACCTGCTGATTCATCTCATCGGTAAAGGCATAGGCACTTCCAAAGACAGCAACGGCCCCCTTCTTTTTATTCTCCGCTAAAATCGCCAGATCAAAAGGTCCTTCCTTGTCTTCCTCTTCCTTTTCAAAAGAGATCGTCGCATCCGAAAGCGCCCTGGAAAGATTGTCCTGATTATCGTAATCCCGCTTCTCGATGGCTTTCTTTGTGGTCTTCATAATGGTTGTGAAGGTGACACCCTTTGTCTTTTTTGCAGTCAAACCAAGAGAAAGAGGCATAAATACCTGCAGTTCTCCTGCAATATCTTCTGTTATCGCAGTCTTCTCCACCCTTGGAAGCAGGAAAAAATTATTCTGGTAGTAGTGCTGATCGTCAAGCTCTGCGACTGCTCCCTTTCCCACTTCAATACCACTGGCAAGAAGGAATTGCTTAAACCTCTTCAACGGAGCGCTCTTCATGACATCCAGTGCAACAAAGACACGGCCGCCTTCTTCTACATAACGCTTTAACTTCTTCACATCATCCTTCGAAAAATCGGACTGAGGCGCATAAATCAATACGGCCGCCGCATCCTTTGGCACTTCCTTTTCCTTTAAAAAGTTAAGTGATTTTGTTCCGGCATTCAATTTGGTCAAAGTCTTTGTAAACGTATCGGATAACTGGACTTCATCGTGGCCTGTCAGTACATAGACACAGGAAAGCTTTTCCTTCGACAGATAGGTAATGGCACTTGTGACCTGTCCTTCGATATCGTATCCCGTCAGCTGCGTCTGATACGTACTTGGATCCACCTGTGTCTGGTACAGATCCATTGCCGGAATAATCCGGGTTCGCTTTCCACTGACAAGGATCAGACTTCCCACGTCAAGGGACTGGTCTGTATAAGAAGCAACAAAGGACGGATTCTTATTCACATCCACATATTTTACCGTAATATAACTGCTGCCCTCTCCATAGCGCTCCAAGGACTTTATCAGGACAATTTCGTAGTCATTTGTCAATTCACTCTTCTTTGCAAGGCAATAAATCGTAATATCCTTATGCAATTTAGAAAGGATGCGCTTTGTCTCTTCGGACAGGGTGTAATATTTTTTGGCTGTCATATCAAACTGCGTATATTTCGACGGAATCCGGCTCATGGCAAAATTCACCCCGACGGTTCCCATCAGAACGCAAATGATGGTGACAGCCGAAAACACAGACAAAGACAATCTGCTTTTTGAAACCGTATATCTTCTCTTAAGGATGACCTGCGCCGAAAGCACAAGCATCAACACAATGATACTGAGAAAATATGCAATCGATACAAGAGAGAGACTTCCCGTGAAAAATTCCTGCAGCGGTGTCAAAAAATCATACCAGCCTAAGATCTTCCCCGGGATATGATCGCTTCCGATCTGGTTGACCAGAGAATTGGATATAAATCCCACAAAAATCAAAAGAAAGGATACAATCGCCGCAACGATCACATTGTCCGTCAAGGATGAGACAAAAAGCCCCACCGCCAGCATAGCCGCACCGTACAGGAAAAATCCCAGCAAAGCAACATAGTTTTCTTTTATACTGACCTTGCCATACAGCTTCAAGATCCACGGGGTAAGGGCCATTACAACCACAGGAATCAGATTCGTGCAAAGCAGCGCAAGGTATTTTCCGAGGACAATCCTTCCCACCGGAACCGGCGACGTCAACGTCAGAATATCAACCTTATCCCGCCTCTCTTGGGCAAACACTTTCATCGTCAGGATCGGAACCGTAATCAAAAATGCAAAGGTGATACTGTTCAGAGCATAAGAAATGGTCGGGACAGCCTGCATCAGGCAATAGATGGAAAAATACAGTCCAAATAAAACCAGCGTGATTCCTAGGTAAAGCCATCCTGTTATTCCTCTGAAAAAGGATAAAAACTCCCTCTTAAATATGGCTCTCATGCTTCTTCCTCCTCATCATCGTCTGTTATATCATGATCTTCCGGAGCCTCTTCGATTTCCTGCTCTGTCAGTTCAAGGAAGACATCCTCCAAAGACTCCTGATGTTCATCCAAGAGATGCTCCGTTGTATCTGATAAGACCAGCGTTCCATTTGAAATGATCAGAACATGATCACACACCTCTTCGATTTCTGTCAGAATATGCGAACTTAAGATAACCAGATGGTCCGGTTTTAAGTCCAGAATCATCTCCCTCATTTCTCTGATCTGTCTCGGATCAAGGCCGGCTGTCGGTTCATCTAAAATGATGATGTCAGGATCTCCCAATACAGCCTGGGCAAAGCCGACTCTCTGACGATATCCCTTTGACAGATTTTTTATCAGGCGTTGGGAAACATCCAGTACCCCGCACTGTCTCATCACCCTATCCACGCATTCTGTTCTCTTGTGCTTTGGAACATGTCTTAATTCCGCCACAAACATCAGCTGCTCCTTCACTGTCATATCAGGATAAAGCGGCGGAATCTCCGGCATGTAACCGATTTTCTCCTTTGCTTTGGACGGATTCTTTAACAGGTCGATTCCATCGATTTTTATCTCTCCCGCTGTCGGGGCGATGTAACCGGCAAGCATATTCATTGTCGTTGATTTTCCTGCACCATTCGGTCCAAGAAGCCCAAGGATCTCTCCCCGCTCTGCGGTAAAATTAAGTTCCGACACAGCAGGATGCTTTCCGTACCGCTTAACCAGATGATTTACTTCTAACACGTTTCTTCCTCCTTACAAAACGGTTTGTGCCATAAAATAAAACAAAAAAGCACAGCCTTTATTCTAGATAAAAACTGTGCTACTTTTGTGATTAAGTTGTGTCTATTTCGTGAACAATATACGCAAATTATTTCTTCAGCGGGCTGTTACGATAAATAATATCCGTACGTGCCGGGCCATTACTTACCATTGTAATAGGATATCCAAGCTGCTGCTCAATGAAGTTCACGTAGTCCTGTGCCTTCTGAGGAAGATCCTTGAATTCCTTGATACCACGGATATCACACTTCCAGCCCGGGAACATCTTATATACCGGCTTACAACGGGATAAATCCTTTGTCACAGGGAACTCTGTGATCTGCTCACCATCCAGCTCGTAAGCAACACATACCGGAATCTCATCCAGGTATCCAAGATCATCCAGTACGGTAAATGCCACATCCGTACATCCCTGAAGACGGCATCCGTACTTACTTGCAACACAATCATACCAGCCGACACGACGTGGACGACCGGTGGTAGCACCGTACTCTCCGCCGTCACCACCATGATTACGAAGGGAAACTGCCTCATCTCCAAAGATCTCAGAAACAAACTCACCAGCTCCGACAGCAGAAGAATATGCCTTTGATACAACAACGATCTGCTTGATCTCGTATGGAGGAATTCCGGCACCGATTGCACCGTATCCTGCAATTGGTGAAGAAGATGTTACCATCGGATAGATACCGTGATCCGGATCCTTCATGGTTCCAAGCTGTCCTTCCAAAAGAATCGTCTTGTCCTCTTTGATTGCCTGATCAAGATAAAGGGATACATTTCCGATATACTCCTTAACCTTGTCTCTTCTCTCCTTAATCCAGTTCAAAAGACCTTCCTGGTCAATCGGATCGGTATGATATAAATTCACAAGAAGCGCATCCTTGATCTGAGCCACGCGGGCGATCTTCTCACGAAGGACGTCATCCTCCTGGAAAAATTCATTGATCTGCCAACCGATCTTGGCAAATTTATCGGAATAAAACGGTGCAATACCTGACTTGGTAGAACCAAAGGATTTACCTGCCAGACGTGCCTCTTCCAATGAGTCAAACTGTACATGATACGGCATCAGAACCTGTACACGGTCTGAAACCATAAGAGAAGGCGCAGGAACTCCCTTGGCCTTAATCTCCTCCAACTCATTGATAAACTTATCAATATCAAATGCAACACCGTTACCAATGATATTCATGATGTTCTGATGAAAAACGCCGGACGGCATCAGATGCAAAGCAAACTTACCATAATCATTTACGATGGTATGTCCTGCATTTGCTCCCCCCTGGAAACGAATAACAATATCTGCGGAATCAGCAAGTGTATCTGTGATCTTACCCTTTCCTTCGTCTCCCCAATTGGCTCCAACGACTGCTTTTACCATAATTTACCTCCTTCAATTAAATGAACAAAAAGATATACGATGGTCTTAAGGCTGCCTGGCCTTCTCCGCAGCTGCGGGATCCGCAATGTTATGGCAAATACTTTAAGACATCAGAAAGCCCCACGACATACGCCATGGGACATTTCCTGCTAATTAAATTTCCTTAAGGAAACTCTTTGAAACTGTAACAGCAAGTGATCCCGGTCCAATATGGCATGCAACAACCATAGAAAGAGGATCAATCACCACCTGGCGATCCGGGTACAATGCAAGAAGCTCTTCACGAAGCTTCTCAGCCTCCTGCTGATTATTGGTATGGGCAATAGCCATAACGCAATGGCTTCCATCCGGATCCATAAATCTTTCTTCACAATCCTTCTTGATGGCATCAAGCATAATCTGCTTACCCTGCTTCACTGTGCGGGCCATGGCAAATTTATCCAGCTTGTCTCCCTGAATCTGAAGAACCGGCTTAATATGAAGCAAAGAACCGACAGCAGCTGCTGCAGGTGTAATTCTTCCGCCTCTTTTTAAATACTTTAAAGTATCCACCATAATATAAATGGAGGATTCACTCTTATGCTCTTCAAGATACTGCTTGATTTCTTCTGCGCTCTTGCCCTGATCAGCCAATGCCTTAGCCTCAACGGCTGAAAGCTTCATGGTAACAGAAATTCTCTGATTATTAACAACAAAAACCTTGCCGTCAAAATCATCCTCTTCTGCAAGCATCATCGCTGTCTCACAGGACGAAGACAGGCCGGAAGACAACGGAATGTAAACAATTTCATCATACTGCTTCAAAAGCTCGTGCCACTTATCCATAACCTCGCCCACCAAAGGCATAGAAGTATGGATCTCATGATCGTTAGCCTGTAAATCATAGAACTTGTCATGATCAAGATCTACGCTTTCGTAGTAAAGCTCATCATCAATATAAAATGGAGTCGGAAGGACGTAAATTCCCTTCTCTTCAGCTTCTTCTACTGTAAATCCACTATTTGTATCAGTTAAAATTGCTACGCTCATTAAAACTCCTCTATCTTTCTTTGTGTCGACCTATGTCACACACAAAGGAGATTTTACCATATTTAGGGCAATAGCACAAACATCTCTTTCAAGATCACTTGTTATGGCTTAAAACAGCTTTGAAACACAGTCAAGAATACAGCCTGCTGCCTGATCCTTGCTCATAAGCGGCAGCTCTTTTGCCTCCTCTTTTGTAATCAACGTTACAACGTTGGTATCCGTGCCAAAACCGGCTCCTTCTGTCCGAAGGGAATTTGCAACAATGACATCCGCCTTTTTCCGTGACAGTTTTCCTCTTGAATTCTCAATGAGATTCTCTGTCTCCATGGAAAATCCCACAAGAACCTGACCTTCTTTTCTATGCTCACCTACATAAGATAAAATATCCGGATTCCCGGTCAGTTTAATTGCGTCCGGCATCGTCACCTTATGAATCTTCTCTTCCGCACAATTCACCGGCCGCATATCCGCCACTGCCGCTGTCATGATAAAAGCGTCCATTTCCTGCATCCGTGCCGTTGTCGCTTCAAACATCTCTCTTGCACTTGTCACATCAATTCTCTTTACCCCACACGGTATATCCTGATGAACCGGGCCTGAGATTAATGTTACATCCGCGCCGCGACGGGCTGCTGCTCTTGCAATCGCATATCCCATCTTACCCGTGGAATGATTCGTAATGAATCGGACAGGATCAATTGCTTCCCTTGTCGGTCCGGCTGTGATGCAGATTTTCTTACCTTCCAAATCATGAGGAGAAGCAATTTCAAGCAGAACATGCTCAAGAATCTCCTGCGGATCGAGCATCTTTCCTTTCCCCACATCGCCACAGGCCAACAGGCCGGCAGCAGGCTCAATGACCTTCATACCGAATCTTTTGGCCTTTTCCATATTCTCCTGGGTGATCGGATTCTCATACATCCTCGTATTCATGGCCGGGAAAATAAGCTTCGGACAGGTGGACGCCAGAAATGTCGTTGTCAGCATATCATCCGCCAGTCCGTTAGCGACCTTCGCTATCGTATTTGCCGATGCCGGTGCAATCAAAAACAGATCGGCCGCCTTTGCTATCTCCACATGTTCCACATCAAACTTGAAATTGCGGTCAAAGGTATCAATGATACATTTATTACCGGTCAGTGTCTCAAAAGTGATCGGATTGATAAAATTACATGCATTCTTTGTCATCATAACATGCACATTGGCATGCTGCTTTTTTAAACGACTGCATAAATCAGCAGCTTTATAGGCTGCAATGGAGCTGCATACTCCAAGAACAACGGTTTTATTCTTTAACATGATTTCAACTCTCTTTTACTTTTTATACATAGATTATTTACTATGCTCTTTTAACATATCCATCTTCATTTCGTAGTAGGCCGGGCTCATATCCACATAGTGCCTGTGCGGATTTTCAAACCTCTGCTCTTCCAGCCATATTTCATGTTCCAGCTGGTGTCTTACATAAGCCTGAATATCAGAGGTCTTCGGCAGCGATCCCACGCGCTGTCCGTGACGGATCACCTGCTTTTGAAGCTTCTTCGCCCTGGCATGTTCAAACCGACGTACCTTCCATGGCTCCAACGGATCCACAAAACGGTAGCCGCCTTCCATCACCACGTCTTCCCCTGCCTTGGTAATCAGATCGGCGATGGCATGGCCTTCTTCATTATAAATACGGTAAACATCCTTTAACCCCGGATTCGTGATCTTCTCCACCGCCTCCGAAACCTTGATCCTCGGTTGCATCTCCTGTCCTTCTTCCACTGCCGCCAGCTTATATACCGCACCGAATACCGGCTCCGAACGGGAGGTGATCAGCCTTTCACCGACGCCGAAGCTGTCCACCTGACCACCCTGATCTAAAATGGAACGGATGGTATATTCATCCAGGCTGTTACTGATGACGATTTTGGCATCCGAAAAGCCTGCTGCATCCAACATCTTCCTTGCTTCCCTGGTCAAATAGGCCAGATCCCCGGAATCAATGCGGATTCCATAGTTTTTGGAAGTAATTCCCGCTGCCCGCATCTCTTCAAAAACCGTGATGGCATTCTTAACCCCCTGATGCAACACATCATAGGTGTCCACCAGAAGGATACAATTATCGGGATAAGTTTCGGCAAATTTCCGGAAAGCTGTCAGTTCATCCTGATAATACATAATCCAGCTATGCGCCATGGTTCCACCGAGGGGGATATGAAAGTACTGGCCGGCTGAGACGGTTGCACTTCCTTTGACACCTCCGATATAGGCCGCCCTTGCTCCATAGATGGCCGCATCGTTATTATGTGCACGCCTTGCGCCAAAATCCGAAACAGCCCTTCCCTTAGCAGAACGCACAATGCGTTGCGCCTTCGTAGCAATCAGACTCTGGTGATTCACCTGCGCAAGGATCTCCGTCTCCACCATCTGCGCCTGCACCAGCGGTGCGACCACCGTAAGGATCGGCTCCCCGGGATACATAATGGTTCCCTCTTCAAACGCATAGACATCCCCTGTGAAACGAAAGTCCGAAAGATAATCCAGAAATCCCTCGTCAAACTGATGCAGACTTCTCAGGTAGGCAATATCCTCTTTTTCAAAATGCATACCCTCAATATATTCAACGATCTGCTCCAGCCCTGCAAAAATTGCAAATCCGGCCTCATCCGGGTTCTTGCGATAGAACACATCGAATACAACCTTCCTATCCTGCTTCTCCTGAAGATAATAGCCGTTGGCCATCGTCAGCTCATATAAATCCATCATCATGGAGATATTACGCTTATCATATATATTCATAAATACACCCACTCATCCCGCACGGTCAGATCCTTTTCTCTTGAAATGCCTCTTTCACCTGAAGCAGATCATCAAACTTTCCTGCTAAAATCTCTAAGATCTCTTCATCCGGTTGCCACAGATCCGGAATCATAACCGGTCTGCACCCGGCACGATGTGCTGCCAGAAGTCCGTTCTTTGAATCTTCCAGTGCATAGCAATCCAAAGGACTTTCTCCTAGAAGCGACGCCGCTTTTATATAAATGTCCGGGTAAGGCTTCGAACGTTCTATCATGTCTCCACAAACAACCGCATCAAAGTAGGAACGCACACCGGCTCTTTCCAGAAAGCCTTCCACTTCCATACGGCTTGATGAAGACGCAACAGCCATTTTACTCTTATTTTCCTTCAAATACGTAAGCAATGCAAGCAGTCCCTTCTTCACCGGAACATCATGCTGCCTATAGTAATCGGATAAAAAACGGTTCTTATACTGACAGATCTCTTCCGGATGATATCTCTCCCCGAAGGTCTCATACCACACCTTCTCACAGGCCTCTTCATTCATACCAAGAGTCTTGATTGCCATATATCCTGTGTCCCCCAGGCCTGCCTTCTCACCTGCATAGCGCCATGCCTTGACAAAAACCTTTTCCGTATCGAACATCAGCCCGTCCATGTCAAAAATAACATTCATATGTTTCTATCCTTTATCCTGCGTTTCGTGTGTTAAATAAAACGTAGACATCATACCATATTTAACAAAAAAAGCGTACCTTTGTGCTTAACACAAACGTACGCTCTTTTAACAATGTTATATTATTCAGGTATTACATCATGCCAGGCATTCCTGCACCACCTGCTGGCATTGGAGCTGCCGGCTCCTTGATGTCAGCTACAACAGACTCTGTTGTAAGCAGTGTGGAAGCAACGGAGCATGCATTCTGTAATGCTGTTCTTGTAACCTTAACAGGATCAAGAATTCCGGAAGCAACCATATCGGTGTACTCTTCGTTATAAGCATCAAAACCGAATCCTACCTCAGACTCCTTCACCTTGTTGATGATAACAGATCCCTCAAGACCTGCATTGTAGGCAATGTTGTATAATGGAGCCTCTAATGCCTTAAGGATAACATTAGCACCGGTCTTCTCATCGCCCTCTAAGGTGTCAGCCAGCTTCTCGACAGCTTTTGCTGCATGGATGTAAGCACTTCCGCCTCCGGAAATGATTCCTTCCTCAACAGCAGCACGTGTCGCATTAAGAGCATCCTCCATGCGGTACTTAGCTTCCTTCATCTCTGTCTCTGTTGCAGCACCGACACGGATTACAGCAACACCGCCTGCCATCTTTGCAAGACGCTCCTGAAGCTTCTCACGGTCGAAGTCAGAGGTTGTCTCTTCAATCTGCTTACGGATCTGTGCTACACGGTCAGCGATGGCACTCTTGTCGCCCTCACCGTCAACAATAACGGTATTCTCTTTTGCAACCTTAACACTCTTTGCACGTCCAAGCTGCTCAACGGTTGCGTCCTTAAGCTCAAGACCAACCTCAGAAGAGATCACCTGTCCACCTGTAAGGATTGCGATATCCTGAAGCATCTCTTTTCTTCTGTCACCGTAGCCCGGAGCCTTAACAGCAACAACGTTAAAAGTACCACGAAGCTTGTTCAGGATCAGAGTTGTAAGAGCCTCACCCTCAACATCCTCAGCAATAATCAGAAGCTTGCTGCCGGACTGAACGATCTGCTCAAGAAGCGGAAGGATCTCCTGAATGTTGGAAATCTTCTTATCTGTGATCAGGATGTATGGATCGTCTAATACAGCCTCCATCTTATCGGTATCGGTTACCATGTAAGATGAGATGTATCCGCGGTCGAACTGCATACCTTCTACAAGGTCAAGCTCTGTCTGCATGGTCTTGGACTCTTCGATGGTAATAACGCCATCATTGGAAACCTTCTCCATCGCATCTGCAACCATCTGTCCGACTTCCTCGTTACCGGCAGAGATAGATGCAACCTTTGCGATCTGATCCTTACCGTTTACCTTTGCAGACATGCCAATGATAGACTTCACAGCCTCATCGGTTGCCTTCTTCATTCCCTTACGAAGAACGATCGGGTTGGCACCTGCAGCCAGGTTCTTCATTCCCTCTGTAACCATTGCCTGTGCAAGTACGGTTGCAGTTGTTGTACCGTCACCGGCTACATCATTGGTCTTGGTTGCAACTTCCTTAACCAGCTGTGCACCCATATTCTCAAAAGCATCCTCTAACTCAATCTCCTTTGCGATGGTAACACCATCGTTTGTGATGATTGGAGCACCGTAGGATCTGTCTAATACAACATTACGGCCCTTAGGTCCGATTGTGACACGAACCGTATCTGCCAACTTATCTACACCAGCCTGCAGAGCATTTCTAGCTTCTGCACCATACTTAATCTCTTTTGCCATGGGAATGCTTCCTTTCTCTATCAAAATCTATCTTTATAATCCAACCTTACTCAACGATTGCAAGAATATCGTCCTGCTTAACAAGGATAAACTCTTCATCCTCAAGCTTTACATTTGTTCCTGCGTACTTGGAATATACAACCTTCTGGCCAACCTTGACCTGCATTGTAACATCCTTTGTTCCAGGACCAACTGCAATAACCTCAGCCTCCTGTGGCTTCTCCTGCGCGCTGCTTGCTAAAATGATACCACTCTTTGTAGTCTCTTCAGCCTCAAGCTGCTTTAACACAACGCGATCTGATAATGGACTTAATTTCATGTGTATTCCTCCTTTTATTAAGATGGATAATAGATGATGTTATTTTGTTAGCACTCATTGTGATGGAGTGCTAACCGACACTCATATAATAGTTTTGACCGGAAGAAGTTGCAACATTGTATTTCACATGGTTTTCTGCTAAATTCTCCCGCTTTCTCATTTTTTCTCTTTTTATCTCATGATTCTGCATTGTAAAAAGTATATTTACTTTTTCTTGGGATCGTAAGGGCCTTCTTCCGGATATAAATCCCGGAACAGCTTTTTACCGGTGGCAGTCTGAAAGATCTTCTTATATGCGTTTTCCGCTTCCTCAGAGTTCAAAGAATCCTCCAGAATGTTCACCAGGAAATCAGCTTCTACCAGAATCTGATAATCGATGCCCGAGATATCCGTGTAGGTATGATGATGTCCAATCAGATAGCAGACCCTTGCAATGATGCTGCGATCAAATCCAAGGTCCGTCATAACCTTCACTGCTTCCCCCGGCCCCAGCTTCTCCTGAAGAGAACCGGCAGAAGATGAAAATCCCTTTTCTGCCTTATGAATTCCGATATCATGAAGGATGGCAGCCGCCTCAAGAATGTTTTGCGTATTTACATCCAGGCCCTCACCATGGCCAATGAGCTTTGCATAGGTCCAGACCTTGGTGAAATGCTGGATACGGGGAGCATCTCCTTTGTCGTACTCACACATGGCATGAAAAAGACGGTCCATGGAAGGTGCCACAAGGCTCTCGCTTTCCCCTGCCATGTGATACACCTCAGCATTTGGACTTACAAATCCGATATATGGTCTAATCGCACGACTGCGGAACGCCTCGCTGATATCCAGCTCGGCACATAACAGTTCCTCTTCCCCGGAGGCTTTTGCCATAATCGTGCCATCCGGTCCTACAATCACGGACTGACCGGCGAAGGAAAGCGCATCCTCTTCTCCCACGCGATTACACATGGCAATGTACACATTATTCTGGTATGCGGCTGCCCGAATCTCAGCTTCAAACACATCCAAAGGCTCGCCTGTAAGGTTTGCGGCAGGAATCAAAACGATGCTTGCTCCCTGCAGTGCAACCGAGCGGATTGCCTCCGGAATATGACGATCAAAGCAGATGACAATTCCAATTCTGCCAAACGGCGTGTCAAAAACTTTAAAACCATCCTTTGACGGTGTGTAATAGTCCTTTTCCCAGAAATTCTCCGCTGAAAAGATGTGAACCATATCCGCATGTCCACAGATGCGACCATCCGGAGCCAGAAGATAGGAACGATCGTAACATGCCCCATCTTCTTCCTTAATATATATGTTCGGACTTACATAGACTGCTGCTTCTTTTGCCGCAGCCGAAAGAGCCTCCATTGCATCATCCTCTTCTGTGATGGCAAAGGCTTCCGGTGCAATTCCCATTCCGGAAAGCATCGCAGCCGGATATTGGGCAAAAAACGGCGTCAGCATCACTTCCGGGAATAATACCAGATCTGCTCCCTGCATCCCGGCAATCTGAACTTTCTGGACAGCTCGGTTTAAATTCTCAGCCCGATCCATGGACATCTTCATCTGCGCAAGTGCTATTTTCATAGGTTACATAACCTCATCTTTCTTTACTTCTAGCTTCTTATCTGTTTTTGAAAGAAAGCGTTCCTTATCTATAATGAACCTTTCGTGTGTTCCTTCTCCAATCAGCCCTGCTTCATCATATACTTTCACGGTAAATGTCAGCTTTCTTCCATCAATGGCACACAGTTCACTTTCACAATGTACTTTCAAACCAAGGGGTGTGGCCGATACATGGGAAAGATTCAATGCGGTTCCCACAGTACTGCTTCCCTCCTCAAGTTCCTTTGCAATGGATGTCCAGCAGGCCATCTCAACAAGGGCTACCATGGCCGGTGTGGCAAACACCATCAGATCACCGCTCCCCATCATCTTTGCTGCATTGTCCTCAGTTACATAATCTTCTGCATGTCCTTTGATACCTGTTTCCAACATACGTTCACCAAACCCTTCCTTGCTGTTACGCACACGCGTGATACTCAACCAGTAACGATTCTACTATATTTAGGGATAAAAGATACAGATTTTTTTATGAAATTCAAGTAAAATGATTGCAAAGGATTTATAATTACATTAGACTCTAGTGGTATGTGTCTTTTTGACAATAAATAAAGGAGAAATATCAATGAGTATTACAGAATTCTTTACACTCCTGGGGGGTGTCGGCTTATTCCTCTATGGAATGACCGTTATGTCCTCAGGACTACAGAATGCTGCAGGAGACAAGGTTCGTACGATTTTAGAGCACGCTACCTCCAACAAGGTTTTTGGAATTCTTCTCGGCATTACTGTAACAATCTTAATTCAGAGTTCTTCCGCCACCGATATGATGGTAATCGGATTTGTTAACTCCGGTTTAATGAATCTCGGCGAAGCAATTGCTGTTATTATGGGAGCGAATATCGGTACAACCATAACCGCTCAGATTACAGCGTTTGATTTGACGGCATTTGCCCCGTTCCTGCTATTCGTCGGCGCCATCATGTATCTGTTCGTCAAGAAGCCGTCCACCAAATACGTTGGAATGATCATCCTTGGCTTTGGTATGTTATTTGTCGGCGTTGGACTGATTAAGGGTGCGATCAAGCCACTTGCTGCAAGTCCTGAATTTGCCAAGTTCCTGTCCACACTTTCCAATCCGTTCCTTGCGGTACTTTTTGGTCTGGCTTTTACAGCCCTGCTGCAAAGTTCCTCCTCATCCACAGTTATTTTCCAGGCCTTTGCTGTACAGGGAATCCTTGATTACAAAACAGCCGTATTCCTGGTTATCGGTGCAGCCATCGGTTCCGTAACACCGAACCTGTTAGCCGGTCTGACTGCCAACCGTAACGGTAAACGTACATCCATTTTGAACTTATGCTTTAACCTGATCCGTGCCTGCATTCTGTCACTGATCATTACCGTTTTCCCTGGAGTTTTGAAGCTAATCCAGTCACTCTCACCGAATGACATCGGCCGCCAGATTGCGAATACACATACCATCTTCGCAATCACAGCCGTTATCCTGATTGCTCCGTTCTCCAAGTACATTATCTCTCTTGTGGAACACCTTATTCCGGAACTTCCGGAAGAAGCCCGCATGAAAGAAGGCAAAAAGCTTCTGTACATGACCAACGGTAATAATATGATGCCATCCATCGTAATCCGCCAGGCTATGCTCGAGTGCGAGCGAATGGGTATCATGGCCAAGGAGAATCTTCAGGCCGCCATCGACTGCTTCTTCTTAAAGGATAAGGAAGTCAAGGACATGAGCAAGGACAACAAAGACTTCAAGAAGAGCGATTATGAAAAGGAAGAGGCAAGACTTGCAGAGCAGGTTCGTGCCACCGAATCCATTGTCGACTACCTGTGTCATGCGATTACCGATCAGCTGATTCATATCCGCCCGGATGATATGTCCGACGCAGATGCATTCCGTGCATCCAAACTCGCTATCATCGCTACAAACTACGAGCGAATCAGTGACCACGCCATGAACATCATTGAATACATGGATCGTCTCGAAGCACAGAAGGAAAGCTTCAGCAAGCCGGCCAGAAAAGACATGAAACGTCTCGCAGAAGCAACTGTAAAAAGTGTTGAGATGAGTATCGAAATTTTCTCAAAAGAAAACTTCACACTCTTACCGGATGCCGAGCGTAATGAGAATCTGGTGGATGATCTCCATGCAGAACTGACAGATAAACATATCACTCGTATGATGAAAGGCAAATGTGATCCAACCGCCGGTATCGTATTTACCGACATGTCAACGGATCTTGAGCGTTGCGCCGACAATGCCATGAACATCTCAACCGCTCTGGTTGTAAAACGACACAAAAAATATAACAGATAATAAAAAGAAAGGCAGTGAACCGATGGATGGTTCACTGCCTTGTTTTTATTCAGGCGCGCAAGACTCGCGAGCGAGTCTTGACTTCAGGCCTTTAAACCGGTATCCTCCGGAAGGCCAAGCATAATATTCATATTCTGTACAGCTGCACCGGACGCACCCTTACCAAGATTGTCGAACAAAGCTGTAATCGTTGTCTGCTCTTCATTGCCACAGACCGTAATCTCCAGGCGATTCGTTCCTTTCAGCGTATTTGCATAGAGGGTCAACGGATTCTTCTCGTAGTCGCGGACCGTTACAAATCTCTCCTTACTGTAATATTCCTTTAATTCCCTGCAGATCTCCTCTGCTGTTACTTTCCCGTTTAACAGACGGTTCTGGAGCAGAATCGTAGATGCCATTCCCTTATAATAATCATCCACCACAGGAAGAAAAACAGGAGGATGCAAAAGTCCTGTCATCTTTGTCATCTCAGGAATATGCTTATGTTGCAGACTGAGTCCATAGATACCGGGAGATGAAAGTTCCTCCCCTCTTTCGCTGTCTTCATAATCTGCAATCATCTTTTTCCCGCCGCCGGAATAACCGGTCAGAGAAAAGCATGTAAGTGGATAGTCCTTTGGAAGTATGCCAAGGCGTACCAAAGGCGCTGTTACAGAAATCAGTCCCGTGGCATGACAGCCTGGATTTGCCACACGTTTACTTGCAGCAATCGCTTCCCTTTGTTCCTTCGACAGTTCCGGAAATCCATACGTCCATCCTTCGCTTGTTCTGTGAGCCGTTGATGCATCAATGACTCTCACCTGATCATTTTCAATCAAAGAAACCGCTTCTTTTGCGCCTTCATCCGGAAGACACAAAAATACAAGGTCCGCCTCATTTAAAAACTTTCTGCGTTCCTCTGTGTCATGCCGCTTTTCTTCTGCAATACGCAGCAGGATAAGATCGTCTCTTGCCCCGATTCTGTCATAGATCTGCAGACCGGTTGTTCCGCTCTGCCCATCAATGTAAACCTTCGTCTTCATTTGTAACCTCTTTCTTTTTCTCTTTTTCTTTATTCCAAATCGTCTTTGTCAAGACTCGCTCGCGAGTCTTGCGCGCCGGATTCGGGTCTGCTTCAGCAGACAAATTCCTGTCCGAATCCGTGCGCATCCTCGCGGAGCGTTTAACTCAGTCGGAGCTTGTACCCCGACTGAGTATAGTTTGTCATAACACCCACCTACGCTAACGCTTAGAGGTGGGGGATTTCTCCGACTGAGTTAAAGACGCATCCGGCTTCTCTTCCACTGCCTCATCGGCATTGACCTTCAGGGGCAGTTCCTCTGTCTTTTCTTTCCGGTCATCCTTTTCCTCAGAGATGACCGCCATCTTTTTGCCATAGGAACGGCTCATAAATCCAACAATCAAAAAGGATACAAGGCCTAATATTCCGGCAATCATGACGCCAATGTAGCATTTTTTAAGGAGGGATGTATTCGAAAGAATGTAGTCTGTTTTAAGCAGAACAAACAGAGATAACCCTGCAACCAGCAGGGAAAAGAGAAGAATCACAAGCCATACTTCACCGCCCTGTAATGTCTTTGTCATAATCGCAAACTGAAGCAAAAAAACAGCTTCCACCAAAAGAAGAATTCCAAGCAGAACAAAATATCCGGGCAGAAGATTCTTCGCCCTGACACATAACAGCACGCCGCCAATTAGCATTAGGATTCCAAAAGAAAAATCATAGTTGGTAATATGCAGATATTCCTCTTTTACAAAATAGCGGATGGAAAGCCATGCCCCGCCCAGCAAAAAGAACCCTGCCATCACGTAGCAGAAATAAACACTCTCCATACCCGAAAGAAATGTCATCAGCGCTCCCATCACAACGAAAAGAATGGAAAGCATCACAACAATCATCATTGCCGAAAAATTTCTGTTGTTCTCTTCTGTCTTCTTCATAATCCCCCTTCTTCCTATCCAATCAGGAACAGAACCAAAAGATTACATAGCCCATGTGCTGCCCAGGTCGCCCAGACCTTCTGTGTCTTAACATATAAGGCACCAAGCAGGACTCCCATAATGGTAGCATACAAAAATTGTACCACATTAAAATGAAGAATTCCAAAAAGAGCCGAGGATATTACAACCGCCCACTTCACATCCATCCAGCCCAGCATCTGCCCCAAAATCAGCCCCCGGAAAACCAGCTCTTCCAGAAACGGTGTTAAGATTCCAAGCACCAGAATACGAAGGAAAATGGAACCGGAGGATAGGACGTAGGATGCCTTTCCGTAACCGGAGGAATATTCCAGCAACGGAAGATTCTGGGCGAGGAGATTGATTTTCAGGCCCAAAAGGGCGATTCCCAGAATATAGAGACCTTCCATCAGCCACTCCCTCCTTGTCTTTGGAATATCCTCCTTCGAAGGCAGGGCTTTCTGGTACAACAGAGCAATCGGCCCTAATGTGACAACTGTAGCAAAAAGGAGCGCAACCATTTCCCTGCCCTCCCCCAGATAGGACAGGGCAATTTCATCCGACACATAATATAAAACATAATATGCAAAAAGAGGGTACAGTACCTGTACCCACCGATTGCGACGATGAAGATTCATATCGTCCTCTTTTCTTTATTTTTTCACACCGCGACTGTCACGACTTCCCAAATGTAACCGGCTAAGATGAACGGCACGTCCGGAAACCTGCACCGTCGGATCACTGTTATCATCCTTCTTTAAGATGTAAACTTCCTGCATTTCCTCGCCCTTCACCATCTTCATACCACGGTTACCAAGGGCATTCTTATGCTTAAGCGGAGTTTCGGAAGCATCCATACGAAGGAAGTAGTCCATGGAGGAACGGAAAACAATGGTATCCCCTTCCTCAATGACTCCGACGCAGATTACCTTGTCCTCATCATCGGAAAGTTTCGTTGCAGAGGCCGACCGGCGCGTCATATCAAATTCGCTTCCGTCCACGCCCTTGATCATTCCCCGCTTCGTAGCGAAAAATACCGCCCGGTTCTTAAGATTGCCTGCTGCTTCAATAAACAAAGCATGCTCTACGTTAACATCAAACTTGGTAAAATTATCGATCGGCTGACCCTTATCTCTGAATTTACCAAACGGAAGATCTAAAACCTTGACAGAGTGAACCATGCCCGCATCTGTGAAGATATTGATACGGTCTGTGTTCTTACAGAAGATGATCTTCTTGCTCTCCTCGTCTGCCGCCTCTTTGTTACGCTCGTAGGTCGAACGGTCCACCACTCTTGCATAGGCAAAACGATCCAGCAATACTGCCACATCGATCTCTTCGATCGGCTTCTCTGTAACAACCGCCTCTGCCACATTATCGATAGCGGTTCTTCTCTCTCTTGCATATTCCTTCTTGATGGCCTTAAGGTCTTTGATGATGACCTTCGCCATAACGGAACGGTTCTCTAAAATCTGTGTGTAATCGTTGATATTCTGCATGGTCTTGGCATAATCAGCACGCAGTGCCTCGATTTCAAGACCGATCAGGCGATACAATCTCATATCAAGGATAGCATCTGCCTGCTTCTCTGTAAACATCAACATGGCCGCATCCTTTTTCGACTGTTCACTCTTAAAGCGAATGCCTTCGGTTTCACCGTGAACAAGACATTTCTCTGCCATCTTACGGTCTTTACTGCCTCGCAGAATCTCAATGATAAGATCGATAACATCACAAGCCTTAATCAGACCTTCCTGAATTTCCTTCTTGTCCCGCTCCTTTGCCAGTAAGGTCTTATACTTTCTGGTACAAAGTTCATACTGGAAATCCACATGATGGCGGATGATCGGAACGATTCCCATGGTCTCTGGACGTCCGTCACATACTGCAAGCATATTGACACCGAAGGTATCCTCCAGTCGTGTCTTTTTATATAAGAGATTGCAGAAACGCTCCACATCCGCACCCTTTTTCAGTTCGATGACAATACGAATTCCCTCTTTGGAGGACTGGTTGGAGATATCTACAATATCGTTGGTGTGCTTATTCTCTGCCAGAGAGAAGACATCATTAAGGAATTTACCGATGCCTGCACCAATCATGGTATAAGGAATCTCGGTAATGACAACCTTGACTCTTCCTCCCTTGACCGGCTCAATTTCAACCTTGCCGCGAAGCTTGATCTTACCGGAACCGGTTGAATAGATCTGCAGCAGATCATCCTTGTTGGTCACAATACCACCTGTCGGAAAATCCGGTCCCGGAATATATTCCATCATCTGCTCCGTATTAATATCCGGGTTCTTCATATAGGCGATGACACCATCGATGACTTCAGAAAGATTATGGGTTGGAATAGAAGTTGCCATTCCGACTGCAATACCCTCTGCTCCATTGATTAGAATATTCGGTACACGAACCGGAAGAACGGAAGGCTCCTTTTCCGTCTCATCGAAGTTCGGAACAAAATCAACAATGTCCTTGTCCAGATCTGCCAGATATACTTCCTGGGTCAACTTCTGAAGTCTCGCCTCCGTGTATCGCATCGCAGCGGCTCCGTCACCCTCTATGGAACCGAAGTTACCGTGGCCGTCCACAAGCGGCATTCCCTTCTTAAAATCCTGGGCCATTACCACCAGAGACTCGTAAATTGAGCTGTCACCATGAGGATGATATTTACCCATCGTATCACCGACAATACGTGCGGACTTACGATACGGCTGATTATACCGGATTCCAAGCTCATACATATCGTATAAGGTTCTTCTCTGTACCGGTTTTAATCCGTCTCTTACGTCCGGAAGTGCACGCGCTACAATAACGCTCATTGCATAGTCAATGTATGACTTCTGCATCACTTCGGAATATTCTGTATGAATCAACTGCTCCTGTGCCATAATGAAAGCTCCTTTATTGGATTACAGATCTAACTCTGCTTCTTTTGCATGTTTGTGAATGAAAACCTTACGCGGTCCGACATCGTTACCCATAAGCATTTCCGTTACATCATTGGCCATACGGCCGTCTTCGATTTGTACCTTCTTCAGAAGGCGTTTCTCCGGATCCAGTGTTGTCTCCCAGAGCTGCTGGGCATCCATCTCACCAAGACCCTTATATCGCTGCAGGGTAAACGGACCTGTATGCTTTTTACGATAGGCCTCTAACGCCTCGTCATCATACAGGTACTCCTCTTTCCCTTTCTTTGGCATTGCCTTGTAAAGAGGCGGCATGGCAATATAGACATGTCCCTCATAAATAAGTTCCGGCATAAAACGATAAAACAGGGTTAACAGAAGGGTTGCAATATGTGCACCATCCACATCGGCATCCGCCATGATAATGATCTTGTCATAACGAAGCTTGGAAATATCAAAATCGTTTCCGTATCCTTCTGAAAAACCGCAGCCGAATGCATTGATCATTGTCTTGATCTCCGCATTAGCAAGCACCTTGTCAATGCTGGCCTTCTCAACATTTAAAATCTTGCCTCGAATCGGAAGGATCGCCTGATACATACGGTTTCTGGCGGTCTTGGCACTGCCTCCCGCAGAATCTCCCTCGACGATAAAGATCTCGCATTTCTTGGCATCTCTGCTCTCACAATTGGCAAGTTTTCCGTTGGAATCAAAGGAATATTTCTGTTTGGTAAGGAGGTTCGTCTTCGCCCGCTCCTCTGTCTTACGAATCTTGGCAGCCTTCTCGGCACAACTGATTACAGCCTTTAAGGTATCAAGATTACGGTCAAAGAACAGAACGATCTGCTCACCTGTTACTGCTGAAACAGCCTTTGCCGCATCCTGATTATCAAGCTTCGTCTTGGTCTGACCTTCGAATCGAGGATCCGGATGCTTTACAGCAACCACCGCTGTCATACCGTTACGCACATCCGCACCTGTAAAATTCGGATCCTTTTCTTTTAAAATGCCAAGTTCCTTTGCATAGTTATTGATGATGGTTGTAAATGTAGTCTTAAAACCGGTAATATGGGTTCCACCCTCGGCATTGTAAATATTATTACAAAATCCCATAACATTTTCGTGGAACTCGTTTACAAACTGAAATGCCACTTCCACCTGAATGCCATCGCTTTCGCCGGAAAAAGATACCACATCCGTAACAGCCTCGGCCTTTTGATTCAGATCTCTTACAAAGCCCTTGATACCGTCTTCCTCATGGAATTCGTGATGTTCCTTCTCTTCCGAACGGAGATCATCATAGATGATGGTAAGCCCCGGATTCAGATACGCGGTCTCATGCAACCGGCTCATAATCTCATCTTCTTTGAATCGGGTCTTCTCAAAAATGGTCGGATCCGGAAGGAAATTGATCTTGGTTCCGGTCTTCTTGGTCTTACCGATCACCGGAAGAAGACCATCCACCAACTGCTCCACCGGGCGCCCCTGCTCATAGCGATCGTGATGAATTGAGCCGTCCCTGAAAATCTCAACATCCATATAGGTGGAAAGAGCATTTACAACGGAAGAACCCACTCCGTGGAGACCACCGGATGTCTTGTATGCATTATTGTCAAATTTACCACCGGCATGAAGTGTCGTAAAAACAACACGCGCCGCAGAAACACCCTTGGCATGCATGCCCACCGGAATACCTCGTCCGTTATCTTCAACTGTACAAGATCCGTCCTCTTCCAGCGTAACGTGAATGGTATCACAATAACCTGCCAGATGCTCGTCCACCGAGTTATCGACAATCTCGTAAATCATATGGTTAAGACCCTTGCGGGAAACAGAACCAATGTACATTCCCGGACGTACTCTGACTGCTTCAAGTCCTTCTAATACAGATATACTATTGGCATCATATGCTGCTTTTGCCATAATTTCCTCCAAAAAAATACCGGCATAATCTACACCGGTTTACAATCTATACAGTCAAACCCGTTTGTTCAACCGCAAATGGCATTTTACTCCATTTCAAAAAAAGCCGCAATACATTGTATCATAAAAAAACCGACCATGCAAAATATCTCGAACAGATTTTCGCAAAAAAAGGTCGCCAGTAATAACTGACGACCTTTTCTACTTCTTACCATATTCAGGTCTTACATGTGAACTGTATCAAAGACTTGTTCTGACAATGCGCGGCTGGTAACCACCCTTCTCAAGTGCATCCATGATCTGATTCTTATGATCACTTCCAAAAGCTTCGAGGGTAATGCGAAGCTCCACCTGAGCACTGCGGTTAACCGCAACAAACTGATTATGCTCTAACTTGATAACATTACCCTGACAGGATGCAATATTCTCAGAGACGCGTGCAAGCTCACCCGGCTTATCCGGAAGCAGCACCGATACCGTAAAGATACGGTCGCGCATAATAAGTCCCTGCTGTACCACCGATGACATCGTGATAATATCCATGTTACCGCCGGAAAGAATACATGCCACATTCTTATCCTTACACTTCAGCTGCTTCGCTGCTGCCACCGTTAACAGACCGGAATTCTCCACGATCATCTTGTGATTCTCCACCATATCCAAAAAAGCCACGATAAGTTCATCATCTCTTACCGTAATGATGTCATCAATATTCTTCTGAATATATGGAAAAATGGTCTTACCCGGAGTCTTAACCGCTGTACCGTCCGCGATGGTATTAACATTCGGAAGCGTTGTAACACTGCCACTCTTAATGGACGCCTGCATACAGTTTGCACCCGCCGGCTCTACACCGATTACCTTGATCTTGGGATTAATCAGCTTCGCAAGGGTCGATACACCGGTTGCAAGTCCACCTCCGCCAATCGGAACCAGAATATAGTCCACCAGCGGCAGTTCCTGAATAATTTCCATTGCAATGGTACCCTGTCCGGTTGCAACTTCCGGATCGTCAAACGGGTGAATGAAGGTGTAGCCATGCTCATCTGCAAGCTTTAATGCATATTCACAGGCTTCATCGTATACATCTCCGTGCAGTACCACTTCCGCCCCGAGACTTTTGGTACGGTTGACCTTAATCAAAGGTGTCGTTGTCGGCATTACAATAGTTGCCTTGCAACCAAAATGCTTCGCTGCATAGGCCACACCCTGCGCATGGTTACCGGCTGATGCTGTAATCAGTCCCTTCTTGCGATCCTCTGCTGATAAGGTCGAAATCTTATAATAGGCACCGCGTACCTTGTAAGCTCCCGTTCTCTGCAGATTCTCCGGCTTAAGATATACGTGATTATTGCACTGCTCTGAGAAAAAATCACTGTATACCAGCTTCGTCTCTAAGGTTACCTGATGAACTGCCTTGTAGGCAGCATCAAAATCCTTCTTTGTCAGCATATCCATCTTCCTTCCATTTCCAAAAACGTTCTAAAAGATATACTACACCTACAAAGAATATTTGTCATCACTGAAATGAATTTTATTCACTTTCACTGTCATCGGAACCCGACTGGGTTTCAAACAGCGCTTTTACAAAATCATCCGGATCAAACTTCTCCAAATCCTCTACCGTCTCGCCCACGCCAATGTATTTAACCGGAATACCAAGCTCTGACTGGATGGCTACGGCGATTCCGCCCTTTGCGGATCCGTCCATCTTCGTCAGAATAACACCGGTCGCCTCGGCAGCCTCACGGAATTCCTTTGCCTGAGACAGCGCATTCTGTCCCGTCGTAGCATCCACAACAACAAAGGTCTCTTTATAGGCACCCGGAAATTCGCGATCGATAATGCGATTCATCTTTGCCAGCTCATCCATAAGATTTTTCTTGTTATGCAAACGTCCGGCAGTATCGATCAGTAAAACATCTGCCTTCTTCGCCTTTGCGGAAGCAATGGCATCGAAGACAACGGCAGAAGGATCTGCGCCGTCAATACCACTGACAAGTTCCGCGTCCGCTCTGTCGGCCCACACTTTAAGCTGTTCTCCTGCTGCAGCACGAAAGGTATCCGCAGCTGCAATGACAACCTTCTTATGCTGGGAGCGGAATTTTGCTGCCAGCTTACCGATGGTGGTCGTCTTGCCCACGCCATTTACACCAATTACGAAAATAACCGAGGTATGGAACAAAAACTCGTATGCATCATAATCATTGCGCATTCTGGCCCGAATGGAATCAATCAAAAGCTTACGGCAATCCATCGGATCCTTGATCTTTTGTTTCTTCACCTGCTCCCGCAACTCTTCCAACAATTCCTCGGTGGTACGCACACCGATGTCTCCCATGATCAATGTCTCTTCCAGTTCTTCATAGAAATCCTCATCGATCACTCCGGATCCAGAAAAAACACTGTCCATGTTCCGGACGAAGGAATCCCTTGTCTTGGTAAGTCCTTCCTTCAATCTATTAAAAAATCCCATATTCTCTCCTTACGCATCCAGCTTGTCTTCTATCAGGTTCACCGATACAAGGGTAGAAATACCCTTTTCCTGCATCGTAATTCCATATAATCGATCCGCCGAGTTCATTGTTCCACGTCGGTGCGTAATAACAATAAACTGGGTATTCTTTGTCAGTTTATGCAAATACCCTGCAAATCGATCTACGTTCGAATCGTCCAGGGCAGCCTCAATCTCGTCCAGCAAACAGAACGGAGACGGCTTAAGATTCTGAATTGCAAATAATAATGCAATCGCCGTAAGAGACTTTTCTCCTCCCGAAAGCTGCATCATGTTCTGAAGCCTCTTTCCCGGCGGCTGGGCAATGATACGGATTCCGGATTCCAGAAGATCTTCGCCCTCCATCAGCTCCAGCTTACCATGTCCGCCACCAAACAACTGCTTGAATACCGCATCAAATTCTCTTTGAATATCGGCAAAACCGGCCGTGAACTGTTCCCGCATTCCGGTGTCGAGTTCTTCAATCACCGTAATCAGCTTTTCCTTCGTATCCATCAGATCGTCATGCTGCGTTTTTAAGAAGGTATAACGTTGTGATACTTCCGCATACTCCTCTACCGCATGCACATTGACATCCCCCATCATACGGATGGAATTTTTCAGTTCTTTGATTTCTTTTCTAAGGGCTGATGCATCGCTTAGGCTCTCATCACGCAATTCCTTTGCCGCATGAAGTGTCAGTTCATACTGCTCCCACATATAACTGTTCAGTCCCATGGAAGAACTTTCATTTTTCTCCCTAAGACTTTCCAGACGGTAAATCTCTTTTTCAAGACCTGTGATATCAGCAGCAATCTTCTCCTTCTGATCAAAAAATCCCTTATGGCTTGTGTTCCATTCCTCTTTCTGCTCCAGGGCTTTCTGGTAGGATGTCTTCAATTCGTCATGGTTCTTGCCTGCTGCCTCAATGGTCTTTTTGATTTCCTGAATCTGCGCTTTCTTTTCATCCGAACCCTTTTGATTGTCCAGATTCTCCTGATCAAGGGATGCAATGTTCTCCTGATCCTTAGCGATTTCAAGCACAATACGTTCCAGATTCTCTTCCACATTTTTGACGCTCGCCTCGATGGAAGCCTCCTGCACCTGAATCTTTGACACATTCTCGCGATTCTGATTCACTACATCAGAAATCTCCGCAAGAATCCTTTGATTGTCTGCAATCTCCTGATTCAACTGCTTTTCTTTTTCATCCAGTTGGCTTAAATCTTCCGCAGCCTTTTTCTCACCCTCATCGATTTCTCGCAACTGGGTTTCAATATTGTGACTTTCCTCTTCCAGAGAACCGAAGGCCTTCTTGCTTTCCTCCACCTGCTCCTTGCTTCTTCGAAGTGTCAGACCGGCTGTGTTCTCTTCCAGGCGGGCCTCGGAAAGTGAATGTTCCACTTCCTTTTTATCCTCAGCTAAAAGAGTTCTTGCCGTTTCCACTTCATCCAGGCGCTTCTTGCATTCTTCCTGCTGCTCTTCCAACTGCGCGATTTCTTCCTTAAGTACATCAAGCTCACGTCCCCGGCCGAGAAGATTGGAATTGTTCTTAAAGGAACCACCTGTCAATCCACCACCCGGACGAAGATATTCACCCTCGAGTGTTACGATATGTAAGGTATAGTGATAATTTTTTGCCAGAGCAAGAGCATGATCGATGGTATCTGCCACAATGACGCGTCCCAGCAGAGAGGAGAGGATTCCGTCATAGATTTTATCGTGTGACACAAGTTCATCGGCAAGACCAATGATGCCCGGCTCTTTCAAAGCCTTTGGATGTGGAAATTCCTCCCTTTTCTTAACAGCTGTAAGCGGAAGGAAGGTTGCACGTCCGTGCCGGCCTTTTTTAAGGAAACGGATCAACTCCTTTGCACAGGCCTCATCTTCCGTTACGATATTCTGGATATTACCACCCAATGCTGTCTCAATAGCAACTTCGTACCTTTTTTCAACATGAATCAGGTCAGCTACAACACCGTGAATCCCATGGATTTCATCCTTTTGCTCCATCACCTTACGGATGGCATGGCCATAGCCTTCATAGCGTTCTGCTATATTTCTCAGAGAATCAAGACGCGCTCTCTTCTTGGTCAGTTCCTCCCGGATTCCGGATAACTGATCTTTGGCTTCCTGCCTTTTGCTTCGCCACTCGAAGTCCTTTTGCTGCATTTCTTCAAGGCTGGCCTTTAAGGTCTTCACCTTCTCTGTGATTTCCAGATACTGTTCATGAGCCGTTTCAAAGATTCTGGCAAGCTCTTCTTCCCTGGTCTTACGGGATAAAATTCTCTGCGTCAGCTGACTTCTCCGGATGGTGGTCTGCTCTCGCAATGTCTTGTTTCTCTGCTGACCGGATTTCAGATCCGCCTTTTCATTCAACAACTGGTGCAACAGACGGTTGTCCTTTTCGATGGTGGCATTTGCGCCGGCAATGGTCTCTTCCACTTGCCCATAAGACTTCTTTGCCTCCACCAGCTGTTCTCTGATAGCACGAAGTTGTCCTTCGACCTCCTGCTTTTTTTTCTCGTAATCCAGCTTCTGTTTCTCATGCTCCGCCTTGACGTCTTCAAGACTTTGCTTACGCTGCGCAAGAGAATGCTCCGATTCATCGGCAAAACGAATCTGTTCTTCCAAAAGACGAATCTGTCCTTCCAGCTTCTCCTTCTTAAGATCCGTCTCTGACATTTCATTCCGCAGCTGTTCAATCACACCATCGGCCTGCTTGATCTTTTCCTCCAGGGCAGCAAACTGCTTCTTGATCGTCTCATTCTGAGCATAAACGGCTGTAAGCTGATCTTTGGCAATGCGATACTTTTTCTCGTTCTCTGTATTCTCTTCTTCCAGACGGGACATGTCCAGAAGGTACATATTGACATCGAGACGTTTTAACGCATCCCTTTTCTTCAAAAATTCCCGTGCTGTTTCGGCCTGTTTTTCCAAAGGTCCCACCTGGCGTTCCAGTTCTCCGAGAATATCCCGGATACGCTCCAGATCGTCCTCTTCCTCATGAAGCTTTTTAATGGCTGCGGCTTTGCGCTTTTTATATTTTACAATTCCAACCGCTTCATCAAAGAGTTCTCTTCTCTCCTCCGGCTTACCGGACAGAATTCTCTCAATCTGTCCCTGTCCGATGATGGAATAGCCCTCTTTACCGATTCCCGTGTCATAAAAGAGCTCATTGACATCCTTTAATCGACACTGTACACCATTCATCAGGTATTCACTCTCACCGGAACGGTAAACACGTCGTGCAATCGTAACCTCATTATATTCTACCGGAAGCACATGATCGGAGTTATCCAGTGTAATGGAAACATAAGCATAACTTAACGGTTTACGATTCTCTGTTCCGGAAAAGATAACATCTGTCATGGCGGCGCCTCGAAGGGATCTGGCACTTTGCTCACCAAGTACCCAGCGGACGGCATCTGCCACATTACTCTTACCGGAACCGTTCGGTCCAACGATACCTGTAATTCCATTATGAAAATCTAAAACAATCTTATTTGCAAAGGATTTAAACCCATGCAATTCCATGCTTTTTAAATACATACTCTACCCTAAATAATTTTGGTTGCATCTTCTTGATGCATCGCTGTTAATGCTGCAAAGGCAGCTTCCTGCTCTGCATGCTTCTTCGATGAAGCTGTTCCTCTGCCAAGAACCTGATCCCCAAGTCTTGCTTCTGACGTATACTGCTTATTATGATCCGGACCGGACTCCTCTACCAGGACATAAGTCAGCGTCTCCTGATGCTTCGCCTGCACAATCTCCTGAAGAGCGGTCTTACAATCATGATAAAGTTTCTTATGCTCAATATCTGTCAGAACGAACTTCAGAATAAATTCCCTGGCAGGCTCAATGCCTCCGTCGAGATAAATTGCACCAATCACAGCTTCAAAAGCATCACTTGTCACAGATTTTCTCTCTCTGCCACCGGTCATCTCCTCACCTTTTCCCAGAAGAATATATTTCCCCAGTTCAAAGGTCTTTGCACAGTATGCCAGTGTCGGTTCACATACCAGCGATGCACGTAATCTGGATAAATCTCCCTCGGAAAGCTGCGGATAATTATGAAATAAAAAGTCACTGGATACCACTTCAAGAACAGCGTCACCCAAAAATTCCAGACGCTCATTATCAGAAAAAGGTTTCATATGCTTCTCATTGGCATAGGAACTGTGCGTTAATGCGTGAGACAGTAAATGCTCATCCTTAAACTGATATCCAATTCGATCCATTAATTCTGTTGTATTAACCCTCATGATATTCCTTCCTCACCTTGTTGCCACCTCGTCATAATCGAGTAGGCTAACTCCTACTCGATTTCAACTCCGTTTCACACCTCAAGGCAGAGCCTTTCGGTGCTCTACAGTCGCCAAAGTCCTCCTTGCAAGCGAGCTTGCAGATAGGACCTTGGCTCGTTGTCATACAAAAAGTAGGAGCTTCGCAAAGCGAAACTCCCGACCGTGCCAAATATGGATTAATCCTCAATTCCCTGCGTCTTCTTGATCATTTCGACTGCATCGCCAACCGTAACGATCTTCTCCGCTTCGTCGTTATCAACCTCGATACCAAGCTCTTCTTCCACACCCATAATAATCTGGAATACATCAAGGGAATCTGCTCCGAGGTCATCAATAAACGTGGTATCCTCTGTGATTTCTTCCGGATCAACGGAAAGAACATCAGCAATAATCTTCTTTAATACATCAAGTTCCATTCTATGCTTCCTCCTTGTTTTCCTTTGAAAGCTTTTCTAATATTTTGCCATTTATATCTTCCTCATGGAAGGTGACACACTGAAGAAGGGAATTCTTAACCTCTTTGGCCTTACTACTGCCGTGAACCTTCACAACCAGACCCTTCAAGCCCAAAAGTGGAGCTCCACCATATTCAGATGCATCAAACGCTTTGAGGTTCTTCTTCAATGAAGGAAGAACCATTGCTGCTCCAACTTTACTGAGTGCAGATGAGAGCAGACTCTTCTTAAGAACGGAAAGCAGTGTCTTAGACACACCTTCGTACATTTTAAGAATGACATTTCCAACAAAGGCCTCTGTGACAATAACATCCACATCCCCGTTCGGAATATCTCTGGCCTCTACGGACCCGACAAAATGAATATCTTCACAGGCCTTAAGCAACGGGAAGGTTTCCTTGACAAGAGCATTTCCCTTCTCCTCCTCTGCACCGATATTTGCAATACCAACGCTCGGATTCTTCTTACCAAGAACATGCTCCATGTAAATCGAGCCCATCTTGGCAAAAGCCACAAGATGTTCACTTCTGGCATCAACATTCGCTCCACAGTCAATCAGCAGTGAAACGCCCTTCTTCGTAGGGATCAACGGTGCAAGTGGCGCCCGCTTCACCCCCGGAAGCTTTCCTATAATAAGCTGTCCTCCTACCAGAACCGCGCCTGTGGAACCGGCCGAAACAAATGCATCCGCTTCGCCATTCTTTACAAGATTTAAGGCTACGACAATGGAAGAATCTTTCTTCTTACGAATAGCCGCCACCGGCGGTTCAGCCATCTCGATAACCTCGGATGCCTCAACAATCGTAACTCTCTCTCTCTCGGTCTCCGAATACTTTGACAATGCTCTCTCAATCTTGTCAGCCTGGCCAACCAGATACACTTCCATCTTCCTGCTCTCTTTCAAGGCAAGAATGGTACCGTCTACAATTGCCTCCGGTGCATTATCTCCACCCATCGCGTCAACAGCAATTCTTGTTAAACTCATTTGTCTCACTCCTTTATGTCGCAAGAAAGTTCATGCACTTAGCAAATATACTATAACTTTCGTAAAATATCAAGATAGAGGAACCATAATCGAGTAGGCTGACTCCTACTCGATTTCAACTCTGTTTCACACCTCAAGGCAAAGCCTTTCGGTGTTCTACAGTCGCCCAAGTCCCCCTCGCAAGCGAGCTTGCAGGTGGAACTTGGGCTCGTTGTTATACAAAAAAACCCCTGCCATAGGCAGGGGTTCTCATAAAGATGTCAACATTAGTCAACAGCTACGATCTCACGCTTGTTGTAAGTACCGCAGTTCTTGCACACGCGATGTGGCATCATAAGCTGGCCACACTTAGGGCAAGCTACAAGAGTAGGAGCGCTCATCTTCCAGTTCGCTCTTCTTCTATCTCTTCTTCCCTTGGAAGACTTATTCTTTGGACAGATTGACATACGTTACACCTCCTTAAACTGATCAAATACATCAAGAAATTTAGCCATTCGCGGATCTAAAACGGTGCGATCGCAATCACACTCTGTAATATTCCGGTTCTTCCCGCATACCGGGCACAGGCCCTTGCAGTCTGTTCTGCATAAAACCTTGTCTGGCCAGTGAAGCTGAATCTCATTCATGAGGATTCGGTCCACATCTATTTCCTTTCCCTCTGCAAGATCAGAATTTTCTTCCGGATCCGTTACAATCATCTCATCTTTGATTTGAAAAGATTCAGAAATCGTAATGGGAAATTCCACAGATACATCGGATAAACACCGGTCGCATGGAATCATCACAGATACGGTGGTCTCACCTTTGATAAAAAGATTCGTTCCACCCTCGTTTGATACGAATAGTTCAAACGGCTGTCTGTCACAAATAGGATATGTTGCACCGGTATGAGAAACCTCTGTAATCTCAGGGGTTACCTGATATTCTTCTGTCTTACCCTTATGAGCAAGTGTCTTATAAATATCCAATCTCATGGCAAACTCCTATCCACAACAAATAACATTATACTTTCGAACACTTGTCTTGTCAACTATTTTTCTTGTCAAATATGTAATCTCTTATTTTACAAGTGCAACGGTCTCACGAGCGATGGCAAGCTCCTCGTTGGTTGGGATTACGTAAGCAGCAACCTTGGAATCTGCAGTAGAGATCTTCTGCTCCTCACCTGCAACCTCATTCGCCTTTGCATCAATGGAAAGACCCAGGAACTCAAGGTATGCACAAACCTTACCACGAAGGTAACCGTTGTTCTCACCAACTCCGGCTGTGAATGCAATGATGTCAACGCCGTTCATTGCTGCTGCATAGGCACCTACATACTTTGCTACGCGGTATGCAAACATATCGATGGCAAGAGAAGCCTTCTTATTACCTTCCTTCTCAGCTGCAAGAAGATCACGGAAGTCAGAAGAGATCTCAGATACACCAAGGATACCACTCTTCTTATTTAATACGTTCATAGCACCGGCAAAGTCAAGACCCTCTTTCTTTGCGATGAATTCAACAGCAGAAGGATCGATATCACCGGAACGTGTTCCCATTACAAGTCCCTCAAGTGGAGAAAGACCCATGGAAGTATCGATGGACTCACCATTTAAAACTGCACTTACGGAAGCACCGTTTCCAAGGTGACATACAATGATCTTGGAATTCTTAAGATCTGCACCGGCAACTTCTGCAACGCGCTTGCTTACGAAGCTGTGGCTTGTTCCGTGGAAACCGTACTTACGAACGCCGTACTGCTCATAATACTTATAAGGTACCGCATACATATATGCCTTCTGTGGCATTGTCTGATGGAAGGCTGTATCAAAAACACCAACCATTGGTACACCCGGCATAAGATCACGGCAGGCATTGATACCGATAATATTCGCAGGGTTATGAAGAGGAGCAAGGTCATTACACTCTTCTACTGTCTTAATAACTTCATCTGTAATCAGAGTAGACTTTGTAAACTTCTCTCCACCATGGACAATACGGTGACCAACAGCGCCGATCTCTGAAAGCTCCTTAAGGCAACCACTCTTAGGATTCACAAGAGCATCAAGAACAAGCTTAACTGCTTCCTTGTGTGTTGGCATAGCCACCTCTGTAATCTCCTTGTCAGCACCAGCCGGCTGATATACAAGACGACCGTCAAGACCAATACGTTCGCAAAGTCCCTTAGCCAATACCTTCTCAGAGTCTGAGTCAATAACCTGATACTTCAGAGAAGAACTACCGCAGTTGATAACTAATACGTTCATTTTCTTACCTTCCTCGTCTATTATTTAAACATTATTTACATAAACCAGCCGAAGCGACGGCTCCGGCGTTTATATTATACACCCTTTTTCAAAACCTTCAACCTCCGCCATCGGTTTAATTCTGATACAATTACATATTCCAAGTCCCTCAGACAAATCCGCTCAAAATATGATACAGTATCTGTAGTAGCTATACACAAAGCAGAATGGCAGGTCATTTATGTCAAACATTGGAATCATAGCAGAATTTAACCCATTCCATCAGGGACACCTGTACCTGATGGATTACGCCAGACAAACCCTGAAAGCCAACACCATTGTGGTGGCTTTAGGACACGAATTTACCCAGCGGGGAGATGTTGCTCTTTTAGACCGTTATACAAGAGCCGCCTCTGCCCGGCTTTGCGGAGCCGATCTGGTTCTTGGAATGCCGCTAGCTGCCTCCTGCGCCAGCGCCGAGGTCTTTGCACGTTGTGGAGTGGCCCTTTTGGCTGCCGCCGGCTGTGATAAAATTCTTTGCGGCTGGGAGGGAAGTCAGGCTATGGTTCCTTCTATTGAAAAAGCTCTGCTTTTTGAAATCGCCAGCCTTCTTTCAGAAGAACCGAAAGACTACAAGAAGGTCCTGTCAGAACAGCTTAAGACAGGCAAAAGTTATCCGGCTGCCCGGACGAATGCAGTCTTATCCTGCATTTCTTCCGACAGCAAAAAAGCAATCGCCCGGGATTTGCTCTCCTCCCCAAACAACATACTGGCTCTGGAATACGCAAGAGCCATCCACGACCTTTCCCTTCCGCTGGAACTTGTACTTCTTGCCAGAAAGGGGAGCGACTATCACAGTACCCGGATTACAAAGGATTTCTATGCTTCCGCCACAAGCATCCGGCAAAAACTTGCTTCCATGGAGGTTTTGTATCAGAAGGGCACTTTAAAGCCGGACCAGTTCCGCCAGAGTCTATCCCCCCATATGCCACAGGAATCCTACCAGCTTTTGGAACAGGCCTTTATCAAAAAATTATTGCTGTTTCCATCGGATGTGGATATCCTGCTCCATACAAAACTTTTCGAAAAAGAAGAACTGACCACCTTTGCCGACTGTACCGAGGACCTTCAAAACCGGATTCTGAAGAACAGAGATCAATATATAGGTTACGAGGCCTTTGCCGATCTTCTCAAGAACAAAAGCCTGACCAGAAGCCGGATCACCCGTGTTCTGACCCATATTCTGCTGGGAATCACAGACGAAGATCTTACTCTCCTGAAACGCAGGGACTACGCCCCCTACTTTTGGATACTGGCAGCATCAGCCAAAGGAAAAGGGTACATGGGTGTTTTAAAGCAAAAAGATCTTCCTCTTTTTTGTTCCATCAACGAGATTTCATCTTCTCTTAACATGGAAAAATCTGACACGCGGCGACTTCTTGCTTTAGACCTAAAGGCTTCCGAAGTCGTACGCATCCTTAGGATACATAAATGCAGGCGCCCTCTTCCAACAGAATATACGCGTAAAGTTGTATTATAGGTGCTTTTCACTAATACGGACATCAAGCAACAAAGGGGGTATATACCTCCTGTTTCTGTCCATTAGACACTATAATCTGCACATTCCTATTTTTGTTCCCTTTCTGATCCATCTGCACCCACACCCGACTTTCCTGTTCGTCAATATATACATCGGAATATGGATTTTCCTGTTCCTGATCAATCTTTGGCTGATAGAAATCGGTGTAGGACTCACCCATCGTTCGCTTTACAGCTCCTGTTGCCACATCAATCACAGCATAGCAATTCTCATCCGTCAAAAAAGCATAGGACAGATACAACCTTGTCCCATCCTGATTCACATTTAAGACATATGCCTCATCCCCCTCAAGAGCAGAAAATCCAATACTACTGATATCGCACATCCACTGTAACCTACGTTTCGCGAAGCTATAGGCATAGACATGCTGTGCATCATATAGAATCACAGTTTTCTTATCCACGTAAGCCATGGTAGGAATCCCGATTCCAATCTCTGTATTCCCGATTTCCTTTACTTCTTCATCCGTAGGTTTTACGATTTTAAGATTCTTATCATTTTTCTGCTGATCTTTGAACTTGATATAAATTTCCTGCTCCAACTGGCTCATTCGTTGGACTTTGTTTTCCTGCAAGCTGGCAGAATCTGTCTTGACAGAATTCTTCTTTGCCTTTGTCTGTCCACACCCTACTATAGTAACAGCGAGCATCCCCAACACAAAACATCTTATTAGCTTCTTCATTTATCCCCCTTTACACTTTACACTATTAAAGTCCTTCTATTTTTGTTATATCACCTCATCTTATTGTCAGCAAGAAAAAAATTATTTTATAACCATCCCCTGCAAGACTTTCACCCGCTAGAAACGTGCGCCACCAGGCGTACAGTCAAGACTCGCTCGCGAGTCTTGCGCGCCGGATTCGGGTCTGCTTCTGCAGACAAATTCCTGTCCGAATCCGTGCGCATCCTCGCGGAGCGTTTAACTCAGTCGGAGCTTGTACCCCGACTGAGTTAAAAAACCTGCCTTCGTTCTCACGAAGGCAGGCGCCTATCAAATCAACAAAAAGTATTTTTTAGTGATGGAATAAACGGATACCAGTAAATGCCATAACCATATCGTACTTATCACAGGTCTCAATGACATGATCATCACGGATGGATCCGCCCGGCTCGGCAATAAATTTCACACCACTCTTATGTGCTCTTTCAATATTATCTCCGAATGGGAAGAACGCGTCAGAACCGAGTGTAACATCGGTATTCTGATCAAGCCATGCTCTCTTCTCTTCCCTGGTGAATACAGAAGGCTTCTCCGTGAAGACTCTCTCCCAAGCACCATCAGCAAGAAGATCCTCATACTCATCACCGATGTAAAGATCAATGGCATTATCACGATCAGCACGACGTACATCCTCGCGGAACGGAAGTTCCATAACCTTCTTACTCTGACGAAGCCACCAGTTGTCCGCCTTCTGACCGGCAAGTCTGGTACAGTGGATTCTGGACTGCTGACCGGCGCCGATACCGATGGCCTGACCGTCCTTAACATAGCATACGGAATTGGACTGTGTATACTTTAATGTAATCATGGCAATGGCAAGGTCAATCTTCGCCTGCTCCGTCAATTCTTTATTCTTTGTAACAATGTTGCTAAAGAAATCATCATCGATATTTAACTCATTGCGTCCCTGTTCAAATGTTACACCGAACACCTGCTTCTTCTCGATCTTAGCCGGAACATAGGACGGATCGATCTGAATGACATTATAATTTCCATTCTTCTTTGCCTTTAAAATTTCTAACGCATCCTCATCAAAGGCCGGTGCAATTACACCATCAGATACTTCTCTTTTGATAATCATAGCGGTTGCCTTATCACAGGTATCAGATAAAGCGATAAAGTCACCGAAGGAACTCATACGATCCGCACCTCTGGCTCTTGCATAAGCATTGGCCATCGGTGTGAATTCCACATCCATGTCATCCACCCAGTAAATCTTGCGTTCAACCTCGGAGAGAGGAAGACCGACAGCTGCACCGGCCGGTGATACATGCTTAAAGGAGGTGGCAGCCGGAAGACCGGTAGCCTTCTTCAACTCGGATACGAGCTGCCAGCCATTAAAGGCATCCAGAAAGTTAATGTATCCCGGACGACCGTTTAAAATGGTGACAGGAAGCTCACTTCCGTCCTCCATGTAGATTCTGGAAGGCTTCTGGTTCGGGTTACAACCATACTTTAACTCAAATTCTTTCATGAAAACTCTCCTATATAACAATTACTTATTCTTGTTAACAATACGTGTCTCGTACTTACCGGTGGCAATATCAATGAAACGCACAAATAAAGACACCTTATTATCTTCGTTCAGATTCTCCCATACGGTTTTCGTAAATGTATCAATATCCCCATCGATATCAACAACGGTCGGCTCTCCCTCATAGGAAGGAAGTGGATTCGCATCCTCCATGTAGGTATGAAGAAATCTACCCTCACCGGCCTTTGGATTGTCATAAGAGAACGTATAGCGATTCGTACAGTCCGGATCCCCCTCATTGCTCTTAAGAATTGACATATCAAAATCAAATGCTCCTTCTGCTACATGCAGTCTGGCAGAAATACGAGGTGTATAGTTTGGTCCGTCCGGCTCAAACTTACGGATACGAAGGGACTGTTCAAAGGACTTTCCTTCCTTCATTCCATCATAGATGGTATCGGTCTGATCTCCATTTGTAACAATGGTATTATCTCCTAGCACACGCACCGGAGCATAGATGATAAGGCTTGGATCCTCTAACTTATCCGGATCAAAAGCCTGTGTACGAATTCCCTCATCTTCTGCTTCAACAAAGACACGGTTTCGGCTGTTCTCAGAACGTCCCATAATAAAATATGCCGTTACAGCTTTACTGCCATCAGCACTTCTACCGACGACGATGCCACGTCCCGGATATGTTGTCTTGGAAAGTTCCTCTCGAAGTAATACTCTTTTCATTTTTTCTCCTATCATAATCATAAAAAATGGTTATAAAAAGTGCCGGCTCCAAAAAGAGCCGACACCTGTTATTATCTTGGGATAAAGATATACTTTAATACGAAAAGTACAGCTAAGACATACATCAGAACTGTAATCTTCTTCTTTTCTTCTGTAATAAGGTTGCAAACAACATTGATTACAACATAGGAAACAACACCAATTGCAATACCTTCTGAAATACTATAGAAAAGTGGCATAGCAATAACAGCAAGGTATGCCGGGATAGCCTCACGAAGATCAGCAAAGTTAATCTTAACAACAGCGGATACCATTAAGAAACCAACAAAAATCAATGCCGGCGCTGTTGCAAAACCTGGAATTGCTGTAAATACAGGAGCAAAAAGGATTGCAATCAGGAAAAGAACGCCTGTTGTAACAGCTGTAAGTCCTGTTCTTCCACCTGCACCTACACCTGCTGTTGACTCAACGTATGTTGTTGTTGTAGATGTACCAAGAAGAGCTCCTACGGATGTTGCTACAGCATCAGCCATTAAAGCACCCTTGATATTCGGAAGCTTACCATCCTTATCAAGGAAACCAGCCTTCTGAGAGCATCCAACCAGGGTTCCGATGGTATCAAAAATATCAACAAAAAGGAATGAGAATACGACAATAGCAAAATTAAGAATTCCGCCTGCCTTAATCTCAGTGAATCCGGCAAAAGCCTTACCTGCCGTCTTACCCAATGCAGAAAAATCAGTTAAACCAAGAGATGGAATAACAGAGAAGAAGCTGTTCTCAGGATCTGGAATATATACACCAGCAGCTTCCATAATCATTCCAAGAATCCATGTAACCAGAATACCGATTAATACAGCACCCGGAACATTCTTAATGTAAAGGATTGCGATTACCATAAGACCAATCAGCGCAAGAAGTGCACAGATACCTGCCTGATGCCAGGTTGCACGGAAATCAACATAAGTAACTAATGTTGCACCCTGATCTGCAACAAGATGACCATCCTGTAAGCCGATAAATGCTACAAAAAGACCAATACCTGCAGAAACACCTAACTTCAGAGTGGATGGGATTGCATTAAAAATCGCCTCACGCACATTGGTAAGGGAAAGAAGAATAAATACAATACCTTCTACAAAAACTGCCGCCAAAGCAACCTTCCAGCTGTAACCCATTGAGCCACAAACAGTATAGGCGAAGAACGCATTCAAACCCATACCCGGAGCCAATGCAAACGGATAGTTTGCCATGAACGCCATGCAAAGAGTACCAAAGAAGGACGCTAAGCAGGTAGCCATCAAAATCGCAGTTGGATCCATACCACTTGCTCCAAGTGTTGATGGATTAACAGCTAAAATGTAGGCCATTGTCATGAAGGTTGTAAAACCAGCAATGATCTCTGTCTTCACATCTGTGTGAAGCTCCTTAAGATGAAAGACTTTTTCTAACATGTAGTAACTCCTCCTCTACATAAGTTGTCGTCACGGTACCTACCGTGAGTCAATAAAAGCCGTAAAAAATTATAATCGACAGGTGAATTTTTGTAAAGTAAAGGCTGAAGCATTTTTTTATGTTGTTTTTTTTATATTAGAAGTGATAAAATCTAAAGGTATTTTTGCATCATAGTTTAAGATGCAATAAAACCGTATCTTTAATTACAAAGGAAGGAATCTCCATGAAATTAGGTTTTGACAATGACAAATACCTGTCCATGCAATCTGCTCACATTCGCGAGCGTATTGCCAAATTTGGTGACAAACTGTACTTAGAATTCGGTGGAAAGCTTTTTGATGACTACCATGCCAGTCGTGTTCTTCCAGGCTTTCAGCCTGATTCGAAAATGCAAATGCTCCTCCACTTGAAAGATCAGGCTGAAATTGTCATTGCAATCTCTGCCGGTGCCATTGCATCCAATAAGATCCGTGGAGATTTAGGTATCACCTATGATCAGGATGTTCTCCGTCTTATGGATATCTTCCAGGGACTTGGACTTTATGTCGGTTCTGTATGTATCACACAGTATCAGGGCGAGCCACAGGCGGATCGTTTCCGCGAGAAGCTTAAGAGTCTCGGCATCAATTCCTACGTTCTTCGTCGTATTGAAGAGTATCCGGAAAATGTTGAACTTATCATCTCCGAAGAAGGTTTTGGTAAGAATGACTACATCCAGACCAGTCGTCCTCTCGTCGTAGTAACAGCACCCGGTCCAGGTTCCGGCAAAATGGCTACCTGCCTCTCTCAGCTTTACCATGAGCACAAACGGGGCGTAAATGCCGGTTATGCCAAATTTGAGACATTCCCAATCTGGAATTTACCGCTCAAGCATCCGGTGAACCTGGCTTATGAAGCTGCCACAGCGGATCTAAACGACGTTAACATGATCGATCCATTCCACCTGGAAGCTTATAATGAGACAACTGTAAATTATAACCGCGACATCGAGATTTTCCCTGTCCTTAAAGCTATTTTTGAAGAAATCTACGGAGAGTGTCCATATCAGTCTCCTACAGACATGGGTGTCAACATGGCAGGAAACTGCATCTTTGATGACGAAGCCACCAAAGCCGCTGCCTGTCAGGAAATTATCCGTCGATATTATACAGAGGCTGTGAATATCAAACGCGGAAAGGGAACACGTGAAGCCTTCCGTAAGATTGAACTCTTACTGAAGCAGGCCGGTGTCACTCCATCCGATCGTGAAGTGGTAAAGCATGCTAAGGTTCGTTCTGAGGCTCTTGGCACCAGTGCAGCTGCTATTGAACTTGATCACGGACAGATTGTAACCGGAAAGACCGGTGATCTTTTGTCTGCTTCTGCTGCTGTTCTGCTGAATGCTTTAAAGGTATTAGCTTCTATTCCACACGAGGATCACATCATCTCTCCGGAAGCCTTAGAGCCAATTTTAAAGCTTAAGACAGATTACCTTGGAAGCAGTGAGAAACACCTTCATTGCGATGAAGTATTAATTGCTTTATCCATCTCATCTGCTCATTCCGAGGCTGCCAAGAAAGCATTGGAGCAACTTCCAAATCTCAAAAATTGCGATATGCATTCCACTGTAATGCTGACCGCCAATGATGAAGCTGTTCTTCGTGATCTGCACATTCGATTGACACAGGATCCACATCAATAAAAGCTTCAGGCAGGAGATTCTCCTGCCTGTTTTTTATTTCTTTATTTGACCTTTATCCATATAGAAAACTTCGTCACATAAGATTTCCAGATCCTCTTTCATATGAGAGGACAAAATAATAAGTTTCCCCTCATTTCTATACGTTTGCAGAAGTTCCCGGATTTCTTCTACGCCATCGGCATCCAATCCGTTAAAGGGCTCATCCAGAACGAGCAGCTTTGGATCTTCCATAATGGCCTGAGCAATACCAAGGCGCTGTCGCATTCCAAGACTGTACTTTCCCACGCTCTTCTTTAACCCGGGATCCAGTCCAACCCTCTGAATGGTATCACAAATCTCTTTTTTCCCAATCTTATTATGGATGGATGCAAGATAGGAAAGATTATGTACCCCTGTCCAATGTGTCATAAATCCGGGTGTCTCAATTAAAATACCAATGGAGTCCGGAAAATCCACGTCCTGTCCAATCACCTTGCCGTCAACGCTAACCGTCCCATCCGTCGGTCTGATAAAACCGCAAATACACTTCATCAGCATGGTCTTACCCGATCCGTTACGACCGGCAAAACCATAGATATGTCCACTTTCCATGTGTAGATTGATCTCATCCAGAATATGTTCCTTACCAATTATCAGTCCCAGTTTTTCAATGGAAACTTCCATGTTCATCCTCCATTCCATAAGAATAATCTTTCACAAGCCCCCATTGCCAATAAATCAAAACAGCAATTACAAAAGCAAAATACAGATAAGTCGCCTCCATGGAAAAAACCATTTTCCTGAAATATTCTGTATAATGAAGCCACACCACGGAGTGCGCCATAGGAAACATCCACATAAGCGGTGTCTTGGCCGAACATAATGCGCTACCAACAATCACGATTCCCCCGCACAGAAAAACTCCCATGATATGCTTCCGATAGAGACTTGCCGTGAGAAGCACTAAGAGCAGGATATAAAGATACAACCCTAAAAAAAGATAGGTCTCCAACAGCGCCTTTGGTAGACTCATCTGATAATACAGTCTTGTCGGAAAAAGAGACCGGATATACACTCCGGAATCCTTATGTTCCTGAAAGAAAGCCTCAAAGAATCGGCTCCAACTCATTTCCCAACGGGTCTTCCCAAGCAAAGGGATTATAACCATCAGAAAACACTCCTAATGTCTTTATAGCTAGAGGAGGCGCCTTATGCGCCCCTTGATGATAGCCTAAATAGTTGATTCCGCCACAGCCAATCGTAAGAACACTGGCTAAGAGGATGAACTTTTTAGCTGAAGCATAACTCTTATTCTTAAACATCCACTTCTCCCCCTATTGTCACACTCTTCTTTCAAAAGACATTATACATCCTTTTTTACCAATTTTTCCTTTATTGTAAGAAATCGTACGTTTTATGTAAGAAATTAAAAAAAGCGAGGGTACCGACAGATACACTCGCTTTGGATTCTCTTATATTTACTTACTAGCTTTATGCTTCACTTTTCTCAACAGCAGCCCGAATAAATTCTCTAAACAAAGGATGCGCCTTATTTGGACGGGACTTAAATTCCGGATGGAACTGAACGCCAACATGGAAACGATTCTTCGGCTCCTCGACAGCCTCTACAATGGAATCATCCGGTGATGTGCCGGCAATCTTAAGTCCAACCTGCTCCAACTCCTGACGATACTTGTTGTTAAACTCGAATCTATGACGATGACGCTCAGAAATCTCGCCCTGACCATAAGCCTTTTCCATCATAGTTCCGGAAATCACCTTACATGGGTAGGCACCAAGGCGCATCGTTCCACCCTTTCTAACCACACGCATCTGCTCTTCCATCAGATCGATCACCAGATTTTTACCATTTTCATTGAACTCACGGCTGTTGGCATCCTTAAGACCCAATACATCTCTTGCATACTCAATAACTGCAATCTGCATACCAAGACAGATACCAAAATACGGCACGTCGTTCTCTCTTGCATAACGGCAGGCCTGAATCTTACCTTCAATACCACGATCACCGAATCCACCCGGAACAATAATACCATCTGCATCCTTTAAGATCTCGGATGCATTATCCGCTGTAATTTCCTCCGAATCAATCCAGAGAACCTCCACTGCTGCATCATTTTCATATCCACCGTGATATAGAGACTCACGAACAGAAAGGTATGCATCGTGAAGCGCTACATACTTACCTACAAGCGCAATGGTCGTCTTCTTCTTAGGATGATGAATACGGGAAACCAGGTTCATCCACTCGGTAAGATCCACCTCTTTATCGTTAAGACCAAGTTCACGGCATACAACGGTATCCAATCCATTATCATGCAGCATCAATGGTGCTTCATACAGTGAAGCCATTGTAGTATTTTCAATGACACAGTCTTTTTTTACATTACAGAAAAGAGCAATCTTGTCCTTAATGCTCTGCTCAAGAGGTTCATTGGCACGGGCAACAATAATATCCGGATTGATACCGATGGATCGAAGTTCCTTAACCGAATGCTGGGTTGGCTTACTCTTATGCTCATTACTTCCTGCAAGGAATGGAACTAAGGTTACATGTATATACAGGCAGTTCTCACGACCGACTTCGAGTCCAACCTGACGAATAGCCTCAAGGAACGGCTGAGACTCAATGTCACCAATGGTTCCACCGATCTCTGTGATCAAAACATCCGCATCGGAACTTTCTGCACCCATGAAGATAAAGTGCTTAATCTCCTCTGTAATATGCGGAATGACCTGAACCGTCTCACCCAAGTACTCACCCTTACGCTCACGGTTTAACACATTCCAGTAAACCTTACCGGATGTCAGATTGGAGTACTGATTTAGATTCTCATCAATAAAACGCTCATAGTGGCCAAGATCAAGGTCTGTCTCCGCTCCGTCATCTGTCACAAACACCTCTCCGTGCTGATAAGGGCTCATAGTACCCGGATCAACATTCATATAAGGATCCAGCTTTTGCGAAGCAACCTTATAACCTCTGTTCTTGAGGAGCCGGCCAAGAGAAGCTGCTGTGATTCCCTTTCCAAGTCCTGATACTACGCCTCCGGTAACGAACACAAACTTTGTATTCTTTGCCATATAAATGCCTTCCTTTCCTACTGCTAATCCTGATAAAAATCTATAATTTCTTCTGCTATCTGACCTCTCGGTACCCGACGGTCCATAGCAGTCTTTTCAATATAGTGATGAGCCTCGGGCTCTGTCATTTGTTTTTCCTGCATCAATATGCTCTTCGCTTTTGATACAAGTCGCATTTCTTCCAGTTTTTTCTGGAGTTTTTGAATGGTTCGGTTTGCCATTGCAATACGATTCTGAGCGGCTTCAGCAAAACTGAGTGCTCCCCAGAACATATTCTTACTAATCGGCTTACTAACGCAGATAACGCCCGACTTTTCCACGCGGGACGTCATATCTTCCATATACTCGGCTTTCACAAATAAAATCACCTGACAGCGGTTCGCTGCAGCAATTTCCTCCGCTAAGGATGCTCCACTTTCCCCTCGAATCGGACCATTGATGATGACCACCTCCGGATCATCGTCCAACAGTGCCCGCAATCCGTCTGATGGTGTGGCAGCCAGATGAATCGATGTTAGTCCGAAATCCTCTAAAAATTCCTCAAAAAATTTCATGGCCTTTGGGGAATCACTGATAATCAGTCCTCTCTCCACCTGACGCACCTCCTTTCCTTAATCGACATCCTATAACATATCTTTTTCGATCAAATCAAGAAAATGCGTTGCAATGCGACTACGATCCTCATCCTCCTGCAGGAAGGACGATGTTCTTGCACACTCGACAGCTTCTGCAAGAGATAATGGAAGCTTATCGTATCGCTTTCCATTCTCCAGCTCATGTGCAGCTGCAGCTTCTAACGGCTCCGGCAACTTTTCCTCACGCTGTACACCACAAAGACCTGCCTCGATTACCATGGCAAATGCAAGATATGGATTCATCATAGAATCCGGTGATCGAAGAATAAATCCCTCCTGCTTTCCATGATTCATTGGAACCCGAAACAGTCTGGACTGGTTCTCATAAGACCAGGTAATATATTTCGGTGCCTCATTTTCTCCAAAACGAAGGTAGGAATCTTTTTGCGTATTTAAAAATACCGTAATATCGCGCATACGATTATAAATTCCTGCCATAAAAGACCGTACGATCTCCGGTCGATCCTCTGTCAGATTCTCAGCTGCTGAGTACAGAGCCATGCGAAGATGAAGACCGTTTCCCGGTTTGCCTTCCAGCGGTTTTGGCTCAAAGGATGCACTCAATCCATTTCGCGAAGCCATTGTATGTACCACATTTTTATAGGTCATAAAATGATCGGCTGAATCCAGGGCATTTGCCGCCTTAAAATCAATCTCGTTCTGTCCCGGACCGGCTTCATGATGACTCGATTTCGGCCCAACCCCCATATCTGCAAGGGAAAGACAAATCTCACGACGAATATTTTCTGCTCCATCCAATGGCGCCACATCAAAATAGGATCCCTGATCCATCGGTTCTCTTGTCGGACGTCCCTCTTCATCATTTCGAAACAGGTAAAATTCACTACGAAGTCCAACGCGACAATTGAATCCAAGTTTTTTACATTTTTTGATCGATGCCTTCAGAAAGGTTCTTGCATCATAAGGAAAAGGATTCCCGTTCTGATCGACGACATCACAGTAAAAACGAACAACCCCGCCTGTCTGCGGTCTCCATGGAAGAATCGATAACGTTCTCGGATCCGGAACCAGGAACAAATCCCGTAAAACCGGATCATCATATCCACTGACACGAAATGCATCAAATCCGATTCCCTCATCAAACGCCTCTTCTAACATATCCGGTTGAATCGAAATATTTTTGTGATTGCCAAACATATCGGAAAAAGCCAGTCGAATAAAACGAACATCATTTTCCTCAATGTATTCCAATGCCTCTTCCTTTGTATAAATCGCCATAACCTTCCTCCCTTACCTGCTCAAAACAAATGCAACAACAAAAGGGAGTCTATCAGCAAGGCTTCACCCGTGAAATGGGTGAAGCCGCCTCAAGACTCCCTTGTCCAATTTATTTTAATCTTATTGTCCCCTCCTGCCGGGACGAACTTTATCAACAACACGGAACTATATTACTACGATTACATACAGATGTAAAGAAAAATTTCCAAAAAAAGAAAGGCCTTTTTCCAGCGACGCATACTGGAAAAAGGCCTTTTGATCTCATGTAACAAATGCCACCCCTGTCCGGGCATTAAAGATCTATATCGGAACGTAAACGACAGATTATGCGTTTACGATCTGACCGAAGTCTGGCTTAAGAGAAGCTCCACCGATCAATCCACCATCGATGTTTGGCTTGCTGAGAAGCTCAGCTGCATTGCCGGCGTTCATAGATCCGCCGTACTGAATACGAACAGCCTCAGCTGTAGCATCATCGTAAAGCTTAGCAATCAGCTCACGGATAAATCCACAAACCTCTTCTGCCTGATCAGCTGTTGCTGTCTCGCCTGTACCGATTGCCCAGATTGGCTCGTAAGCGATAACAAGGTTCTTAACCTGGTCTGCTGTTACACCGGAAAGATCCCATGTAATCTGTCTCTCGATCCACTCCTTATATGTTCCTGCCTTACGAAGTGCAAGAGACTCACCACAGCAAAGAATTGGTGTAAGACCTGCAGCAAAAGCCTTCTTAACCTTTGCATTGATTAAGATATCATTCTCACCGAAAATATCTCTTCTCTCAGAATGACCCATGATAACGTACTTAACACCTGCATCTACAAGCATTGGAGCAGAAATCTCACCTGTGAATGCACCCTTATCCTCGATGTAGAAGTTCTCAGCACCAACAGCAACATTTGTGCCCTTAACTGCCTCAACAACAGGAAGGATATCGATAGCCGGTACACAGTAAACTACATCAACATCCTGATTATCAACTAATGGCTTTAAAGTCTCAACTAACTTAACTGCCTCACTTGGAACCATGTTCATCTTCCAGTTTCCGGCAATAATTCTTCTTCTTGACATAATAATCTCCTTTAATTACTTCTCGTCTGCTGCCTCAATACCAGGAAGCTTCTTACCCTCAAGGAACTCAAGGGAAGCTCCACCACCGGTAGAGATATGGCTCATCTTGTCGCCAAGACCCATCTGGTTAACAGCTGCTGCAGAATCACCACCACCGATAATGGTTGTTGCATCTGTCTGAGCAAGAGCCTCTGCTACTGTCTTAGTCCCAACAGCAAGTGTTGGGTTCTCGAAAAGACCCATTGGTCCATTCCATACAACAGTCTTAGCAGACTTAACAGCCTCAGCGAAGAGTTCTGCTGATGCAGGTCCGATATCACAAGCCTCACGGTCATCCGGAATCTCCTTGATATCAACGGTTGTAGCATCCTCGATTGGAGCATCGATTGGATCCGGGAAGTGTGCGATTGTTACAGAATCAACCGGAAGAAGAATCTTCTTGCCAAGCTTCTCTGCCTTCTCCATCATCTCCTTACAGTACTCAACCTTAGACTCATCGAGAAGGGAGTTACCTACATTGTAACCCTGAGCCTTAACGAAAGTATAAGCCATACCACCACCGATGATAAGTGTATCGCACTTCTCAAGGAGGTTACTTACTACATTGAGCTTATCTGCAACCTTAGCACCACCAAGGATTGCAACGAAAGGACGTACCGGAGTCTCAACAGCCTTACCAAGGAAATCAATCTCCTTCTGCATAAGGTAACCAACAACAGCCGGCTTACCCTCAGCGCGAAGGCACTCTGCAACACCAACATTAGAGCAGTGTGCACGGTGAGCTGTACCAAATGCATCGTTTACAAATGCATCAGCGATAGAAGCAAGATCCTTAGAGAAAGCCTCTCCGTTCTTAGTCTCCTCTGCTCTGAAACGTGTATTCTCAAGAAGAATAACATCTCCGTCGTTCATAGCCTCAACAGCAGCTCTTGCATTAGGTCCTACAACCTCTGCATCTGCAGCAAACTTAACTTCCTGTCCGAGAAGCTCAGAAAGTCTTACAGCAACAGGAGCAAGAGTCTTAGTCTTCTTATCCTCTTCTGTCTTAACCTTACCCAAGTGAGAGCAAAGGATTACCTTTCCGCCATCAGCGATAAGCTTCTTGATGGTTGGAAGAGCTGCAACAAGACGGTTCTCATCTGTAATCTTACCATTTACAAGTGGTACATTGAAATCACAACGACAAAGAACACGAAGTCCCTTTACATTAATGTCATCAACGGACTTTTTATTTAATCCCATACGAATCCTCCTATTTAAGAAATAGTTATAAAAAAGGGCCCGGCCCAAAAGCCGGACCCCTTGAAGGTCTAAATTTTCTGAATTACTTATTCAGGAACTTAGCGAAATACTTGATAGTTCTGCACATGTTAGATGTGAAGGAGTTCTCGTTATCGTACCAAGATACAACCTGAACCTCAGTCTTATCCTCACCTACAGGTACAACCATTGTCTGTGTTGCATCGAAAAGGGAACCGTAAGTCATACCAACGATATCCTTAGATACGATAAGATCCTCGTTGTAACCGAAAGACTCGTTAGTTGCAGACTTCATCTTAGCGTTGATCTCATCAACAGTAACCTTACCGTCAACAACAGCTGTAAGGATTGTTGTAGAACCTGTTGGAACTGGTACACGCTGAGCAGAACCGATTAACTTACCGTTAAGCTCTGGAACAACAAGACCGATTGCCTTAGCAGCACCTGTTGAGTTAGGAACGATGTTCTCAGCACCTGCACGGCTACGTCTCTTGTCACCCTTACGCTGTGGGCCATCAAGGATCATCTGATCACCTGTGTAAGCATGGATTGTAACCATGATACCAGACTCGATTGGTGCAAGATCGTTAAGAGCCTTAGCCATTGGAGCTAAGCAGTTTGTTGTACAAGAAGCTGCAGAGATGATGTTATCATCAGCTGTAAGAGTCTCGTGGTTAGTGTTATAAACGATAGTAGGAAGATCGTTTCCAGCAGGAGCGGAAATAACTACCTTCTTAGCACCAGCGTTGATATGAGCCTGTGCCTTCTCCTTAGATGTGTAGAAACCTGTACACTCAAGTACAACGTCAACATCTAACTCACCCCAAGGAAGGTTGTTAGCGTCTGCTTCCTTGTAGATCTTGATCTCGTGACCATCAACGATGATAGAATCCTCTGTGTTAGAAACGAGGTCAGCCTTAGCGTAACGACCCTGTGAAGAATCATACTTCAGAAGGTATGCTAACATGTCAGGGCTTGTAAGATCGTTGATTGCAACGATTTCAAATCCCTCTGCCTGGAACATCTGACGGAAAGCCAGACGGCCAATACGTCCAAATCCATTAATTGCTACTTTTACTGCCATTGTTATTTCCTCCTACGTTTTGTTTTTTAATTGGAACAAATTCCGTAAACATATACATCATAGCGGATTGACTTTCATATTGCAAGGGGTGTTTCGAAGATTGATAAAAATTTCACAGGATGTACAAATCTTACGCTTGAATACGTTAAAAATTGGCATATTCATCCTTGACTGTTATTTGACGATGTATTTTGTTGCATCTATAATGATTAAAAAAAGAAAGCGAGTTTGGCTATGAATTTATGGGATACACATATGCACTGCTGCTATTCCGGAGACAGCAGCGAAGAGCCGGATGATATGATCACAGCTGCAATGAATCGTGGTCTGTCCGGCATGATCTTTACCGACCATCTTGATTGGGACTACACACCAGATCCCGGCCTTTTCGATCTGGATCTTCCTCTTTATATAGAAGAAATGACCACGCTTGCCAACAGCATCAACTCCTATACTGGCTTTTATGTCGGTGTCGGTATCGAGCTTGGTCTGCAGCCTCATCTTGCAAAACGCCATGAGCAGTTGCTAGCGGACCATTCCTTTGACCAGGTAATTGGAAGTACACATCTGGTGCAGGGGAACGATCCCTATTACGATTCCTTCTACGAAGGGAAATCGCCAAAGGAAGCCTATGAAAGCTATTTCAACGAAGTTCTTCAAAACATCCGCTCCTTTGACGGCTTCGACACCTTAGGACATCTGGATTATATCTGTCGCTACGGCATGCGGTATTACGGAAAAGAAAAAGGCGCCTGCCGCTACAGCGACTACGCCTCCTGTCTTGATGAAATCTTAAATTTTGTCATTTCCAGAGGAAAGTCTCTGGAAGTAAATACCGGAAGTTTTCGTTCGGATGAACACGCCACCGACCCGAACCCGTCTTACGAAATTCTAAGACGCTACTACGACCTGGGGGGCAGATCCATCACATTGGGCTCCGACGCTCATGTCAAGGAACATATCGGTATCGCCTTCGAGGAAGTAAGCCTCGCTCTGAAAGAAATCGGTTTTACCGAAATTACATATTACCTGAACCGGATGCCTCATACCTATCCGTTGTAATCAGATTTGACTAATTTGTTATAACACCGCCTCCTGCAACGGCCTGACCGTGGTAAAGTACGATTGCCTGTCCCGGTGTCACAGCACGTACCTTCTTTAAAAAATTCACGCGAAGTCTCTCACTTCCATCCTCTGCCTTTTCATAGGATACTTTGCATGGACTTCCCGGATCGGAGTAGCGGATTTTCGCAATATATTCCATATTCTCATCAAACCGCTCCTGTTCCATATAGCACAGGTCGTTTGCAATCAATTGATCTGTAAATACATCCTCGGATTCACCGAGTGTAACAATATTTTGCTCTGCATCGATTTTCGTAACAAAAATACGATGACCGGCAGCGATACCAAGACCCTTTCGCTGTCCAATGGTGTAATGGGTCACTCCCTTATGCTGTCCAATGACCTCTCCTGCCATATTCACATAATTTCCCGGCCCCGGTGCCTCTTTTCCCAATTCACGATCCACAAAGGCGCCTGCATCGCCATCGGGAATAAAACAGATATCCTCACTGTCCGGTTTATTTGCAACCGGAAGATTTGCCTCCAATGCAATCTTTCGCACCATCGGCTTTTCATATTCTCCCACCGGCATCAGCGTATGTGCCAGCTGATCCTGGGTCAGTGAATAGAGGACATAGGTCTGATCCTTGGCTGCTGTTACAGAATTGCGAATATAGTATCTTCCGTCTGCATTTTGCGCGATTCTTGCATAGTGACCTGTAGCAATATAGTCTGCACCGATCTCCCGGCTTCTGGCCAGAAGTGCATCCCATTTTACAAAACGGTTACATGCAATGCACGGGTTCGGCGTTCTGCCATGCTTATATTCTTCAACAAAATAGTCCATGACATCGCGACGAAACTCGTGTTTAAAGTTCATCACATAATAAGGAATATCCAAAACAGCTGCAACTCTTCTGGCATCCTCCACCGCTGAAAGACCACAGCATCCCTTTTCTTCTATTCTACAGGCAGCCTCTTCATTCTGCCAGATCTGCATTGTCACGCCGATGACCTCATATCCCTGTTGCTTTAATAAATATGCGGCCACTGAGGAGTCTACTCCTCCTGACATTCCAACGACTACCTTCTTTCCCATAGGTAGGAATTCCTTTCTGCATTTGTTGCTTTATGCGTTCTGTTTCAAAAAATCCTCATAGAGAAGGGAACCACTGCGGAGCATGGATACAATCTCCTGCAACTGAAGAGCACATTCATCCAGCTCTTCCTTCGTGGTCTCATCGGACAAGGTCAGACGAATCGACTCTCTTCCCTCATCCTCATCCGCTCCAATGGCAATCAGAACATGAGAAGGATCAATACTTCCTGCGGTACATGCTGAGCCGCTGGAGGCTGCAATTCCTCTCTGATCCAGCAGAATAAGAACCGATTCTGCTTCAACAAACCTAAAACCGAAATTAAGATTTCCCGGAAGTCTGTCCTCTCCGTCGCTTCCATGCCATGTGGTATGAGGAATGGTAGCAAGAACCTTCTGCTTCATATAATCGCGAAGTTCTCTCTCCCTCTGCATTCTTTGGGAAAGTGTTTCCTTTGCAATCTCACAGGCCTTTCCAAAACCGACAATCGCCGGAATATTCTCTGTCCCTGCTCTCTTGTTCCTCTCCTGACTTCCTCCATGAATAAGGGAGCGAATGCCGGATGCTCTAGGTCCAAGATATAAGATTCCCACGCCTTTCGGTCCGTAGATTTTATGACTGCTGGCAGATAACAGGTCCACCTTCAGCTCACTTAAATCGATCGGAATCTGGCCAAACGCCTGCACCGCATCTGTGTGAAACAAAACGCCCTTTTCCTGGCACACTTCTCCGATGGCAGCAATCGGTTCAATGGTTCCGATCTCATTATTGGCAAACATCACGGAGACCAAAACGGTATCCTCACGAATGGCCTGCTTTACCTGATCTGCCGTCACAAAACCCTTTTGATCCACCGGAAGGTAAGTAACTTCATAACCGGCCTCTTCCAATGATCTGCATGTATTTACCACAGCCGGATGTTCAATGGCTGTGGTAATAATATGCCGTCCCTTGGAAGACATCATCTGTACTGACTGCATGATGGCCCAGTTGTCGGACTCACTTCCACCGGATGTAAAAAAGATTCGCTCGGCTCTTGTATTCAGCAGCGCCGCCACCCGGTCTCTGGCTTTATCAAGCGCAAATTTACTTTTGTTGGCCAACGAATAGACAGCGGAAGCATTTCCAAAATTCTCGGTGAAATAAGGCATCATCTCATCCAACACACACTGTTTCATCTTCGTTGTTGCCGCATTATCAAGATAAATCATAATATACCCTTTTTTTGTAATTTCCGCGCCTTACTACGAATACGCTGAATGGCATTATCTGCCTGTTTTAAAGTTATCTGAAGCTTTTCTGCTATATCTTTGTAATCTGCGCCTTCCAGCATCAAATCAAAAACATCCTGTTCGAAGCCACTCAATTCTTTACACAGTGCTTCAATCAGCTCCTGTGTCTTCTCCTGATCCAAAAGAGCCGTCTCCGGATTCATGCGAAAGCCTTCCGCTGATGCATTGACTATTTCCTCGCCACCGTCTTCATAAAAAGAAATCGATTCATTGAGGGGCTCATGTTTTTTTCTGGTTGCTGAACTGATGGCCCGATACATCGCCCGTCGGACACAGACCATCGCAAACGTGGAAAAGCTTCCTTTCTTTTCATCATAGTCCTCAATCGCCGTAAGAAAACCGAGCCTTCCCTCCTGAGCCAGATCCTCATGGTCTCCGGTCAACAGATAGTAGGAAAGTGCCAACTGCAAAATCTTACTCTGATACCGGGACAAAAGTCCCTGTATCGCCTGTGCATCCTTTTCTTTTGCCAATTGAATGAGCCTAGCCTCATCAAACGTGGAATAGTCGGGCATTACTTACCTGCTTTCACTCGTCTCTGCCGGAATACCTCGTAAGCCAAAACACCACATGCTACAGAAGCATTCAGGGAATCAATATCACCTTTCATTGGAATGGTTGCAACCATATCACAATTCTTTTTCACAAGGTCTGATACGCCTTTTCCTTCGTTGCCGATGACAAGACCGAATGGACCTGTCATATCCAGGTCATACATTGTCGTTCCACCCATGTCGGCGCAGGCAAACCATAAGCCCTGCTCCTTTAATTCCTTAATGGTACGGCTGATGTTCGTCACCTGTGCAACCGGAACATAGTTAATGGCACCTGCCGATGCCTTCACCGCTGATGCTGTCAGACCAACCGCACGGTTTTTCGCAATGATGACACCGTGAGCACCGACCTGATTGGCCGTACGAATGATGGCGCCAAGATTGTGAGGATCTTCAATGTCATCCAGTACAAAAACAAAAGGATCCTCGCCCTTTTCTCTTGCTGCATCCAAAATATCGCTGACCTCGGAATAATGATAAGCCGCGATATATGCAATGACGCCCTGATGCTTTCCTGTGGTTGACATCTCATCCAGGCGCTGCTTGCTCACCATATCGGTACGGATCTTCTTTTTCCTTGCTTCACGCAGGATGGTATGAATCGGTCCGTCATAACTGTTCTGCAAAATAAATACGCGCTCAACCGTCTGTCCGGAACGAATCGCTTCAAGAACCGCATTTCTTCCTTCAATTATTGTACTCTCGTCTCTCATGATCTTCTTCTCCACAAACCGGTACGCCTCAAACCTAAATCCACAAGTTCAAAAATCCGATCCTGCTTCCCCTGTAAATAAAGATATCCCAGAAGGACCTCATAACCGGTTGCAATCCTATAATCTGCCATCGAGGCATTTTTCGATCTTGTGGGACTTTTCGCATTCCGTCCCCTACGATAAATATCCGTCTCTTCCTCTGTTAACTCCTCTTCGACTGCTTCTAACAGCTGTCTCTGGGAAGATGCTTTTACAATATGCGCGGAATAGCCATGCAAATTCCCTGCTCCCAGATTCCCTTCGCCCACAATCAGCGTGCGAATAAGGATCTCAAACACTCCGTCTCCGAGAAAGGCCAACGCCAGGGGAGAATAGGTTCGAAGATCCACATCCGGCAATGTAAATCTTTCCTTTATAGAGGAATACAGGTCCATCATACCTTCTTCCATTTTACGCCCTCTCTGGTATCTAACAACTGAATTCCCTCCGCCAAAAGCTGGTCACGAATCTGATCAGCCAGGGCAAAGTCCTTGTCCTTTCTGGCCTGCTGCCGCTTCGCAATCATCTCCTGTACATGGGCATCAAGATCATCCTCTTCTGTCGTCAAATCAACACCGAGTATATTCATCAGATTCTGCATCATCTGATAGATCTTCTCCACCAGTTCTTTTGAAGATTGATCGGTCACATGGGTATTGGCATACTTTACCAGCTCAAAGATCGCTGATACCGCATCCGCTGTGTTAAAATCATCCTCCATGGCCGCTTCAAATTTCTTAATGTATTCGGCTGCACCCTGCAAAAGATTCTGCTCTTCTTCTGTCAGCTGTCCAGACGCCTGCTCCTTAAGCTCAAGCAGACGGTCTCCTGCCGTACGAATTCTCTCGAGTCCGCTCTTTGCAGAAGCCATAAGCTCTGCGGAGAAATTCAAAGGACTTCTGTAGTGCGCGGAAAGCATAAAGAAACGTAACACCTGAAGATCGTATTTCTCCTGAATGTCTCTTACGGTAAAGAAATTGCCAAGAGACTTACTCATCTTCTTATTATCAATATTTAAAAATCCATTGTGCATCCAGTAATGTGCAAATTCTGCTCCGTTTGCCGCCTCAGACTGCGCAATTTCATTCTCATGGTGAGGGAAGATCAGATCCTCTCCACCTGCATGAATATCGATGGTATCTCCGAGATAACGCTTTGACATAACAGAACACTCAATATGCCAGCCCGGACGTCCCTGGCACCACGGAGACTCCCAATACGGCTCTCCGTCCTTCTTCGGCTTCCACAGAACGAAATCCAGAGGATCTCTCTTCTCATCACCTGCCACATTGATATTTCTATGGCCGCCCTCAAGATCGTCAATATCCTTATGTGAAAGCTTACCGTATTCTCCAAACTTACGGACAGCAAAATAAACCGTACCGTCCGATACCGGATAGGCAAATCCCTTATCAATCAGAGTCTCGATCATCTGAATCATTCCGTCAATTTCCTGTGTTGCCAAAGGATGAACGGATGCCGGGCGTACATGAAGCGCCTCCATGTCCTTCTTTGTCTCTTCGATGTAACGCTTTGAAATCTCCTCTGCTGATACGCCTTCTTCGTTTGCCTTTTTTATAATCTTGTCATCGACATCGGTAAAATTGGATACGTAATTGACATCATATCCCTTGTATTCGAAATAACGTCTAACCGTATCAAACATGATCATCGGTCTGGCATTACCGATATGGATATAATTGTATACGGTAGGTCCGCATACATACATACTTACCTTTCCTTCCCGGATCGGAACAAACTCTTCTTTTTGTTTTGTCAGAGTGTTATAGATTTTCACGTTTTACTCTCCTTTGCCTTCGCTTACGTGTACTATTATTCCTTGCCTTTCGGACAACTGCCACAACCGCTACAACCGGAACATCCGCCCGCTCCCGGGCCGATTCCGACCGATGATTCGTAGATGGATTCAAGGATACATACGGCCGAAGCTGAAATTCCCTCTCCTCTGCCTGTGAATCCCAGATGCTCCTCTGTTGTCGCTTTTACATTAATATTATCTTCAAGTGTCTGCAGATCCTCAGCAATATTCGTCCTCATTTGTTCGATATAAGGTCGAAGCTTCGGTGCCTGTGCCACTACCGTGCAATCGATATTGCCAACCACATAGCCTTTTTGCAGTAGCATTTCATTTACTTTACGCAGAAGTTCCCTAGAGGAAGCGCCTTTATAGGCATCATCCGTATCCGGAAAATGCAGCCCGATATCCCCAAGGCCTGCTGCACCAAGTAATGCATCCATTATAGCATGAAGCAGGACATCTGCATCAGAATGTCCCAACAATCCTTTTTCATACGGAATGGAAACACCGCCCAGGATGAGTGGCCGATTATCTACCAGTTGATGAACATCATATCCATTTCCTATTCTCATTCCTGTACCTTTCTAAGTACTTGTAATCGAGCTTGCAAGAGGGACTTGGGCTCGTTGTTAACCAAAAAGGGCTCCGGGAAAATCCCAGAGCCCTCCGTTTAATCAAAATAGCGAGAAAGAGATTCGAACTCTTGACACCACGGGTATGAACCGTGTGCTCTAGCCAACTGAGCTATCTCGCCAAAGGTATGGGACCTACAGGGCTCGAACCTGTGACCCTCTGCTTGTAAGGCAGATGCTCTCCCAGCTGAGCTAAGATCCCATACATCACCGCCGCGTGACTTGTTTCCCGCGGCCGAATTATATATTATCAAAAGGCCCTCTTGAAGTCAACTAAATTTTTGCAAAAATTTAAAAAATTTTCCTTTCGGAATTCTCGTCTTCTGAAAGCAGCTTTTCTACCAGCTTGACACAGTCCGCAGCATCCTTTGAATAGCCGTCCGCCTGAATCTCTTCCGCATAGGACTGTGTAATACAGGCTCCTCCGATTACAATCTTACTCGGGCAGCTTCTTTCCTTGCAGAGCTGTACCACCTTTTTCATTTCCGTCATCGTGGTGGTCATTAAGGCAGATAATCCAATCACAGATGCCTGCCGCGCAAGAGCCGTATCTACTATGACCTCCGCCGAAACGTCCTTTCCAAGATCAATCACATGGTATCCGTAATTGCGAAGCATAAGAGCAACCAGATTCTTACCGATATCGTGAATGTCTCCTTCCACGGTTGCAATAACAATGGTCTCCTTCTCCTTGGCATCTTTTGAGGAAAGAAGCGGCTCAAGCTCCGCCACGCCCTCTTCCATTGCATTGGCTCCCGCAATCAACTGCGGCAAAAAATACTTTTTCTCGTCATAGTATTTTCCCACCAGGTTAATTCCACCGATCAACTGCTGATCCAGCAGATCCTTCGGACTTTCTCCCTCATCAAGACTCTTCCTTATCTCCTGACGAATCTTGTCCTTTTGCCCTTTCACCACGCACTCCATCACAGGATGCATGGCCGGATCCTTTTGCGAAGTGTCACCCTCCTTTTTTTCCTTTCCCGAGGTAACCGTCAGCTTACCGGAGGGCACACGGCTTAAATACCTCTGCGTTGCCGTATCCTTGTGTAAAAGCATATCCGCTGCCAGTGCCGTATACATCAGCATCTCCTGGGAAGGATTTGCAATGGCCATGGTCAGCCCCTTTGTAATTGCCATATTAAGAAAAGCCGTATTGACAAAGGCTCTCTGCGGCAGACCAAAGGAAATGTTGGACAGACCACAGACGGTCGGGAGTTCCATGCTGTTACAGTAGTCGATGGTCGCAAAGCAGGAAAGAGCAGCCGAAGGGTCCGCTCCCACTGTGGCAACCAGAAGATCCACAACACAGCGGTCGATATCCATCCCCGCCTCCCTGACTGCTGTTAAAACGCGGTCAAGGTTTTGATGTTTTTCTTCGATACTCTTCGGAAGTCCGGCATTGGATAAAGGCAGCACAATAAACATGGCGCCATACTTTTTCGCAATGGGAATCAGCTGCTCCATCCTCTCCTCTTCCCCGGATATGGAATTGATCAGAGCTCTTCCAGGATATCTACGGAGAGCCGCTTCCATCACCTCCGGATAACTGGTATCAATACAAAGAGGACAATCCACGGTATAGGTAACCTCCTCAATGGCCCGAAGCATCATCTCCTTCTCATCGATGCCGTTCGTACCCATATTGATATCCAGAATATCTGCTCCGTTCTCTTCCTGGGACCGGGCAAAATCCGTAACCATATCCAGACTTCCGGCCCGCAGCTCTTCCTGCAGCTTTTTCTTTCCCGTCGGATTGATCCGCTCACCGATTACAAGGAAACGTCCGCCAAAGCCAATCTCTACATTTGCCCGCTCCGATGTGACCACCCGTTTTACTTGTGGATCCGGCTTTAATACCTTTTGATGTTGCACCGCTTTTGCCATCGCACGGATATGTTCCGGCGTGGTTCCACAGCAACCGCCCACAACGGCAGCTCCTGCTTCCACAAGCTTACACATATCCTCTGCAAATTCTGCCGGCGTCATACTGTAAACCGTCTTCTCATCAATCAGTTCCGGAAGTCCGGCATTCGGCTTTGCAAGAATCGGTACCGTTGCATAGCGTCTCATCTGCTGAATCAGCGGAATCATATCCAGTGGTCCTGTGGAACAGTTCAAGCCCACAACATCCGCTCCAAGGCTTTGTAAAACGATTATGGCCGTATCCGGTGCGGTGCCGTAAAGTGTTCGTCCATCCTCATTATAGGAAAGACTTACCATAACCGGCAGATCGCAGGTCTCCTTAATGGCAAGAACAGCCGCACGACTTTCCTGCAGACTCATCATGGTCTCTACCACGAACAGATCCACGCCCTCTTTTAAAATGGCATTCACCTGCTCCTTATAGACATCCACCAGTTCTTCAAAATCCAGCTCTCCCAGTGGTGTTAACTGCTGACCTGTCATGGTCAGATCCCCGGCCACAAGAGCATGCTCGCCTGCTGCCTGCCGGCTGATGGATACCATGGCACGGTTAATTTCTTCAAGTTCTCCCTCAAGACCGTACTCTGCCAGTTTGATTCTGTTGGCGGTAAAGGTCGGTGCATATAAAATCTTCGTGCCGGCCTTAACATATTCCTTTTGAAGCTGTAACATCGCCTTTGGATTCTTACGAATCCAGTCCTCCGGGCAGCATCCCATCGGAAGTCCAGCCTTCATTAAATTGGTACCTGTCGCTCCGTCCAAAATAACAGGTCCATCCTCCAGTAACCGATAGAGATCTTCTTTTGTCATGTGTATCTCCTTACGCTAGCTCGTCCCGAATTGCATCAATAATCTTTACAATTAATGTCACCCTGTTAAACGGTGTCATCAGATAATATCCATCACATACACCGGCTATGTTCCTTGCTATATCCAGTGATGTGGAAACCGCAACATCTTCTGCCTCTTCTCTTGTCATATCCGGATGATAACGGCTTACAATTTCATCCGGAATATGGATCCCCGGCATTTCGTTTGTCATAAAAATGGCATTCTTATAGGATACCAGTGGCATGATTCCAGCGATGATGTTCGCCCCCGTCATCTCTTTTAACTGCGCCACCCGCTGTATATCTTCCTGCGAGTACACCGGCTGTGTAAGGAAATAACTGCATCCCTGGTCCATCTTAAGCTGCATTCGTTTGGCGATTACTTCCACATTGCGCCCGTGATAATTCAGCGCGCCTCCGTATACAATCGTATCCTTTGCAAACACATCGGAATTCATCATCTTGGCCATATTCATAAATCGAATGGAATTATAATCAAACACGGAGGTGACATGGCTTCGATCCGCTGCCGGTACCGGATCCCCGGTCACCATCAGAAAATGCCGGATATCGTTCACATAACTTCCCAGCAGCATACCACGCAAACTGATCAGATTCCGGTCTCGACAGGCCACATGAGGCATCACAAAGATTCCACTCTCCTTTTGAATCTTTGCCCCCAGCAGCATCGGATCCATTCTTGTTCGTCCAAGAGGCGAATCGGAAAGGGTCAAAAGATCCACCTTCGCCTCTTTTAAGAGCTTTGCGCCCTGCATTACTTTTGAGATATCTTCGTTAAAAGGCGGGTCAAGTTCCACCACAAAGGCTTTCTCCCCTGTTCCCAGCTTCTTCCAAAAAGATGAAAGGGTTCTGCCCTCCATGGTCATGGACGTTGGAATATCTCCTATGTCCTTTGGCATCGGGCGGCGTTTTCCAAACCGCTCCACCATCTTGCGAATGTATTCCGGCGTACTTCCACAGCAGCCTCCCACAACATTCGCACCCAGGTCCAGCACCTTCTCCATTGTCGATACGAAGTAGTCCGCACTCTCACGATAAAGGGTCTGCCCCCGCAGGATGTAAGGATATCCTGCATTTGGAAGTACCATCCAGGGCTTGTCGGAATAGAAGGTTGTCTGTTCCATCAGATCTTTGATATGTGACGGATCCATGCCACAGTTTACTCCGTAGACATCCACCTTCGGATCTGTTCCATACTGCTGCAGAATCCGTTCAAACGAAAGTCCACCCTTGGTATATCCGTTCTTGTCGAAGGAAAAGGTCAATATAATTTCATTCTCAGAATCCTTCTCCTTGATGTAAGTAAAAATCTCATCCAGACCATAGGTATCCGCCTGTGTCTCAAACAAAAAAATTCTTGCCCCGACCTCATAGAACGCATCCACCATAGATGTGACCACGGACAGTAACTGTTCCAAATCCTGCATCACCGGATGAAACAGGGTACCAAAGTCTGCCGCAACATAAACATCCTTACCGGATGCCTCTACCGCTTCCATGGCCAGACGAAAACTTTTCTTTGCAATAAGATTGCGCTGATTCGCATCTGAAAAGAACAGGTCATTCACTGCAAAACTGTTGGTTCGAATCAGTTGCGCTCCCGCCTCGATATACTCCTCATGGATTCTGACAATCCTCTTCGGATCCGTCAGAACGGCCTGCTCTACCAGACCACCTTCCAGAGGATAGCACTTGTTATAATAAGTCCCCATCGCACCATCGGTGATGAGGATATGCTGTTTTAAATATTCTGTTATTTTCATCTTTTTCTTTTTCCTTTTTCTGTCATAGGATCATTTTCACTACAACTTCCTATACTTTAGCACACAAAAGGGGGTAATTGTACTGTTATCCTACTTTTTCAACAAAACATACTAATTCTCTATGTAATTCAAGTCCTCTTTTTGTCCTTTTGACAGTAAAAAGGAGAAGTCCTATAATGTTTGCTCGGAGGTACCTTATGAAATCAAGACAAATGTCGGAATCTTTTCGAAATGCAATCTTTCTCGCCCTATCCGGCGGTTTTCAGGATGCATACACCTATTTTAACCGCAATGAAGTTTTTTCCAATGCGCAGACCGGTAACATTGTATTAATGAGCCAGCATCTGATGAAGGGAGACTGGCTGAATGCTCTTCGTTACCTTCTTCCCTTAAGCTCTTTTGCCATTGGCATCTTCATCGCTGAACAGATCGGGGTTCGATTAAAGGAAAGCCGGCTTCTTCACTGGCGCCAGCTTGTGATTCTTATAGAAATGCTGATCCTTTGCATTGTCGGTCTGATCCCGCATTCACTGGATATGGTTGCCACAGCACTTGTATCCTTCTCCTGCTCCCTGCAGGTACAGACGTTCCGTAAAGTACACGGCTACGGCTATGCTTCCACCATGTGCATCGGCAATCTGCGCAGCGGTACCGCTGCTCTCTCCGCCTATCTGCGCAACCGGAATAAAAAGTCACTGGAAGCATCTGTGCATTACTTCGGCGTCATTTTCTTCTTCGGCCTTGGTTCCGGAATCGGTGGCATAATGACACAGACCTACGGAATTCCCTGCATCTGGGTCTGCGACGGCCTGCTGCTGATCTGCTTTATGATTATGGCAATTCCCGAGAAAAAAGAAGTATTCCAATAATGAAAAAGGCTGCGAGGCAACCAATGGGAATCTATCATTTTTCCCTTGGACTGCTCACAGCCTCTTTTTATTGAAGTTTTGCTTTTATATTCTCGGGAGAACTTCCACTGATAACAACAGAAAAACTGCCGTCATCCAGATGATAGGTCTCGCTGACCATACCCTTTCCCTTTTGCATTTCCCGGATAAAATCCGCAACAATATTCGGCAGAATGGCCGTATCAAAATGACGCGCCTTATCCTCTCCCAGCTTTTCTTCAATCTCTTTTAACAGGCTCTCTCTCCAGGTCATGGTTTCTCCTTTGGATGATGTCAAAACGTAAATGTATCTTGAAGCTTTTGCCACTTCTGATCCTTTGATGCGATGGTTAGCGGTGTCTTATCCTCCAATTGATAACCGGCTGCGCTTGCATCTCCCGGGTAATCCCCCGTAACCTGCGGCCATACGATTCCGATCTGCGGATCATTCCAGGCCAGACCACCTTCATCATTCGGATGCCAGAAATCCGTTACCTTATAACAGAATTCCGCCTCATCAGAAAGCACCAAAAATCCATGGGCAAATCCCCTCGGGATAAAAAGCTGCTGTTTGTTTTCCTCGGATAAAATCTGTCCACACCATTTCCCGTAAGTCTTGGAATCTTTTCTCAAGTCAACTGCCACATCGAAGACCTCACCTCTGGTCACACGAACCAGTTTGCACTGAGGGTGCTGCTTTTGAAAATGAAGACCTCTAAGAACACCCTTTACGCTTTTCGACTGATTATCCTGTACAAAGACTTCACAGATTCCTGCTTCCTGCAATTCCCTTTGATTATATGTTTCCATAAAGTATCCCCTGTCATCTCCATGACAGGTCGGCGTGATCAGACAGACACCTTCAATTCCTCCGATATTCTTTTCAACAACAATCTGTCCCATTAATGAATGCCTCCCTCTCCGTACATCTTCTCATAGTATTTCTGATAATCGCCGGAGATAATATTTTCCCACCAATCTTTATGGTCAAGATACCACTGGATGGTAAGTCTGATTCCATCCGCAAACTTCGTATCCGGAAGCCAGCCCAATTCCTTGTGAATCTTCCCCGGATCGATGGCGTAGCGCTGGTCATGCCCCTTCCGATCCTCCACATGCCGGATCAGATCATAAGGCTTGCCCAATTCATCACAAATCAGCTTCACAATGTCGATATTTCGCATCTCATTATGACCGCCGATGTTATATACTTCTCCCACACGTCCCTTGCGAAGAATCAGATCGATTGCCTTACAATGATCCTGCACATACAGCCAGTCTCGGATGTTAAGGCCTTCACCATAAACCGGGAGAGGCTTATCAGCAAGAGCATTGGCAATCATGAGCGGAATCAGCTTCTCCGGGAACTGGTACGGTCCGTAATTATTGGAACAGCGGCTGATGGTCACAGGAAGTCCATAGGTTCTGTGATAAGCCATTACCAGAAGATCTGCCGATGCCTTGGAGGATGAGTAAGGGCTTGAAGTATGAAGCGGTGTGTCCTCATAGAAGAACAGATCCGGCCGGTCCATCGGAAGGTCTCCGTATACCTCATCGGTCGAAACCTGATGATACCGCTTGACTCCATAGGCCTTTGCCGCATCCATAAGAATCGATGTTCCAATAATATTCGTCTCAAGGAACACCTGTGGATTCTCAATGGAACGATCCACATGCGACTCCGCTGCAAAATTTACAACCACATCCGGACGCGTCTTCTCAAACAGGTCAAAGATGCCTTCCCGATCCCGGATATCCATCTTCACAAAGCTAAAGTTCTCCTGCTCCATAACAGGTTCCAGTGTAGACAGATTACCAGCATAGGTCAGACAATCGACACAAAGAATGCTATCCTCCGGATGCTTCTCCAATTCATAAAAAATAAAATTACTGCCGATAAAACCGGCTCCACCTGTGACAAGAATTTTCATGTATCCGTTCTCCCTTATCCTGTTATTTCAAAAGATTCTATACAATAATACTACCCGTATTGATATCCTTACATACCATTCTATCTTACCACATCTGATGCCCTTTTGCCCTTCTCTCGGCATATAAGTTAAAGTCAAGACTCGCTCGGAGCTTGTACCCCGACTGAGTTAAAAAGCGGGAACCCGCTGATTTTGCGGATTCCCACCTTACTACTTCACCTCTGTCAGAGAAATATTTTCAATTGTAATGGTGGATGCAGGATTGTCTCCCTCCATTTTTCCCATGGAAAACTGAACAACCACCGGTTCTCTTAATTTTCCACCTGCATCATAGAGCATTTCCCTTGTTACCTCAAAGGATATCTCCTGTTCCTCAGCTGTCTCGCCTAATCTAATAACACCTCCGGCAATCCAGGTATAGGTTCCGCCATCTTCCATAACTGCCAGCTTGACATTACGGGACGTCGTTGAGGAAGCCGTAAACTTCAGGCGATATGTTTTTCCTGCCTCCAGCTTTCCCGTAATCGGAGCCTTGATCTGAATGCCCCATTCCTGGTCTCCTACATTCTCAACGACAGCTGTGAATTTCTTTCCATTCTCTGTGATTTCACCCTGTGCTCCCTGATCGGCATAGACATTTTTTGCCCAGACCACATCTGACAGAAGATTGGCATCTCCTTCATCATCCGGTGTTGTATCAATCAGCTTTACCTTTGTGATTTTAATCACAGATCCCGGTGTATCCTGCGGTATTGCATGTCCGTTTGCATCGTAGATTGTCGTTGCTCCAAGAGAGAACTGAGCTACCAGTGTATCGCTGTCTGTTTCCGCCGGAGTAAATGTCGTTACGAATTCTTTTCTTTCCGGTGTAAGATCTGCATCAATGGCGCCAAAGCTTTTATAGTCTCCCTTATCTCTCTGGATGGAGAGCTTGATCGAACGATTTACAGTAGAAGATGCTTCAAAGGACAGCTTGTAAGTATGTCCGCCTTTTACTCCTGCAATCGCCTGCTTCAACTGAACCTGCCAGTCTGCACTACCTGTATTACTGATATCAGCAAGGAAATATCCCTCTTTGGCAGAAAGAGTGGCTGACGCATTGGCATCCACATAAGGTGACCAGCTGCTTAATTCTTCCTCAAAATTACCGTTCTTGATCAGGTTATCATCCCCTGCAGCCACAACCACACTTACATCATCCAGTAAAACCTTTTTGTTTCCCGAAAACGTAATAGTGAGATCTTTTGCAATGTCACCTTCGCCTGCTGCAATGACGCCGGTATAGCGGTCAAGGCCTTCCTTTACATTCTCCTCCTTATCCGTAAAGGTTACTCTCTCTCCGCAAAGGCTTACCGTAACATCCTCTGTCGTTGTAAGATCCTCATTGCAAAGAAGTGATACCTGATAGCTTTGTCCCTCCTTCAGATATAACCCTTTCTGTCGAATGAGAGCCCGCTTTCCCTCCTTCGGAGTAACCGATAACATCCGTGCGTAAGGCGAGTCGTTGGTTACATAAACCTTTGCTTCGTTTTTACCGGATACATCCCAGTTCCCCAGATAATTTGCTCCTTCCTGGAACCCTCCGTTAAATACATAATTGCCGTCTGAGGTGGTCTTGACCACAGCCTGTCCCTGTCCTGTCTTAACCAGTTTCACATTGGAGATAAACACATCCGCTGTATCTCCTGCCCCCATGTTAAACTCTGCCTGACAATTCTTATCTGTAAGACCTGTCATGGTAAAATCATAACTGAAATGCTGCCTTTGGGTTGTAAGATGCACCGTATTATTTGCCGGATACTTTGCCCAGCCATTGTCCGGTGAACAAAGGTCCGCTGTTAAGGTTCTCTCCTCACTGGCATAGGCATCGAAGGAGAACCGGTACTCTCCCAGCTGATCCAGCTGGATTTTATCCTGCTTTGGCTGAATACTATAGTCAACACTGCCCTTCTCTAAAGTATGAATCACAACAGAATCACCGGAAACGGTCATGGTTGCATCCCCACCGTTTGCAAGTCCTAAGGTCCACTGATTCCCTGTAACCGGGCTTAAAAGATTTTTATCTGAGACCGGAAGAGTATTCACCTTTTCCTCCGGAATCCTGATATTTTCTGTATCATAGGAATCCTTCTGGTACACACGTACATAATCAATATCATATTCCTGATCAAAGTCTGTGGTATCATCGGTATAACCTACCCAGCTTCCACCGACTGCAAGATTTAAAATAATATAAAAATCCTGATCGAAAGGAGCCGGATAGCTGACCTTCTCTTTTCCGTCCTTTGCCGTATACCACTGATTTGCCGTGTGGTATAAGACCCCATCCATATACCAGTTCATATGATCCGGAAACCACTCCAGTGAGAAGGTGTGATACTCATCGGCATAATCCCCATCCTTTAACTCAAAGGTTCCCTGATCCTCCTTATGCGGTGTTCCGTAATGGATGGTGCCATAAGCCTTTTTTGTATTCTGTCCCATAACCTCCATGCAGTCGATTTCTCCGCACTTTGGCCACTGTCCATATAAGTTTTCATCCTCCGGCATCATCCAGAAAGCCGGCAGATATCCCTGTGTCTTCGGTACCTTGACCCTGGCTTCAAACAGTCCGTATTTATACTTCTGATGCCCCTGGGTATTCACACGTCCGGAAGTATAGGAATAGCTTCCATCATTGTTTCTGACTCTCTTTGGTTTTATGTGAAGCACACCGTCCTTCACCTGGAGATTGTCTTCTGAATCCACATAGGCCTGCTGCTCATCATTGACCCACCTTGGATCATGAAGTTCCACATTCCAGTTACTGCGATCCAGTGAAGTTCCATCAAACTCATCCGACCACTTCAGCTGATAGCCTTGATAGGATAGATTCTTTTTTTGATCCTTTGGCGGAGCAATCGATGCATTGGAGCCTGCCTGTCCGGATGATGTGTTATCCTTCTGTTCATCCTTCTGTTCATCTTCCGGCTCTTTTCCATCCTCTGACGTCTTCGCCTGATTCACTCCGTTCACAAGGGCATTCCGGATTCCCTGATCCACCGAAACCGTTCCAATCTGCGACAGTTCAACACTGGTCCCTTCCGCATGAATTCCAAGATTTTTCACACTTCCTGTTCCATAAATCAGCGCACGCTTTCCATAGACCTGAAGGCTGTCGATCTTTGCCTCCTGCAAGGTAACTCCAACATCTGCTCCTTTTACGGTTACAGTCTTTGCAGCACCCTTTAGAATGACATTTTTACTTTTCTCTTCAACTACAACACTGTCGACCTTCACCTTTGCCGCAATCTTAAGAGACACATCCCGCTTCTCATTCTGCAAAATAACCCTCGAAAGACTGGACTGTCCGGTTACATTGATGGAATTTTCACCGCCACCCCGAACAACCGTCAGCTTGTCCACGGTTACATTCGAAAGGGTCACTGCTCCTTTACCCACGCTTTCTGCAATGACTAGATTCCCTCTCACATGGGTGTTCTTTAAGGTTACGCCGGCTTTTTTTATCAGCACGTTACCCTTTTTTGTTACGGTTGTGCTCTTTGTCACAACATTAGGAAAGCGTTTCTTCAGCAGCTTCTTTAAGCCCGTTTCACTGACGGTCTTTTTCGGCGTATAGCTTCCCAGCAGTTCCTTCTGACGGATGGAGCTGTCCTTTGACATGACCGATGCCACATAATCATAGGTCGCTTTCTTTTTGCTTCCCGTCTCGTCTGTTTTTACCCCTAAAAACGAATCCACCTGTGACTTTGCCGCCGTCTGACTTAATACAGCCGGCTGTTTTCCATACACTGTTCCTACCGGTGACAAAGCACTTGCCACCATGGCAGCTGCCAAAACCCCTGACAGCCATCCTTTCCCTCTTTTCATATGTCCCTCCTGTTTCTGTTACAAAGACAAATCTTCTTGCCCTCTCTTTACAGTTACAATATAAAAAAAGAGAAAAAATTTATATCAGTTCTATATCCGATATATCATTTCTATGCCATCCTATCGCTCGTTGTTATACAAAAAAGACCTCACTCCACTTGGGAATGAGGCCTCTGCCTTACATATCTATCAGATGTTTTTTACAGTTGCAATATCGATTGGAGTTACCTTCTCCGGTTCACTTTCCAGCGCATGTGCCAGTGCATTGGCTGTATCCATGGCAGTGATACAGTAAACACCTGTCTCAATTGCGTTACGGCGGATCAAGAATCCATCACGGCTCTTATCTCCGTGTCCTTCGGTTGGTGTATCGATAACCACATCGATCTTGTGTGCAAGGATCAGATCCATTACATTCGGTGACTCCTGGCCGATTTTATTCACCCAGAGTGCATCTACCCCATGCTCCTGAAGATACTTCGCTGTACATCTTGTCGCATAGATTTTATAGCCTAATGCAACGAAGCGCTTTGCAACTTCCACAGCCTCCGGCTTATCTGCATCCTTCACTGTCATAATCATCTGCTTATACTTCGGAAGATTTACACCGGCACCTGCAAATGCCTTATAAAGGGCTTCATTGAATGTCGGAGCAATTCCAAGACACTCTCCGGTTGACTTCATCTCAGGTCCAAGGGAAATCTCCGCACCACGCAGCTTCTCAAAGGAGAATACCGGCATCTTGATTGCGACATAATCAGCCTCCGGTGCAAGTCCCGGCTGATATCCCATCTCCTTTAAGGTATGTCCAATGATAACCTTTGTTGCAAGGTCCACAATCGGAATACCGGTTACCTTACTGATGTATGGCACAGTACGGGAAGATCGCGGGTTAACTTCGATAACGTATACCTCACCATCCATTACGATGAACTGGATGTTGATCAGACCCTTTACATGAAGTTCCCTTGCAAGCTTTGCCGTGTAGTCTTCAATCTTTGCCTTGATCTCCTCTGAAATGGTCGGCGCCGGATATACAGAGATGGAATCTCCAGAGTGAATACCGGTTCTTTCGATATGCTCCATGATTCCCGGAATCAAAATATCCTCTCCGTCGCAAACCGCATCAACCTCAATCTCCTTACCCTGCAGGTACTTATCTACAAGGATTGGATGATCCTGGGCAATCTGATTGATGATGTCCATGAACTTCTCAACTTCGGCGTCGTTGAATGCAATCTGCATTCCCTGTCCACCAAGGACGTAGGAAGGACGAACCAGTACCGGATAACCAAGACGATTCGCAACCTCTTTTGCCTCTTCGGCTGTAAATACGGTTCCACCTGCTGCTCTTGGAATTCCTGTTTTCTCCAGTACTTCATCGAAGAGCTCACGGTCCTCAGCACGGTCAACATCCTCTGCTGCCGTTCCAAGAATCTCAACGCCCATCTTCATCAGATCCTGGGTCAACTTGATGGCTGTCTGTCCACCGAACTGAACCACTGCTCCATCCGGTTTCTCCTGACGAACGATATTCTCCACATCCTCTGTTGTAAGAGGCTCAAAATAAAGCTTGTCTGCAATATCAAAATCGGTGGAAACCGTCTCCGGATTGTTATTTACGATAATAGTCTCATAGCCTTCCTTCGAGAACGCCCAGGTCGCATGAACAGAGCAGTAATCGAACTCGATACCCTGACCGATACGGATCGGACCGGATCCGAGTACCAATACCTTCTTACGGTCGTTTGTCTCAACAGCCTCATTCTCTCCACCATATACGGAATAATAATATGGTGTCTCAGCTGCAAACTCAGCCGCACAGGTATCAACCATCTTATAAGCTGCCACGATATCATTGTCATATCGCATCTTCTTAACATCATCCGCTGTCAGCTTACCGTTTAAGTTGGCGATAATCTCATCTGTAAACTCCAGACGCTTTGCCTCACGCAGAAGATCTACGGTAAGTTCTTCTTCCTTCAGTCTCTCTTCCATCTCAACAAGGATGGCAATCTTATCAATAAACCAAAGGTCAATCAACGTAATGGCATGCATCTGCTCCGCAGCAAAACCTCTGCGCAGTCCTTCTGCGATACGGTAAATTCTGCGATCATCCACAATCTCAAGCTCATCCCAGAGTTCCTGGTCAGAAAGTCCTGAGAAGTCATAGCTTAACAGGCTGTCCACATGCTGTTCCAGAGAACGGATTGCCTTCATAAGAGCACCCTCAAAGTTATTGCAGATACTCATAACCTCACCGGTTGCCTTCATCTGTGTCGTAAGCGTTCTCTTCGCTGTGATGAATTTATCAAACGGAAGACGAGGAATCTTGACAACACAGTAATCGAGCATCGGCTCAAAGCTTGCGTAGGTCTTACCGGTAATGGCATTTTTGATCTCATCCAATGTGTAACCCAATGCAATCTTAGCTGCCACCTTGGCAATCGGATATCCTGTCGCCTTACTTGCAAGGGCTGAGGAACGGGATACACGAGGATTTACCTCGATAACGCAGTACTCAAAGGATTCCGGATTCAGCGCATACTGTACGTTACATCCACCGGTAATACCCAGCTCGGAGATGATATTCAGAGCCGACGTACGAAGCATCTGGTATTCCTTATCTCCGATGGTCTGAGAAGGTGCAACAACGATGGAATCTCCGGTATGAACGCCCACCGGATCGATGTTTTCCATATTACATACTGTGATGCAGTTGCCCTTGGCATCACGCATCACCTCGTACTCGATTTCCTTCCAGCCTGCAATGCAACGCTCTACAAGCACTTCATGCACACGAGAGAGACGAAGTCCGTTCTCTAAAATCTCACGAAGCTCCTCTTCATTATGTGCGATACCACCGCCGGAACCACCCAGGGTATAGGCCGGACGAAGTACGACAGGGTAACCGATGGTATTTGTAAAACGAACACCGCTTTCAATATCATGAACAACAAGGGAGGCTGCCACCGGCTCACCGATTTTTTCCATGGTGTCCTTGAATTCCTGTCGGTCCTCAGCCTTCTTAATGGTAAGTGCCGTGGTACCGATTAGGCGAACATTATGCTCCTTTAAGAATCCGGACTCATCCAGTTCCATACCAAGATTCAGTCCGGCCTGACCTCCCAGGGTCGGAAGAACCGAATCCGGCTTCTCCTTAAGGATGATCTGCTGCAGAGACTTTACCGTTAACGGCTCAATATAGACCTGATCCGCGATCTCTTTATCTGTCATGATCGTAGCCGGGTTGGAGTTCACAAGACATACTTCCACTCCCTCTTCCTTCAAGGATCGACATGCCTGTGTTCCTGCATAGTCAAACTCTGCCGCCTGACCGATGACAATTGGACCGGAACCGATTACTAAAACTTTTTTGATACTATTATCCTTCGGCATTACTCTGCTCCTTCCATCATATTAATAAACCGATCAAAGAGATATCCGCTGTCCTGTGGTCCCGGGCAAGCCTCCGGATGGAACTGGACGGTAAAGATGTTTTTATCGGTGTATTTCAGTCCTTCATTGGTGCCGTCATTAACATTGACAAAGGCAGGTGTTGCCACGTTCGGATCCAGTGTTGTTGTGTCTACAACATATCCGTGATTCTGCGAAGATATATAGACTCTTCCGGTTTCAAGATCCTTAACCGGATGATTTCCTCCTCTGTGACCGTACTTCAGCTTATGCGTATCGAGTCCATTGGCAAGTGCCATAAGCTGATGTCCCAGACAGATTGCAAAAATCGGAAGATCACTGTCATAAAGTTTCTTAACTTCTTCAATGATCTCTTTACAATCCTTTGGATCTCCGGGACCGTTGGAAAGCATAATACCATCCGGTCGAAAATCGATGATCTCCTGGGCCGATGTACCGGCAGGGAAAATCGTCACATCACAGCCTCGTTCATTCAAAGACCTTGCAATATTTCTCTTGGCACCTAAATCCAGCAGGGCTACTTTCTTTCCATCTCCGGCAAGATGCTTTCTTTCCTTACAGGTAACCTTGGATACAACATCTCCCACCCGGTATGCCTTGATTCGTGGAAGAACCTCCTGCAGATCCTTGTACTCCGTCGTCGTGATCATTCCATTCATGGTTCCCTTATCACGAAGAATTCTTGTCAGTGCTCTGGTATCAATGCCGGCAATTCCCGGAATATCCTGTTCCAAAAGAAAATCCTGAATGCTTCCCTTGCATCGGAAATTACTTGGTACTCTTGATAACTCTCTTACAATGTATGCGGAAACATAGGATCGATCAGACTCTGCGTCATCTGTAATTCCATAGTTACCAATCAAAGGATAGGTCATTGTAACAGCCTGTCCTGCATAGGACGGATCTGTAAGAACTTCTAAGTACCCGGTCATGGAAGTATTAAATACTACCTCACTGATAACTTCCCGGTTCGCTCCAATGCTGACCCCGGTGAAGACGGTTCCGTCTTCTAAGATTAGAAATGCTTTCATTCTTATTCCTTTCCGTATTCGGTCTATGTTTGTAAAACAGCAGGGCTGTCCCAAGGGGTCAGCTCTGCTGAAAAGAAATTACTTAAAGTAATTTACACCGGATGCAAAGATCTTCATATCCTGCTGTCCATAGATGTTAATTGAGACATGATCTCCAATTCTTTCACTGTGGCACATCTTTCCTAAGATACGTCCATCCGCACTTGTGATTCCTTCCACGGCTCTGTAGGAACCATTAATATTCCACTCTTCATCCATACTGCAGTTGCCTTCCGGATCAACGTACTGGGTTGCCACCTGTCCGTTCTCAAAGAGACGATCGAGCCATTCCTTGCTTGCTACAAATCTTCCCTCACCATGAGATGCCGGGATTCCATATACGCCACCAAGCTCAGCACCTGCGAGCCATGGGGACTTATTGGAAACAACCTTTGTATAGGCTACCTTACTGATATGGCGGCCAATGGTATTGTATGTCAGGGTCGGAGAATCCACACTCTGCTCCTGAATATGACCGTAAGGTACAAGTCCCAGCTTGATCAGTGCCTGGAAACCGTTACAGATTCCAAGTACAAGTCCGTCCCTCTTTGTGATCAGATCCTCTACCGCCTCTTTCATCTTCGCGTTACGGAATGCCGTAGCGAAGAACTTTGCGGAACCTTCCGGCTCATCTCCGGCAGAGAAACCACCTGGGAACATAACGATCTGTGCCTTTTTAATTCCGTCTGCAAACTGCTCTACGGAAGTACGCACGTCATTTGCACTCTGGTTACGGAATACGGATACAATGGTATCTGCACCTGCCTGCTCGAAGACTCTTGCAGAATCATACTCACAGTTCGTACCAGGGAATACCGGTATGAAAACGGTAGGACGGGCTACCTTGTTCTTACATACATAAATATTCTTCTCGTTATAAAGTTCACTTGCAACAGCAGAGGTATCCTCTGTCGCCTTCGTCGGGAATACCGGCTCAAGTGTCTTCTTCCACTGCTCTAAAGCCTCATCCACTGGCACACAGACATCGCCGTATGCAATGGTTGCATCCTCTGTCACTTCACCAAGCTCACAGTAGAAATCGGACAGTGCATTCTCTGTCATTGCAGCCTCAATTGCATCGACCTGATCTGCATCGACCTCTGCTACAAACGAAGCAAGTAACGGCTCGAAAAGGTCATCCACAGTAACAGAAGACGGATCCAGCTTAAATCCAAGCTTATTACCGAAAGCCATCTTGGATAATGCTGCAAACATTCCGTAGTTATCCAGAACATAGCAGGAAACAATGCTCTTCTTAAGAATCAATGCATGGATTGTCTCAAACAGTTTACATACCTGCTCATATACCGGAAGATCATAGGAATCACGCTGGATTCTGAAGGACACAAGCTTATTGCCGGCCTTTTTAAGCTCCGGTGTAATGATATCGGATGCATTTGCCGTATCAACCGCAAAGGATACCAGAGTTGGCGGTACATCAATATCATTGAAGGTTCCTGACATGGAATCCTTTCCTCCGATGGAAGGAAGGCCGTAACGCATCTGTGCCTCAAATGCACCAAGAAGCGCTGCAAACGGCTGACTCCATCTCTTCGGATCCTCGTTCATTCTGCGGAAGTACTCCTGGAATGTAAAGCGGATCTTCTTATAATCTCCGCCTGCTGCCACGATACGAGCCATGGACTCTGTTACAGCATAAACACTTCCATGATACGGGCTCCAGCTGGAAAGATATGGATCAAATCCGTAACTCATCATGGATACAGCATCGCATTCGTGCTGGCCAACCGGAATCTTTGCCACCATGCTCTGTGTCTCTGTCAGCTGATACTTACCACCGAATGGCATGAAGACGGAACCGGCACCGATCGAACCGTCAAACATCTCAACAAGGCCCTTCTGAGAGCATACGTTAAGGTCTGCAAGGGTATCCATCATCGCAGCCTTCACATCGCCTGCCTCAAGATCCTTTCCAACCGCAGGAATTGCATAGGAGTTAAAGTAATTCTCTTCTTCCTTCGGCATCTCAACTTCAACGGCTGTCTCCTGATGTGCACCGTTGGTATCAAGGAACGCACGGGAGAGATCTACAATTGTCTTTCCTCTCCAGTTCAGTACCAGTCTCGGGCTTTCTGTTACAACTGCAACCTCGATGGCCTCCAGGTTCTCTTCTGCTGCATAGGCAAGGAACTGCTCAACATCCTTGTCTGCCACAACAACCGCCATACGCTCCTGAGACTCGGAAATTGCAAGCTCTGTTCCATCCAGTCCTGCATATTTCTTTGGAACCTTATCCAGGTCAATGCAAAGTCCGTCTGCAAGCTCTCCGATTGCAACGGATACACCGCCGGCACCAAAGTCGTTACACTTCTTGATCAAAAACGCCACTTCTTCTCTTCGGAACAGGCGCTGTAATTTACGCTCAGTTGGCGGATTACCCTTCTGTACCTCTGCGCCACATACAGCAGTTGAATCTGTATTATGCGCCTTGGAAGATCCGGTTGCACCACCGATACCATCTCGTCCGGTACGTCCTCCGAGAAGGATGATCTTATCTCCCGGATCTGATGTGAGACGCTGTACGGCACGACGTGGTGCAGCTGCCATAACGGCACCGATCTCCATACGCTTTGCAACGTAATCCGGATGATAAATCTCTTTTACATAACCTGTTGCAAGACCAATCTGGTTACCGTAAGAGCTGTATCCGCTGGCTGCCTCGCGCACCAGCTTCTTCTGTGGAAGCTTACCCTCTAAAGTCTCCTTATTGGATCTGGTAGGATCTGCAGCTCCGGTTACACGCATAGCCTGATATACGTAGGTACGACCGGAAAGCGGATCACGAATTGCACCGCCGAGGCAGGTCGCAGCCCCACCGAAAGGCTCAATCTCTGTCGGGTGGTTGTGGGTTTCATTTTTGAAATTCAACAGCCACTCCTCTGTCTTTCCATCAACTTCGATTGGAATGACAATGGAACATGCATTGATCTCATCCGACTCTTCCTGATCAGCCAGCTTACCCTCCTTTTTCAGAACCTTCATAGCAACAAGTGCAAGGTCCATAAGGCAAACGAATTTATCATCACGTCCCTGATACAATACCTTGAAGTTATCAAGATACTTCTCATAAGATGCCTTGATCGGTTTATTATAATATCCCTCATCAAAGGAAACACTGGTAAGTTCTGTTGAAAATGTTGTATGACGGCAGTGGTCGGACCAGTAGGTATCCAATACCCGAATCTCTGTGATAGAAGGATCACGGGACTCCTCTGCCTTAAAATAGTTCTGAATATGAAGAAAATCCTTGAATGTCATTGCAAGGTTTAAAGAATCGTAAAGTTCTTTTAAGCTGTTTTCATCTTTTTCACGAAAACCGGTAAGAATTTCAACATCCGCCGGCTCATCAAATGTATCAACCAGAGTTTCAGGCTTTACCTGAGAAGACTCACGTGAATCTACCGGATTGATACAGTGCTTCTTGATCGAAGCAAACTCCTCATCAGAGATATCGCCTTCAATGACATAGGTTGTTGCAGTCTTGATAACAGGATCAGCATTCTCATCCAGAAGCTTCATACACTGCTCTGCTGAGTCTGCTCTCTGATCAAACTGACCAGGAAGGTATTCTACAGAAAAAATCCGCCCGGAATAGTCAAAAGACTCCTCATAGACGTCGTCAACAGGAGGTTCAGAAAATACCGTGCGGATTGCTTTATCATATACATTATCGGATAAGTTTTCTACATCGTAACGAATAAGAACACGAACACCCTTAATCTGGTTAATACCAAGATAATGGCGAATCTCGTGTGAAAGTGATTTAGCTGTCACCGCAAAATCAGGCTTCTTTTCTACGAATAGACGTCTTACTGTTCCCATCTCTCTCCTCTTTCCGTTATAGGTTGTGGCGTTGCCACAGATTTTTGCTCACTGCTGAATAGTATAGCATATTTTCCCTGTCAAAAAAGACGAAACTTACATTTTTTAACAGGGAATTTTCTACGAAGAAATTTCTTCCCTCTCCCAAAAGCTTTTCAGCTTCTCTTCCACTGTGTCCATGGTAACCTCTTCCACCGATTGCCAGTGCCTTGGAAACAGCCTCCGGTAGCTCATCTGGGAATATCTGTCATCGAGCAGGGCCACCACACCGGCATCTGTTGCTGTTCGAATCACTCGACCTGCCGCCTGCAGGACCTTGTTCATTCCCGGATACAGATAGGCATAATCGAATCCCTGATGGTAGACATCTTCAAAATGCGCCTGCAGGATCTTTTGCTCAAGGGATACCATCGGAAGTCCGACGCCTACAATCACAGCTCCAATCAGCCGTTTCCCGGTCAGATCAATTCCTTCCCCGAAGATACCGCCCATCACGCAGAGCGCTGCCAGAGGCTTTTCCCGCTCCTCTGTAAACGCTTCTAAAAATGCTTCCCTCTCCTGCTCACTCATATGACTTTCCTGTTCTATCACATCCCATTCGCTCCCCAGCTCCTTTAAAAGGGGTTCTGCGATGGAGTGTAACAGGCCGTAGGACGGAAAGAAAATCATATAATTTCCTTTTTTTGAAAAAAGAATCTTCTTTATATAAGATGCATAGGAATCATACATCTCCATCGAACGATTTTTATAAGTGGTCGTAACCCCTCTTCCAATAAGTATCTTTTGTCTCTCCTGCGGAAAGTGACTCTGCGCATAGATCGCATAGGGATGCTCCACCCTGCACAAAAGATTGCGGTAATACGTCAACGGCATCATGGTCGCCGAGAAGAAGACAGACGCTCTGCTCTGATCCAGCCTCTGCTGCAACTGCCGCCCCGGATCCACACAATACAGATGCAGGACAAAGGACTGGTCCGGAAGGATTTCTCCATAGATGCGATAGCAGTCATCCGCCACATCCGCAATATTCAAAAAGAAGCGTACCTGAAAATAAAATTCCCGGATTTCCTTTATTCCGGTTATATCAAGATGCTTTTCAAAGAACATATCCATCAACGACGCCAGTCGCATCAGATGCCTTGTAATCTCTGCCATCTGCGCATCGGTCGGATACACCACGCCCTCGCACTGCCTTTTCAATTCCAGAAAATCCTTATTGCAACGCGAAAGAGCTGCCGGAATCCCTCCATTATATGTCACAAACAGTTTCTTTATTCTAAGGAAGTCTTCCTTCATCAGGTCCGCCGAATACATCCTTCTGCCACGATCCACGAGATTATGTGCCTCATCGATCAAAAACAAATAGTCTTCCCTGCTTCCTTCTGCAAAGAAACGTTTGAGATAGACATTCGGATCAAAAACATAATTCACGTCCCCGATGATGTTGTCGCTCCAACTTGACAAATCAAGAGACAACTCAAAAGGACAGACCTTTCGCTCTTCTGCAAAGGCTGCAATCGTATCACGATCAAACATATCTTTGGATATCAGCAGATCAAATATGGCATCGTTGATCCGGTCATAATGCCCTTTGGCATAAATACAATGCTCCGGGTCACAGATTCTCTCCTCCAGCGGACAGATTTTATCTTTTGCTGTAAGAATCACTGTCTTACCGTGATATCCAAAATCGGCCAAAAGAGCCAGGGTATCCTTTGCTACCTTTCCCGTTATGGTCTTACCTGTCAGATAAAAGATTCTCTGCACAAGGTTCTGGCCCATTGCCATAACCCCGGGAAAAAGCGTCGCAATGGTTTTGCCGGAACCTGTCGGCGCATCCATAAAAAGAAGGCCTCCGTGGTAAATGCTGCGATATACATTTGTAATCAGCTCCTTTTGCCCCTTCCGATAGGCATAAGGAAATTCCAGCTTATGAATGGAGTCCGTCCGGATTCTTTTCCAGTGGTAAGAAAAATCGGACCACCTCTTATACAAGCCTACAACCCAAAGAAACCACCGCTGAAGCTCCTCTGTCTTAAATTCCTCCGTAAAACGCTTTATTTCCTCTGTATCCAGATTCACATAGGTGATTTGAACCTTCATATTATTAAGATGATTTTCCTTCGCAAACATATAGGCATAGCACTTTGCCTGTGCCATATGAAGCATTTCGGCCTCATCCATCTTTTTCAGGTCACGATAAATCCCTTTGATCTCATCTATCATAACCTCCCGGTCCTCTTGAATCTCCTCCGTTCCCGGAATCGTTTCATATATAATTCCATCTGCCCGGCCTTCAATCCGAAGGGTATATTCCGGATAGATTAGATCGGTTGCCAGGGAAACCTCTGAATGATAGTTTGCTCCCTGACTCCTTTGGATCTTGCGATGCATTCTGCTTCCTTCCTGCATCGCAGCAAGGGAAGGGACCCCTCCGGCCCCTTCCCTGATATCACCACTGCGAAGTACAAACTCAACAAGGTTACGTACCGATATTCTAATCTGTTCTCTTTGATTTATCTTCTCTGTATCCATACCAATTCATTATAAATCAAGTAGGCTCGTTGTTATAATCGAGTAGGCTGACTCCTACTCGATGCAACTCTGTTTCACACCTCAAGGCATAGCCTTTCGGTGTTCTACAGTCGCCAAAGTCCTTCTTGCAAGCAAGCTTGCAGATAGGACCTTGGCTCGTTGTCATACAAAAAATCCGGTCAAGGATACAATGCAACTGCATTTGCATCCCGGCCGGATCCCCGCTTCATTCAATACCTTGAATTAAGCTATTGCAAACTTTTTTACCCTGTTAAAGAAAGTCTTATCTGCATCCTGGCAGATAACTTCCATCTCACGCTTAACACCACAAGAAATTACGCCCAATAAGGACTTCGCATCCAAATAAGCAATGCCACTCTTAAGATCGATGTCATAGTCATAAGAAGATGCGATACGAACAAACTCCTCTGCATCCTTGGCACTCATAAGCTTAATACGAAACTTCATAAAAAACACCTCTCAAAATACTTTGACAACTTCCTACGGAAACTCTTTCCTGCCTCATCAGTTCTGTCGTTGCGCTATATTAAAACATATATTATTACAGGTGTCAAACGATAGACATCTTTTTTCTTCTGTACTTTTTTCACAGAAATAACCGAAACTTTCCTGTTTTACCCTACACATTTCATAAATTTGTACATATACCTTTCGAAATTACCCTTCACCAACTGTCATCAACTGTCACAATCACTCAAATATTTGTTATAATCTCTATAAATGTGACATGTTGCATAAAAACATTTTCTTTTTTATGGCATTTAAGATACAGCTGTGTATTAATACATCACTGTTGTAAAGCCTTGAAACATTTATTCAAGGCCATAAATCGCAGGAATACGGTGAGCAAGCAAGCTTGCAGGTGGGACTTAGGCTCGTTGTTGTACAAAAAAAGCACCGTAAAAACGGTGCTTACTAAGCAGGGACAGAAGGACTCGAACCCTCGACATTTGGTTTTGGAGACCAACGTTCTACCAACTGAACTATATCCCTTTATTCTACAAAACCCAGTAATTACTATAGATTACTGAGAATTATATGTCAAGATACATTTAAAATTTTATAAGTACCTTCAAAACTTCATACAGTTAAGTTACCAAGTGCTATACACTTTCTTGATCAAGCCTTCGATCTATTAGTGACAGTCAGCTGAACAGATTACTCTGCTTACACCTCTGCCCTATCTACCTCATACTCTCTGAGGGATCTTATGTCCTTTTGGACGGGATATCTCATCTTGGGGTGGGCTTCACGCTTAGATGCCTTCAGCGTTTATCCCTTCCAGACTTGGCTACCCTGCGATGGAGTTGGTCTCCAACAGGTACACCAGCGGTCCGTCCAACCCGGTCCTCTCGTACTAGGGTCAGCTCCCCTCAAATA
>FMTN01000025.1 GCA_900100095.1 Lachnospiraceae bacterium C10
GTGCCTTGCTCAGCGTGATGAAGAACGTCAGGCTTCCTGCGCTGTAGGTAGTGTCAGCTTCTACGCTTCCAACCACCTTGTAGGTAGCCTCTTCAAGCTGGCCTACCTGCTTCTCCGTCGTGTAAGTCTCAGCATCCTGGTCCTTTGCGTAGTACTTAACGGTCGGCTGGCCATTGTCAGCAGTCCATGTGATTCCGTTTCCACCGTCGAACTGAGCCATTGTCATTGATGTAGCCGCGTTAACTGCTGCATCCTCGGTAATCGTCACATCATCGTCTCCCTGCTCGAGGGTCGCGGTGATCGGGTTCGCTGCCAAAGCAAGAGTAACATACTTCTCAACAGGAGTAAATGCTGCATACGCCGCACTATTCGGAGTTATTGACAGGGTCACCTTATAAGTCCCAGCTCCTGAAGGATTGGCCTCTGGAGAATCATAAGAACCGCCATTCTTCTTTGCGTATGTGATTCCAACGGTTCCGTTCTTTGCCGTAGCTGTCAGATTCGAAATGGAAACCGCATCAAATCCATCATACGGTTCATCCTCTGTCGATGCCATAAATGCCGCTGTGATATCGGTCTGACCATTCTTTACGGCCGTGATTTCATTTGTTTGTGAACCATTCTGCTCAAATGTAGCAGATACGGTCACGCTGTCGGCCGGCATCGTGAACTGATACTCTGTATCGCTGTTCTTCGTAGTTGCCACCGTATTGCCACCAGCCTCGGTTACGGTAAGAGTAGCAAGGCTGTAGCCCTCTGTTACTCCGCTGATGGTTAAGGTAACTGTATGCCCTACGGTCGCTTCATTCGCATCCGATTCTACCTTACCGTTTGTAATTCCATCCGCAATAGTAACCGTCGGATTACCGATCGGTCCAATCGGTGTTGCACTGGTATAGGAAGTAACCCCCGTGCCAGAAGCAGTGACCTTGATGTATTTACCAGCATCTGCTGCAACGAGCTTGTACTCGCTACTCGTTCCTGTCTGAATCGGAGTGTCAGCCCATTCGATATCAGCCTCCTCTGAAGCCTTCGTTCCACGATAGAAAGCGAATGTGGTGTAGCTTGCTTTATTCGTAGCATTACTCGGTGTCAGTGTCGCAGTAAGCGTCTGCCCAACCTTCGCCTGACCGGATATTGTCACAGAAGCCACACTCACAGCTGGGCTTCCAGATCCACCACCTGTACTTCCACCACCTGTACTTCCACCATCTGATGATGGTGTGGTCGTATCGGTTGCTGTTGTCGTCTCTTTCTTGGTACCATCAGACTGTGTAACTTCTGTTGTAAGAGCCTTACCAGACTGGTTATTGATGATCTTCTCATTATCTGTACCAGCTGCAGCCTCGATCTTAACAGTTGTAGTAGTAACAGTAACAACTGCATCCTGGCTTGCACCCTTGATATCAACTTCCGTTACCTTGTTAGAGGTTCCACCGATACTTGCATTTGCAGAACCATTGACTGCAACCTTGGCAACATCTGCACTGCCGTTTGCAGTAACATTCGTTGTAGAGTTTGCCGCAGAAGTTGTAATCTCCTTAATCTCTGCAGAACCCTCTGCCTTAACATTGACAACCGTCTTATCGGTTGCAGTTCCAGCAGCCTTCTCTGTTACTTCCACCTTCTCAATTGTGGAAGAACCTGTTGCTGCAATATCAACCTTCGATGCTGCCTCAACCGAAACAGTTCCTACGGATGCAGCACCGGAAAGTACCAGGTTGACCTTCTCTGTTCCGGTAATCGTAAGATTTGCAACAGAACCACCTGTTACTTCGATGGTAATTCCACCAACAGAATCAGAAGAAACAAGGATGGCTGCAACACTCGCACCTGCTCCAAGAACAATGTGTGCTCTACCCTCGTTCTCAGAGGTAATGCGGTTACCCTTAGCCTTCTCGATCCATGTGTTTGCAGCAATCGCCTTGATGGTGATGCTCTTGAATACACCGTTGTTGGTGATGGAGGCATTCGGTGCATCTACAATCAGGTCTACCTTGCTGTAGTCACCCGCCGGAATGGTAATACTGGTGGCTTCCTGTCCGATGGTGATCTGCGTGATAGAACTGTCTGCGAGTGCAGCAACAAGCTCATCCTGAGTATTCACTGTCTTGGAGGTATCCACCGTCGGCTCCGGCTTTGTAGCCTTCTTAACGGTTACCTTTGTGGTAAGCTTGAAGGTCTTGGAGGTCTTGCCCTTCTTCGCTTTTACCCTGGTTGTGATGGTAGCCTTACCGGCCTTCTTACCGGTAACCTTAATGGCTGCCTTACCGGAAGCCTTAACGGTAGCAACGCTCTTCTTAGAGCTTGATACCTTAACGCTTACAATCTTATAACTACCCTTACTGATTTTGATCGTCTTGCTCGTTCCCACCTTAAGCGTTGCGTTTTTCGCAATGGTAGGCTTCTTCACCGCTGCCTGGGCTGAAATTGAGCTCAAGGGCATTCCCGATAAAACAAAGAGAAATGCTGTAATAAGCGCAATTACCCGCTTAGCAGACAATCGTTTGCTCTTTTTTGCCATAGACTCTCTCCTTTCGGCAATCCTGTATGAAACTGTTACTTGATGAAACTTGAACAAACCTGTGAACGGCTCCTCCAATGGTCCACAGGAATCTTCCTGTAAGATATAGATAGCAATCGGCCATAAAAGCACGCTTTCATGACCGGGACTGTGTGTAAATGTTATTATGATATGTCAAAATCAACTAGCGAAGCTATTATACCCCCCCCCGCACTGACAATTCAAGGTAATGTTATCGAATTGTCACGAAACTTTGCGCAGAATACATCTATTTACACTCTATTCAGCCTCGATAAAGGGCTGAAAATCAACATTTTTCCAAAAATTGTACCGCTATGTATTTTTTGTAAAATATGCATGGAAAAAGGGGCTGTCGCTTTAGATGATCAATCATCTAAAGCGACAGCCCCCGTTCTCTTGTCAAGACTCGCTTATGATTTAGTTGCCCTTGCTTGGAAGATACGGTGAGACGGCCTCTGCAAGAGAATGAAGATTTCTCGTCTGAATCAGAACCTTACCGGCTCCATGGAATTCATTTACAAGACCCTCACCTGTTGTAAATCCAAAGGTTCCGGATGCGATACGGATGTTATAATCCAGTCTTGCATCCCATGCTACCACATGCTCGTTATCAATAACCATCGGACGATCCGGAGTTACATCGATCTCCATCAAATCACCAAAGGCATTGACAAGCAAATCACCCTGACCGGCTGTTTCCATCACGAAGAATCCACCGGTACCGCCGAAGAAAGCTTTACCAACATTCTGTGACACCATGTTGTAGTTAACCGTCTGGTCACTTGCAAGATATGCTCCTGTGTTCAGACGATACTGCGCAGCACCTACGGAAAGCGCAACAATCTTACCCGGTACGGATGGCGCGATTCCAATCTCGGCCCTCGGGCCGACTCCGGTTGCTTCTGAAATGAACATGCTCTCACCACTGGTAAGGCTACGTCCGATTGCGCCAAGCAGGCCGCCGATGCCGGCACCCTTGGAATTCATCTTACCCTCGAGGGTCACGTCAGACATATAGACCATGGAACCGCGTTCTAAGCGGATCGTCTCCCCCTGTGCTAAATTCACTTTAACCAATGGGCAATCAGAATCACCAATCAACTGATACTGCATACTCTTCCTCCTTTATACTCTGCCTAAACTTACATCGACTGCTAAAATACCCCAACTGCAGTCTTACCTCTGTCATTATACCTAACAAAATTCCTAAACACCACCCTTAAATCATTGTGGCTTTTCTATCAACTGTGCCCGCCCGTGTTGCATTGTGATTCTGACATCTGCCACAGACTGCGCCAGCGCACGGTTATGCGTGGCAATGACCATAAGACGGCCTTCCGCTTTCATCTCCAGAAGAAATTCACTGACCCACCTCTGTCCTTCCTCATCCAGACCGCTGATCGGCTCATCCATCAGAATCGCCTCCGGCTCCATCGCAAGAACCGCCGCTAAGGCCAGGCGCTTTTTTTCTCCACCGGACAGATGAAAAGGTGCCCGATTCCGCAGATTCTGAAGCTGAAACCGTTCCAGATAGCGCTCCACCCTTGCATGAATCTCGCTTTCCGGCAGACGAAGCTGTTCTAATCCAAAGGCGATCTCATCCTCCACTGTTTGCGTGAAAAGCTGTATCTCACAATTCTGAAACAAAAAACCCATTCTCCGGTAAAAATTTTGCCGCAGGCTCTCTTTTTTCAATTTCTGAGGCGTTATTTCCTCTCCGTCCACCCGATAGATTCCACTCTCCGGCTTTTCCAGCCCCATCATAATACGAAACAGGGTAGACTTCCCGCAACCGTTGGGACCTTCAATGGTATAGCAGTTCCCCGAGGTCAGGGTGAGTGACACATCCTCCAGTGCCTTTTCACCGGAATCTTTATAAGAAAAGTTGATATTTCTCAACTCGATCAGCATGTTCTCTCCTTACTTCAAGTCTCGCTCCAGACAGACAAAGGCCAGCACTACGAGCGCGTCCAAAAGAAGCATTCCGGTATCCCTTATGTTCCATCGATGTCTTCTCCTCACCTTATAGTTTCCGTTGAAGCAGCGGCACATCATAGCCTGTGCTGTCTCATCCGCCATCTGTTGTGATTTGATCCAGGTCACTCCCAGTATACCCGCTGTCCCAGCATTCTTCCAGTTCCGCCTTCCCACCCGGCGAAGGCCAACCGCTTCACCGATTCCAATGGCGTACCGACCCAATATCACAAGAAAACGAATGGTGGTATCCAGAATCAGAATAAAAAGATCCGGGACATGCAGGTTGGACAGGGCGGCTGTCATTTCCTTCCACCGGGTGTCACAGCGGAGAATCGAAAGAACCGTAACCGTCTGTGCCACCTTCATGGTTACAAGGGTAAGAGACCTGGGACTGCCCATAAAAGCAGCCGGCAGCAGAAAGATGACCGTAATCCCCACGGAGCCCGCCACCGGTCCAAGAATCCTTGCGATTTTCTTCGGCTTTTGCATGGCAATATAGCACAAAAGCCCTGCCAATATCCCGGTCACATACCAGGGATTTCGAGAAAATGCCCCCAATAGAATCAACAGAAAGGAAGAGAGCATACGGTTATATGCCGCAGCTCTCTTCACCTCCTCGATCTGATTACCTTCATCGCCCAGTATTTTTGCAATGATTTTCAAAAAACCCAAATCCATATTGTCCTCTCGGCAAAATTCTTTTGCCTTCGTATCTTACGACTCTTATACTGACTCGGACTCTTTTCCAAAGCCCGGAAGCAAAGACAGCAGCTTAAACAGGATCACCAGAGCAGCCACTCCGATCACTGCAGACAGAATATAGCCTGCTGCATCCGGCATTCCATGAACAGCGTAGTCCGGAATCAGGGATGTCCATTCAAATCCTTTTTCCATGCCCTTTGGTACATAGCCAGCTCCTGTGGCTGCAATTTCATCAGCCCCCCACTCGCCCCAGGCGGTTCCTTCCGCCAGCAGTCCAAGAGGTGTTGCAAGAATCAGAGCCAAAAGGAACACTTTAAGGCCAATGGATGTCTTCGCTCCTGTATTCTCCCTCACCATGGATGGTGAAACCTTAAGGATGAAGCCTAAGATCAGCACGGTATAAATAACCTCAGCAAGTCCGAATAAGGTCAGATGTCCGGCCATCATGGCAGGAATGGATACGCTCAGGCGATACGGACAGTACAGGGCATTTCCCTCACTGTCATGGAACAGCATTGGCTGAATACCAAATTCAATCGCTGCCGCCAGGGCGGCCAGGTTGATTCCCACATAGGATCCGATTCCGGCGCCAAGGAGTCGTCCCTTATCCCCTTTCACCACTTTTGCGATCAGCGTCGCAACAGCGTATCCGGCAAAAGGCAGAACAAAAGCCATGTTAAAACAGTTTGCACCGAAGGACAGAATTCCTCCATCTCCAAAGATCAGCGCCTGTAGCAGTAACGCCACCGACACCGACAAACAGGACGCATACGGTCCGAGCAACATGGCAATCAAAGTGCCTCCCACCGCATGACCGGTTGTTCCACCCGGAAGCGGAAGGTTGAACATCATACCCAGAAAAGAAAATGCAGCGCCCACACCAAGCATCGGCAGCTTCTCTTTCGGCAGCTCTTCTTTTACTTTTTTGATGGAAACAGCCCATACCGGAACCATTGCCACTGTCATCACCGCACAGGTCTGCGGGGAAAGATAATTATCTGGAATATGCATATATTTTCCTCCTCACGTGTCGCATATTTTCCACCTTATCCTATCGAATCCTCCTCCCCGATGTAAGCCCCCACGGGGGTTACTTTTCTTTATTTCTATGTTAAAATTCCATTATAATGTAACGTAAAAGGAGACTGTCATGGAACAGAGTGCGTCAAACCACAATCACAACCATACTCATAATCATAATCACAGCCATACCCATAATCCGGATGAAATAAAAAAGATTGTCCACCGTCTCTCCCGTTCCATCGGACACCTCGAAGCCACCCGTCAGATGCTCATCGATGAAAAGGACTGCGCCGATGTGCTGATCCAGCTTGCGGCCGTGCGTTCCGAGATCAACGGAGCCGGAAAAGCTCTTCTGAAAGAGCATATGTCCGCCTGCATTATGGAAGCCATCGCCGAGAACGACGAAGAAGCTATTCAAAAGATCAACAAAGCCATCGACATGTTCATAAAGTAGGCAACACATCCTCCGGAAGTGTTGTCCGCGTACATTTTTCTTTATTTTTCCGAATCAATTTCTTTATTTCTTCCCACAAAAGCCTTATAATTCGATTAAGGACAGAATTCTGAGGGGGATTCTGTATTTTTGTTTTACCATATTGGAGGGGCAATAGAAAAAAGAGGAATTTATGATTAAAAAAATCGGTATTAAGGGGAAGATGCTCTTCAGCATTATTCCAGTCATGGTAATTGCCATGTTGCTTCTGACCTTTGTCAGTGCTACAACACTTAAAACTACCCTCACCGATCAAACCGTTGAAACTGTGAGGGCCCAGCTTCAAGCGAATTCCAACCGTGTCGATGGAACTCTTGAGAAGGTGCGTAACACAGCTATGAACATCGCATATTCCGTTGGAAGCACCTACAAAACCACTTCCATGCGCGAGTACAAAGATATGCTGTGCTCCATCATCCAGTCGGATCAGTCTGTTCTCGGCGCCGGACTGTGGTTTGAGCCATACGCTTATGACCCTAAGAAAGAATTCGCAGGACCTTACTGGTACAAGGATGGCGACAATATCGTCGAGACCTGGGACTACAGTAATGCCGAATATGATTACTTCACTCAGGACTACTACACCAACGCCCGTTCCATGTCCGAGATGCAGGCTACAATCACCGACCCTTACTACGATGAAACATCCGGTAAGATTATGGCTACCTGCTCCGCTCCGATTTTCGACACGGAGTCTAAGAAGTTCCTTGGCTGTGTTACTGTCGATATGGAGCTGACACATATCGAAGCCATGGTTAAGGACATCGCCGTTGGTAAAACCGGTCGTGCCATGCTCACCACCTCCAACGGAACCTACATCTATACCGATGATTCCAAGAAAGTCACAGACGGTGTTAATATTGCAAAAGATCCGAATTCCTCTCTTGCAAAAGCCGGAGAAGAAGTCCTCCAGAAGAAAGAGGGCGTAACAGAGTTTACAGAAAACAAAAAAGGCTACTCCCTGTTCTACGACAGTGTCCCTATCGTAGACTGGAAGCTGATGATTCGCATGTCTCATGACGAGATGGAATCCGTAGTAAACGCATCCATTACCAAGATGGTAACGATTCTGGTTCTTGCAGTCCTTGTTGTTTCAGCTATCGTAATCTTAATGGTCAGCAGCATTGCCAAGAATCTTGCCAAAGTCAAGACCTTCGCAAGTGCTCTTGCCAGTGGTGATTTCACCGTACAGAAGATCAATTCCCGGTCAAAGGATGAGCTGGGAATGATGAGTGAATCCCTCAACGAAATGTATGAAAGCAACTCTTCTGTTATCTCCAAGATTTCAGAAGAATCCGGAAGAATCACGCAGGCCAGTGAGTCTCTGAACGGAATGGCCGGTCAGTTGACCGATCAGTTCCAGAAGATCAAGCAGAATATTTCCAGCGTCAATGATGCTGTTATGGCAAGCAGTGCCGCAACCGAAGAGGTCAATGCTTCTGTCGAAGAAGTGGATGCTTCCGTTCAGGTTCTTGCCGAAGAGGCAAAGGCAAGCAGTACCGATGCTATGGATATTGCAAGCCGTGCGCGTCAGATTGAGGAGGATAGCCAGTCTCATCGCGATCATGCCATCACCATTGCCAACAGCCGGAAGCAGGATCTGCAGGCTGCTACAGCCAAGGCTGAGGTTGTAAACGAGATTTCAGACCTTGCAAATTCCATTGCCAACATCGCAGAGCAGATCAATCTTCTGTCCCTGAACGCCAGCATTGAGGCTGCCCGCGCAGGTGAATACGGCCGGGGCTTCGCCGTTGTTGCTTCCGAGATCAGCAAGCTTGCTTCTGACACAAGTGGTGCAACCGTTCAGATTCAGGAGACCATCGATGGTGTACAGGAGGCCTTCGCTTCCCTGTCCCAGAGTGCGAATGAATTACTTTCCTTCCTGGAAGAGACCGTGGCACCGGATTATGAGAACTTTGTCCATGTAGGTAAACAGTACGGCGAAGATGCACATGCCTTCGGTCGTCAGGCTGAGAGCATTTCCGAGAAGGTCGGACTGATTCGCGATGCCATGACAGAAGTCAGTCAGGCGATTCAGAATATTGCAGAGTCCAACCAGGAGACAGCCGATCACAGTTCCGAGGTTCAGGAAGCTATGAACCTTGTTTCTGATGTTGTCAGTGATGTAAATGACATGTCCGGCAAGCAGGAAGGCATTGCTTCCAGCCTGAGCGGTATTGTAAAACATTTCAAGCTCCGTTAATATTTCTCATATAGGAACGACAAAAAAAGCACGTCAGGCGATGAAACCTGACGTGCTTTTCTGTCGTTATGGATGTACATTTGAAATAACTTCCTACATCTGTACCCTGCTTAAATATCCTTCAAATCCGATCGTACACCGGCTGTAGGAGACCTTTACCTGGTATGCGTCGGTCACCTCCGTCGGATCATTTTCATTTTCCTTTGGCATTTCAATTCCAAGAACCGCCTGACGGTTGTTCTCCTCAGCATCGATTTCCTGCATATCGTAAAGCCATGCATTTGGCATTTTGGTCATAAGAAGATCCTCAAGTCCCTCTTCGGTCAGAGGCTCATCCTCAATGACCGACACAAGGTTCTCGTTGGCATCGTACTTCTTAAGGCCTTCCTTGATGCCGGCTTTCAGCTGATAGTCCTCCAGACGAAGTACCCCGCCCTGGGCATAGCTTGCAGAATACTCCCGATTCATGGAATTACCCGGAAGAACAATGAGGCCTTCCAATTGAAGCACCAGATCCTTACCACTCTTATGCAGTTCTGTAATTCTCGCATCCCGGAAGGAAAATTTATCTATTTCATTGGTTGTTTCAAACTTCATATCGTCTCCCTTATTTCAGATCCTTTAGTGTATTAACCAGCTCTAAATCGGATGCGCTCACCTTAAGATTCGTTGTGATCGGCTGTGCTCCCGGCTTGGTAACCGTGATTTCAATCACAGAGCCCTCCGGTACGCCACTGCCAAATACGGTCTGAAAATAACTTACGACCTTCGGATGATTCGCCTGAAACTGTCCAAAGGCAGACTTCAACTTAAAAATCGATGCTGGATTTACCATAATCTATAACCTCTCAATCCTGTCTATTCAATCCCAAAAATAACGCCGGCAGTTGGCCGGCGTTCAAGTCTCGCTCCATGCAGGAACAACACTAGGTCGTTAATCTTGCAATTTTCTGTAAGGTGAAAAATTCTTCGATGGAACTTAAAATACGCTCTTTATCCATCGATTTCAAAAGATAGCCTTCCGGCTTCAGCCCCATGACCTGGAGTACCGAATTCCGGTCATCCTTACCGGTCAGAAACATAACCGGTGTGGTCGCTGTGGTCGGTTCATTCCGAAGCATAGCCAGGACACTCGGTCCGTCCAGCAACGGCATCTCATAATCCAGAAGAATCAGATCCACCGTATTCTTCGCCAGATAGGTAAGAGCCTGCATACCCGATGTCGCCATCGTCACCTGATAGTCCTCTGACAGCCATTCATTCAGCATCTTAAGGAAGGTACTGTCATCATCCACAATCATGATATTCTTCTTCCTGGTACCTTCCCGGTTCTGATATTCGATCTTCATGATCACATTCATCATGTGATTGATGTCCAGTGGACGCTCCAGCTTGGCAGCGATGATTCCCGGCGGGAAATAGCCGTCCGCATTCTGAAGTTCCATATGATCGCCAATCAGTACCAAAGACTTCTCGAACTCAATACATAAATCCTTCAGATAAACCTCCAAATTCGGAAGGTTCTCCAACATACTATCCAGATAAACGATAATAATATCGGACGTATCTTTAACTTCTTCAATATCCTTCATCTGAGGAGGTACCTGAACCACCTTATAATGGTTCCTCTCCAGATGATTCTGGATCGAATGAATCATGAAGCTTTTATGTCTGCATATTAAAATGACACCTGATTTTCTCATGAGGAGCCCTCCTCGCAACCGTTGTAAGGTCATCCAAAAACTTGTCACTCCTTAATATTATACCCCAGAACAGTTTCAAAAAGCTATACTAGCGGTAAATTTTTAGGAATGTTAGCCTCTATATAAACGCCTTCCGGACGGTACTCTTCCTTTATAACCTGTCCCTGCTCATGAATCCTTGCCAGAAGTGCTCCCTGGGAATAAGGAATCACCTGCGCGATCTCCTTTCGAAAATCCTTCAGAATCGTCTGAATGGCCTGTAACAGATCCGGAATTCCAAATCCTCTTGCAGCAGAAAGCCTTACGGTAACATCCGCACGTCGATCCAAGGGACGAATCGCATCAGCCGGAACAAGGTCCTGCTTGTTAAAGACCGTGATCACAGGCTTACCTGTAATCTCAAGCTGCTGCAGAGTCTGATATACCACGTCCATGTGCATATCCAGATCCGGGTCAGCCGCATCCACCACATGGACAATGATGTCCGCATATCGTGCCTCTTCCAGTGTGGAGCGGAACGCGTCGATCAAATGATGAGGAAGCTTGTGGATAAATCCTACCGTATCCGTCAGTAATACCTTCTGACCTTCCTCCATCACCAGCGCTCTTGTGGTCGGATCAAGGGTTGCAAAGAGCTGATCCTCTTCAAGAACCTCTGATCCCGTCAGCTTGTTCAGAAGGGTGGACTTGCCGGCATTGGTGTAGCCCACAATGGCAACCGTTGGAAGCATATTCCGCTGACGCGCCTTACGGGTGATCTGGCGGTTCTTCTCCATATCCTTGATCTGCGCCCGAAGTCTGGACATACGATTACGAATGGCTCTTCGATCGGTCTCCAGCTTCGTCTCTCCCGGTCCTCTCGTTCCGATTCCACCACCCAGTCGTGACATGGATGTACCAAAGGAACCCGCCAGGCGGCTGCTCCGATAGGCCAGCTGCGCCATCTCGACCTGAATCTTACCTTCTTTTGTCGTGGCATGTGCAGCAAAAATATCCAAAATCACCATCGTCCGGTCCAGTACCTTGGTTTGAAGTGCACGTTCAAGATTGGCCATCTGTGCCGGTGCAAGCTCATCATCACAGACAATTCCGTCTGCTTCGTTGGCCTCGATCAGAAGACGAAGTTCTTCTACTTTACCACTGCCGACGTAGGTAGCAGATGACGGGGAGGACATATTCTGAATCACGGAATATACCAGTTCACCACCTGCGGTATCCACCAGGTCCGCAAGTTCTTCCAGAGACCTTGCCGGATCCACCGCATCCTGCCCGGTTGAAACGACGACTCCGATAAAGCGCTCTTTTCTCTCACTTGTATCTATCATAGATTAACCTCTCCTAGCCTTACGAAATGATATCCAGCAGTGCACCGATATCTCCGTCCATAACGGAAAGTGACGGCTTATAGTCCTTCGCCTTCGGATTTGTTTTCGATGCGATGGACCGTACCTTTGCCAGACGCTTCTCACACTCCTGCTCTGAATAGCCAAAGGTATTCAAATATACAGACGCCATTCCAAGGGATGCCGCAATACGAATATCACTGTCATAATCGTTGCCGACCATCACACAGTCATCCCGGTCAATTCCCTCCCTGCGGAGAAGATTTACCATAAATTCCGGCTGCGGCTTTTTCATTCCGGCATCGGATGAAATGGCAATGCGGTCAAAATATTCCGTCAGCCCAAATGCCTCCATCTCGGGTACCGTAAAAATATGCTGTGCATTGGAAAGAAGATAGACTCTGTGACCGGTCTGCTTCAATTTCGTCAGCACTTTGATGGTATTCTTATAGGGCTTAAGCTTCTTCCTTGACATCAGGCGGAAGGTGTTGGCAATGACATGAACCCACTCGCTGTAGTAAAGCTTCTCAAGGGCCTGCTTTTTCCCTTCGTCCCCTGATCGTGCCATGGCACGCAGAGCTTCGATCTCCATTCCTCCTGCGCTGCCCTCGCATGCATGACAAGAAGGCGCCTCCAAAAGCAACCTTCCGAACACCTTCTCCAGTCGTATCTCCGGATACTGATAGCCGGTATGCTTTTTCAGAGCCGCCTCTTCCCATGTCACACAGTCGAGGTATGCCTTCTGTAATTGTGGACCTGTATAATCGGCACCGTAGACGGAGAACAGTGCAGCCATCCTCTTCCAAAAGGTCGGGGATGACTCATCTGTTACAACATCAAGTAAGGTACCGTACAGATCAAAAATATAATTATTTACGTCTTTCATACTCACTCATTCTTCAATTTTGGATTCTCCACCGGAATCTTTAAGGCTCCGAGGACATCCGTAATTTCTTTCGCCGGTGTAATCTCAAGCGCATCCTTTACTTCCTGCGCTACGTCACGAAGATCATCCATGTTCTCCTCCGGGATAAACACATGCTTTACACCTGCCCTCTGTGCAGCCATAAGCTTCTCCGGAAGTCCTCCGATCGGATTCACCGATCCGTTCAGTGAGACCTCCCCTGTCATGGCCACCTGTGGTGTAACCGGTGTGTCGCTGACCAGGGAAGAAAGAGCGGTTACCAGTGTGATTCCGGCGGATGGACCGTCCTTTGGTGTGGAACCGTCCGGGAAGTGGATATGAATATCATTCTTCTCGAAAAGCTCGGACTTGCTCGGGTAAAGTGCCTTCACAAGGGAAACCGCAATCTGTGTGGACTCCTTCATTACATCACCAAGCTGACCGGTAACCGTCACTTTGCCTTTACCCTTGGTCATCAGAGTCTCGATGTAGAGGATGGCGCCGCCTGCTGCCGTCCATGCAAGGCCGGTAATAATTCCCGCCTTTCCTTCTTCCTTCACTTTGTTGTTATGCATCGGGTGCATATCCAGGTAATCTCTCAGCTTCTCCTTCTCAACGGTAACACAGTCCTTATGATTCCGCTGAAGTTCCACTGCTGCCACACGGCAAAGGGTATCCATGCGCTTCTTTAATCCGCGGACACCGCCCTCCATTGTATAGTCCGAAATAATTGTATCGATTATCTCATCGGAAATGACCAGCTGCTCCGGCTTGATTCCTACCTTCTCGTATGCCTTTGGAATCAAATGGTCCCTTGCAATCTGCTTTTTCTCAATCGGAGTATATCCCTGGAACTGGATGACTTCCATACGATTTAACAACGGAGACGGTATTGTGTCAAGACTGTTGGCCGTGCAAATGAACATTACATCTGACAAATTATACGGAACATTCATATAATGGTCGGTAAAGGTGCTGTTCTGCTCCGGATCAAGCACCTCCAAAAGGGCACTTGCCGGATCTCCGTTATAGGAGTTGGAAAGCTTGTCGATCTCATCAAGCACCATAACCGGATTGGAAACACCGGCCTTATGAATACCGTCCATGATACGTCCTGCCATGGCCCCGATGTAGGTTCTTCTATGGCCACGAATCTCAGCCTCATCTCTCACACCGCCCAAAGCTACCCGGACATACTTTCTTCCAAGTGCTCTTGCGATGCTCTTGCCGATACTGGTCTTACCTGTACCCGGTGCTCCTACGAAAAGAAGAATGGAACCGGACTGCTGCTGCTTGAAATTCATGACAGCAACTTGCTGAATGATACGCTCCTTGACCTTCTTAAGACCGGAATGATCCTCGTCCAGCACCTTCTGCGCCTCGTCCAGATCGATATTCTTCTGCTCTTCCTTCTTCCAGGAAAGGCTGGTAACAAAATCCAGATAATCGTAGAGGCTGCCGGACTCCGGTGTATTCTGTCCCTCCTGCTTCAGGCGGTTTAACACCTTCCGCGCTTCCTTCTCTGCCTCCGGATTCATACCGGCCTCATCGATGGCGATCTCAAACCGGCGAACATCGGAAACGTTCTCCGGATGCATATCATCCAGCTCCTTCTGCATGTACTGGATCTGCTTCTTCAACGCGGACTCACGGTAGATCTTCTGGTAGTCCTCCTCCTGCGCCGTTGCTGCCTCTGTACCGATCTTGCTCATCTCGATGTTCTCATAGATCATCTTCTCCAGACGGTCGATACGCTTGTTCTTATCGTCCTCCGCAAGAATCTCATAGCGGTCAATTGGTGAATTATAAAGCCACGGGCTCATCACAGCCGCTACTTCCGGGATGGAGGATAACTGTGCAATATAGGTTCTTGTCAGGCTGCCCCACTGGAAACGGGATGCGTACTCAACAATGGATTTTTTCAACTTATCCAGTCTCTTACGCTCTTCCTCTTCATCCACAGGCTCACTCTCAATATCCTCACGCTTATTCGCTGTAACAGAGATGGTATGATCAGAAAAAATTGTAAGGTCGGTGATGTCCGCACGCTTCTTGGTACGAATCACCATGTAACCGTTGCTGTTGACCTCTGTAATGATACCGGCAAGACCGATTGGATACAGATCCTCTTCCTTCAAATTCTCTCTCGACTTCTTCTCCTTCTCGGCAACAAGAATCAATCGCTCCTGCACCTGAGGATCAGCGCCCGTCATCCTCTTATAGGAATCCGTCTGAATATATAGATTGCTCTCCGGTACTAAAATTACATTATATAAAGGTAATACTGTCATATCTTATCCTCCGTTCCGATTAGTAGCACTCTATCAAATCGAGTGCTAAATCCTGTAGGGATATACTATCACCCCTCCTTAGCATCGTCAACGCTCTCCATGAAAAGTTTAGAAAAAATTAATATTTGTTCGCGCAACGCTTCCTCTGACAAGTCGGTAAGTGACAGAATCTCCCGTGGAAGGGGTGCAAACAGATCCATTCGTTCACCTGTAATCGGATGGGTAAAGACAAGACGCGCGGAATGCAACGGAACACGATGTATCTTTTGATAATCCGGATGATATAGGTAATCCCCGGGGAGCGGATGTCCGATTGCCTTCATATGAACGCGAATCTGATGGGTTCTTCCGGTCTTAAGCCTTAGAATCACCGGCGACAGACCGTCCTTTGGGGCAAGAGCCTGATAATAGGTCAGGGCTTTTTGTCCTCTCTCATGGTCGATACAACGGAAAATTGCCGAGTCATCGGCTCGTCCGATGGGCAGGTCAACTTCTCCTCTCCCCACCAGAAGCTCTCCCTCTCCCGGATTCTCTACCAGAGCCACATAGGTTCTTTGAATCTTATGCTCACTCACATCCTGAGATAGAATCGCCCCGGATAACATGTTTTTCGCAAGAATGGTAAGACCACTGGTCTCCTTGTCCAAACGGTTGATACAGCGAAACACCATATCCGCTTCTCCCCGGCTCCGCGTCCGATAAAGAAGCGCATTGGCAAGGGAATCCTCATAATGGCGTATGGATGGATGAATGGACATTCCGGCAGGCTTATTCACCACAAGAATATCCTCATCCTCATAGACCACATCCAGATCACAGGGAACCGGTGTCAGCTGAAGCGACGGTTTCTTTTCTTCTAAAATGGTAACACGCAAAATCTCCCCCTCTGCCATGCGGCGAAAAAGAGGCTGATGACTGCCGTATGGGAAAACCGGCATCTTCCCGTCGATAAATGGCGAAGGCGCCTCTCCTTTTAAAAGGGTGATATTGCCGGAATTGCGCTTGAACTGAGAAAGCACCGCCTTTGGGAAACGGCGATGCTCTAAATAATCCCGGATTCTCTGCCCGGCATCCGTACGTGCTATGTGAAATGTCAAGGTCCTGCCTTGTAACTTAGAATAATCTCTGTCCTTTTCCATTGGTGTCCTTCAACGTAAAATCATAGGCATGACACTTCATATTGTGCTTGCCTGTCTGCTTTGCCTGATACAGCAGTTCATCTGCCTGCGAGAACATGGAGCGAAGATCATCTGCACTCTCTGCATATCCGAAGACGTAGCCGCAACTGCAACTCGGTTCCTTCGGTCCCTCTTCAAAGGTCATGTGATGAAAACGTGCCATGAAGTCCCGGACCTCCCGGTGGAAATCCGTCTCTTTCTGCTTTGAAATCAGCATAAATTCATCGCCGCCGTATCGATATACCACCGTATCTTTGAAATGGGTCTGTGCCAGCGCTCCAAACCGCTTGAGCACCTCATCGCCCATATCGTGACCATAGGTATCATTCACCTTCTTAAAATTATCAATATCACAGATCATAACCTCCAGGCGCTGTCCAACCATTTGATCAAAATCCTCCCGCAGCGCATAGCGATTGTTCAGTCCGGTCAATGCGTCGGTACGGGAGATACTCTGGAGCTTTTCCGCTGTTCTGCGATTATCCACAGCATGTGTCGCCGCTTCCATCGTATAGAAGTAACGCACCATGGTAACAACGGAGATGACGACCCAGGCCACCATATACTCCTGTGGCTTGCTCGTAGTGTATCCGTATCGTGTAATTTTAATTCCGATCACAAGAAAGGTAAGGGCGGAAACACTCATAACCGTAACCGGCCGCAGATTAAACAGCATAAATCCTAACACCACCATAGTGGTAAAGGCCAACGCACCGCGCCCCTGCAGATATTCCGCAACGGATATATGCGCCTGACAGATCAGGAAAGAAAACAGATACACATATACAATCAGAGTCGTATTCTTAAAGGGCTGTACCTTGGACCGGTTCCGGGAAAAAAGAAACGTCATCGCCATCAGGACGCTTCCCAGGAAGAAGATGACATAAAAAGACAGTTCCAGCGGCGAATACTTCACCATGGCCTGGCGAATCAGCATGACAGCAGACGCAATGAGGGTCAGAATCGACAACGGAGCACCCAGTTGAAGATTCTGATTCTCAATGTAGCGCTTGACCTCTGCATCATAATGTTCAATTCCAAGGATTCGTTTGAACGGAATTTTCCTGACTCTCATCAACAAATTATTCACGATGCATATACTCCATAACATAACAATAGGCTATTTTTAATATAACACATCCACAGATTTCGATACAAGAAACTGGAGCCATCCCGCCAACAGAATCTTGCCCTAACCTTGCCATACCATCATAGTATGTTATACTAGGTTCGAATTTTAACTAGAAAGGTCGAAATATTATGTATTCTGCAGCAATTTTTGATATGGATGGAACCATCCTTGATACCCTGGATGATTTAAGAGCAGCAATTAACTATGCGTTAGAGCAGACCGGTCATCGCCATAATTACAGCAACGATATTGTCCGCCGGTTCTTTGGAAGCGGTGTCACCGTTGCAATTCAGCGTGCACTTGCCACAGAAAGCGGCTTTGACCTGGATCGTCTGGAGGATATCGGGGATCCTGATGTCACCATGAAGCACCCGCTTCCATGGAATGACGAAGAGGTTGCAAGAATACAGAGCATTTATAAACCATACTATGACAGCCATTGTGATATCCACACCGGTCCATACAAGGGAATCAACGAAATGATCGCCTCTCTGAAAAAGGCCGGCGTTAAAACAGCGGTTGTCTCAAACAAACCGGACTCTGCCGTACAAAGTCTCTGTAACGTTCATTTCAACGGCATCTTTGACTTTGCACTCGGTGAAAAGGAAGGCATTCGCAGAAAGCCGGCTCCGGACATGGTCGAAACCTGTATCAAAGCTCTTGAGGTACACCCGGAGGACTGCGTCTACATCGGAGATTCCGAAGTGGATATCGCAACCGCGAAGTCTTCCAACATTCCTTGCATTAGCGTGGACTGGGGCTTCCGCAGTCACGACTACTTAACAAGCCGCAGTGCTGACTGCATTGCAGCCACAGCCGATGAAGTTGCAACCTTTATTTTAGAGTAATGCCATGAAAAAATCAGTATCTATCCTTTTAACGGTTCTTTTGCTTGTGTGTCTGTATCCGGCCTCTCTGGCCAATGCCGGACAACATTCGGCAACCGTCTGTGTTCTTCCCGGTTTGAATCCGGAACAGGTTTTTACGGATAACAACAAACTAAAGCACGGGGATCCTTTTTCAGATTATAAGATTATCGTCCTGGATGCGGAATATTTCACCCCGGCGCAGATCCGTATCCTTCATAAAAAGGGGCACCTTGTCTACAGCTACCTGAATATCGGTTCGCTGGAGAACACAAGAGAAGACTATGAGGACTACAAGGACCTTTGTCTTGCTCCTTATGAAAACTGGCCGGAGGAATCCTGGGTCGATGTGACCCAAAAACGGTGGCAGGACCGGTGCAACCGGCGCGGCAGACAGCTGATTGCAAAGGGCGTCGACGGATTTTTCATCGATAATACCGACGTCTATGACTTATATCATACTGTTTCCGTAAAGAAGAGCCTTGATGTCATATTAACAAAGCTTCATGCGCAAAAGAACAGCACCGGGGTTCGCTCTGCCGTCATGATCAACGGCGGAAGTTCCTATGTGTCCGCCAAATTAAAAGAGAAGAAAAAAAATCTTCCTTTTACTGCTGTTTGTCAGGAAAGTGTCTACAATCATGTGGTAAACTATGAGAAACAGATTTTTAAAAAGAACCCTCGTGATGCGAAAGCATACTACCTTACCTATCTTAAAAAATGTAAAAAAGCCGGTCTTTTCGTTCTTGTCTTAGATTACGAGAAAAAATCCGCCCGCATAAAGACCATACGAAAGGCTTGCAAGAAATCAGGTTTCGGTTGCTATATTTCAACCACCCTTGAACTGAATCAGGTCACCCCTGTCCAATAGAGGAATATTTATGAATACTTGGCTTGCACCTTACGACCATTCGGAAGAATTTACAAGACTTCGTCTGAAACTGCAAAACACCCGCAAAATGCAGGAACTTACCGGTGTCATTGACGCCGGAAAGTCCCTGTCTATTTTTGCTGCAGCAAGAAGTTACAGCCACGTTCTCATCGTTATGGATTCAGAGAAAAAGGCGCGTGACTTCTGGGATGAATATCAGTTTTTTGACCCGGATGCCGTCTATTATCCTGCAAAGGATCTGCTCTTCTATCAGTCCGATGTGCAGAGCAACACTCTGACCAGAGAGCGCATTCGTGCCTTAAAGGCAATTACGGAATCCGACCATCCAACGGTCATTACCACTGTGGATGCCCTCATGAACCAGATTCCTTCCCCGGAGGAAGTGTTAGAACATGTCATCACCCTTCGCTGCGGCGATGAGACGGATCTGACCGGGCTGCGCCAAAAACTTGTATCTTTGGGTTATATGAACACATCACAGGTGGCCGGTCCGGGAGAATTCGCTGTCCGGGGAGGCATTCTCGACGTGTTCTCCCTTACCGAAGATACCCCTGTCCGGATCGAATTCTGGGGGGATGAGGTGGACTCCATCCGCCTGTTTGACCCTCTGACCCAGAAATCCTCCGACACCATCGAAGAGACGGTCATCTATCCCGCCATCGAATTCATTATGACGGAGGAACGGGTCAACAAGGGAATTGCAGCCATGGAAGACGATGTCCTGCCGCTGTATGAGACCTATCGCAAAGAGATGAAGACCGAGGAGGCCCATCGCCTGAAACGTAGCCTTGAGGAATTAAAATCCTCCCTGCTCGCCGGTGACTATTCCGAAGCAGAGGCAAGGTTCGTTTACTTCACAGACGAGACCTATTCCCTTCTGGATTACATCCCGGCCGATGGTCTTATCATTCTGGACGAACCGGCACATCTGGTGGAACGTGCGCATAACCTGGAAAAGGAGTTTTCCGAAAGTATGCTGCGCCGTCAGGAACAGGGTTACTGCTTCCCGAAGCAAAAGCACATGCTCTTCGCCTCCGATTCCATCCTCGCCCGCTGCATGAACCATTCCGGTATTTTACTTCCGGCCCTTTCCGGCAACTGTGGCGGTTTGAAAAGTGACGACCGGTTCTATCTGCATATGACCTCCGTCACTTCCTATAACAGTTCCCTCGACTCACTTCGACACGAGCTGGAGGGCTACCTGAAACGAAAATATAAAATCTTTCTGGTGGGAACCTCGCGCACCCGAGGCACCCGCCTGGCCAAGGATCTGATGGATTACGGTTTCAACGCCTTTTTCTCCGAAGATCCGGCTGCCGAAGTGCTTCCTGGTCAGATTCTTGTCTGTGTCGGACGCATTCGACGGGGATTTGAGTTCCCGGAGGCCGCTACCGTTTTCATTGCAGAATCCGATATCTTCGGCTCTGCCCGTAAGAAGCGGACAAGAAAACACAAAAAGGAAGGGGAATCCATCCGCAACTTCGGCGAATTGAATGTAGGCGACTACGTCGTTCACGAAAATTATGGACTGGGAATCTATCAGGGCCTGGAACAGATTGAGGTGGATCATGTTATGAAGGACTATCTCAAGATTTCCTATGCCAAAGGCTCTGCCCTCTACATTCTTGCCACCCAGCTGGACCAGATCAGCAAGTACGGCAGCGTCGGAGATAAAAAGCCAAAGCTTTCCGTTCTCGGAACCGCCGACTGGAGCAAGACCAAAGCCCGGGTGAAAAAGGCCGTAGGTGTTGTTGCAAGGGATCTTGTGGATCTATACGCCCTTCGGCAGAATACGAAAGGATATGTCTGCGGCCCGGATACCGTCTGGCAGCAGGAATTTGAGGAATCTTTCCCTTATGAGGAGACACAGTCCCAGCTGACTGCGGTGGAAGACATCAAGGCGGATATGGAAAGTCCCAAGATTATGGATCGCCTGATTTGCGGAGATGTGGGTTACGGCAAAACAGAAATTGCCATGCGAGCGGCTTTCAAAGCCGTGCAGGAAAGCAAGCAGGTGGTATACCTTGTTCCTACCACCATTCTTGCCCAGCAGCATTTTAACAACTTTAAGGAACGCATGAAGGATTATCCCGTTAACATCGGCATGCTTTCACGCTTCCGCACCCCGGCGCAGAACAGCGAGACGGTCCGCATGTTAAAGGATGGCCGTTTGGATATCGTCATCGGCACCCATCGTCTTTTATCCAAGGATGTGGGCTACAAGGATCTCGGGCTTTTGATCATCGATGAGGAGCAGCGCTTCGGTGTCGCTCACAAAGAGAAAATCAAAAAATTAAAAAAGAACGTGGATGTTCTCTCCCTTTCTGCTACACCGATTCCAAGAACCCTGCACATGAGTCTGGTTGGAATCCGGGATATGAGCCTTTTAGAAGATGCTCCGATGGAACGTACCCCGATCCAGACCTTTGTATTTGAGCAGAATGAAGAAATGGTCCGGGAAGCTATCCAAAGAGAAATGGATCGTGGCGGTCAGGTCTATTATGTCATCAATCGTGTCCGGGAAATCGCAGATATCACAGCGAAAATCGAAGCCCTGTGTCCGGATGCCAACGTGGCATACGCCCATGGCAAGATGAGCAAGGACCGTCTCGAAGAAATCATGACGGACTTTATCAACCGTGACATCGATGTTCTTGTGGCTACCACCATCATCGAAATTGGCCTTGATATCAGCAACGTCAATACCATCATCATCCACGATGCAGACCAGCTCGGTCTCTCCCAGCTCTACCAGCTCCGAGGACGTGTTGGCCGAAGCAACCGGACGGCATTTGCCTTCCTCATGTATCGACGCAACAAGATGCTGAAGGAGGTTGCTGAAAAGCGACTTTCTGCCATTCGTGAATTTACAGATCTTGGCAGCGGTTTTAAAATTGCCATGCGCGACCTTGAGATCCGTGGCGCCGGCAACCTTCTCGGCGAAGCTCAGTCCGGCCACATGGAGGCTGTGGGATATGAGCTCTACTGTAAAATGCTGAACGCCGCCGTAGCCCGGGAGAAGGGTATCACCGATATTTCCGATGACTTTGATACCACCGTAGATATCGCCATTGATGCCTATATTCCATCCGATTATATTCCGGATACAGAAGCCAAGCTGGACATGTACAAACGAATCTCTGTGATCTCTTCCGACGAAGAAGAACAGGATATGATCGATGAGTTGATTGACCGCTTTGGAGATCCCGGCAAGCCGGTAATGAATCTGCTCCTCGTTGCCCGGCTTCGAAGTGAGGCACACAAGGCCTATATCACAGAATTAAAGCAAAAGGATGGTCTGGTTACCATTAAGTTTTTACCGATGGCCCGTCTCAATCCGGCCGGTATCCCTTCCATTGTAGAAGCGCACGCACCTTACCTTACCTTTATCGCCAACCCAAAGGCGCCTGCCTTCTCACTGGATTATAAGAAAAACAACAACTTCAAGGAATATGAGCTCCCGATCTATCTCAAGGGGCTTTGCCGTGAACTTCAGGAGTTGACGATTCCAAAAGAGTCTGACGTACCCTATGCCCCAAAAGAAGAAGATGCGGCAGGAGATAAGGAATGAAGCAACAAGATCCCCCATAGGATCTATCTAATATAAGGAGAGAATACCATGTATATTCTAGCAGGCCTGGGAAACCCGGGCATAAAATATAAGCACACCAGACACAATGCCGGCTTCGATGCCATTGACGTTTTAGCCGACCGCTACAACATCCCTGTCCGCAAATCCGAGCGCAATGCTCTCACCGGCCAGGGCATCATTGAAGGCGAAAAGGTTCTTCTGGTTAAACCTCAGACCTTTATGAACAATTCCGGAGAATCCCTCGGTCCCCTTTGCTCCTTCTACAAAGTGGACCCGGCGACTCAGCTCATCGTCTTCTCTGACGATGTCACCCTGGATGCCGGCAACCTTCGCATCCGTAAAAAAGGCTCTGCCGGTGGGCATAACGGATTAAAGTCCATCATTGCCCACTGCGGCGGTGAGGAATTCCTTCGCATCCGTCTCGGGGTTGGAAAGCTTCCAACCCATGGAGACATGATTGCCCATGTCCTTGGCAAGCTCCCAAAGGAGGAACGTCCTTACCTGGAGGAAGCCTTAGACCGCGCCTGTGATGCCGCTGAAATGATTATCCGCGGTGACTTAGACGGCGCTATGAATCAGTTCAATTCTAAAGTACGCTAACGAAAGAATCGCCGGTTCATCGACCGGCGATTCTTTTGGTTATTAAAACTGTGTTGCATTCCTTCCCTGTCACCTCATGCTACTACTTCAGCCAAGAGACGCCTTTCACTGCTTCAAAGCCTTCCTCTGCAATGGCTTTCTTCTTGAAGGAATCAAACCACTGTCTCCACGCCTTGTTATATTCATCAGATCCTTGCTCTCCGAAATAGTCCTTTGCGAAAGATTTTTCCAGATCCGCAACATAGTTCTGTGCAATAAGCTGCTTTCTATAAACCTTCTTTATATAGTCCCAATAAGCATCTTCGCTTGGATACGCAGAAATAATAGCCTCTAGTTCATCCTTATTCGCTGCCTCCTTGAACATCTCCTTTAGTTGTGCAAGGTAATCATCCACATCCTGCTCCGTAACGGAATACCCATTCTCTTTTGCTTTAGCAACCAACGCATTGTACTCTTCCTGACAATAGAGGGCATCCTTTCTCGCATCTGTTTCACTCTCCCCCTTGGCGAGATAGAATCTCTCCGATTCCTTAAGCTCCTCTAAGGTAATATCCACATGTTTCCCGGAGTAGGCCGTCCGCTTATCTTTTTCTTTTTCCGCTGCGTCTTCCTTAAAGGATTCTTTCTTTAAGGCGACATAAGCACTTGTTGGATCAAGTCTTGCATTCGCATAAACACCTGCTCCTACAATTGCTAATGCACCAATAACACAAACAGATCCGATTATAATTGTTTTCTTCATAGCGCACCTCCCCATAGATCAAGACTCGCTCGCGAGTCTTGCGCGCCGGATTCGGGTCTGCTTCAGCAGACAAATTCCTGCCCGAATCCGTGCGCATCCTCGCGGAGCGTTTAACATCTCACCACACTCATCATACTCGCTCCCCACACACAAAAAAACGGGTATTATTACTAAAAAAGTGTTTTACGTTTTGTTGATTATTCCCCATTTGTCCGTTTTTGCTTATTATGTTTACACCTTTTTCGATTTTCGTTTCATCGGCAAAAAAGGGCTCCGGTCAGCATCTTAACAATGCCGGCCGGAGCCCGAAACAAACAAATGTATTCCCTTACTGGCTTAACGCCTTATCCTGTGCACTACTGGAATAGTCCATCATCTCCTTATAGCTGTGAAGGATTGCATCCTGAAGTGCGGCACGCATCTCTGACTTAATCGGATGCGCTATGTCTTTGTATTCACCGTCCGAAGTCTTACGACTCGGCATAGCGATGAATAACCCCTTCTCCCCGTGAATAACTTTGATGTCATGAACGACAAACGCATCATCAAAGGTAACGGAAGCAACAGCCTTCATCGGGCCATCCTTCTCTACCTTTCTGATTCTGATATCCGTAATATTCATAAATAAGCTCCCCCTTCCCGGACTAAACTCCGAAACGGTTATTATTTTCAGCTATAATTCTAATTCCATCTTCACCGATGTAGTCTGTATCAGAAAGGAGTGTCTCATTACTTTCTACAATACAGTTCTCCACATGTACATTGTCTCCGATGTAAGCGCCATTCAAAATAATAGAGTTACGAATCACGGAGTTATTACCAACGAAAACCTTCTTAAACAGAACAGAATTCTCAACGGTGCTGTTAATAATAGTTCCGGAACCCACAAGGCTGTTATGTACCTGAGAACCTACATTGAACTTCGCTGGAGGCAAATCCTGAGCCTTTGAGTAAATCTTCGGATTCTGGCGGAAGAAGTAATCACGTACATCTGCCTTCAAGAAATCCATATTGGTTCTGAAATAGGATTCTACCGTAGAGATATTGCTCCAGTAGCTGTCCAACATATAGCCATAAATCTTCTTCATTCCCTTATAACGAATCAAAATATCCGTTACAAAGTTATAACGTCCCTCAGAATTGCACTGCTCTAACAGTTCAATCAGCTTACGGCGACGGATGACATAAACACCGGTAGATACAATATTCGAATGTGCCAGCATCGGCTTTTCTTCGAATTCACTGATCATTCCGTCCGGATCGATCTTAACCGTACCAAACCGGCTGATATCATCACCAAGCGGAGCCTTTGCACATACAACTGTAATATCCGCCTGCTTCTGAATGTGATAATCCAGAACCGGATTGAAATCCATCTTGTAAACACAATCACCGTTGGCAATCACAACATACGGCTCATGGCGCTTCTTAAGGAAGTCAATGTTCTGCCACATTGCATCTGCCGTACCGCGGTACCACCAGCTATTCTCTGCTGTAACCGTTGGTGTGAACAGGAACAAACCGCCCTGCTTACGACCGAAGTTCCACCACTTGGAGGAATTCAGGTGCTCGTTCAACGAACGGGCATTGTACTGAGAAAGTACTGCCACGGTCTGAATATGTGAATTGGTCATGTTGCTGAGTGTAAAGTCAATACAACGATAACTGCAGCCGATCGGCATTGCTGAAATAGCCCGCTTATCGGAGAGATTCTTCATTCTTGATGAGTTACCGCCTGCTAAAATTATGCCTAATGCCTTCATGCCTGATCACCTACCTTAATAATGTATCCGCCACTGGCAAGAGCCATCTTCGGATAGTCATCTGTCGTTGTTACGCCACGGATTGCTGTATTCTTGCCAATTGTAACCTTGGCAGGAATAATGGAATTATCTCCAATAACAGCAAGACCGAAGCTATAGACCTTGGCATTCAGCTTGCTTTCTGCATTCTCCCCAACACCAATCTGCGCATTTTCACCGATGTCACAGTTCTCTGCAATGATTGCTTTATCAATCACAGCACCCTTACGAATGATGGTATCCTTCATAATGATGGAATCCTTCACCACGGCGCCTTCTTCAATAATTACACCGGCACCGAGGACACTGCTTTCAACGTCACCCAAAATTCTGTCACCGGCACCGATAATGGACTTGATAACCTTACCGTTTTCACCGATATACTGTGGCTCAATACGTTCCTGCTTGGTATAGATCTTCCAGAATTCCTCATAAAGATTAAATTCCGGAATCAGATCGATCAGCTCCATATTTGCTTCCCAATAAGAGCCCAAGGTTCCAACATCCTTCCAGTAACCATTGAACTCATAGGCGAAGATTCTCTGACCTTCCTTATGACAATACGGGATGATATGCTTACCAAAATCGCAGTTGCTCTGGTCTTTTAATGCCAGAAGCGCCTGCTTCAATACAGACCATGTGAAAATGTAGATACCCATGGAAGCGAGATTGCTTCTAGGCTTCTCCGGTTTCTCTTCGAATTCTGTAATCTTCTTATTCTCATCGGCAAGTACAACTCCGAAACGGCTTGCCTCTTCGATTGGAACCGGCAGAACAGCAATGGATACATCGGCCTGATTCTGCTTATGGAAATCAAGCATTGCCTCGTAATCCATCTTATAGATATGGTCTCCCGATAAGATCAGAACGTATTCCGGGTCATAAGACTCCATATACTTTAAGTTCTGAAAAATCGCATTTGCAGTACCGGAATACCACTCCGAATTATCACTCTTCTCGTACGGAGGAAGGACTGTTACGCCTCCGTTGTTACGATCCAGATCCCATGGAGTTCCGATACCGATATGGGAGTTCAGTGCCAGCGGCTGATACTGTGTCAGTACACCAACCGTGTCAATTCCTGAGTTAATACAGTTACTGAGCGGGAAATCGATGATACGGTATTTACCACCGAATGCCACTGCCGGCTTTGCCACATCCGAAGTCAGCACTCCCAATCTGCTGCCCTGGCCCCCGGCCAGTAACATGGCAATCATTTCTTTACTACTCATTCCAGTCACCTCGCATTTCTGGAGCTGAGAGTGGGTCGTCCAATTGCATACTCCCCAATCCCCCATTAACATGATGCTCACGGACTTAGCAAGAATTGCTAATTCCGCCAAATTTCTAGTAGTTAAAGTATAGCATATTGTCTAGTCATCCACCAACTATTTTCCGACAAAATGATGATAAAACATAAAATTGGATAAATATTAGGCGTTTCAGCCGAAAAATATGACGCATTTGCCCATTCGTTCTACTGTTGAAAAAAAAACAGAGGTGATTATAATAAGTAAGAACACTAGCATTAATTGACTTTATAATAGATGAAAGAAAACGAGGTTCCCATGTTTACCATTGATTACAACGCACCCATCCACGTCCATTTTATCGGTATCGGCGGCATCAGCATGAGCGGTCTTGCTGAAGTCCTTCTTGACCGTCATTTTACAGTATCCGGTTCCGACCGGAGCGAGTCTGATCTGACCAGACATCTCAGCGCCCTCGGTGCGAGAATTTCCTATCCTCAGAAAGCCGACAACATTACCGATGATATCGACTGTGTTGTATATACTGCAGCCATTCACCCGGACAATCCGGAATTTTCGGCTGCAAAGGAGAAGAATCTTCCGATGCTGACAAGAGCACAGCTCCTCGGACAGATTATGAGTCATTATCCGAAGAGCATTGCTGTTGCCGGCACACATGGTAAGACAACCACCTCTTCCATGCTCTCTCAGATTCTTCTCGAAGGCAAAGATGATCCGACTCTTTCCATCGGAGGAATGTTTAAAGCCATCGGCTCCAACATTCACGTGGGAAACAGTGATCTTTTCCTGACCGAAGCCTGTGAGTACACCAACAGCTTCCTGTCCCTTTTTGCAAAATATTCCATCATTCTGAATGTAGAGGCGGAGCATCTGGATTTCTTCAAAGACCTTGAGGATATCCGCAACAGCTTCCATCAGTTTGCTGCCGACACAGCAGAAGGCGGCGCTGTTGTTATCAATCAGGAGATTGAACGCTATCAGGAACTGGTAGAGGGCATCCGCGCCCGTGTCATCACCTTTGGTTTCACAGATGCAGCCGACTATTATCCGGAAGACATTGTGTATAACGAAAAGGGCTGTGCTGCCTTTACACCTGTCCATAAGGGAAACAGGCTCGGTCGGGTCCAGCTTTCCGTACCGGGTAAGCACAATGTGGGAAATGCTCTGTCTGCCATTGCCGTTGCCATGGATCTAAATCTTCCATATGAAGAAATCGTTGACGGTCTTCTCGCCTTCGGAGGTGCCGGCCGCCGCTTTGAATACAAGGGAACCTACCACGGCGCTACGGTTGTGGATGACTACGCACACCATCCAACCGAGATCCGTGCTTCTCTTTCAGCTGCTACAAACTACCCGCACGATCGACTGGTCGTTGTCTTCCAGCCGCACACCTATACCCGTACCAAGGCTTTCCTGGATGACTTTGCCAAGGCACTGTCCATGGCGGATCAGGTCGTACTGGCAGATATCTATGCCGCCCGCGAGCAGGATATCTATGGTGTACACTCAAAAGACCTGCAGAAAAAGATCCTCGACCTTGGTACTCCATGCGAATATTTCCCTGATTTTTCGGAGATTGAGAGCTATTTAGAAAAAAATACTATAAACGGTGATTTGTTGATAACTATGGGGGCCGGTAACGTCTACCAAATCGGCGAATCTTTACTTTCTAAGTAAGTTATCAACATTATCCACAGTGGGACGGTGGATTTCTCCTCATTCCACTGTGGATTTTTTATGCCCTTTTTTCGGGTTTTACACTAGTTATCCACATTATCCACAATTTTATCAACCACCGTACTTACTGGGCTTGCGGGGTTTTTTTGCTTTTTCTTGCCAATTTTTTGTGCTATAATCCATTTGCTTAAGGAGTAAAAATATGGCTGATATACATTTACATATGGAAACAGGTCACCAGGTAACCTGTGTTTCTAACTTTTTTATTGATCATTATATGAAGGATGCACCGGGAGAATACGTGAAGATTTATCTTTACCTGTTACGTACCCTCTCTGATCCGGAGCGCGTTTTTGCCATCTCTGCCATGGCTGCCGCTTTAGAGCATACAGCGCGTGATATCCGGCTGGCACTGCAGTACTGGGAGGATGCCGGTCTTCTTTCTTTGACATACGACCGCGAGGGTGAACTCTGCGACATTTGTCTGCTTCACCCGGAAAGCTCTCCGGAATCCGTTCATCAGGAGAAGCGGATCTCTTCCCGTGATGTTTTGCATCCGGTTGAGTCTGAGCCTACCGTTGCAAAGGCAAAGCCTGCGAAGCCTGCTGCTGCGGAACCGGTCAATACCCCGGAGCCTGCATCCGAGCGTACCATGCGCGCATATTCTGCTCAGGAGCTCTTATCCTTCCAGGAGGATGATGAGGTGCGCAGCATCCTTTTTATTGCAGAGCGTTATTTAGGTCATACCTTGTCTTCAACCGACCTGAATTACATCCTGTTCTGGTACGATGAATTACATATGGATGAGGACATGATCGATTTCCTGATTACAGACTGCCTGCAGAGTGGCAAGAACAGCCTGAAATACATGAACTCCATCTGTCTTTCCTGGGCTGAGCACGGTATCACAACTTTAGAAGCTGCCAAGGCCGACCGTCAGAACCACAGTCATAACGCATCTTTGGTTCGTCAGAGCTACGGGATCAGTGGACGCGGTCTCTCACCGGTGGAGCTCTCTTTTGTTCATAAATGGTTCAACACCTACAGCTTCTCTGACGAGCTTGTCAAGGAAGCTATCAACCGTACCATGATGAACATCGGACAGGTGAACTTCAAATATACCGATAAGATTATGGAACAGTGGCATAATGCAGGCATCGTGGATGCCGAGGGTGTTGCAGCCTACGATCAGAAGCACAACGATGAGATCAAGGAGCGTTTCACCAAGGTGAAAGCCCCGAAGACTTCCGATCGTTCCAAGGATTCCTTCCATAATTTCTCTTCACAGGTAGAGTACGATATGGATGATATTGAAGCACGTCTTCTGAAGAAGCAGCTATAGGAGGACACTCATGCAGCTCACGAATCAGCAATACAATTCCATGATGCAGGAATATGCCGATCGAAGACAAGCCCGACAGGAACTAATCAACGAGCGTCTGATTGCGCTGGACCGAAAGCTTCCTGCATTTCGCGATATCGAAAACGAACTGGCCGACGTCCGGCACGAGGCTCTTATGGCCTCCATTGCCCAGGACCACGAACGTGCCGAGCATTATAAGAATCTTATGGATTCTCTTTCTCTCAAGAAGAAGAAGATTCTCTCCGACGCAGGTTACAGTGAGGATTATCTGAATCCTCCCTACACCTGCCCGGATTGTAAGGATACCGGGTATCGAAGCGATGGCGACCCATGCCATTGCTATGTTTCCCGTGCCAATCAACTTTTATATCAGCAGGAGCCCCTGATGCAGGAGCTTACCCGCTGTCATTTCCAGGATTTTTCCTTAAATTACTACCCTAAGGACGTGCGAGATCCCAAGACTTCCATGTCCTCTTATGAATATGCCGAAAAAGCCCTAACCTTTGCGCGCTCTTTTGTTGACAATTTTAAGACTAACCATGATAGTATGGTTCTGTATGGCAACACAGGAGCAGGTAAGACTTTTTTATCCGGTTGCATCGCTTCTGCCCTGATGGAGCAGGATGCCTCCGTTGTCTATCTGTCCTCGGCGAGAATGTTTGAGATATGCTCTCGCCACCAATTTGGTCGCAAATGGAGTCAGGAACCTGAGGCCGAATATCGTAATCTTTTTGCGTCCGATTTGTTGATTATTGATGATCTGGGAACAGAGCTGACCAACAGCTTTACCGAATCCGCTCTGTTTACGGTATTAAATGACCGTATGAACTACCACAGATCCACCATTATTTCCACGAATATGTCTCTAGCAGAACTCCGGGATACCTATACATCCAGAATTTTTTCCCGGATTCTTGATAATTATAAACTCTTCTACTTTTTCGGAGTTGATATCCGTCTGCAGAAGGGACTGGAGAATCATTAACACTAAACTGTATTACGAAGGAGAAAACCATGCCACGCAACGATGCTATTTTAGCTAACAGGAAACCTGTCGCTCCGTTAGGTCTTATCACCCTTAAGAGCTGCGAGCCATTGGGCGACAAAGTTGATGCTTATCTTGTGAAGTGGAGAAAAGACCGCAAGTCTGACCATCTCGATTTTGTTGAGAAGAATGCCTACACCAGCAATTCTTACAAGATTCAGGTAAGCTGCCCTCGATTTGGAAGTGGTGAAGCCAAAGGAACCATCAACGAATCTGTTCGTGGACTCGACCTTTACATCATGGTCGATGTGACCAACTACAGCCTGACCTACTCTCTGTGCGGTCAGACCAATCACATGTCTCCGGATGATCACTATTCTGATCTTAAGCGTATTATTGCTGCTGTCGGCGGTAAGGCTAAGCACATCACTGTTATCATGCCTTTCCTTTACGAAAGCCGTCAGCATCGTCGTTCAGCACGTGAGTCTTTAGACTGTGCTATGGCTCTTCAGGAGCTTGTATCCATGGGTGTTGATAACATCATCACCTTTGATGCTCACGATCCTCGTGTTCAGAACGCAATCCCTCTTCATGGTTTTGAGACTGTACAGCCTGCATACCAGTTCATCAAGGGTATTTGCAAGAATGTAGACGACTTACAGCTGGACAATGATCACCTTATGATCATCAGCCCGGATGAGGGTGGTACAGGCCGTGCCGTTTATATGGCTTCTGTCCTCGGTGTTGATATGGGTATGTTCTACAAGCGTCGTGACTATTCTAAGATCATAGACGGACGTAACCCGATCGTTGCTCATGAATTCCTCGGTTCTTCTGTTGAGGGTAAGGACGTTATCATTGTTGACGATATGATTTCTTCCGGTGAGTCTATGATCGATGTTGCCCGCGAGCTTAAGAAGCGTAAGGCCGGACGTATCTTCTGTGCTACAACCTTCGGTCTCTTCACAAACGGTCTTGCTGCATTTGATAAGGCTGTTGAGGAAGGTCTGATCTTCAAGGTTCTTACAACTGACCTGGTATACCAGACTCCGGAGCTCTTAGAGCGTGACTGGTACATCAACTGTGGCATGAGTAAGTACATTGCTTACATCATCGACACTTTGAATCATGATTGCTCCATCAGCTCTCTCCTTGATCCATACGATCGCATTGAGAGCCTCGTTAATAAATACAAAGAAGGCAAACGCTAAATTGCAAAACGAAGGACTGTGAACAAAGTTCACAGCCCTTTTTTTATTCCATATCTTCCAGTGCAATGGCGTAGACATTGCCACTACTCTTAAATTTCTTTTCTGCTTCCTTCCGACTCATGCTTTCATAGGAACCACCCTGATGATAGATCTTCACATAATCCGGACCATATCCGATGATAACCGACGTTGTCTTGCCTTCCGTCACATACACCGGAACGCGGGCAGAGACGAAGGAAAGAACCTGTTCCAGCGTCAATCCCTGAAGCTGCAGCAATTTACCATTGTTCTTCGCCCAGCTGTAACCGGTGATCTGCGTCACCGGAATATCTGCTCCATACAGCTCCTTCTCCTTACGCCAGATATCCCTCTGCCGGTTGTCTACCACCATGCCTTCCTGTTCGTCGGCAATCTGAATGGCATTCACCGGATCGGTACCGGAATACTCCACGCGATCCTCTACATAAGTAAAATACGCCGCTCTCACTTCTGAAACCGTCACATCAATGCTATCCGACTCATCCAGCAGCGAAAGCTGTCCATCTCGAAAGGACAGAGAGGAAATCGTCTGATCCTCCGTCAGCGGCTGCATGGTCAGTGTGGTGATTCTGCCTTTTCCCGGAACCGATGCACTGCCCTCTGTCACTGTCTGGTTCGTTGCACCGGCAGCATTCAGAATCGTATCACCCGTGGTCTGCTTGTACGTGCCTCCCGTGCGTCGCACTCTTGTCAGCTCCAGTGCATTGTTGGACTCGGTCACATCACTGATATACAGTCCCTTCTTCTGATATACCTTTACATTTTTGATTCGGGCATTATCGAAAGAGACAATATCAAGTCGGTACATCGGATTTACCGTACTCCGGTCTTCTCCTCCGGTAAGATCCTTTTCCTTTATGGTTCCGTAACAGAAATCTTCCTTTAAGAATGCAAGGGCACGGAGCTTTTCTCCTTTTTTCGCCCGGATATCCATCTGGCTCTCATCATTTAGATCCAGAACATGGATCACGGAGGATGGAGCATCTTCATCCGTCCATGCGATGTAACGGCCGGAAGCTGACACTGCATACTGGCTGTCTGCAAGGGACTTCATCAGTTCCGTTGAACTGTCAGAATCCAGATTCAGTGACAGAAGTGTACCGTCCAGCATCAGGTAGAAATGTCCCCCTGCGGTTCGATACATCAGATCCTGGAAGCTTGCATCAAGAATCTGGTAAGGCTGGGTCGTATTAAGGAACGCCTCCTCGGTTGCCAGGTTGGTGGAACTATCGTAATGATAGAGATCTACACCACACTTGCCCTCATGGTCTCCCGTATTCATGTAGCCGTAGACCACGAAATCCATGGTTCCGCTCTCGTCGATATTAAGAATACGAATTCCATGATACGGATTTCCTGCTCGAACCTCTGTCAGGTCATCTCCGAGGAAGGAGAAAACACAGGTCAGAATCTGTCTTGTCTGATTGTATTCGTAAAGGCTTCCACCCATGGTGAAGGCCACCACGCTTCCTGTCTCATTCGATAACGGAGAAAGGGACTTAGAATTGACCCCGACCTTTAATACATTATCCGTAACCGTAATATCCTTCGTGGAAGGAATCAGGTCCATGGTACGCACATAGTTTAACAGGAACATTCTCGAACCGCCGTAGCGGATCTTGAAGGTCTCCACCACCTGATAAACGGTGTTCTTCTGCTTAAGGTTATAATACAGATTGACGGAGGTATAACTGGAGGTAATATCCTTCACCTCCATCAGAGGTTCCGTCGAAGAATCCACCTCAAATCCCTGGAATCCCACCTGATTCAATGTGGAATTGATGGTAACCCGGCTGTAATCGTCCGAAGAGGTATCAGTCTTCGGCTCAAGATAATTCCCCAGATCCGTATAACGGTTATTCAGTGTCTTATCATGAAATTCCCGGGCAAAGGCCAGGCACTCTTTTGCATGTGCATCCTTCGGGATAATCACACGCGTATAGAAATTCAGCTTGCCCCGGTTGGTCTTCATCTTCAGCACCAGAAGATACTGCTGTCCCGGATCAATCAGGTTGGTCAGGGACGGCGTAACCGTTGCACTGCCCTTTTCCTCTTTGATTCCTTCGATCTTGTCCTCTGCAATCTTACGGCTGGTGTCCACCGAGCGCACTTCGTAGGACAGAGACTGTACACGGTTGCCATAGGTTGCGATGGTAAGCGGAAGACGGCGCGACTGTTCCAGCGGAACCAGCGAGTCTCTCATATATGCCGCATCCATCTCCTCCTTGTAGGCCCTAAGACAGAGCTGTTTCTGACCGTAGGTCATAACCGAAATTGTCGGCATGGTCGGCCCTGACATCTTGGAAATTTCAGGACTCTTACGATAATTCAATGTCAGATAAAAAATAACAAGTGCCAGAAAGAAAATCAGCACCAGAATCAAAATCCTGCGCTTAACAACTTTCGGAACACCGGTTGTACGGAATGTTAATTGCATGTACTACCTCTATAAGAAAAAATTATGATACGCAATTGCTGCCACGATCAGTCCAAGTCCCCCGCCGGAAACCATCGTTAACCGTTCCTTGTGGAAAAGCCGGCTACCAAGAATCGTAACAAGAATCCAAAGCGAATATACGAAATAAAGCACGTTCCGATACGGTGCACCCTTTGTCATTCCATAACATACCGGTGCATAGTACAGACAGATGGCGGCAAGAACGGCAAAGAGAACATGATACACCGTTAGCTTCTTAATATCCCCATGCTTTACCACGAAGGATGCGACAAGAGCAATCACACACATCACAAGCAGCGTTGCACAGGCCACGATGGTATCCTTCCCGGAAACAGGATAATGCTTCTTACCGAAGAGTAAAAGGCCGTACAGAATCGGACTTAGGATCGTCGGAATCCACCAGGTCTTATTCTTATGCTCTCTTCCGAATCCCATCAGAAGAACACCCACGGTAAGAATACACCACATAATCAGTTTCGGAATATCCGAAATACTGCGCTTTATAATCAGTGTCATCAGATAGGTGACCACCGGCACAAGCAGAGCAAAGGGCGCCACTGCAACGCAGTTCGTCATCTGAAGCCCCAGATAAAAGGTGATCCAGGCTGCCGCCAGCAGGGCTCCGTATAAAAGGATGCGAACCCAATGCTCCGGGGAAATCTGAGAGGCACTATGCCAGAACCCTCGAAAATCCAGTGTTGTAAAACGAAGCAGTAGCATTGTGCCACCTGCAATCAATACGGCTTGCGGTGCTGACAGGCCCTGCAGTGCAATCTTTGCAAATACAAAAGCAAGTCCTGCAAACAGAAGTGCCAGAAACAGGTACCCCAACCAACCAAATTGCATCGTAAGTAGCATAGCCGCCGCCTTTCTCTTTCTTGAAACCTTAACGTTCCTATTATATAATAGGAAATCGTTGGAAGCAAACACGCAATACGTAGGGGGGGAATACAACCTGACGTAATTTAGGAGGCTTCATATTTTGAAAATCATGAATCAATGCAAACAGTTTGCAAAGAAGCTGATGTCCTTTGTACTTGTACAGAAGGAAGTATTACAGCTTCGGAGCAAAGCACGTAACCAGAAAAGAAACAGACAGAAAAAGAGTCGTCAACCGCAATGGATGCTTAAGATGAATGCGTTTCTGAATAAATACTCTGTATTATTTCATATTCCACTCGCATTTCTGCTGTGCATCACCATCGAGACCTTAAGCCGTCACTCATTTCTCTCGGCGATCGGTTTTATCACAACAGAGCCAGGAGCTTTTATTTATAACTCCTTTATCATCTTCACCTTCCTTTCCCTTGTTTACCTTACAGCACGACAGACCTTCCTTCGAATGGTCATCATTGCCCTCGTTGTAACCATGGGAATTATCAACTGTATTATTCTGATCAACCGTGTAACACCATTTGGTTTTACCGATATCAGTATGATCGGTGACCTGTTGACCATGCAGAATACGAAGTATTTCACAGCCGGACAGGCTATGATTTGTGTCGTTGCCTTCGTTATTTATGCATCCCTTATGGCTCTCCTCTTTATAAAAGGAAAGAAGCAGAAGCATAAGATGAGAAAAGGCTTTCGGTTTGCCCTGGTTGCAGCCTGCTTTCTCTCACTCGCACCGGTCACAGCGACCTTTCAGTCCACAGGTCTGTTAGCGACCTACTTCGGTAACCTTGCACAGGGTTATCTGGATTACGGATATCTGTACGGATTCTCCATGTCAATGCTCGGCCGTGGAATGACGGAGCCAAAGGGCTATTCGGATCAGACCGTTGCTTCCATCTTAAAAGACACACAAAAGGGCGATTCCACCCTCTCCGGTAAGCGTCCGAACATCATTGTTGTGCTCCTTGAGTCCTGCTTCGATGTATCGGAATTCCCGGCACTTAAGACCAATAAGGATCCGATTCCTTACTACCACCAGCTGGAAAAACAGTATTCCACCGGTCATCTGACCGTTCCTGTGGTTGGTGCCGGTACCTGTAATTCGGAGTTCGAGGTATTGACCGGCATGAGCTGTCAGTTCTTCGGACCGGGTGAATACCCGCAGAAGACCATCCTGAAAAAAAGAGACTGCGAGTCCACAGCAGATGTCATCAAGAAATTAAACTACGGGGCTCACGTTGTGCACAACAACGGCGGTAACTTCTACAGCCGTGCCAATGCCTTTTCACAGATGGGCTTTGATACCTTTACAAGTAAGGAACTTTTGGATATCGATGAATACACTCCTTTGAACACCTGGCCGACGGATGATATCCTCGTCGATGCCACAAAGGATGCGCTCGATTCCACACCAACGCCTGACTATGTTTATACCATCACCGTTGGTACACACGGAGACTACCCGACCGAGAAGGTCATTGAGGATCCTAAAATCCGCTGCTCCAGCAAGACCCTTGACCAGAGCCGTCTGAATCAGTGGGAATACTACTGCAACATGCTCAACAACATGGATCGGTTCATCCAGGAATACACCAAGATGCTTTCCAAGCGCGGCGAGCCGACACTTCTGATCATGTTCGGTGACCACCTTCCAACCATGGGTCTTACGAACAACGATGTGAAGACGCACGATATCTTCAAGACCAAGTACATCACCTGGAACAACTTCGGAATGCCAAAGCAGGATCAGGACCTTACCTCCTACCAGCTGGTAAGTGAGTATTTTGACCGTCTCGGCATCCACGGCGGTACCATCGTCGACTATAACCAGTCCATGACCGAGCGCCAGATGAATCCGAAATCCAAGGATTACCTGAACAACCTGGAGACCCTGCAGTACGATCTCCTCTACGGCGACCGTTACGCCTACCATGGCGTGGATCTCTATCCTGCATCCGACCTCACCATGGGTATCCGGGATGTTAAGATCAATCACGCCTACCTCTTCAACGGACGTGTCCATATCTACGGCGAGAACTTCACTCCGTGGAGTAAGGTCTACGTCAACGGAGAAAAGGTCAATACAAGCTACGAAAGCGGTCAGGTACTGAGCATCAATGCCGACCAGGTTGAAAACGGCGACACCCTCGTTGTCAGCCAGCTCGGTTCGAACAACACCATCTTCCGAAGTTCGAATGAGTACACCTTTGATGATCCAAACTACGACACCGCAATCGATGAACCGGAAAACACCGAGACCGAAGGCGGCGACTCTGAGCAAAGGCCAAACGAATAAATCCTATAACTTCTGACCATGAAAAAGGGCTGTGAAAATGATATCAATCATTTTCACAGCCCACTTTTATTCTTCGTCTCTTTTACGTTTCTTGGCAACCATTGCCAGCTTTCTTCTATCACCATTTAAGATGATAAACAAGCCACCAAAAAGCAATCCTCCACATAACAGGAATCTAGGATCAACCTCGCCGTCTGCGGTCTTCGGTGTGGCATCCTTACCGCCACGGCTGCTTCCGCGTCCGCCGCTGGTAGAGCCGTTACCGCCGTTACCGCCGTTGCCACGGTAGCTTCCGCCACCGCCATTGCTCTTTCCGTTACCATTTGACTTATTGCCCTTATTCTTCTTACCGTTCTTATTACCACCGTCGTCGGTATCGTCGGTGTCATCGCTATCATCGGAATCGTCTGAATCATCTTCATCATCCGGATCACCCGGATCATCCGGTTCATCATCTTCCTTCGGATCCTGAGGCTTGGTATTCGGATCAAGATCTACGAATGGAATATTATTGCTGTTGGCAAACCGCTCCGCTGCCGTTCCATGGTAGCCATAGATCTCGAATGGAGACCATCCGCTCTGGGCGCCCATAGAGGAAACCGACCTTGGAATTGTAATCGTATCAATAGCGGAATCGGAAAATGCTCCGGACTCAATGGAGCTTACCGTACCCGGTACTGTCAGGCTCGTTATATTATAATTGCCCTTGAAAGCGCCGGAACCGATTGTACTTGCAGACGGTCCGAATGCAATGGAGCTCTTTCCCGGTGGTACCATGATCAGCCTTGAACCTGAGGAATTGTACAGGCATCCGTCATAGGTTGAATAAAAACTGTTGGACGGAATCGAAATGGATGTAAGATTATTACATTCCTCAAATGCGGAATCCGCCACACTGGTCACAGATGACGGAAGACTGATGGAGCCAAGTGCAGAACATCCATAGAATGAATTCCCGCCTAAGCTTGTAACTGTCGACGGAATTGATACGGATGACAAGCTGATACAGTTCTGGAAGGTATCACTCGGAATGCTCGATACACGGCCTAGAGATACCGTCTGCAGATTACTGCAGCCTGCAAACAGATTGCTTCCGATTAATGTTATGGTATTCGGAAGTGATACACCGGTTATGGATGTATTGTTTGCAAATACACTGGCATTGATGGTGGTCACACCCGCCGGCACCGAAATGTTACCGCCGGCTCCCTGATATGAGATCAGTGTCTTGCCATCATCGCTTAATACAAAGCCATCTTCTGTTGTTTTGTCTGCCTTCGAACTTTGTGATGTAATGACCCAGACCGAAAGCACAAGTGACAGGGTGATCAGAAGCCACCCGATTTTTGTTCCTTTTTTCATTCCTGCTCTCCATATGAACAAGTACATTCTATCTTTATAAGTTTATCATAATTCTTGCTATCTTTCCAGCTTCACAGGCAGATTCTTGCGGCGTTCTTGCGGCGTTTCACATTCTTCCCGTCCTATTTCACCCGTTTCGCGAGAAGGAAGAGACGGCCGTCCTCGATATAACTGTTACAGGTGGAAAGTGTCAGGACCTGATCTCCGGCCTGGAAATCCATGGAGCCATGTGCCACAAGGCCTCCTACCGATGTCATAAACGCATCCCACTGATTCTGATTCGTCGCATCAATGAAATTGTAGTAACGGAAACTGTCATCCGTTGCGTCCTCCACCTTTGCAAGGCAGACCGCTACAATTTCGTACTTCCGGTGCTCATAGATGGTGTTGAAGGTGATCTTCTTATGCTTTTCGAAATAATCCTCAGAGAGGTATTCCTTTAACTCTCCAAACATCTTGCCCGACTTCATATTATGTCCGTATAAAATGGTATTCGTGGTCGGATTCAGCTTGTCACAGCGGTAATCCATGAAAATGGATCCGTTGTTATCCTTCGCCTTGTCAAAATCGTGATCCAGGTAGAAACTGTTATCCTTCGCCTTCTGCATCACCGGATAATCAATTCCGGTACCCTCAACCCGAATCCAGCCCACCATGTCCGGATTCTTCTTTCGAAGCTCTGTATATTCCGGTAAGAGGGTCTGATCCTCTTCCTTCAGAAGCTTACGCTTACTCTTATCAAAAGGATCCTCTCCATTCAGGCTGGCTGCCTGATCCGAAGAAGCTCTTCCGCCACCACCGGCAGCGTTCTTTGACGCCTCGGTCTGCATCTGCTTGATTCTTCTTGTATTCAGAACATCTTCCACCTCACGGTATCCGAAATAGGAAAACAGAACCACCGCCACGGTGATAACAGCCATTCCAAGATACTTCTGATAACGAACCGCGCCTTCCGCCTGATCCACCACAGCCTTATCCTTTAACAGTCCGACGGACTTCGCTGCAACGATATCGGAAACATGGTCAAAAAAGTTCTTGCCGATGGGACTGCGAAACGTGATCTCACCGTCACGAATCATATTATAGAGACGAATTGCGACCTCCGGATCCTGAATATCAAGCTCTTCATTGATGACCTCGATCTTCTTTACGTCCTCCTGCGCTTCCTTGTATTCGTGGAAACTTTCAAAGACATATTCTCCGATTTTAAACCGTCTGAGCCCTTCGTCCTCTTTTTCCTGTTCCGCTTCTTCCTCCGGCTCCTCTTCCTCCTCATCCTCTTCGGATGATTTTCTATGAAGAAAAGCCAGCTCATCCTCATCTTCCTCGTCTTCCGGAAGATATTCCATGACCTTCTGTACCAGAGATTTCTTCGGCTTTACTTTCTCGTCTGCTTCCGCTTCAGCTTCCTCGCCTTCGGCCTCTCCACGGACTTCTTTTTCAAAAGCCCGCTCGAATTCCTGATCCAGATCTTCATTCTTTAAATATGCTGCAAATGCGTTCGATATCTCATCATCCGCATCCCCTGCATATGCATCAAAAGCAGAGCCGACGGCTTTCGGCTCTGCTTTTGTATGATAGTTGTTTCTTCTTTGGTTCTTACTCATTGCGTTTATTTCGCCCTTATCTTCTTTGCAGAAGAGAATTTACTGTAGATCCGCTTGGTTCCTACCTTATGATAAGCGAGAACGCGATAAGTGTAAACAGTTCCTTTTTTCAGACCTGTGTTCGTGTAGGAAAGTGTCGTTGCTTTCGTAATCGTCTTAATACGACCCCACTTACCTTTTCCTGTCTTACGATATACCATGTAGCCGGTGGCACCCGTTGTCTTCTTCCAGGAAATCTTATATTTTCTTGTTCCGACACGTTTTACCTTTGCCTTCGGCGTTCCAGGCATGGTCGCTGTCATAACAATGGATACGCTGCCATATCCGATCCGGCCGTTGGAGGTCTTAACATAGGTCTGAACACCAACGGTATAGGTTTTGCCCTTCTCAAGTCCGGTCAGAGTCTTCGCTGTTGTACCGCTTCCAACCTTAACCTGCTGCTGTCTTCCGTTCTCCGGTGTATACAGAATGCGGTAGCCGCTGATTCCGCTCACCTTCTTCCAGGAGACCTTAAGAGAGCTTGTTGACTTTGCTTTTACGGTCGGTGTCGCTACATCATTAACTGTGATATTGAAATAGATATCACTGGTACCTGTGTAGTTGTTGGTTCCTACAATATGGACACGTGCCCGTCCCGGATAAAGGTTATCACTATAGGAGTAAGCATAGTCTGTCTTATTGTTATAGGCTGTACCATTGCTTCCCACCAGAAGATAGCTTCCGTCCACCAGCTTGAGAACCGGTGTATATACGGATCCGCTGTACTTCTTGGATGTGATTCTACTGATATTGACCGCATTAATATTCTTCGGAAGAATATTATACTTTCTTGTCACCTTAATGGTGCTTCCACCATTGGTTACAGGAATTGACATGGTAACGTAACCTGCGTTGATACAGTTTGCACCGTCGCTGGTACTGTTGTAGGTAATGGATGCCGTATTCACTGCAATCATATTACCTGTCTTGTCTGTAACAATCGGTACCGGCTTCTGAGGTGCATGGTTGTAGGTATAGGCATTGGCCACACCTAATACGTTGTACATGCTCTCATCATTGCCAATATCAAATGCAACTGTCTTACTGCCGATGTAATATTCTGTCTTCGGTGTGAAGACTGCATAACCATGCTTCTGATATCCATCGGTTGAATAAATCTGAAGCGTATACTCCTTATCCCTGGTTAAGGTATTACCACCGGATATAACCTCAGCACCCTTCAACTCTGTAATCTCACCGTTAACCGGAAGCTGCTTCGGTATTGTAATCTGCGTCTGCTTCTCATCACGGAAGTTGGAATAGATACCGAAGTTCAATACCTTGCTTCCTGTGTAATTGTTGATGGCTGTTACCGTTACCGTTGCCTGTCCGGCATTGGTGTTCTCCTTGTAATCGACAACGTAGTCTCCATCCTTCACAAGGTCCTTACCGGTTGAGTTCCTTGTGACGATCACCTCCGGTGTCACCGGCTTACCTGTATAGGCAAAACGGTTGGATCCTCCCTTAAGAGAAATGGAGTAATCCTCATCGAGGATACTTACACTTAAGATCTTAAAAGGCATCGGGTTCTTATTGGCTGCCGTTGCATCCAGATTACCCTGGTAGTTGGTCAGGGTTACCTTCACATTACCGGTTCCAACGCCGGTATTGTTGGTATACTCAATACTCTTAATCTCATCATCGGAGATCACCCGTTTCTTACCCTTAGAATCCAGTACATATACATCAATGACCTTTGGTGTAATAGCGGTTCCGTCATACTTCACGTAGTATAGTCCATCCGTTGGATCCTTCGGAAGATCCAGCTTGTATCCCCATACAGAATCCCGATCCGGAATGATGGTATACTCTGCTGTCACACTACCGAACAGCGGACCTGGCTGCTTGGCTGTTACAGAAAATTCCTTGACTCCTGCATTTTTCGTATCATCCAGTGTATCCAGATTATCTTCGTACTGCCCGGCCTTAAGTCCATTTACCGTATAGGTTGGCTTATGGGACTGTCCGTCGTACTTGAAGGATCCACTGGTAATATTGATATCGCTCTTCTTCAGCTTCTCACCGATCTGGAAGTGCTTTACCACCTCTCCGCCGTAGTTTCCGATTCCTTCGATGGTTACCGTAGGAAGCTGACTCTCATTGGTGTATGTCTTATCGAAATACATCTCATCCAGAGTAGCTGCACAAGATTTATCCGCATTTGTCACCGTGACCTTATACTGCTTCTCATATCCGCTCTTAAGAGCACCATCTTCATAGATCACCTTACCATTCAGAAGGACCTTTGGCTTGGCACCGGAAGAAGACCAGGCAGTCTTACCTACGGTAAAAGTACCGGCGCTGGCGATGTTCTTCGGACTGATGATGATTTCTTTCTTATTATCATATGTGGTTCCGGCTTTCACCAGATTGCTACCGCTTAAAGCATGCAACACGATCTTATAGGTTCCCACATTCTCCGGATAGGTCTGTGGCAGCTGACCGCTAAGCTGGAACTGAAGGGTATAATCCACACCCTTTGTCAGCTTTACCGCAGTCTGATTGCCTTCAAACGGAATGTAGACCTGTACGTATTTTCCCTGATCTAAATCTGCCTCACCCTTAATATCTCCATACTCTGCATTCTTCACATAGACATTAACATTGGCAAGATCAATAGGAACGATATCAAATTGCAGAGGTCCAACACTGTTCTTGTAGTTGTTGATACCCGTGATGGTTACTGTTCCCTTCTGCTTCGTATCGTCATTGTCGCCGGCGTTTTCCACCTTATAGTCCACGCCACGGGTAAGGGTAACATCCTTACCGTTCAGCCTTAACTTCATAGAAGAAGGAATCAGCTGCTTGCCCTTACCTGCGTAAAGCATGTCCTCAATGGTGATGTTCGATGCTTCTCCGCTAAGATCGTGTGGCTCGATCTTATAGGTAGCTGTCTGATTCTGACCGGTATAGTTATTCTGTCCGATAATGTAGATGGTATAGGTTCCTGCATTGATAAACTCGGCATCTTCACCTACGACGGTAACAGAATAATCCTTACCTAATTCAAGCAATGTTCCCTTATAACTTACTTTAAAGTCCGTTCCACTCTGGGCCTGATGAGGCTTGCCATCATAGTCAAAACTACTGTTCATAACATCCACCTTGATATCCGGATCGATGGCCAGATTCAAAGGTCTGATGGTATAGGTAACCGTCCTGTGTGAGGTAATACCAAAATAACTGCTCTTTCCACTTACCTCTGTCAGCTTGACCTCAATGGTTCCTGCCGCAGAAAAATCAGAAGCCCCTGTACCACTTACACTGGGGTTGTAGCTTCTTGTGATCTTTACATCGGAATTCTGTGTAAGAGCCTTATTATTAACTTCTACTACCACCGTATCCATATCCACATACGGCTGTCCGGTATAGGTAAATGACTCACCATTCAAAAGCTTTTTGCCATTTCCATAATATACCTTGGCTTCATTCAGATCATAGAGTACATTTACAGTCAATGTGGTAGAACCACCACCGGTAAGGGTACTTGCAATTTTAACATCGTATTTACCGACTTCCTTGATCTCGGATCCTGCTCCTGTAATGGTAACATTATCCGTTGAACTCTTCTTCCAGTCCGCCGCATCACTCTTGACTGCAAGCATTCCCTCGCCAACTTCATATTCTGTGCCTGTGTAGGCTACGTCAATGGTTGCAGTCTCTGTATGGGTCCACTTTAAACGGTTTCTTGTGACCTTAACATTAAAACTGAATTCCTTCTCACCAACGTAGTCATCGCCTTTGGCACGCACCGTAATGGTAACCGGCCCCTCACTCTTCAGATTACCGGATGAGATAGTGTAGTCTGTATCCTTAATAAGATCATTTCCGTTCTTTAATGAGATCTTAATAAGCTCCGGATTAAAGGACTTTCCATTCTTGTCTGTCCATCCGCTTCCATCATAGAACAGATCATTTGTTGCAGACGGAGTTAAGGCATTAAATCCTCCCAGCTTGTACAGGCTGGTGTTATATAAATCCTTCAGATCACCTACCACGCGATATGTCTGTGATACCGTGTTGTAGGCATACTTGCCCTTTCCCTTGACCGTAATCGTCTTTAATCCAGGAACATTGTAATCAGAAACAGAAGAATTTGCTTCATCCAACGCATAATCTGTTCCATACCTTAATTCCGTGTTTGTAGAAGAATCATACACCTTGTGTTCAACCAGAGTCGGAATGTCCTTGACTGTCTCTGCATAGGTCTGATTCTCAATAGGCTTGATCACCAGACGACTTCCACCGGTGGCAGAAATCTGATACGGAATATCCGCTGTCTTACCCTGGTACTCTGTGTTACCGCTCTTTGCCTCGACTCTTACATAGTAGGTTCCAACAGATGCAAAATCAGCGGTTCCCGGATTGCTCGTATCTCTTACTTCTACCCCCTTAGAAGTAGAATATACAATGTCATACTTGGCAGAATCCAACAGAATCGGCTTGCTCGTGGACTTACGCTTTAACTGCACATCCGGGAACTTATTGGTAGCATCATAGATCAGCGGAAGGGGATCGATAATGCTCAGTTCAAAGTCCTTACTGCTAAGATCAGGAAGTCCTAAATTGATCTGGGCAGAGCCTCCGGCATAGGCATCCTTACCTACAATAGTCGCCTTGGTTCCTGTGATCTTTGTGATCTCATAGTCACTCTTTTCCAGTGTATATCCATTCACAAGCTGAGACGGTGTACTCCATGTCACATCCTGAGCATGGTAGTTCTTTGTAATAGAAGGATTCACCGGTACATACTTATAGCGTATCTCAAGGTTCTCTCGCAGATCTTCCAGGGAGGCATTATCTGTTACCTTCGCCATGGAGTAGGTAAACTTTTTCGTATCTGATTCTCCTGCCTTATCTGCAAAATCTGTCTGTGTCAGGACATTTGCCCTAACATCATAGGCAGCCTGACTTCCACTGAAGGTTCCATACAAACCACTTCCATTGGCTGTCATCTCAAAATGATAGGTTCCAAGCTTAGAATCGCTTGGCTTCTGGGTGATCTTCGTAGTAAATCCTGTCTTACGGATCCAGGTACTGTCCTTATACAGGAAGACCTCATAGTGGGGCTGAATCAAATTACCGGATGCATCCGTTCCATAGTACTTCATACCCTCGGAACCATCCTGTGTCAGATTGGCTCCTGTAAAAGGATCAAACAGACAGATATACAATTGTCCATCCACATGTGTGGTTCCTACCTTATCCCAGACAGCCGTACTAAGATCTGCACCGGTACTGTCCATGGGAATTGTCACACTGCCCGTGTAGTTCTTGGAACCTGACTTCGCTGTTACAATAATATTGGCACCGCTCTGTGTGGTCGGGTCTCCGCTAAGCCTTAGGGTGTAATCATTGGAAGCACTCAACACATCTCCCCGGTATTCCAGCTTAACCGACGGTTGATTACTGTCATCGATGGACTTCTCCGTCACATTGACATCCGGATTGGAAAGCGCAATCTTATTAATGGTAATATCCTTTGTCACAGTTCCGGAGAAAGAACCCTTTCCGGTAAAGGTAGCCGTATAGGTTCCTGCATTTGGCCATGTAGCTCCGTTTTTACCTGCTACTGCCACATCATATCCCTCCGGAGGTACACCCTCTAAGGACAATCGCTCTTTTGCTGTAGCATACCTTGGATCGTAATCTGCAGAAGCCACCGCTTTTTTATCGATTAAAACGGTCTTACCTGTAATATTTCCCTTTCCGATGGTGAAATTCTTGGTAACACTTCCTGTAAAGTTCTTATTAAAAATAACCGTTACTGCGGCAGTACTTCCCTGGGCTGTATTATTGCTATAGGACAGACTGTAGTCCGTTCCCTTTACCAGCGTCTTGCCCTGCAGGTTATCCACTACGGTTACATTCGGAGTCTTTGGCGTTCCATCATATACAGCATCATCCACATCGATCTGCACATTCGTTCCATCTGCCGCCGTTGCTTTCCCAATGGTGAAGGTCTTGTTGACACTTCCCTGGTAATTTCCCTTACCGGTGATCGTCGCTGTCGCTGTTCCTGCATTGATATCCGTGCTGGATACCGTATAGTCGGTTCCGTTGGATAAGGTGGATCCGTTAGATGCAACGGTAACCGCAGGGGTTTGGGCATTTCCGGTGTAAGTATAGGTGCCTGTAATCTCTACATCTGATGCCTTAAGGGTGCGAGGAACGATTGGGAAATTAATGGTTATAACTTCGTTTGCACGCTGCTCCTCCATGGTAATCGTAACTTTACCTGTTCCCACGCTTGTATTATTGGAATACACCATACTATAGGATTTATATTCTACATTTTTTGAAGAATCCTGATATACGTGAATCTTCGGCTCAACTGCATGATTGGAGCCAAGGTATTCTGCCACAAAACCACTAGCAGGTTCACCAGCTGTACTTCCGGATGCAAAGGTTACCGGGTACTTTTGCGCACCGTTACCCATTGAAATCTCCATTGGACAGTCGATGGTAGCCGAATTAATGATGCGAAATTCCTTCTCACCATTTACGGCAGTGACACCATGATTCGTCGCATAAGTAGATGTAAGTATAAAAATAACCTTTCCGGTTCCTGCACCAGTGTTACCGGTCCAATCTAAACGATAATCCGTACCCAACGTTAAGGTCTCTCCTCCGAGCATAACCGATGTAAAGGATGAACCATAGCCTTGAAGCGCATTTCCCGGTTCTACCTTTTCATTGTTATATATGAAAATTGGCACTCCCGAAGAATCCTTTGGTAACGAATCATTCCAGGCGATCTGCCAATCGCTGGAAGAATAGCTTGTTCCCCTCTTATGGGCAACCGTCTTCAGTTTACCAGCTGCGGTCTTACTGTTATCTGCAGTCTTAGAAGCAGCCGCCTTGGAGGTAGCAGCCACTTCCTTCTTTTGAACCTGGGTCACGCCATGGCGTGTATACGCACCTGAATAAGCCCCCTGTCCCTCGATGATTACATCATAGGTATAGGTGGTTCGATCACTTGCCTCCTGCTGTGCTGTCTTAACAGCCTTCGCGGTATAGTCCACTCCTATAGAAAGAAGACGATCATTATAACGAATCGCTGCAGCCTTCACCTTGCCCGTCGTAACGTCAATCGTGAAGCCGGCATTGTCCACTGCCTTCTGAAGCAGAGCATCCTCCGAGAAGGAAATCGTTGCAACCTTCGGCTCTTTCTCATTCGTAGCATCCGTGCTATCTGTCTTTGTCTCTTCCTGCGTCACCGTAGCCGCCTTTGCGTAGGCCGGTACATAGCCGGTTGAAATACTCGTCGCAATGGTCGTTACAGACAGACCCAGCGCGAGCAATCGTTTTACAAGTCCTTTTGTCTTTTGCATGCGCGTATACCTCCAATTGTTAGATCTAAATTTTGGGCGCAATATGCTCTATCCTATTTTTCGGTTAAGAATAAGGAATACTTTACCTTTTTTGCGTCTTTTTATCAAACAATTCTTACGATTTTAATTGTTGATAAACACTGCAACTTCCAGGCGAAACGCAACACACCTCCTCCCGTATCCATAGAATTGTCTCCGGATGCCTTTCAATTTATTCTTGTTTTAATTTATCTCATTTGGCCTTGTTGTCAGCCTGCTACCAGCACTTTCTCTTGCTCTATTCTACATTTCTTGTATTTTATCCCTAATGCTACACCTGTCCATTTTCAACAAGCACAATTATTCTTTCACACTTACAAATTGTGTTTCATCCCATTGTTCCCCACTATATTTTTCCCAGTTCCTAGACCTATATTTCAACTTGCGCAATCTCAAACCTCTTTTATTTTTCTTTATTCCTGTTTTAATTAATTCTCCCCTGTCATTTATCTATGTTCTGCTTTTTCTTCCGGTTTTCGATATTATTTCGCTGGAATCTGCCGGAGATGGCATCCTTTTTTACCCCAAATTCCTCTGGTTCTCTTCTTTTCCTTATTTCTATTCCATTTATTGAATTAAATTTACTTTTAACAGAAAAAGTATCAAAAAAAGACTTCCGATGCATTGCATCGAAAGCCTTTTTCCTTTTATTTTATGCATTGACCACTTTTCCGGTATAGAGCTGGTAATACTTACCGCCTTCTTTGATCAGTTCTTCGTGATTACCACGTTCAATGATCTCACCCTGATCCAGTACCATGATGCAATCGGAATTGCGAATCGTGGATAATCGGTGGGCAATGACGAAGGTGGTTCGTCCGGCCATCAGCTTATCCATTCCATCCTGAACGATTTTCTCGGTTCTTGTATCGATGGAAGAAGTAGCTTCATCGAGAATTAAAACCGGTGGATCTGCAATGGCAGCTCTTGCAATGGCAAGGAGCTGACGCTGTCCCATGGAAAGGTTCGCTCCATCACCGGTCAGAACCGTATCATAGCCCTGCGGGAGGTGACGGATAAAGTGATCGGCGTTGGCTAATTTTGCTGCTGCCTTTACTTCCTCGTCGGTAGCATCCAGCTTACCGTAGCGGATGTTCTCAGCTACTGTTCCGGTAAACAAATGGGTATCCTGAAGCACAATGCCCAGGGAACGACGCAAATCCGCTTTTTTGATCTTATTAATATTGATACCGTCGTAGCGGATCTTACCGTCTTCCACATCGTAGAAACGGTTGATCAGGTTGGTAATGGTTGTCTTTCCGGCACCGGTCGCACCAACAAACGCAATCTTCTGTCCTGCTTTTGCATAAAGCTTGATATCATGAAGTACAATTTTCTCCGGTACATAACCGAAGTTTACGCCATCCATCACCACATCTCCGGTCAGTCTCTGGTATGTTGTTGTACCGTCGGCTGCATGATAATGCTTCCATGCCCAGACACCGGTTCTCTTTTCGGATTCTGTGATTGTTCCATCTTCTGCCACATTGGCATTAACAAGTGTTACATAGCCGTCATCCACTTCCGGCTCTTCGTCGAGCATTGCAAAAATACGCTTCGCACCGGCTGCCGCCATTACAATGAAGTTCATCTGCTGACTCACCTGGCTGATCGGCATATTAAAGCTCTTATTAAATGTAAGGAAGCTTGCCAGCTTACCAAGGGTAAGACCGGTCACACCGTTAAGGGCGAGAGCTCCACCAATGACAGCCACAAGCACGTAGCTGACATTTCCCAGCTGTGCATTGGCCGGCATTAAGACGTTCGCGTAGGTATTCGCCTTGCTGGCACTGTCATAGAGCTGGTCGTTTAATCTCTCAAAGTCTTCAATTGCCTGCTCCTCATGATTAAAGACCTTTACAACCTTCTGACCGTTCATCATCTCTTCGATGTTACCGTTCAGCTTACCGATATCTTCCTGCTGACGAACAAAGTATTTACCGGATAATCCAGCCAGCTTGCCCGTTACTGCCAGCATGACAAAAACCATAACAAGTGTTACCACCGTAAGAGGAACCGACAGAACGATCATGGACACCAGCACGCTGACAATGGTAAAGGACGCATTGATCAGCTGCGGAATACTCTGGGAAATCATCTGGCGCAGTGCATCAATATCGTTGGTATAGATACTCATGATATCGCCATGGGCATTGTTATCAAAATAGCGGATCGGAAGACCCTGCATATGCGTAAACATGCGGTCTCGCAGATACTTCATCATTCCCTGCGTAACGAATGTCATTAACATATTGAAGAAATAGGTTCCGAAAATTCCGATCAGATAGAATCCCAATACTCTGCGAATGGCATCCAGAAGCGGTCCAAAGTCTTTTCCTCCGCTCTTTACCATCGGTGTGATGTAGGAATCGATAAGGGTCTGCATAAAAAGCGTTCCCTGAACGTTCGCTAATACACTGATGATAATGGAGATGACTACAAGGATGAGCTGAATCGGATAGCGCCGGAACAGCACAGCCATAAGACGCTTCAATACAGCCATGGATTCTTTTTTCTGTTGCTTCGTGGCGGGCGCCTGGTTTCTTGATCTTGCCATCTTATGCTTCCTCCTTTTCATCAAAGTCTCCGGTTCCACCACCGGTCTGGGATTCATAAACATCCCGGTAAATTGCATTATTCTTCAGCAGTTCCTCATGGGTTCCGATACCATCGATATGGCCTTCATCCATTACAATGATGCGGTCTGCATCCTGTACACTGCTGATACGCTGTGCAATGATCAGCTTGGTTGTTCCCGGAATCTCTTCGCGGAACGCCTTACGAATCTTTGCATCAGTCGCAGTATCCACTGCGCTTGTAGAATCATCTAAAATCAGTACCGCCGGCTTTTTCAGAAGCGCTCTTGCGATACAAAGTCTCTGTCTCTGTCCACCGGATACGTTGGTACCACCCTGGGTGATCTTCGTATTGTAGCCCTCCGGCAGGCGATCGATAAATTCGTCGGCACAGGCCATTTTTGCCACGCGGCGACATTCTTCCTCAGTGGCATTTTCATCGCCCCAGCGAAGATTATCGTAAATAGTTCCGGTAAACAGCACATTCTGCTGAAGAACAACCGATACGCGGTCTCTTAATGCCTCGAGATCATACTCTCTGACATCGTGACCACCGACTTTTACCGAACCGGTTGAAACATCATACAATCTACTGATCAAATTCACCAGTGTTGTCTTGGAAGAACCTGTTCCGCCCAGAACACCAATGGTCTCACCGGACTTGATGGAAAGGTTGATATCCTCCAACACATAGTCCTTGCTATCCTGCTTATAGGAGAAATTCACATGATCAAAGACGATATCGCCGTTTGGAATCTCCATGATCGGATCCGCAGGATTATGAATGGAAGGCTCCTCATTAATAACTTCACTGATTCGTGTAATGGATGCGGTACTCATCATGATCATCATAAATACCATTGTAAGCATCATCAGACTCATCAGGATACTCATACAATAGGTAAGAAGCTGCATCAGTTCTCCGGTTGTAAGCTTACCTGCAACGATAAACTGAGCTCCATTCCAGGAAATAAGCAGAATACATGCATATACTGTACCCATCATAATCGGCATCATGAATGCCAGAATATTTTCAATCTTTATAAAAATCTTGTAAATTCCACCACTGGCATTTGTAAACCTTTCTCTTGCGTAATTCTCACGTACGTAAGCCTTTACCACGCGGATCGCGGATACATTTTCCTGTACGCTTTCATTTAAGGCATCATACTGCTTGAAGCCTTTCTTGAACATTCCGCCGACGATTGGCATAATAACCGCCATGACACACACCAGGAAAATAACGGCGTATACATAGATCATGGCAATCTTCGGATTCACCATAAAGGACATTACCATTGCTACAATCATAGATGCCGGTGCACGCATTCCCATGCGAAGCGCCATCATGTATGCGTTCTGTACATTTGTAACATCCGTCGTAAGTCTTGTAATCAGGGAAGATGACGAAAACTTATCAATGTTGGAGAAGGAAAAATCCTGAATCTTGCGAAACATTTTGCTTCGAAGGTTCTTTGCCAATCCGGCTGCTGCAATTGCACCGAACTTTCCTCCCAGAATACCTGCGAGAAGTCCCACCAGCGCAGCCAGGATCATGAACACACCCGTTCTGAGAATGACGGACATATTTCCGGCATTCACTCCCTTGTCTATGATGGTTGCCATTAGATTTGGCAATTCCAGTTCCATCGCCACTTCCAGTAACATGAAAAGTGGAGTTAGGATAGAGACCAGAATATAACCTTTTACCTCTTTTGCTATGGTCTTCATATAGCTCCTTTCAAATAAAAAGTTTATAGTTCCATTTTCATACTCCAAAAAAAATAAATGTAAGGAAATTTTACACTATTTTTTCTAATTATTATGGTGTATAATGTGGCGTGTTGGTCACATGTCCACTAATACACTATACAGGATTATTGGGAGGTATAACACTTAATGGAAAAGACTAATCTTGATTTACGCGTACGCCGTACCCTTCGAAATATTCGTGAAGCGTTCTACGAGCTCATAATGGAAGAAGACTTCCATCAGATCTCAATTACGGAGTTAACAAAGAGGGCCGACATCAATCGTAAGACCTTCTACCTCCACTACAACTCTCTGGACGACCTTGTAGACGAGATCGAACATGAGATGGCTGAAAAGCTTATGGCTGAATTTGAAAAGGATACCTCCGGTAACCTTGACGTTTCCGGTTGTATCCGTATTTTCTATAACTTCTTAGATAGTGGCTCTGAGGTGGAGCAAAAGCTCCTGTGTGACCCAGAGTATACATTCTTCTATGACAAGTTAACCAATGACATCTTAAGCAGTCCCTTCTTCACAGCATTCTATGAAGCTACGGAGTGTCCGAGGACCGTTCGTGCCTTCTGTGTTGCAGTTACTGCCATCTTCCGTGCCTGGATTCGCGACAACCGTCCGGTACCGATCGAGCAGCTCATTGGTTATGCTGACCAGTTAATTACAAACGGCTATAACGCAGTAAAAAAGAGAGATTAACTTCGCGTTAATCCTACAGATTAAGCAACGGATTCTTGATGCTGGATGCCAGATTGAGGATATCCTGAGAATGATTCTTCAGATATTCCTCTAACTGGCGCAATTCCAAATCAGAATATCCGTTGCTTTTTTCTATGGTTGCGGCCGGAAGAATCCCTTCCGCCGCCTGCACTTCTCCTGCCACCTTCCGCTCGAAACGGACGCGGCAGGATTTCTTCCCGTCCGCCCCTTTAAACGGGGCGGAATATGTCATTGTTACTTCGCTGGAATGAGTCATAACATCCCCTTACCGGTAGTCAGCCGTATCTCCTAATGCTTTCAGGTTCGGAAAATATCGAAACTGTGCCTTACCTAAAATCTTGTCCTTCTTTACATAGGTATATTTGTCTGCATCCTTCTTGTCCGTTGCCAATCCTGTGGATAGAGCAATTTCTGCCCAGTATCTGGCATCCTCAGAACAATTTCGGTTATCACCCATTACAAAATAGCTGTCTTTCGGTACCTTAAAGGTATATCCATCGTTCGCAATGGTCCACTCCTCCGGAAGATAATCTTCATTCAGCGGCTTTTCCTTACCGTTGATGTATACCTTCGCGTCACGAATCTCCACCGTTTCACCCGGCAGACCAATGACACGCTTGATATAGATCTTCTTCTCGTTCACCGGATAATGGAACAGTATGATGTCCCCTCGCTCCGGGGTCGAGAACCAGTAGGAAAATCTTGTTCCGATCAGACGATCTCCTGTCATGATCGTATTTTCCATAGAGCCGGATGGAATCTTGGCATTGACAATGATGTAGTTCGTCATCACCCAGACCGTTGCCAGGATAATAACAAACATCTCTACCCAGGAAATAAATTCCTTCAAAGCAGCTTTTGCTTTGGACTGCTTCCCTGTTTCAGGTTCTCCTGTTTCGGGTTCTCCTGTTGCTTCTTTTACCTCTTGATTCTTTTCCATTTCGTCCACTGTTAACACCTCTATTCTGTTATTTTCTTCTTCTGCTGATGACCTACCAACGGTAGAATAAATCCTGCCGGAAGCAGCTTGGAAAAAAATGTCGCCGCCTTCAATGTGATTGTCGGAACAAGGATGGTCTTACGTCTGTCCATCCCCTTTAAAGCATATTGTACACAATTTTGTGGCGTAATGCCAGTCAATGCGAACTTAACATTTGCAACATCGTTAAATTCCGTATTTACCGGTCCCGGACAGAGCGCTCCGATGTAGATATTACTTGTTCCTTCCTTCAACTCCTGGGCAATCGCCCTCGTCAGGCTCACCACATAGGCCTTCGTCGCATAGTAGGTTGCCATATATGGTCCACCCGGGAATAATCCCGCAGAACTTGCTACATTGAGGATTTGACCATAATTTTGCCGCTCCATTATATGGAGTGCGGCCTTTGTTAGAATGTGTAATCCGGTCACATTCACCCGGATCATATCCACTTCCCGCTCTGTCTCAATTTCAGAGAACGGGCCTGCTGCCCCGAAACCAGCGCAGTTGATCCATACTCCAACATCAGAGGGTTTTTCTTCCTCCTGCAATTCCTCCACCTTACGGATTAATGCATCGACACCATGAATATCAGATAAATCTGCGGATAATGTAAGAATATTCCGCTCCTTACTATGATTCGTGGAGTCTTTTTCGCTTCCAAAAAGCTCCTTTTTCAGCGTCTCCATACGCTCCATGCGTCTTGCCACCAGCAAGAGGTCATATCCTCTCGCCCACAGCTGCCTTGCAAATTCAGCTCCAATTCCCGAGCTTGCTCCTGTTATTACAACCCACCGGCCAATTCGTTCTTTTTTCATAATAAAATCTGCTCTACCTGCTTTCTACGTACTTCAAAACTCTCATAAAAATCTCCATCGTACGCTGTCATAAAGAACATATGGAGCATCAATGTATTTATCTTACTCTTCGTATCCTGATCTTCCTCTGCCAGACGCTGTGACAGACGCTTGCAAAAGCTGTGCCACTGCTCCTTGAAGGCGTGATAGTCGTCAAGATCCGGAATCCCAAGCCATTTGTCGACTCTCACCTTACTCTTGCCCGGCATGTCACAGGCCTCAAGGTCAAAGTAGGTGATTCCGTTCTCCCCGTACTGCCGTCCCAATGGGAAGAGGCGGCAGACTCCCGGCCGGACACTGTGGATCCTGCATTTCCCGTCCGCTCCCAGGAAGGTGCATTCCCATGCGGCCTGCTGCCCATCATCGGTGGCACTTCGCAGTACCTTCTTCATCTGCAGATGCGGAAGCACCAAGCCCTGCTCATTCGCCACGGAAAATCCCACTTCATTCTCAATCAGCTTCTGAAACGGCTTATGCAGGCCGAAGGAAAGCATATATGCATCATAGGGATCCAACCGGATAGAATCTCCCATATTTCTGCAACAATCGCCACAGCCTGCACAACGTGACGATGCCAGACGAACCAGATCTCTCGATGTATAATTGCCTTTCATTTCATTCCTCCTAATCCTATCCCCGATTGTAACACAGAACGACCAAAAAAACTAAAGATATATAAAGGAAGCCGGTAAACCCTTCGGCTTACCGGCTTCCCTCTAAAAAATAATCGATGCGACAGGATTTGAACCTGCGACCTCTGCGTCCCGAACGCAGCGCTCTACCAAGCTGAGCCACGCATCGCTATCAAACAATCGGTAGTATAACACAAATTGGTCGATAGAACAAGTTCTATCGACCAATTTTTTTATTTATTATGTTTATTTCATTTAATTCAACAATAAGCCAACGCCACCGTAAATTCCGGCATCATTACCCAGTACCGCAAGATTGACTTTCGTGTCCTTGCATGCATGGAATGCTTCTTCCCGGAATACCGGTCTCATCTTATCAATGATAATCTGTCCGGCCTTGCTGACGCCTCCGCCTAATAATACCATCTCCGGATTTAATACGTTAACAACCTTTGCAACCATGCTGCCAAGTCGTCCACATACCTCAGTAACAATGGTATCAGCAACCGCATCTCCGGCCTTTGCTGCGTCAAACACATCCTTTGCTGTTAATTCTGCTACACTGCGAAGAGAAGAATCCCGTTCATCCTTTTCCAGAATACGCTTTGCCATACGAACGATTCCGGTTGCTGATGCGTACTGCTCGATACAGCCCTTATTTCCACATCCGCATGCTTCCTCTTCTGTATCATCCACATGGATATGTCCGATTTCTCCACCGGCACCATTGGATCCGGTAAGAATCTGACCGTTGATGATGATTCCTCCGCCGATTCCGGTTCCAAGTGTAATCATCACAAGGCTCTGTGCCCCTTTTCCGGCTCCCATCCAAGCCTCGCCAAGCGCTGCAATATTTGCATCATTCGCTGCTTTTACCGGGAATCCGCACAGTCTGGATAATTCTGCCTCGATTGGCATTTTATCATTCCAGCCCAGGTTGACACATTTATTAACCCAGCCGTCCGGTGTAACAGCTCCCGGAACACCAATGCCGGCACCCTGAATCTGGTCGTCGCCAATTCCCTTCTCCTTCATCTTATCCTTCAGTGCATTCGCGATATCTTCAAGGATATGAGTTCCGTTATCCTCCTTGTTGGTTGGAATTTCCCATTTCTCCAGCAGCTTACCGGACACTTCAAAAAGTCCCAGTTTACAGGTTGTTCCTCCCAGGTCAATTCCAAAGCCATAATCTCTCACGTGTTGCTTCCCCCTTTTCTAAGTTATTCTACGTCGTCTCGCTCATCTTCCGGCGGCAGATCCGGCAAATCTGTATTGTTATCGGCATTATCGCCACTGTTTTCATCACCGGAATTGTTGTTGTTATTCGTATTGTCGCCGTTGTTGTTTGTTTCGGTATTGGTGTTGTTATTGTTATTGTTCTGATCGTCCTTATTGGTGTTACGATCCGGATCATCCCGGTTCAGATCAATGTTCACCTTGTCTTGGTTCTTTTTGTCCTTCAGCTCTTTCTCTGCCTTTTTCGCTTCGTCCTCGCTGATGTCCTTTTCTTTCTTACCGTAGACCTTAATCGGCTTCTCAAACTTCTTCACGGCAAGTCCCTGGTGAATCTGCTTCATGTAATTCTGCCAGATATGCCCCGGATATGTTGCTCCTGCCAGTCCGTTCAATGTCCTTGGAATATCATATCCAACCCAGATGGAAGTCGTATAATATGGTGTATATCCTACGAACCATCCGTCTTTTGAACCATTTGTCGTTCCGGTCTTGCCGGCGCAAGGCATTTCACCAAGTCCAAGTCCTACACCAGTACCTCTTGTGATAACCCCCTGAAGGATATCCGTCATCTGACGGGCTGCCTCCTCCTGGTATACGATGGACTCCTCATGATCATTCTCCCAGACGATTCCTCCGTCTGCTGTTGTGATCTTGGCAATACAGGTCGGATCTCTGTATGCACCATCGTTCTCTATTGTAGCATAACCTTTTGCCATTTCAAGAGGTGATACACCCTTCGTCAGGCCTCCCAGGCTGGCTGCCAGAGTCTCATCCGTCTTCTCGATGGATGCAAACTTCATATTCCTCAGATAGTCGATTCCCACCTTCGGTGTCAGCTTATCGAAAATCTGCCATGCAACAGTATTCTTGGACTTTTCCACTGCAACACGCATAGAGATCTTACCGGAGTATGTGCCTCCTGCATTGGAAGGTCCGCCTTCAAACTTATGATCGTCCACAACCGTATTCGGTGTATATCCGTTCTCCAGGGCCGGTGTATATACAACCAGCGGCTTAATGGTGGAACCCGGCTGTCTGGTACTCTGGAAGGCACGATTCAGGGTATAGACGCTGCTCTTCTGTCCTCTTCCACCGACAATGGCCACGACGGATCCGGTTTCATTATCAATGCACACACCGGCACCCTGTAACTGGTAGGTTCCGTCCTTTGACTTTTCCTTGAAGCTTGAAAGTCCTTCATTAATACTCTTCTGAAGCTTCTTTTGTTTATCTTTATTCAATGTGGAATAGATACGATAACCACCGGTATATAACCTTGCGTGATACTCGTCATAGGCCTGCTTATACTGAGCCTGATAAGCCTTCTCATCCGCCGGATTGTCAAAAGTGTACCGGAATTCGAATCCGTCCGCCTCCATCAGGGCACGTGTCGCACAATAGTACAGGAAAGTATCCTGATAGTTATTGTAATATTCCTTCGGCTCCTTGATGGTAATCTTCTCCGCAATGGCTGCATCCAGATCGGACTGTGACAGAATACCGTCCTCCCGCATGTTTCGAAGAACTCTGTCTCTACGCTTCAAGGCATTGTCCAGATGGGTTCTTGGATTATAACGTGTCGGAGCATTCGGTATTCCGCAGAGGAACGCGGTCTGAGAGGTCGAAAGATTGACCACATCCTTACCGAAATAACCCTGTGCAGCTGCCTGAATTCCGTAATAACCGTTACCGAAATAGACATTATTCAGGTAGAACTCCAGAATCTTCTTCTTGCCATACTTCTTCTCCAGATCCATGGCGATGTAGATTTCTTCCACCTTACGCTCCCACTTACGGTCCGGTGTAAGGAAAATATTCTTTGCAAGCTGCTGCGTAATGGTGGAACCGCCCTGCGTCACCCGTCGGTTTCGAACGGCTGCCCAGGCTGCACGCACAATGGCCTTATAATCCACACCGTGATGCTCATAGAACTTCTTATCCTCGATGCTTACAATGGCCTGACGTGCTTCAACCGGAATCTCATCGAAAGGAAGATAGTACACATCCTTCTCACCCTTTAATACGGACATCACCTTATTATTATCATCGTAGGCAATACTTGTCTGTGCCGTCTTAAACGTATCCTCTGTGGATGTCGCTACCAGTTCGTTCGCTTCCGAATGAAGTTTATTAATCTTACCGGCATATCCACCAACGTAATAATAGGTAATACCTGCCAATACGAGTATCAGTAGAAAAATCTGAAATTTCAAAAACCGTATGGCGCCTCTGTGTTTCCTTTTTTTTCTTTGTTTTTTTATATTCTTTTCATTACTCATAGGCCGATTATATCAACTTTTTAACAACAAAAAAAGAAGGTCTTTGCATAAAAGACCCTCCAATTTTTGTACATTATTTCATAAACTCTGCTACCTGTGCCGCAATTCCTTCTCCATCCAGCTGGTATTTGTGCAATAAATCCACTGCTGGGCCGGACTCGCCGAACACGTCATAGACACCGATTCTCTTCAACGGTGTCGGGCAATTCTCGGATAATACTTCTGCTACTGCGCTTCCGAGTCCGCCAATGACAGAATGCTCCTCAACCGTTACGATCTTGCCGGTTTTCTTTGCCTCTTTAATGATCAGTTCTTTGTCAATCGGCTTGATGGTATGGATATTAACAACTTCTGCAGAGATTCCCTGCTCCTTTAAGATCTTGGCAGCCTCAAGGGACTCGTTGACCTCAAGTCCGGTTGCGATGATGGTTACATCCGTTCCTTCCTCGATGACATAGCCCTTTCCAATCTCAAACTTGTAGTCCTCCCGGTCATTAATTACCGGTACAGCCAGTCGACCGAAACGAAGGTATACAGGTCCGTCATATTCATAGGCTGCTCTTACAGCCGCTCTTGCTTCTACGTCGTCTGCCGGGTTAATTACGGTCATGCCCGGGATGGCACGCATCAGAGCCAGATCCTCAACACACTGATGGGTTGCGCCGTCTTCTCCTACGGAAATACCCGCATGCGTAGCACCGATTTTAACATTAAGACGTGGATATCCTACAGAGTTACGCACCTGCTCATAAGCACGGCCTGCTGCAAACATGGCGAATGTTGAGCAGAACGGTACCTTTCCTGTAGATGCAAGGCCTGCTGCCACGCCTACAAGGTTTGCCTCCTGGATTCCGACATCGATGTGACGCTCCGGGAATGCTTTCTTGAAAATATTGGTCTTAGTTGCTTCTGCAAGATCCGCATCCAGTACGACAAGATTCTCGTTTTCCTTACCGAGTTCTACTAATGCATTTCCGTAACTCTCTCTTGTTGCGATCTTCTTTACTTCTGACATAATGCTTCACCTGCTTTCGTAAGTTCGTCCATAGCTGTCTTATATTCCTCATCATTTGGGGCTTTTCCGTGCCATCCTGCCTGGCCTTCCATAAAGGATACACCCTTACCCTTGACGGTCTTCATAACAATGGCTGTCGGCATTCCTTTTGTCGCTCTTGCCTCCTCAAAGGCTGCACGCAGCTGATCAAAGTCATTTCCATCTGCCACTTCGATTACATGGAAGTTAAATGCACGGAATTTCTCTGGAATCGGATATGGGGAATTAACCTCATCCACAGCTCCATCAATCTGAAGTCCGTTGTTATCCACGATCACACACAGATTATCCAGCTTACGGAAACCGGCAAACATCGCAGCCTCCCATACCTGGCCTTCCTGAATCTCTCCATCTCCGAGGAGTGTATACACACGGTAATCCTCGTTGGACAGCTTGGCAGAAAGTGCCATTCCGGCTGCTACTGAGATTCCCTGTCCCAAGGATCCGGAAGATGCATCTACACCCGGTGTTTCATTTTTACAAGGATGTCCCTGAAGGTAGGATCCGATATGACGAAGTGTTGCAAGATCCTCCACCGGGAAAAATCCACGGTTTGCCAGCGCTGCATATAATCCCGGCGCTGTATGACCCTTGGACAATACAAATCGGTCGCGGTCGGCCTTATCCGGATTCTCTGGATCAATGTTCATCTCTTCGTTATATAGAAAAGTAAAAACCTCTGCAGCTGATAATGATCCACCCGGATGACCGGATTTAGCCGCATGTGTGCCCACAATAATACCCTTGCGGACCTCCACAGCCTTTTGCATAAGTTCCTGATTTGTCATGTTTACATCCTTTCCTTCCTGCATCCTGCTTTGTTACTCTTTTATCATATCTTTAAGATCAATCAGCATAATATTTCTGATTGTCTGTGATACCGTTTTGACATTTTCTTCGAAACCGTTTCTTGAGAAAAACAGATAAAAAGTCGCGGACTTATCATGTACCTTCCTTGTCAGATCAATAAGTCCCTTTACATCCGCCATATTCACAGCATCGTCGCCCCAGAAGCAGCGACCGAATATGTAGGCGTCCTTTCCCTCAGTTTCACCGGATGCCATCAGATCAAAATCTTCGGATGTGCCGTTCTCCTCATCGTTTTCCCACCAGTTTCCCATGGATTTAATGGAAAAAGGCAACGCTTTATCGCGGTCGGAGCGAATCAGGTATTCCTTGCAGATGCGTATGAACACATCCTTCATATAGACATCCCTTTGTGCTTCCCAATATGCTTTGACACGTTCATAATCCTTATCGTAAACAGAAAGAATCTGAGGCACGAGAATCTGATACCATAATCTGTCTGTCTCGGAAACGATGGAATATCTTGTTTTCCTTCGGTTGGTCGGTTCCGTAACCGGATTCTCCTTCGTTACCAGTCCTAAACTCATCAGAGTATTAAGATATGGAACCACCACATCCTTTGGCTTTCCAAGCTCCATTGACAGCTGATTCACACGGTTGTTACCATTCGCAAGAGCATAGAGCAGACGGTCATAGTAGGTCTTCTCTCTCAATTCTGTCTCAAGAATACTCTCCGCACTTCCTCTGTAGCTAAAGTCTCCCGTCAGATAAATCTGCCGGATCAGCTCCCACTCGGCATCTTCCTTGCTTTCCGCATGTTCGTAGATGGCTGATGCCTTTTCCACCAGTGCCGGAATTCCACCGGTGATTCCGTATAACCGTGCACACTCGATGACATCCGTCAGACCACAGAGTTCTCTCGTATCATAATAATCCAGCGGTGCAAGCTCCATCTTCTGTGGCATAAAATCACGCCAGATGGCTTTCTTGCCCCATGCAAGCTTCTCCATATGCAGGTAGGAGTCCCCACATAAAATGAGCTTTACTCTGCCCTTATTCCACTTTGTCGCCATATAATCATGCAGCTTCCGTGGAAAATCCTCGTCGGTCTTTGCATAATTCGGATACTGATCCATCACGAGTACCACGATACCCTCAGTCGACATTTCGGCAATTCGCTCGAAGATTGCTTCCAGATCCGGAGCACTCTCTTCTCCCTGGCCATCCTCTATCAATCCTAATTTTCTGGCCATTAATGTCCTTTGTTGCCGCTCTGTAGTTGAGTATAACGTAAAAAATACCACCTGTTTATCTTCAGTAAAATTCCGAAGTAAGGTGGTCTTACCAATGCCACGGCGACCATAAACCACCATAACATTGCTTTCTTCACTTTTATAAAACGTTTCTAACGCTTTTAATTCTTCTACTCGTCCGATCACGTATCTCTCCTTTTTTGCTACAACATTGTAACGCGAATCAACTAACCGTGCAAGTACTAGATGTGGTATAATATTTTTCTTAGAAAGGAGTATATTATGCCAGGTTTCAGAACTCACTTTATTTTCGGTCAGATCTGTTGTAAAGAATTAAAGAAATCTCCTCACGCCAGAGATCTTCGCCTCTATCACCTTATGAAGGATTTTCCTGAGGCGTACTCCCTTGGACTTCAGGGGCCGGATATTTTCTTTTACAATATTCCGTCCCATCTGTTTCACAAACATAACATTGGCATCCGTATGCATGCGAAAGACACGCTTTCCATGTTCCACAGCCTTTTATCCCTTCGGGGTTCAATCATTAATCCTACCCTTCAGAAGCTGGCAGATGCCTATATTTTAGGCTTTATTGGCCACTATACACTGGATACGATCTGTCACCCTTACATCCACTATCGGACCAATAAGACCAGTTCAAAGAACGAGAACTATACCTTCGGCTGTCATGTCTTCCTTGAAACCGACATTGACGGCGCTATGCTGGCTCATTTCTATCACAAGAAATTTTCCTGGTTTCGCACCGGTCATACCGTTGCTCTTCCGGGCTGGCAGAGACGCTTTTTGTCCGTTTTCCTGCAAAGAGCCATTGAGATCGCATATCCGGGCAGCCTTGTCTTCGCTTCCGAAATCGGCGAAGCCATGCTTTCCACTCGCTTTCTATACGACCTGATGGAGGATGAACACGGCTGGAAGAAAAAACTGGTTCGCGATGTGGATAAACACCTTTTCCATCACGCCTTCCTGTCCCCTCTCATCGCCAATGATCATCTCCGGACGTATCACGATCCGATGAACCTCCGCCACAAGCGGTGGAACAATCCATGGGATCCGTCCCAGACGTCCACAGCCGATTTCTATGAACTTCTGGATCGTGCCAATGCATCCTATCTGTATCGCATCCGCCGTTTCGGAGCGATGTGCACGGTTCGCCACGGCTCCAACGCCTATTACGCCGCCTTCGACAGCCTGCTGTCTGATCTGGGAAACCTTTCCTACGATACCGGCCTTCCGATCGACTGAGTCGACAGATAAGCCCCCCGTAGCGTACCACCTGGTATTGTATTATCTCAGTTCTTCTTCCACCTGAGATAATACAATATCCATCAGACGCTTTCTTGCCTCTACCGATGCCCATGCGATATGCGGAGTAATCAAAAGGCGCTCACTGTGCTCCATGGATAAGAACGGGCTTTCCTTTGCCATCGGCTCCTGTGCCAGCACATCCAGTCCTGCTCCTGCAATCTCACCTGCATCCAATGCCTTTGCAAGATCTTCCTCCACAACAATCGGTCCACGTCCCACGTTGATCAGAAGCGCTTCCTTTTTCATTTTCTTAAATGCTTCCTTATCGAACAAATGCAGAGTGTTATCATTCAACGGTGCATGAATCGAGATGATGTCTGAAGTCTCTAACAGTTCCTCCCAGCCTACTCTTGGATACTCCTCTTCCCTCTCTACCCCGGAAGTGGAGTAATATACAACACGACAGCCGAAACTTGCTGCAATCTTCGCTGTCCTGCGGCCAATGGCACCCATGCCGACAATTCCCCAGGTCTTACCGGCCAATTCGCAGAACGGGCGCTCAAAATGTGTAAACAGGGTGTCATCCGCATAGGCTCCATCTTTCACATAGCTGTCATAGTACGGAAGATGTTCATACAGATAAAGTGCCAGGGCCAGGGTGTGCTGAGCAACGGAATCCGTGGAATATCCGGCTACATTGTGCCAGTGAATTCCCCTTCCCTCCAGATAAGGAAGATCCAGATTATTTATTCCTGTCGCTGTAACACATACGGCCTTTAGATGCTTTGCCTCTTTTAAAGTCTCTTCATCCATCCGACACTTGTTTGTGATGATGATGTCTGCATCCTTTACACGCTCCTTGATCTCCTCCTTCGTAGAAAAATCATATTCGATGACATTTCCAAGATTTTTAAAGTTATCAAGATTCAAATCACTTCCAAGAGATTTCCTGTCCAAAAAAATAATATTTGCCATATTGCCTCTTCTATTCTCCCATCATTTGTGCCTGATCCTGTGGTTGCATTGCTCTTGTCGTGCTGACCATGAGTTTCACCCCTTCGATTCGTACGATATATGCCTCTTCTCCCTCTTCGATGACTTCTCCGTCTCTGGCTGCTCTCGCCGTCCATTCCATTCCTTTGTGCAGCACCTTACCCGTCTGTCTGCGGTTATCGATGGTCTCTGTTACCTGTACGGCACTTCCGATCAGCTCCTCCAGATTACTTTTCCCGCGTTTGCTATTCAGGTGCTTAATGGCCCACGGCCTTGTAAAATACAAGGAAAGAAGTGAAATCACCAGGAATCCGGCAATCTGCAGCCAAAACGGTGCGCCGACTGCTGACAACAGCAGTGCCATAACACCACCAAAGGCAAACCAGATCGTCGTCAGACTCACAGAAATCAGTTCTGCAACAATTGCCAATACGGTTACAATCACCCAGAAACCTACGTATCCATATTCTAATACGATATACATAACTATGCCCTCCCCGTTTTACCTGATTTATTTTATCTGATTCTATCTTAACACATCCAAAAAAAAAAGGAACTGACCGCCGTCAATTCCTTTTACCCTGCGCGCCTTGTCTAAGATTCTACAAATCTTTATAGTACTCGGTCGTCAGCTTTCTTACGTTTTTGATGGAATCTGCTGAAATTGACTTCGCCTCAATTCCAAGATCCCCTTCATCAGTTGTTACAGCACCCTGATACACCGTCTTCTTAGGGAACCAAATGTCCATGTCATCCGTCATAAACAACCAGTTATACACCGTCTTACCCTTCGCATTTGTTCCTTTAAAGCGAATCGCATACTCGTAATGGTAATATGGCGATTTTACCTGTTTCTTCAGTAATTTGCTGTCAATTTCCATATCATCCTTCTTGATATCAAGAATGTAGAAACTGGAACTGTCAGCAAGATCACTCTGAAATTTGGCAAGTGACTTTGACATTTTCTTCTCTGTCTTGGTGTATTCAGCCGCATGAACAGTTACCTGTACGGAAGTAAAAGCAGACGATAGAGCTACTAAACTGATTGCAAGTCCTGCAATTACACGTTTAATATGAAGCTTCATTGCCCTTCTCTCCTTTCTTACGTACAAACCTTGTCTAAGATTCTCTATGTGTCGCCTTTCCACATATCTTAGCTCTGATTATATTATATGCCCCGTTCTTTATTTCTGCATCTAAATTGGACCAATTTCATTTCCCAAACCTCTATTTTTCTTAAAAACCTTGTTTTTTCTTCAATATTTCTTCAAGGGAATGTTTCGAACATAATCTCCCTATACAAAAAAAAGGACCTGACATCGTCAGATCCTCACGTGCCTGCCCAGTTCCGGAATCGAACCAGAGACACGCGGATTTTCAGTCCGCTGCTCTACCAACTGAGCTAACTGGGCATAAAAAATTGCGGGAATAGGATTTGAACCTATGACCTCCGGGTTATGAGCCCGGCGAGCTTCCAGACTGCTCCATCCCGCGACATTAAATAAAAAAAGCCTTTCGGCTAATGGGTGGTGGTGGATTCGAACCACCGAAGCAAATTGCAGCAGATTTACAGTCTGTCCCCTTTGGCCACTCGGGAAACCACCCATCTTACCTAGCTATGCTAGATAAAAAGCCGATGAACGGACTCGAACCGTTAACCTGCTGATTACAAATCAGCTGCTCTGCCAATTGAGCCACATCGGCGTATTCAATTTTCAAGGAATAAATGGGACCTACAGGGCTCGAACCTGTGACCCTCTGCTTGTAAGGCAGATGCTCTCCCAGCTGAGCTAAGATCCCAAAGCGACCTGAGCGGGGCTCGAACCCGCGACCTCCGCCGTGACAGGGCGGCGCTCTAACCAACTGAGCCACCAGGCCTTATGCTGAGTATTTAATTACCAGCTAAGGTATCAAGTACCTTCAAAACTTCATACAGTTAAGTTACCAAGTGCTATACACTTTCTTGATCAAGCCTTCGATCTATTAGTGACAGTCAGCTGAACAGATTACTCTGCTTACACCCCTGCCCTATCTACCTCATACTCTCTGAGGGATCTTATGTCCTTATGGACGGGATATCTCATCTTGGGGTGGGCTTCACGCTTAGATGCCTTCAGCGTTTATCCCTTCCAGACTTGGCTACCCTGCGATGGAGTTGGTCTCCAACAGGTACACCAGCGGTCCGTCCAACCCGGTCCTCTCGTACTAGGGTCAGCTCCCCTCAAATATCCTCCGCCCGCGCCGGATAGGGACCGAACTGTCTCAC
>FMTN01000016.1 GCA_900100095.1 Lachnospiraceae bacterium C10
AAACGCTCCGCGAGGATGCGCACGGATTCGGACAGGAATTTGTCTGCTGAAGCAGACCCGAATCCGGCGCGCAAGACTCGCGAGCGAGTCTTGATACTTGGCAGTATGGACAACATGCGCTTGCTGGATGTCCAAAGGGGAGGACATATATGAGTACTACCACAACACTTGTGATTATGGCGGCCGGTATCGGAGCCCGTTATGGGGCCGGTATCAAGCAATTGGCGGGAGTTGGACCAGAGGGACAGATCATCATGGACTACTCGATTCATGACGCCATTGAAGCCGGATTTAATCAGATTCTTTTTATTATCCGCAAGGATATCGAGGAGGAGTTTTCTGAGGTGATTGGAAGACGAATCGAGAAGATTTGTCTGGAACATAATGTTTCTGTTGCCTATGCGTTTCAGAAAATTGATGATCTTCCGGGAAAATGGAAAAAACCGGAAAGCAGAACGAAACCATGGGGAACGGGGAAGGCGGTTCTTTCCTGTCAGAGCCTGATTGATGGGCCTTTTGCCGTTATTAATGCAGATGATTATTACGGCAAGGAAGCGTTTAAGAAAGTATATGATTTTCTGACAGCGTTGCCGCAGGATTCGAAGAACACCTACTGCATGGCAGGGTTTGTGCTGGAGAACACCTTAAGTGAGCACGGCCTTGTGACACGTGGTCTGTGTCAGGTGGATGAGAACAATCATCTGCTTGCCATTCATGAGACACATGATATCGGCTGGAATGAACAGCATGTTCCATGCGCCGGAGAGAGGATCCTTGATCCGCTTTCCCATGTCTCCATGAATATGTGGGGCTTCACACAGGAATTTATGGATTATCTGGAAGAGGGATTTGATGAATTCCTCCTGAAGCTTTTAGGACGTGGAAAAGGAGATGCATTGAAAGATGAATTTTTGATTCCTGTTTTTGTCCAGAAGCTTTTAAAAGGTAACAAGGTGAACATTGAGGTCCTTGAAACAAAGGACAGCTGGTTCGGTGTTACATACCAAGAGGACCGTCAGGCTGTTGAGGAGGCGTTTGCCCGCCTGACAGAGGACGGAGTATATACTAGAGATCTATTTGACGATCTTCCGTAAGAAAATGAAGACCTACGAACATTCTTTATGTAAATTTTATAAATGCATGGCATCCGATTGTCCTTCCTCCTGTTGCAGGGGATGGCAGATTCCGATTGATGAGGCGACCTATTCGCGGTATCAGTCCTGCCGGGGGATTTTCGGGCGTCATGTACGTTCTCTGGTCAAGAGAAAGGCGGACCCCAAAGTTTTCAGACGATGCTTTGGGGTTTGCCCTTTTTTTACAGCAGATAAGCTGTGCCTTTTTCAGAGCAACGGAGAGGAAGAACTGATGCCTCTTGTCTGTCGTCAGTTTCCGAGACAGGTGATCGAGATGGGAGACAGAAGAGAAGTATCGCTGCTTTTTTCCTGCCCGGCTGTGACAAGGGCGTTTATGGAACATCTCGGACCGGGGGAGTGGACGCAGGTAGAAAGGGAATATGAGCCCTATATTGTGATTGGTAACGATGACGAGGATTTCCTTCAATTTCTTCTGTTGGAGCGGGAAAAGATCACTTCCTACATCTGGGAGAAAAAGGAACGCTCTCTTGGAGAAATCTGGCAGAACCTGTATGCCTACGTCCGGACGCAGCACCAGTATATGATGCGAAACAGTGTACGGGATAAGGTAAAAGAGGTGAAACTGACCGATAACAAGGAAGAACAGGGGGAATATGCTCTGATGCGCAGGGCGGATGTATGCTTTTATACAATTAAAACCCTCGACCGCATGCTCATTAATCATATCGATTACGGGTGGCTTTGGATCCGTGAACCGAAGTTGTATGCCCTCCTTCGGGTTTATAATAAAAAGGTTCCGTCCCTTCCGGTAGAAGAAGCGGATGCGTGGTTTGCCGAGCAGGTCGAGGTGATGGTGGAGAAGGCGCCGGAATATGAATTGAAGTATCGCAGTTATTTTTCCTATTTGATACAGCAGCTTTATCCCATGGCATATGAAAGTTATTTCATGCTGCGACAGCTGTTGTTTGCGATTCTTTATGTGCAGCTTCTTATGCTGTTTGATCTGATGGACTACCTTGATACGGGAAAGGTTGCAGATCATAAAAGACAGGCAGAGATTTTGATGATAACAGAAAAAGCGTTGCGGCATAATCAGAGTCTGACTGATAATCTGTTAACGGTGATTCGACAGGAGTTCTTATAGAACTCCTTTTTTTAACTCAGTCGGGGTACAAGCTCCGACTGAGTTAAACGCTCCGCGAATCCGGCGCGCAAGACTCGCGAGCGAGTCTTGACTGCTCGTTGTTATACAAAAAACCCTGTAGGGAATTCCCTACAGGGTTCTCTGTGCAACTTTCGTTGCTTGGAAAAAGAAAAAAGATTACTCAACATTGACTGTTCACTAGTATTGTACTAAAATTACTATGTGCCGTAAAGTTCATGATTTTCATTTATAGAATGAATTTCATTCAATAGTGTAAACGGCTTTTTTTATTTAAAAAACTATGATTTGTTGAGGAGAACTATGACATTATTATCCTATGAGATTTTTCAGACAATCCTGGAGCAGGGGTCCTTTGCCAAGGCGGCAACGGTACTCCACCTGACACCGTCGGCTGTCAGCCATTCGATTTCTTCTATGGAAGATGAGATTGGATTCCCACTGTTTATCCGTGGTAAGAATGGAGTTCGTTTATCCTCCGGAGGAGAAGAAATCAGTCCTTACATTCAGAAGATTGTAGCATCCAACACCAGTCTGTTGCAAGTAATATCTCAGATGAAGGGACTGACGGAAGGATCCGTTCGAATCGGCTGTATCAACTCTGTCTGCCTGGCGTGGATTCCGGGGATCATCAAGTCCTTTACCATGGAACATCCGCAGATTACGGTGGAATTATACCAGGGCTCATATTCCGATGTGGTGACCTGGATCCGGAACGGTTCGATTGACCTGGGCATTTTGTCCGATTCCGCGTCGGATGGATTGCCGTTTACACCGGTTGCAAGAGATGAGCTCGTTGCAGTTGTACCGAAGGGATACATGCCGCGTTCCACCACAAGCATGACACCGGAAGACTTAAAGGATCAGCCTTTTGTCATCCAGCAGGACAGCTGTGATATTGATATCCAGAAGTTCCTGGATGAATACCATTTATCCATCCGTGCCAACTGCCATATTCTTGATGATCAGAGTGCACTTGCCATGGTTTCCTGCGGAACGGGTATTTCGCTGATGCCTCGTCTCGGACTTGTGAATGTTCCGGAAGAGATTGATGTATATCCGATTGAACCAAGTCAGCATCGTACCCTTGGTATCTGCTATCTGTCGAAGGACTTTGTTTCACCGGCAGCCAGAGAGATGACACGACATATCAAAGAGTATGTGGCATCCACAGGTGTGGAATTGGTTGAAGAATAATACGTCCTTTGTGGAAAATGCCTCAAATGAGGTGACTTTGAACTGTTTTTTGGACGTTTTTATGCCGGGTTATGTACATTTCCCGGTACAATTATACAAAATGCACAGAAATATAGTTGCACTAACCTCGTATTATGGTAATATAAAAATAGTTCCTGTTCGGTACGGGGGTGCCGAATGGGCAGCAACAACTCAAGCCGGAACAAGAAGTAAAGCGACCACATTTTCCAGCTAACAGGGGGACATGGTATGAAGGACTTAGGGAAGGTAATGACAGACATCGTCTATGTTGGGCAGTTAGGGCTCGATATGGTTGTGCCTGTCATTTTGTGTTTGGGGGTTAGTTATTACTTACACAATTACCTTCACCTGGGCGTATGGGTCTTCATTCCGGGGCTGATTCTGGGCCTCGGTGGAGGCGCCATGTCGTTTAAAAGATTCTATTATCGTATCGCAATGAAGGGGACCAAAAAGCGTAACACAAAGGAGCTTGGTGTTCCTGTTTTTTCCAAACATGAATAAGTTCATACAGCATCAGTGACAGGAGGTATATCTTGAAACTTGACATTGATATTAAGCAATTGGCCAACGGGGTTACTATCGGCTGCGGGATTCTTTGTATCCTGGAAATTGCTGTTGCACTGATTTTATCAGCGGTTAAGCTGATTAAATTCTATCCGTTGCTTATTGCAGCAAGCATAGGGGGAACAGTGGTCATTGTGATGTGTTTTTGGTGGATGGCATCCGCTCTTCAACGCTCACTTGACAAAGAAAAAGACGGAGGGGAACAAGTCAAAAAAGGTGTGACGACAGGCTATAATAAACGCCTGATGGCACAGGGTATCTGGATCGTGATTTCGATCTTTGTCCCTAAGGCAATATATGGTGACTTTGTTTCAGTTATTACGATCTGTGGGCTTCTGCCGCTGCTCTTTCCTAGAATTGCCATCTTAGGATTGCAGAAAACGGGCAGAATCATACAATAAATAGAAAAGGAGGTGAGATATAGGAATGGATATAGAACTTCATGGATCGTGGTATGTGACGATTCTGAAGGATACACCGGTCGGGGATATCCACATAACCATGACTATGATCATGGGTTGGGTGGTCCTGATTGTAATGTCCACACTGTGTTTTATCCTGGGACGAAATCTTAAGGTGACAGGTATCTCCAAGCGTCAGGCGGTTGCCGAGACGGTGGTGGAGTCACTGAATAACTTTGTCCGGGGAAATATGGGTGAGACGTTCGATCATTATATTCCCTTTATCGGAGCTTTGTTCGGCACAGCTATTATCAGTAACCTGATATCGCTGTTCGGCGTATGGAGTCCGACAGCTGATTTGTGTACTGAGTTAGCCTGGGCTGCAGTTGCCTTTGTTCTTATTACATATCATAAGATCAAGGCCAACGGTATGGGCGGATATCTGAAGGGATATCTTGAGCCGGTAGCTCCGATGGCGCCGCTGAATGTAATCTCTGAGATTGCAACACCAATCAGTATGGCATGCCGACATTTCGGTAATATCCTGTCAGGAATGGTTATTAATACCCTGATCTATGGCGCATTGGGTCTGGCCAGTGCTGCACTGTTGGGCCTGATTCCGTCCATCGGAAAATGGCTCGGTACACACATACCGATTCTTGAGATTGGTATTCCGGCCTTTGCGTCACTGTACTTTGACTGGTTCAGTGGATTGATCCAGCCGTTTATCTTCTGTACTTTGACCTGTATCTTTATCAAGCAGGCCTCAGAGACAGAGTAGTATTACAAGTTCAAATTAGGAGGATAATAAATAATGGATTTAACAGTATTAGCTAAAGGAATTGCACTCGCAGGATGTGGAATTGGTGCAGGTCTTGCACTGATCGCTGGTATTGGACCTGGTATTGGTGAAGGTATGGCTGCAGCAAAGGCAGTTGAGTCTATCGCCCGTCAGCCAGAGGCAAGCGGAGAGATCCGTAGCACATTGATTCTTGGTGTTGCTCTTGCAGAGACAACCGGTATTTACGGTTTCGTAACTGGTCTTCTTCTGATCTTCGTAGCACCAAACCTTTTCTTAGGACAGCTGTAATTTAAGTAGAACTAAGGAAAGGAGGCATGTATGACTGGTTTTAATTTGCTGGTTAATATCGACTGGCAAACAATTGTCATTCAGTTGATCAACCTGTTCATTCAGGTTCTCCTGTTTAAGAAACTCTTGTATAAGCCGGTGATGAATGTTTTAGAAAAGCGCCAGAATTTAGTAGATGCTCCGATTAAGGAAGCAGAAAATGCTAAGAAGGAGGCTCTTGAACTGAAAGATCAGTATGAGCAGAGCCTTGCGGGAGCAAGTGAAGAAGCAAGCCGTATTATCAAGGAAGCTACTTCAACAGCAAATGCAAAGAGCGAGAAGATCGTCAACGATGCAGTTGCTGAGGCTGCAGCAATCAAGCAGCAGACTGAGGTAGAAGTAGAACAGCAGAAGAAGCGTGCAATTGCCGGTGCCAAAGAGGAAATCGGATCTATGGCAATGGGTATTGCAAGTAAGGTTATCGGCCGTGAGATCACGGAAGATGATCATAAGGACCTGGTGGATGAGTTCATTTTGAAGGTAGGAGAGTAAGGCTTCATGATGACAGAAACAGCCAAAAAGTATGGCGGTAGTTTATATGAGCTTGCTTTAGAAGAGTCCATGGATACAGAGGTTCTTTCACAGTTAAAGGAAGTACTTTCACTGTTAACGGAAGATCCGCAATATATCCGTCTTCTATCCGAACCAAGTATTCCAAAGGGTGAGCGTATTGCACTTTTGGATGAAGCTTTTGGAGATAAGATCTGGCCGTATCTTCTCAATTTCATGAAGATTCTTTGTGAAAAGGGATATCTTGGCCAGCTCAGAGGTTGTATGCGGGAATACAAGCGTCGCTACAACGAGGCGCATGGTATAGCGGAGGCAACCGTAACATCTGCAAGGGAGCTTACAGAAGCGCAGAAGGATGCGCTGCTTAAGAAGCTTCAGGCGCTTTCCGGCAAGACGGTGGATATGACCGTTTATGTCAACCCAGCTTTAATCGGAGGATTGAGACTGGATATGGAAGGCAAGCGATATGATGGAAGTGCAAAGCACCGCTTGGATGAACTTGGCAGCATCATTGAGAACACCGCTATGTAACGTATTAAACAAGTAAGAGGAAGAAGTGTATGGCACTAAAACCTGAAGAAATTAGTCAGATCATTAAAAGCCAGATCAAGCATTATTCCGCAGCCATCGAGCAGTCAGAGACCGGAACGGTTATCATGGTTGGTGATGGTATCGCCAGAGTCAGTGGCCTTGACAAATGTATGGCCGGTGAGCTGGTAGAGTTCCATAATGGAACCTACGGAATGGCACAGAATCTGGAAGAGAATACTGTGTCTATTGTCCTGCTTGGATCCGATGTAGGAATCAAGGAAGGGGACGTAGTAAAGCGTACCGGAAGAGTTGTATCTGTTCCGGTAGGAGAAGCACTCCTTGGCCGCGTTGTCAACGCATTAGGACAGCCAATCGATGGCAACGGTGATATTAAAGAGGAAGCGTATGAGGCAATTGAGCATACAGCACCTGGTATTATCGACCGTCAGCCGGTAAAAGAGCCTTTACAGACTGGTATCAAGGCGATTGATTCCATGATCCCGATCGGACGTGGACAGCGTGAGTTGATTATCGGTGACCGTCAGACAGGTAAGACCGTAATCGCATCCGATACCATTATCAACCAGAAGGGTAAAGGTGTTTATTGTATCTATGTAGCCATTGGTCAGAAGCAGTCAACCATTGCTAACCTTGTGGCAGAACTGAAGGCAGCAGGAGCTATGGAATATACAACCATCGTTGCTGCAACAGCTTCCGAGGGAGCACCGCTTCAGTACATCGCTCCATACGCAGGTTGTACCATTGGTGAATACTTTATGAAAAAGGGAAAGCATGCCCTTGTTATCTATGATGACCTTAGTAAGCATGCGGTAGCTTATCGTGAGCTGTCCCTTCTGATCAGAAGACCACCAGGACGTGAGGCTTATCCTGGTGATGTATTCTATCTCCACAGTCGTCTGTTGGAGCGTGCTGCGAAGCTTTCAGAAGAGCAGGGTGGCGGATCACTGACAGCACTGCCTATCATTGAGACACAGGCGGGCGATGTATCTGCATATATCCCGACCAACGTAATTTCTATTACAGATGGACAGATCTTCCTGGAGACAGAGCTTTTCCATGAAGGTGTAAGACCGGCGGTTAACCCTGGTATTTCTGTAAGCCGAGTTGGTGGTAATGCTCAGATTAAGGCTATGAAGAAGGTCGCTGGTACCTTAAAGCTTATTTATTCTCAGTACCGTGAGCTGGCAAGCTTTGCACAGTTCGGTAGTGATTTGGATGAGGATACAAAGGCTCGACTTGATCAGGGTGCACGAATCGTAGAAGTATTAAAGCAGAATCGTGGAACACCAATCCCTGTTGAGAAGCAGGTTGCTATTATCTTTGCGGTTGTTCGCAACCACTTAAAGGATGTAGCTGTTGATCAGGTTGCGGAATATGAGAGCGAGCTTTATGATTTCCTTGATTCCAATGAGGATGCAAAAGCGCTTATGACAACAATCCGCGAAACCGGTGCATATGATGATGAAATTGAGAAGAAGCTTGACGCTGCTTTGGTTGAATTCACATCACGTTTCGTAAGACAGCAGTAAAAAGCTAGGAAGGAGAGACTGACATGGCATCGATGAAAAACATCAAGCTCCGCATCAAGAGTGTTGAGAGCACCATGCAGATTACCAGAGCAATGAAACTGGTTGCTTCTTCCAGACTCCGCAGAGCACAGCAGAGGGTTTTGGACACCCGTCCATACCATCAGGTGCTGGATGAGACATTAAGTGAGATCGCAAGCTCTAATTCGGACTTTGACTCAAAATATCTTCGTAAACCGACAGAAGACAGTAAGATTCTTTACATTGTTTTCGCCGGCGATCGTGGATTGGCAGGCGGTTACAACTCTAATATGTTCCGCATGATTGAGGAAGAGACGAAGGGCAAGAACTACTGCGTACTTCCGGTAGGTAAGAAGGCAGTAGAATTCTGTAAAAAGAGAGGCGATGAGATTTTTACAGAGAGTTTTCCATTGGTAGGTGAACTGTCAGTTTCTGACTGTTTTGAAATGGCAAGACTCGTATGTAAAGGATTCGCTGATAAGGAATACGATGAGATCAAGATTGCAGGTACATTCTTTGTATCGCCATTGTCTCAGGTTCCTCGTCTTCAGCAGCTTCTTCCGTTTGAACCGAAGGAGTGCGAAGGACCAAGACCGGTTGTATTATACGAGCCGGATCCACAGGAAGTATTCGATGCGATTATTCCGGAATATATTTCCGGTAAGATCTACTCCATCATGTGCGAAAGTGCAGCCAGTGAACAGGGTGCAAGACGTATGGCAATGGAGAACGCAAGCAATAATGCTGCAGAGATGATTGAATCCTTAAGTCTTACATACAACAGGGCAAGACAGGGTGCTATCACCCAGGAGATCACAGAGATCGTTGCCGGTGCCAGTGGAGATGAATAAGTTACCAGTTAATAGACGATAGTTAAAGGAGAAGCACATTGGCTACAGAAAATATCGGTAAAGTCATTAAAGTAATGGGCCCTGTGCTAGATATCAGATTCCAAGAGGGACAGTTGCCTGATCTGATGAACGCAATTCAGATCGACAATGGTGGAGAGCGCCTTATAGTTGAGGTTGCACAGCATATCGGTGATGATGTTGTGCGTTGTATCGCTATGAGTAGTACCGACGGACTGACAAGAGGCACAGATGCATTAGATACCGGCGGCCCAATTAAGATGCCGGTAGGAGAAGGTTGTCTTGGACGCGTGTTGAATCTACTTGGAGAGCCAGTAGATAACAAGGCAGAAGTAGATACCCAGGAATATTGGCCAATCCATAGAAAAGCACCAGAGTACGAAGACCAGCAGACCTCCAAAGAGATTCTTGAGACAGGAATCAAGGTCGTTGACCTGATCTGTCCATACCTTAAGGGTGGTAAGATCGGTCTGTTCGGAGGTGCCGGTGTAGGTAAAACCGTACTGATTCAGGAGTTGATTCATAACGTAGCAACCGAGCACGGTGGATATTCTGTATTCACAGGTGTAGGTGAGCGTACACGTGAAGGTAATGACCTTTACGGTGAGATGAGTGAGAGTGGTGTAATTGATAAGACTGCTCTGATCTTCGGACAGATGGATCAGCCACCTGGAGCACGAATGCGAGTAGGTCTTTCAGGATTGACCGTAGCAGAATATTTCCGTGATGTTAAGAAGCAGGACGTGTTACTTTTCATTGATAACATTTTCCGTTTTACACAGGCTGGTTCAGAGGTAAGTGCGCTTCTTGGACGTATGCCATCTGCGGTAGGTTATCAGCCGACACTTGCTACTGAGATGGGTGAGCTGCAGGAGCGTATCACATCTACAAAGGACGGATCTATCACATCTGTACAGGCTGTATATGTGCCTGCGGATGACCTTACAGATCCGGCTCCGGCTACTACCTTCACACACTTGGATGCTACCACTGTATTATCAAGAGAAATCGCCAGCCAGGGTATTTACCCTGCTGTAGATCCGCTTGATTCTACAAGCCGTATCCTTTCCCCTGAAGTTGTAGGTCAGGAGCATTACGAAGTGGCTCGTGGCGTGCAGGAGGTACTGCAGCGTTATCGTGAGCTTCAGGATATCATCGCCATCATGGGTATGGACGAGTTATCTGATGAGGATAAGCTTACCGTTAACCGTGCTCGTAAAGTACAGCGTTTCTTATCACAGAGTTTCTCTGTTGCTGAGCAGTTTACAGGTCTTCCTGGTGCATATGTACCACTGAAGGAGACCATTCGTGGATTTAAGATGATCCTTAACGGAGAATGTGACGAACTTCCAGAGTCTGCTTTCCTGTTCTGCGGCACCATTGATGATGCTTTTGCAAAGGCAAAGAAGTAAGGAAGGGGTGAGCGTATGGGAATGGCCTTTAACCTTGAGATCGCCACACCTGATGGAGAAGTGTATTCCGGTAATGCTACCAGATTAATCTGCCGAACCATCGATGGAGATGTGTGTATCATGGCCAGACATACTAACTACTGTTCAGCCCTTGGAATGGGTCTTGCAAAAGTGACCATGGAAGATGGAACAGTACGAAACGCAGCCTGCATGGGTGGAATGTTGACCGTGATGGAAGGCGTATGTCGTCTGGTTGCTACCACATGGGAGTGGCAGGAAGACATTGACTTCGAACGTGCGAATCGTGCAAAAGATAAAGCGGAAGAGAAGCTTGATCGGCGCGAGCATATGGATGATCGCGATGTTCAGCTTGCAGAGGCAAAGCTGAAGAGAGCATTGATTCGAACCAGTATAGCGAAGCTGTAATTTATAGGGTGACAGGTACTTCAAAGGTGCCTGTCACTCTTTTTTATAGGTGGAACGGGAATATGAATTTTCAGAGTGCAATAGACAGATTGAATAAAAAAATACGAAAAACCTCTTGTGGTTTCGTAAGTAATATGGTACTGTAATTAGTCCCTTACATTTTGTAGACGAGTGTGGTATAATGTGTTTTGTCGAAAAGGTTTGATTCGTCTCAGGGGTCAAGAGGTGGCATCAGGAGAACAGGCGATTTTGTACCTGTTTTTTTTGTGCACATAGCGCATAGACATCGCTAACGTGCTACTCCCATCTCAAGGGAGAGGAAACAACGGGAGGCCTTTTTGTTGGTTGTTGGATTTCGATAATATTCGGGAATAGGAGGTAGCATGTACAAAGTCGGCGATTATTTGATGCATGAAAGTTCAGGTGTGTGTCAGGTGACAGAGATTTCTGAGAAGGCCCTGCATGGAAGAGGCTCAGAGAGAATGTATTACAGTTTAGAGCCTGTATTTGAGAAGGGTAGTCAGATTATTACACCGGTTGATTCTAAGGCTAGAATTCGAGATGTTAAGTCACAGGATGAATTCGAGGAATTATTAGATGATGTTCCGGAGCTTGATATTATCAAGGAAGAGAACACCAGAGCTAGAGCTGAGAAGTTCAAGGAGAAGATTTCTCTGTTTGATCCGGCCCCGCTTGCTACCGTTGTTAAGTCAATCTATCTTCATCAGCAGATGCGAATTGCTTCCGGTAAGAAGGCAATGAGCTCTGATGAGCGTGTTATGGAAGTAGCAGGTCGTCGCCTGTTTGAGGAGATGGCTTTTTCACTTAAGACAGATGTAGAATCTGTTAAGAACGCTTTCTTTATCCGTCTTGAGAAGGAGAAGGAAGATGTTGTTGAGAAGGCAACAGCATCCAAATAATATAACAGATACAGATAAAGCTTTGGCGCTGCCGGTATTACCGGTAGCGCTTTTTATGTTATACTAGTTAACATGATGTTAGAAGATGAAAGGGGGAGGGACTTTGATTCCGTTGTTAGCGCAGAACAGTGTTGACCATAAGATTCAGTTTCAAATGTCTGTCATTGTAGGTAATTACGAATATTACTATGCCTGTGGTATTTTTTCAAAACTGGTGGATGCCGATTGGAATCAGGATACGTTACCGAACGAACTGATGGAGAAGGTGCAGAAGGCTATTTCAGGTTATACGCCAAAGGGAAAGTATGAAGAATACCTGATCTATCTGCTTCGTCGCTATGAGCCGCGGGAAGAGGATTATGATGATATGACCCGGCTGTTATTTGAAAAGGGGCAGACGTATGAATTTCCGGGGGAGGAAGCATGAAGAAAAGAAAGAAAGGCAGTCGTGCCGGCCAGGTATGGCAGATTGTAGTATATAGTTTTGCTTTGATCGGAGTCGTCTCGACCATTATATTTTTCGGAAGACTTGTTACAGGGCAGTTTTCATCCGGTTCGAAGCAGACGAAAAAGGTTGAAAAGCCTCAGATCAACGTACGGCTGTTAGATATTAATCCTTATTCAAGACCCGGGAATAAGCTTGAACATGTCAAAGGGGTGGTCATTCACTATACGGCAAATCCGGGATCGACAGCGCAGCAGAACCGGGATTATTTTGAAGGATTAAAGGACAGTCATCTCACGCATGCAAGTTCCCATTTTGTAGTAGGAATCGATGGAGAAATCGTGCAGTGTATACCGACAGCGGAGCAGGCTTATGCCAGCAACGAGCGAAATGAAGACACGGTGGCAATCGAATGCTGTCATCCGGATGAGAGTGGTAAATTCAGTAAAGATACCTATTCATCCGTTGTAGCATTGACAGCATATATCTGCAGGAAGTATCATTTGTCCAGCCAGGATGTTATCCGCCACTATGATATTACAGGCAAGCTTTGTCCGAAGTATTATGTCGAGAATGAAGGCAAGTGGGATGCGTTTAAGAAGGATGTGGCGGAAAAGTTAGGAGAAGAATAAACGGAATGAAAGATGAGCGTTACTGTAAATTAAATCATATCATGCATCAGAAAAAGCGTTATCGCATTCTTGTGACGGCCTTTGATAAGATGGTAACTTTGCTTACCGCTGCATCTTATCCGCTTTTGCTGGCTTATTTGTATTTTAAGCGGACGGAGTGGCTGATACCCATGATACTGGTTCCGGGGTTCGGATTTCTGGCGATTACGTTGATCCGGGGAGGAATCAATGCGAGACGGCCCTATGAAGTCTTGGGATATGAACCGGTTATACCAAAGGATACGACAGGAAACGGATTTCCAAGCCGGCACGCATTCAGCGTTTTTATGATTGCCGTGACCTATTACTTTATTGATCCGGGTTGTGGCGCTCTGGTTGGATTTATGGGTGTTTTGCTCTGTGTCCTTCGGGTGCTGGGCGGCGTACATTATATACGTGATGTGGTGGCAGGAGCAGCAGCTGCCATGATTTATGGTTTTTTGTGTTACTTCATGATTCTGTAGTCGGGGGAACTATGACAAAAAATATGAAATTTTTAATCGCTACAGTGCTATCTGTGGCAGGAACCATTATGATGATTTATGTAGGTGGCTATCTGTTATTTGTAGCACCTTTACTTTCTTTATATCAGCATTTTCTTGATCAAAGTCTTACAGGGAGACTGCTTCTTGTGGATCTGATCAAGATCTTTTTTGCAGGGACGGCAGGAGGAGCCATCTGGTGTATCTTTGACATAGCGGCCGGCTATTTTCGGGATGACAAGGGAGATGCTCCTAGGCCGAAGAAGGAAGTACAGGAGACAGCGGAAAAAGAAGAAAAGTAGAATACATTTGCTGAATAAAAAGGGCAAGTGAAAACCAAAGTTTTCACTTGCCTTTTTAATGTCAATCCAACCGGAAATTACTCGTCGATGGAGTAGTTTGGTGCTTCCTTTGTGATATGGATATCGTGAGGATGGCTCTCCTTAAGAGAAGCGGAAGTAATCTTGACGAACTTAGCCTTCTCCTGAAGTTCTGGGATTGTAGGAGCGCCGTTGTATCCCATACCGGAACGGATACCGCCGACCATCTGGAAGATAACGTCCTCAACAGATCCCTTATATGCAACACGTCCTTCAACGCCTTCCGGTACAAGCTTCTTAGCGCCTTCCTGGAAGTAACGATCCTTAGAACCGTTCTCCATGGCAGCGATGGAACCCATACCTCTGTATACCTTGTACTTACGTCCCTGGAATAACTCTGTTGCACCAGGAGCCTCATCACAGCCTGCGAACATAGATCCCATCATACATACGTTACCACCGGCAGCAAGAGCCTTAACCATATCACCGGATAACTGGATACCACCATCGGCGATAACAGGAACACCGTACTCCTTGGCAACTTCATAACAATCCATAATTGCTGTGATCTGTGGAACACCGATTCCGGCAACCACACGGGTTGTACAGATAGAACCAGGTCCGATACCACACTTAACAGCGTCAGCACCAGCCTCGATCAGAGCCTTAGCAGCCTCGCCGGTAGCGATGTTACCTGCAATAACCTGAAGGTCAGGATATGCAGCCTTGATCTTCTTAACGGCTTCGATGATATTCTTGGAATGACCGTGAGCGGAATCAACGACGATACAGTCAACCTTTGCCTTTACAAGGGCATCCACACGCTCCATCATGTTGGCTGTGATACCGACACCGGCACCGCATACAAGGCGTCCCTGAGAATCCTTGGCAGAATTCGGGTATTTGATCTGCTTCTCAATATCCTTGATGGTGATCAGGCCGCGAAGCTTACCGTTCTCATCAACGATTGGAAGCTTCTCCTTACGGGCCTTGGCAAGAATCTTCTTGGCCTCTTCCAGTGTGATGCCGACAGGAGCGGTAATCAGATTCTCAGAAGTCATAACCTCATTGATTTTACGGGAGTAGTCTGTCTCAAACTTTAAGTCACGGTTGGTGATGATACCAACTAATGTGCCGTCTTCCTGTGTAATAGGAACACCGGAGATACGGAACTTGGCCATAAGATTATCAGCGTCAGCCAAGGTATGGTCAGGAGATAAGGAGAATGGATCGGTAATAACGCCGTTCTCGGAACGCTTTACCTTATCAACCTCATCCGCCTGTGCTTCAATTGACATATTCTTATGAATAATACCGATACCGCCCTGGCGAGCCATAGCAATTGCCATACGGTGCTCGGTTACAGTATCCATGGCAGCAGACATCATAGGGATGTTCAATGTAATCTTCTTGGTTAACTGAGTCTTCAGATTGATTAAATTCGGTGTTACTTCCGAATACTGTGGAACTAACAGAACGTCATCAAAGGTAATGCCTTCACCAACAAATGTTGCCATGGGGTCCTCTCTTTCTCATTAAGAAATGTGTAAATAATGGTTCAATAGTAAATGGAAACATAATGCGACGATTATGTTTCTTATCAGAAATATAATTGGATAAATACTAGCAAAATCATAGTTGTCTGTCAACTGAAAAAATAGCCAAAAACCTTGTGAATTAGCGGTATATCCTTGTCTGTGCGCATTATTAATGCGTTGAAATGTTAAAGTGTTGCGGTGATTTTTATCTATTGAAGGAACAAAAGGATGAAAAAGAACAAATAAAGAAAAAACAGGGAATTGGTATTGCGTTCTATTTTCGGATGATATAAACTAGATATCGTTCGGTTAGTTACATCTAACAACATAATAAGCCGAAGGCACACATACATCTTAGTTACAATAGGAGGAAATATGTCACAGCGTGAAGAGTGGAGAGGCTTTACGGACGGTCATTGGAATGATGACGTGAACGTTAGAGACTTCATCCAGAGAAACTACACACCTTATGATGGAGATGAGAGTTTCCTTGAGGGTCCGACAGAGGCTACAAATAAGTTATGGGGTCGTCTGCAGGAATTACAGAAAGAGGAGAGAAGTAAGGACGGTGTCCTTGATATGGAGACAGAGATCGTTTCTTCTCTTACTGCTTACGGACCTGGATATATTGACGAGAGCATGAAGGATCTGGAGCAGGTTGTAGGTTTACAGACCGATAAGCCTCTGAAGAGAGCTTTTATGCCATACGGTGGAATCAAGATGGCAGAGGAGGCTTGTGAGACTTACGGATACAAGCCAAGCGAGAAGCTGCATGAGATCTTTACCAAATATCATAAGACACATAACCAGGCTGTTTTTGATGCGTACACACCGGAGATGCGTGCCGCACGTCACAGCCATATCGTAACAGGTCTTCCGGATACCTACGGTCGTGGACGTATCGTCGGTGACTACAGAAGAGTTGCTCTGTACGGAATTGACTTCCTGATTGAGAAGAAGGAAGCAGACAAGGCAAACTGTGGTAACGGTACCATGACAGAGAAGGTGATCCGTCTTCGTGAGGAGCTCTCTGAGCAGATCCGTGCACTTCATGGAATGAAGGCAATGGCGGAGATCTACGGATTCGATATCAGCAAGCCTGCAAAGAATGCCAAGGAAGCAGTACAGTGGCTGTACTTCGGTTACCTTGCTGCAATCAAGACACAGAACGGTGCTGCAATGTCTGTCGGACGTGTATCCACCTTCCTTGATATCTATATCACAAGAGATCTTGCAGAGGGAACACTGACAGAGAGCCAGGCTCAGGAGCTGATCGACCACATGGTAATGAAGTTCCGTATGGTTAAGTTTGCCCGTATTCCTTCCTACAACCAGCTGTTCTCAGGAGATCCTGTATGGGCAACTCTTGAGGTGGCAGGTATTGGTATGGATGGTCGTCATATGGTTACAAAGAACGACTACCGTTTCCTGCATACATTAGAGAACATGGGACCTTCACCGGAGCCGAACCTTACAGTACTTTACAGCTCTGATCTTCCGGAAGTATTCAAGAAGTACGCAGCAAAGATTTCTGTTACAACATCTTCCATCCAGTATGAGAATGATGATGTTATGAAGCCGGTATGGGGCGACGATTACAGCATCTGCTGCTGTGTATCTGCAACACAGACCGGTAAGGAAATGCAGTTCTTCGGAGCACGTGCCAACCTTGCAAAGGCTCTTCTTTACGCAATCAATGGTGGTAAGGATGAGAAGTTTATGGACAAGAACGGTAAGCACATGCAGATTGCACCGGAAATTGCTCCGATTACATCTGAGGTTCTTGACTATGAAGAGGTCGCACACAAGTATGACATCATGCTTGACTGGTTGGCTGACCTCTATGTAAATATTCTGAATCTGATTCAGTATATGCATGACAAGTACTACTACGAGAGCGCAGAGATGGCTCTTATTGATACCGATGTACGCAGAACATTTGCTACAGGTATCGCAGGATTCTCTCATGTGGTTGACTCTCTTTCTGCCATCAAGTACGCGAAGGTAACTCCGGTACGTGATGAAGAGGGCGTTACCGTTGACTTTAAGGTGGAGGGTGACTTCCCTAAGTATGGTAATGACGATGAGAGAGCAGACAAGATTGCTGTTGACCTTCTTAAGACCTTTATGAACAAGATCAAGAAGTACGACACATATCGTGATTCTGAGCCTACAACATCCATCCTTACCATTACATCCAACGTTGTTTACGGTAAGGCAACCGGTGCTACACCGGATGGAAGAGGCGCTTTTAAGCCATTCGCACCGGGGGCAAACCCTGCATATGGAGCAGAGGAGAGCGGACTTCTTGCATCTCTTAACTCTGTGGCAAAGCTTCCTTATGAGTATGCTTTGGATGGAATTTCCAATACACAGACCATGACACCGGATTCTCTCGGACATGATGACGAGGAGCGTAGTGACAAGTTAGTACACGTACTGGATGGTTACTTCGATCAGGGAGCACATCATCTGAATGTTAACGTATTCGGTAAGGAGATGCTTCTTGATGCTATGGAGCATCCTGAGAAGCCTGAGTACGCAAACTTCACCATCCGTGTATCAGGATATGCTGTTAAGTTTATCGATCTGACACGCGAGCAGCAGATGGATGTTATTACAAGAACATTCCACCACAGCTTGTAAGATTTTTAGACAATGCATAAAAAGGGGCAGGTCGTCTTAGACGAACCTGCCCTTTCTTATGATATAGGAATATTGGAAAGATTATAAACGAAAATCCTGTGGCAACGGGATAAGCTTGTCAATAAAGGAGATGCTGTTTTTTCCTTTGCGCTTTACATCATAGAGTGCATGGTCAGCAGCATACATAAAGTCCCAGGTACGGTTCTTGTTCTTCGGGATGGACTGACAGATTCCCTGGGAGATGGTCATAGGAGGAAGAAGGGTTCCGTTATCTGCCGTGATGGAGAGCTTATTTACATTCTTTTTCAGGGAAGATGCAATGGAACGGATTTCCTCTGCTGTTTTGTTTTCATACAGGATAACAAATTCGTCTCCACCATAGCGGAAGGCGGTAACGCCCTCTTCATTCATGCCACGCAGGAGTTTGCCCAGGGCACACAGATACCGGTCACCGCTCTGATGTCCAAGGGTATCGTTGAAATCTTTGAAATTATCAATATCTACAATCTCGATGGCGAGTGTGGTTTTGTCAATGTAGGCCTTGTCAAAAGCCTGTTCTGACGCATCGTTGAAGGCGAGACGGTTCGGAAGTCCTGTGAGAGGATCGGTGGTCGCCTGTCGTAAAAGACGCTTGTTTTTCTGACGAAGTTCATCCAGATCGTTACGGAGATTCAAAAAGTAGGCATATTCTTTGTTGGTCTCGGCCATGTATTGTTCGGTCGATTCGTAATAGAGGTGAAAAGCTTCCATCTCCCCTTTTGTATCACCCACATGCTTGTGATATTGAATGGAGAGTCGGGCCAGAGACTGGCGAATAAAAGGAATATCGCACTGATCCACCTGTGGAAGGAGGATATCCAGAATTTGTTTAACGGGTCTGGGGTAACCGCTTTCCAAAACATTACCGGCAAAGATCAGGATATCGGAAATATCGTCGATGTTTAAAGTTTGTGCTTTCAGACGATCAAGCAAAGTCCTGGTCAAAGAGATGCGCTCCTTGTCATTGCCTGTTTTATAGGCGTATGCTGTTGCAGCTTCCAGATAGAGAGGGTCGATATGAAACTCTTCCCTTTTTTCGGAAGACTCGTTGGCAAGCAGGGTGTTTAATTCTTCCATGGAGGATTCCATCAGAACCATGTAGTTGCTTCGAATAGCAGCCAGGATCAACTGACAAAGAGAATAGGAATAGATGGTAAAATAGTAGTCGTCATCTTTACCACATATTTTTATAAGGTCAATGGCGGTATGATAACGGGCAATGGCTTCTTCACGCTGTTCCATCAGATCGTACTGTGTACCGATATTATATTCAAAAATAGCCTTTAACTGCGGGCTTTCGGCCTGTCTGGCACAGGACATGGCCTGCATATAATAATCAAAGGCAAGTTCCGTCAATCCATGATCGGTGGCATTGATGCCAAGGAAGTTATAGCAGCGGGCTAAAACCGTGATATCGTCGGCCTGATTGCTCAGATGAAGAATGGCACGACGAAGATACAGATAAAACTGATCGTAGGATTTGGGACAATTGTAGTAATACTGGGCCAGATAAAAGCAGGCCGTGCCGGTTAGACTGTCATTACCGGTCTGTTCTCCATAGGATAGAATGCTCTGACATGTGTCGAGATAATCGTCGGAAAAGTCAAAACGATCCTGTGCGAGTTTGTCTAAGGCCTTCCGGATGAATTTTGGATAAGATGAAATTGTCATAAGTTATCACCTCTAAAACAAGCTGTCGTGATATAGTAAGTATGGGGTCATTATAGCAGAATCTATATTGACAAACAAATGTGGATTGATACAATGAGCACGCGGAGGCTTATATATATAATGGAAGAAACAGTTAAGATACCACAGAAAAATATAATGGGAAAGATACATTCGATTGAGACCTTTGGCAGTGTAGACGGCCCGGGCGTTCGTTTTGTCATTTTTCTTCAGGGATGTAATATGAGATGTAAGTACTGTCATAATCCGGACACCTGGAAGTTGGAAGGTGCTTACAAGGTTAAGGAGCAACAGTGGGTCCGCCCTGAGGAAAAGAGTGCGGATGAGCTGTTAAAGCAGGCCCTTCGGTACAAGAGCTACTGGGGGAAGGAGGGCGGAATTACAGTAAGTGGCGGAGAAGCCCTTCTTCAGATCGATTTCGTTCTGGAACTTTTTACAAAGGCCAAGGCGATGGGGATCCATACCTGTCTTGATACCTCAGCCAATCCTTATACAACAGAGGAGCCATTCTATTCCAAATGGGAGGCTCTTATGAAGGTGTGTGACCTTGTCATGCTGGATATCAAGCATATCGATGCAAAGGCACATAAGGAATTAACAGCGCAGGATAATGGGAATATTTTACAGGCGGCAAAGGATATCAGTGACAGAGGCGTTTGTTTGTGGATCCGTCATGTGCTGGTGCCGGGAATTACAACGGATGCAGCGGATCTTAAAAGACTGCGGGAATTTATCGATACCTTAAAGACAGTACAGAGGGTGGAAGTTTTGCCGTATCATACCCTTGGAACCTTCAAATGGAAGGAACTTGGAATTGCGTACGCTCTGGAAGGTGTAAATCCTCCAAGTGCGGAAGAAGTGCAGCTGGCAAGGGAAATCCTCGGTGCGAAGTAGGAAACTGCAGGAGAACGAGAGATAAATAAGAGACAAACAAGAGGCTATGGACTGTCATAGCCTGATAAACAAATGCTTGTGTTTGTATATTTTGGCAAGACAACGAAGGCGGGATTGAATATGTCAATTCCCCTTCTTTTTTTTTACACTAGAGTTGACAAAAAACAGACTTAGCTTAGAAATGGGAAGTGATGAGAGAAAATGATCAAACTAGGTAAAGCAGTTGTAAAAAGCAGAATCGTAATTCTCATCGTTGCATTTATCCTGTTAATTCCAACCGGAATCGGATATCTGAACACGAGAGTCAATTACGACATTCTTTCCTATCTGCCAAAAGAAATCGACACCATGAAGGGGCAGGAGATGCTTCTTGACGAATTTGGAACCGGTGCCTATTCCTTCATTGTGGTGGAAGGAATGGACAAGGAACATTTAAAAGAAACAGCCGACACCATTGCAAAAGTGGATCATGTCAAAAAGGTCATGTGGTATGGTTCGGTGCTGGATCAGAACATTCCAATGGAAGTTCTTCCGGAAAAGGCCTATCGTTTCATTCACAATGCCGATAAGAATTCCGACCTGATGGTTGTTCTCTTTGATGAAGGAATGGCTGAGGATGGTACCATGAAGGCTCTTGATACCATCGATGCAACAGTCAGCAAGAAGTGTTTTGTCAGTGGTATGGCATCCGTTATCAATGATATCCGCCTTCTTTCCTTAAAGGAAGTACCGGTGTATGTCGTACTTGCGGTTGTACTCTGTCTGGCAGTTCTGATGATAACCATGGACTCTGTTTTCGTTCCGATCCTTTTCCTGTTAAGTATCGGTATGGCAGTTGTCTATAATCTGGGAACGAATTTCCTTCAGGGTCAGATCTCCTATGTAACACAGGCTCTTGCAGCTGTGCTCCAGCTGGGTGTTACAATGGACTACTCCATTTTCCTGTGGCACAGTTACCAGGAGGAGCAGGAGCGATTCCCGGGAGATAAGAACAGAGCAATGTCTCATGCCATTGCACATACCTTTGTATCCGTTGTAGGTTCTTCCACAACAACGGTGGCTGGCTTTGTGGCACTTTGCTTCATGAGTTTTCGTCTTGGCCTTGACCTTGGTATTGTCATGGCAAAGGGTGTGGTATTTGGTGTCATCAGCTGTGTTACCATTTTGCCGTCCCTGATTCTGATATTCGATAAGTTCATCGATAAGACCAGCCATCGCGTGATTCTGCCGGATCTTGGATTCATTTCCAAGTGGGTGGTAAAGCATTGCTATGTGTTCTTCGTGATTTTCCTGATCATTCTGTTCCCGGCTCTTTATGGTTACACACATACCAATGTGTACTACGATCTTGCCGGAACGCTGCCGATGAGTCTTAAGAGTCGTCAGGCAAACAAGAAGATGGATGAACAGTACTCTATGGGAGCGACCTCCATCATCATCGCAGATTCGAAGCTGTCAGCAGAGAGTTCCGAGAAGATGATTGAAGAGATTAAGAAGCTGAAAGGAATCAAGATGGCAACATCCATGGCATCTCTGACAGGACCGATGTTGCCGGCAGACGCCATTCCTGAAAATGTAAAGGATGAGCTTAAGAGTGGAAAGCATCAGCTGATGCTTGTAACAAGCGAATATGCAACCGCTTCCTCCGAGGTGAACAGGCAGTGTGCCCAGATCACCAAGGTGATGAAGAAGTATGACAAGACAGCCATGCTGATTGGTGAAGCACCATGTACAAAGGATCTGATCCATATCACCAACCTTGATTTTGCAAGAGTATCAGCAGTATCCATTATTGCGGTATTCTTCATTATCGCATTTGTCTTCAAGTCCATCTCCCTGCCGATTATTCTGGTAGCGGTGATTGAATTTGCGATCTTTATCAATATGGGTATTCCGTATTACACCAATACGACCTTACCGTTTATCGCAAGCATTGTTATTGGTACCATCCAGCTTGGTGCTACCGTAGACTACGCCATCCTGATGACGAATAAGTATAAGACAGGACGTTTTAAGGGCAAGGAAAAACATGAAGCGATTACCGATGCACTGACAAGCAGTGTACAGTCAATTGTTGTATCAGCACTTACATTCTTTGCAGCAACCTTCGGCGTTGGAATCTATTCGAACATTGATATGATCTCATCTCTTTGCATGCTTATGGCAAGAGGAGCGATCATCAGTATGTTTGTTGTAATTTTCATTCTGCCAAGTATGTTTATGATTTTTGATAAGCTGATCATTCATACAAGTGCCGGATTCATTAATAAAGCTCGATAGGATCAAGGAGGAAACCTATGAAGTTACAGGAGTTAAAGAAAATCTTTTCTAAAAAATATGCCATCCGGGTTGTGGCAGGTGCTTTGGTTATTACGATGGCGGCAACCGGTGCAACACAGTATACAGCCTACGCTGAAAGAGCAGCAGAGAAGCAGGAGACAACAGAGGATCTTTTGGATCAGGCAAACGTCAAGTTCTCTCAGAAGACCATCGATAAGGATGAGACGGTTTATCTGATTTCTGAGGCAGATGGAACTGTGACGGATACAATCGTTGCCGATCATCTGTATAACCGCGACGGTGCGAAGACTTTATCCGATGTGTCAAATCTTACCGATATTGAGAATGTGAACGGTGAAGAGAAATTCACAAAAGACGGCGATAAGATGACATGGAACGCGGATGGAAAGGATATCTATTATCAGGGTCATTCCGATGCAAAGGCACCGGTGGAGCAGAAGGTTACCTATATGCTTGACGGCAAGGAAATCGCTCCAAAGGATCTTGCCGGAAAGAGTGGTCATGTTACCATTCACTATGATTACACCAACAACTCCACTTTCACAGAGAAGGTAAACGGAGAGGATGTCAGTGTGGTTGTGCCTTTTGCAGCAATTACAGGAATGGTATTAAATGATGATTTCAAGAATGTGAAGGTTTCCAACGGACGTATTGTTCAGAATGGAACAAAGACCGTTGCGGTAGGTTATACACTTCCGGGCTTTAAGGATTCTCTTCAGAGCGGCGGTGGAAGATTTGACAAGGATATTGATATTCCGGAGAGCTTTGAGGTATCCGCCGATGTGACAGATTTTCAGCTTGAGACAGCTATGACAGTTGTTGTCAATGCCGGTAATCTTATGACAGCGTCCACAAACAATGTTAATTCCTTAAGTGGAGATATGAACCGTCTGCAGAGTTCCTCCAAGAAGCTGGTAGACGGATCCGGCAAGCTGGCAGATGGACTTTCCACACTCCAGAGTTCTCTTACCACATTCCAGTCAGGAGCCAAGGCTCTGGCCGGAGGTGTTAAGGATTACACAAACGGTGTGTCAAAGCTTGACGCAGGAATCTCTACCATGAAAAAGAGCGTTTCCCCACTGGAGAAACAGCTTCCGACCTTAAGCAAGAAGCTTAAGACATTAAGCGACGGTGTGGGTAAATTAAAGGATGGTTCCGACAAGCTCCTTGCCGGTTATGAAGGAGACGGAACAGCTGAGAATCCGGGCCTTACAAAGAGCATGGATGCCTTATCCAAGGGTGCTAAGCAGCTTTCTGACGGGGCAAGTGCACTGGATGCCGGAATCGGACAGCTGACCGGTGCACTTTCCGGAGTGGGAGAGAGCTTTGGAAAAGCAAGTGCCGGCCAGATTACAAGTACCATCGATGCAAAGCTTAACACCAACAAGGATCTTATGACACTGCTTGTGGGCTGCGGTGTATTAAAGGCCGGTGACAAGATCACACTGGAGAACATCGATACTGTAGTTGCAACCCTTGAAGGCGGTCAGAAACAGATCATTACCGCCCTTGCTACAAATTATGTAAAGGCAGGACAGGATCAGGGTACAGCCACTGTAACAGCAACCGGTGCATACTTTAAGGCATTGGACGGTCTGCATCAGGTTCAGGCAGCCAAGAATGCTTTGAATGCAGCAGGCAAGCAGTTATCCGATCAGCTTTCCGCTACCGCCGGTTCCAAGGAGACACAGAGTCAGATCGCAAAGCTTGCAGCAGGCTCCAAGCAGCTTGCACAGGGTTCCAAACAGCTTTCCGACGGACTGGCAAAAGCCGATCAGGGTGTGAAAAAGCTTGCATCCGGACAGAAGCAGCTTTCCGGTGGCATCGATCAGCTGTATAACGGAATCAATGGAAGTTCCGATACAAAGGGAATTTCTTCTCTTGCAGGCGGCCTTGCAAAGCTTGTAGCCGGAATCAACAAGCTGGATGAAGGAAGCAATAAGATCGTTGCAAACAATCAGAAGTTGACAAATGGAGCCAATAAGCTCTATGATGGTTCAGGCAAGATTGTTGCAGGTGTTGATAAGCTTGCAGCAGGCTCTAAGACCTTGGCTGACGGAATGGTTCAGTTCAATGAGGAAGGTATTGAGACACTGGTCAATGCCTATAACGGAGATATCAAGCCTTTGGCAAACCGTCTTCGTGCAGCGATTGATGCGGGAGAAGACTATGAGTCCTTCTCCGGAATCGAGAAGAATATGAACGGTGATGTGAAGTTCATCTATCGTATGGCTGCCATCACAACAGAAGAATAAGAATTCGCTTCAATGGAGAGGCCACCTATCCTGTAACGGGATAGGTGGCTTCTTTTCTTCGTCTGTTTGGCAAGAGAAGGGAGTTAGGATATAATACATAGTAAGAGAAAGTGAGGATTACTATGGAATTTCGTCCCTGTATTGACATACACAATGGAAAGGTAAAACAGATCGTAGGTTCAAGTCTTGAAGATGCGACCGGCAGTGCGAAGGAAAATTTTGTTTCTTCCCGTGATGCGGATTTTTTCGCAGAATTTTATAAAAAAGAAGGCTTAAACGGCGGTCATGCAATCATTCTGAATAAGATCGGTACATTGGAATACGAGCAGTCGAAGGAACAGGCTATGAAGGCGCTTCGGGCTTTTCCGGGAGGACTGCAGATCGGTGGAGGTATAACGGATGCCAACATCCGTGAATTTATCGATGCCGGAGCTTCTCACGGAATTGTGACAAGCTTTGTGTTCTGTGACGGTCAGATTCATGAGATCAATTTGAAAAAGCTTCGCAGCGCTGTAGGCAAGCAGCACGTGGTGTTGGATCTTTCTGCAAGAAAGAAGGGAGATCACTATTATGTGGTGACCGATCGCTGGCAGAAATTTACAAAAGAAGAGGTGACACCCACACTTTTGGAAAATCTGTCAGAATACTGTGATGAATTTTTGATTCACGCGGCAGATGTAGAAGGACAGAAGGCCGGGGTGGATGAAGAGCTGCTAAAGATTCTTGCCGGATATAAAGGGCTTCCTGTGACATACGCCGGGGGTGTCGGAAGCTATGAGGATATCGATAAGGTAAAAAGTGCCGGAGAAGGCAGAATTCATCTTACGATCGGTTCAGCACTGGATTTGTTTGGAGGACCGCTCAATTATGAAACGGTTATGCTGATGATGGATCGTAGATGATACGGGACGAGAGGTGATAAGATGAAATTTACAAAAATGCATGGATGTGGAAACGACTATGTATATGTCGACTGCACCAAGGAACCATTGGAAAACCAGGAGAAAGTTGCAGTCTATGTCAGCGACAGACATTTCGGGATCGGATCAGATGGACTTATTCTGATCGGTTCGTCGGATATCGCCGATTTTGAAATGATTATGTATAACGCCGATGGTTCACGAGGAGAGATGTGCGGAAACGGAATCCGTTGCGTCGCAAAGTATGTATATGACTTCGGTCTTACCGATAAGGAAGAAATAACAGTGGAGACCCTTGCCGGAATCAAGACATTAAAGATGAGTGTTTCTGACGGTAAAGTGGATTCCGTTCTGGTGGACATGGGGAGTCCCAAGTTGCTTTGTTCACAGATTCCGGTGATTTTTCCGGGTGAGACCATGATCAATCAGCCGATGGAAGTGGACGGCAATATTTTTAAGGCCACCGCTGTATCCATGGGTAATCCACACTGTGTTATCTTTACAGATGAGGATGTCAGAACCATTGATCTGCCACAGATTGGGCCTCTTTTTGAGCATCATGCCACATTCCCGAAACGTGTGAATACCGAGTTTGCCAATATTCTGGATCGTGAAAATATCCGTATGAGGGTGTGGGAGCGTGGAAGCGGAGAGACCCTGGCCTGTGGAACCGGTGCCTGTGCAACGGCAGTGGCAGCTGTGCTGAACGGCCTGACAGAGCAGACGGTTTCTTTGCATCTGCTCGGAGGTGTTCTTAAGATCACGTATGACAAGGAGGCGGACCGCGTATATATGAGTGGCCCTGCGACCACGGTCTTTACCGGGGAGATTGATCTTTGCAGTGATTTTGAGAAAGACGATGTCAGGATTTATGAACCAAGATAAGAAGCTGTAAAAGTCTTTCGGGACAAGTTATGGAATAAAACAAAAGGAAAATAGAAAGAGAGAATCAACATGTACCAGGTTAATACCAACTATTTAAAGTTACCGGGAAGTTACCTTTTTTCAACCATTGGCAAGAAGGTCAGTGCTTATCAGCAGGAGAATCCGGAAGAAACCATCATCCGTCTTGGTATCGGTGATGTTACTCAGCCACTGCCACAGGCAGTGATCACAGCATTGCATAAGGCGGTGGATGAGATGGCAAGTGCAGATACTTTCATGGGTTATGCGCCGGATCTTGGTTATGACTTCCTTCGCAATGCCATTGCAGAGAACGATTATAAGAAGCGTGGCTGCGATATTGCACCGGATGAGATCTTTGTATCCGATGGAGCGAAAAGTGATTCCGGTAACATTCAGGAACTGTTTTCCAGTGAGAATGTGATTGCTGTAACGGATCCGGTATATCCGGTATACGTGGACTCCAATGTTATGGCAGGAAGATGTGGCAACTATGATACGCATTCCGGAGAATGGGACCGGGTGGTTTATCTGCCTGTTACACAGGAAAACAACTTTATTCCGGAGTTCCCGAAGGAGACACCGGACGTGATCTATCTTTGCCTTCCGAATAATCCGACCGGTACAACACTGACAAAAGAACAGCTTCAGCAGTGGGTGGATTATGCCAGACGCAAGGGCAGTGTGATTATTTTTGATGCTGCCTACGAGGCATATATTCGTGAAAAAGATGTTCCACACAGCATCTACGAATGCGAAGGTGCCAAGGAATGCTGTATTGAAATCCGCAGTTTTTCCAAGAATGCAGGCTTTACAGGACTTCGTCTCGGCTTTACCGTCGTTCCGAAGGAATTAAAGAGTGGTGGTGCATCCCTGCATGATATGTGGGCAAGAAGACACGGAACGAAATTTAATGGGGCTCCATATATTGTCCAAAGGGCAGGAGAAGCGGTATACTCTAAGGAGGGACAACAGCAGGTTCACCAGCTGGTGGATTATTATATGGAGAACGCCCGTATGATTCGTGAAGGTCTTACGGATCTGGGATATACCTGTTTTGGTGGTGTGAATGCACCGTATATCTGGCTGAAGACGCCGGATAAGATGACCAGCTGGGAGTTCTTCGATCACCTGCTTGACAAGGCACATGTTGTCGGAACGCCGGGTAGCGGCTTTGGTCCTTCCGGAGAGGGATATTTCCGCCTGACTGCTTTTGGAACACATGAGAATACAAAGGCAGCATTGGAGAGAATCAAAGCGATCTGATACGGTTATGATTCCGACTTTTAGGGAGAAGTTATGGATCAAATTAGGCTGGTTCAGGTTTTGTTAGAAACTTGGGGAGCAGTGTTATGCAGTGTTTTTGCACTTGCGCTTGTATTAATTCGAAAAGAAGAGCCGAGAAGCAGCAGATATCTTTCGCTTATTTTATGGAATGTTGTTGTGCTGCTTACTTGTGATGCCCTCGCTATCTTTTATCGCGGGGGCAGTAGCACTGCGGCTTGGTATTGCACCAGGATATGTAACTTCCTGGTGTATTTCATTTCTTCTGTTATGCCGTTTTTTGCGGTTTTATTTCTGTCGGAAGTGCTCAAGGATCACATGGTCGCGTTGCCCCGCCACTGGGTGGTGACAGCCGGACTGCTGGAAGTGGTATCCTTAGCCTTTCTTTTCGTATCGCAATGGAACAGGATGCTGTATTACATTGATGATGCGAATCTTTATCACAGAGGCGACTTTTATGTTCTGTCGCAGGTTGGTCCTTATTTTACAACATTCCTTTATATTCTGATTTTGATACAATACCGGATGTTTTTAACACTGGGTGAACGGGTGGCACTCTGGTTATATGTGGTCCTTCCGCTTTTTGCGGCTGTTTTACAGACCATGTTCTACGGACTGAGTCTTACCAATATTGCCATGGGAATTTCGGCCATAGTTATGATTGTTCAAAGGATTACAGCGAAGTCATTTCTGCTGCGGGAAGCAAGGATACGAATTGAGCAGGAGCGGCATCAAAAGGAGGAGATGGACCCGAGTATTGATGAACGACTGCAAAAGGCTACAATTGGAAAAGGCAATGTAAAACATATTTTCATTGTGAATCCCAATGCCGGTAATTTTTCAAAGGTGGAGCAGTTGCGCGCTGTAATCAGCAAGCTTCCGGAACAGGATTATTTTATTTTTACAACACGTGGACCGGCGGATGAGACGGAGCTGGTGCGCCAGATCCAGCATTATTTCGTTGGATATAAGCTTAGGATTTACTGCTGCGGCGGTTCGGGAACGATTCGTAATGTGATGAACGGAATTGAAGATTTATCCCGTGTGGAGATCGGCTTTTGTCCATGTGGTATGACCAATGACTTTTTGAAAGTCTTTGGCAAGGATATGGAAAAGTTTAACCATATTGAGAATCTCATTGAAGGGAATGCAATTCCGGTGGATTATATCCGTACAAATCACGGTGTGGCGCTGAATACCTTCTCCACCGGTATGGACTCCAACATCTTAAATGGTAAGGACCGGTACAAGACCTTGACTGTCTTCGGACAGAATGTACCTTACATGCTGTCCATGTTCCGTTCCAGTATCACCACAAGGGCGAGAGATTATATCATCGAAATGGATGGAAAGGATCTAAGCTGCAGGTCCAGCCAGATCATTTTTGGAAACGGTGGAGTGATCGGCGGAAGCTTGTATTTTACAGAGAATGCCGATATCGAAGACGGAAAAGCTAATTTCTTTCTTGCCAATGAGAGGGGAAGTCTTCGTCTCCTTCCAACGGCTTTTGCACTTATGAATAAGCAGTACCGCAGACTGCCGCTCTATGGAAAGGTGGGACAGGCCACAACCATTTCCGTCCGTCGTCGGGACGGTATGCCGCTGGAGGTGGATTTTGACGGTGAGATGGTCTATGGATACAGTCAGTGGGAGGCACAGATTGTTCATAAAGGTATGAACCTGATTGTACCGAAGGGGGTGATGATTCATGAATAGTCAGCATTATAATGCCGGTCGTCTTATGGCATTGTTTTTGTATGTTCTACAAGGAATCTTCACGGCGATTCATTTGTTTGTCACCATGGGTGCATACCCTATTCTCACCTGGGGTGTCTTTTTGTTTTTTATCATCTCTTTTATCCTGCTGCTGTCATTGTCGGAGGATAACGGTGTTCCGGTGTACGGATTTTGTATCTGTGTCGCTTCGTGTTCCACGGGCATGGGGGTGGTGCTGACCTGGATCAATAAAAACATGATGTATCTGATTCTTCTGTATATGGTGCAATGCCTGGTTGTTTCGGTGTTTCGCCAGAAGAGAAGTTCGGTGATGGTCGGGGCCGTTACATTGTTCACCCTGAATCAGTTTGCGGTATTTAAACTCTTAGGGATTGTTGATGTTATGACCTGGAGAGATTTCTGGTTATGTCAGTTTGGGGTGCTCATCAGTATCTGGGTCATGCTGAATCATATGTCCCTGCAGTATCAGAATGAGAAAAAGAGCCGGGATCAGGAGCAAAGCCTGAATGATATGCTTCATATCGTTGGTGTTATGTGTGATGAAGCGAAGGAATCGGCAAAGAGCAAGACAAATTTTTTGTCGAATATGAGTCATGAGATCCGTACGCCGATCAATTCCATCCTGGGAATGAATGAAATGATCATCCGTGAGGCAAAGGATGAGCAGACCTTGGAGTATGCGAAGACAATTGCAAGCTCAGGCAATATGCTCTTGTCCCTGATCAATGACATCCTGGATTTTTCCAAGATTGAGTCAGGGAAGATGGAAGTGTTGCCGGTCAGCTACAGGCTCAGTGTCATGGTTCACGAACTGGTGAATATGATTTCCGGAAGAGTGAATGAAAAGGGACTTGCCTTTGACGTGGAGGTGGATCCTTTCGCTCCGGAGTACCTGCTGGGGGATGAGGTCAAATTGCGACAGATTGTTACGAACCTTCTGACCAATGCCGTGAAGTATACGGACACAGGGGATGTTAAGCTTCGCGTCTATACCGAAAAAAGAGACCGGCTGTTCCTCTGCTTTGAAGTGACCGACACCGGTCAGGGCATTCGCGAGGAGGATCAGCAGCATCTGTTCGATGCATTCCAGAGAGTGGATCAGAAGCGGAACCGGAATATTGAAGGCACGGGATTAGGTCTTGCCATCGTCAATAATTTTGTAAAGATGATGGATGGAGAGATTGGCTTTGAAAGCGAGTACGGTGTGGGTTCAACCTTCTATGTGAAGATTCCGCAGGAGGATGAGAAGCATATCCCGGTAGGCGATTTCCATGAAAAAGTGCAGAAAGAGGAGAAGAACAAAGAAAATTATCAGCCGCTGTTCGAGGCTCCGAGTGCACATATTCTGCTGGTGGATGACAATAAGATGAATCTTACGGTTGCCAAGCTTCTTCTGAAAGCCACAAAGGTTGTGACCATTTCAGCAAACAGCGGACAGGAAGCCATTGATAAGATGATGAACCACAACTTCGAGCTGGTGCTTCTTGACCATATGATGCCGGAAATGGACGGAATTGAAACCCTGCAGAAAATGAAGCGGATGGGATTGATAAAGAATGTTCCGGTCATTGCACTAACAGCAAATGCTGTGTCCGGTGCAAGGGAAATGTATCTGGAGGCAGGATTTTCCGATTATCTGACGAAGCCGATCAAAGGGGAGGAACTGGAGCGTTGCCTTTTGAAATGGCTGCCGGAGGATAAGATCACACGGCTGGATGCTAAGATCGTGACCATGCTGGTGCAGGAAGATGCTGTCGAAGCAAAAGACGAAGGGCAGGAACTGATCAACCGGAAGGTGGCAGCAGAATATTCCGCAGGATCCCAGGGTATGTACACCGTGATGGTGGAAGCCTACCTTGAGGAAGTGGAGACAAAGATTAAGACCCTTCGCGAATCTCTTACCCAAGGCGATTATGAAACCTATCGCATCACTGTTCACTCCTTAAAAAGCACATCACTTCAGGTGGGCGCTGTCGGCCTGTCCGAGTTTGCCAAAAAGCTGGAGTTTGCAGCAAAGGGAGGAAACTATGAGCAGATTCAACAGGAGAATGAGGCATTGCTTGCTCTCTATCAGGATGTAAGCGCCGCGTTGAAAGAAAATGCAACGCTTTGATGTAATGGAAAGGACGAATGATATGAAACGCAGTATCATAAAAGGATTTCTCGGGACCATATTCGTTGTGGTTGCATTGTTTGTCGCTCTGCTTGTAACCTTGTCGGTGACAGAGTATAAGCCAAAGGCGGTAGAAAAGCTTAAGGTGAAGCAGGCAAGAGAGGCAAAGACCGTTGCACCCGGAGATAAGATTACGATTCTTACGTGGAATATCGGCTACGGAGCTTTAGATGAGAGTGCAGACTTTTTCCTGGATGGAGGGAAGAAGGTAAAGACGGCGGATAAGGAACAGACGAAAACGAACATGGACGGAATCGTAAGCCGGATCAAAGAGATCAAGCCGGACCTTTGCTTTTTTCAGGAGGCGGATGTGGAGTCCCATCGTTCGAATTACGTGAATGAGCAGGCCTGGCTTGCAAGAGGACTTGGGGATGTCAGTCACAGTTTTGCCACGAATTACAAGGCGCTGTATATCCCGTATCCTTTTCCACCCATCGGACCGGTGCATGCAGGCATTATGACGACGAGTACTTTTTCCTTCAAAGAGGCGGTAAGGTATGCTCTTCCCTGTCCTTACAGCTGGCCGGAAAGCCTTGGGAATTTAAAGCGCTGCATTATGGTGAACCGCATTCCGGTGGAAGGCACGAATAAGGAGCTTGTGGCTGTGAATCTGCACCTTGAAGCCTATGACAGCGGAGAAGGCAAGATCAAACAGACGCAAATGCTCCGAGAACTTTTGCAGACGGAAGCCAAAGCCGGGAATTATGTGATAGCAGGCGGGGATTTTAATCAGACCTTTTCCAATGTGGATGTGTCAGCCTATCCGCAAAAAAAGGGACTCTGGGCACCGGGAAGAATTGAAAGCGATTCCTTTTCAGAAGGGTTATCCTTATACATGGATGGCAAGACTCCAAGCTGTCGATCCTTAGATCAGCCTTATAAGGGAGCCGATCCTGCAACATTTCAGTATTATGTCATCGATGGTTTTATCGTATCTTCGAATATCAAGGTAAAGGCAGTGAAAACAAAGGATTTCGGTTTCAAATACACCGATCATAATCCGGTGGTATTAAAGGCTGTCCTGAAGAAATAAAAGAAAAGCAAAAGAAGGCGTGGCAGTCGGAAGGGATGGATGGTATGGCAAAAAAGGTCCTGATACATGATGATGGAATTGTGGATAGCGGAAAAACGGGCAGAACGGTTCTGTTTGTTGTAATCTGCGCCGTCATATCCATTGGAATGATACTCCTCGGTGTTGGAGCAATCGGATACGAAGTTTTGGTATGACACAGGAGGCGAGAGATATGATTGAAGCACAAAAAAGACGAATTTATGAAATCCTGGAGCCATCCACTACGAACGATATCGCATCAAAGTCCTATGATTTTCTTTTGACCACCGCTGTTGTCGTGGGTCTGGTTCCCATGACCTTAAAGCATGAAAATCCTCTTGTGGTCTGGATCGATATTGTCACCAGTCTTCTGTTTATTTTCGATTACGGACTGCGACTATATACCGCAGATTACAAGATGGGATATAAGAGTATCAAAGCGCATATAGCCTATGTGTTCACACCCTTGGCCATCTTCGACGTGCTCTCGATTATTCCGATCATTACCCTGTTCGGCAGGGGATTTGCAAGTCTGTCTCTGCTCAGGCCCTTCCGTGTGTTTCGGGCCGCCAAGCTGGTGCGTTACTCCAAATCCATGGTTGTTATTGCCAATGTCATTCGAAAGGTCAGAAAGCAGCTTGGTGCCGTGTTCGTCCTTGTGATGGTATATATTGTCATTTCTGCTATGCTGATGTTTCAGCTGGAACCGAAACTGTTCCATACATTTTTTGATGCACTGTACTGGGCAACGATTTCAATCACCACCATTGGATACGGGGATATTTCACCGGTCACGCCTTTGGGGCGTGTGATCACCATGCTGTCCGCTTTGATGGGTATGGCGGTGATAGCACTTCCCACCGGTATTATTACAGCGTCTTATATGGCGGAGATAACGAAGAAGAAAACAAAATATGAGCTGTAGCATAATGTGGATTGCCCCGGGGATTAGAGATAGTTCTGATTCCCGGGGCTTTTTCCTTTGTCTTATCTTTTGCACAAAGTGTCTTGACAGTGACAGAGTGTTAGGATAATATAACGATAGTTAGATAAGACTAACAAAGTGGAGAGTAATCATGAGTAAAGATGTATTTGAAATGTTATGTTCTATGGATCGGAAAAAAGTTGAACTTCAGATTGTGTTGCAGTGTGCACCGACCTTATCCGGACTGAAAACGTCCAATCTTTTGATTCTTCCAAGAGAGCAGGAACGTAGCGCCCATTATGCCCTGCGTGGAATCGGTTTGATCGGTTACCGCCTTGCCTATGACAGGCACAGGGTCGTTCTTCTTGTTTTCCGGAAAGAGATGCTGATGCATTATTTAAAAAGAGAGGATGTTCGCATCTTCCTTCAATCTCTGGGATATGAAGGAAATTTTGGAATTTCCCTTGCACATTTTCAGAAGAGGTATCAGGATTTTGTGAATCGCAGAATGAATTTCCCGCATGAGATGGGGGTTTTTCTGGGATATCCTCTGTGCGATGTCAAAGGTTTTATTGACAATGAGGGCGATAATTTCCGAATGGTGGGATATTGGAAGGTTTATCAGAATGTACACCAGACCAGGAAGCTGTTTCAACAATTCGATGATATAAAAGATGATATGGTATGCAGACTTTCTAAGGGGGACTCTTTGGAAACAATTATGAAGGAGAGTGTGAAGCACTCTCTGGCAAGCTAAAAGTTAACAGGACGAGAAGGAGTAAGAATTATGAGCAAAGTGAATGTTGTATTCTGGTCACAGTCAGGTAATACCGAGGCAATGGCAAATGCGGTTGGAGCGGGTATTACAGAAGCAGGAGCAGAGGCAAATGTTGTATATGTAAGCGCAGCTTCCATGGATGAATTAAAGAGTGCTAAGGCTTTTGCATTGGGATGTCCTGCCATGGGCGCGGAAGTGCTGGAAGAGGGAGAGATGGAGCCCTTCGTTACAGAGCTGGAAGGCTTTGTTTCCGGTAAGACGATCGGTCTGTTCGGATCTTATGGCTGGGGCGACGGCCAGTGGATGCGTGACTGGGTGGACCGCATGACGGCAGCCGGTGCAAGAGTTGTCGGAGGAGAAGGTGTTATCTGCCAGGACGCTCCGGATGCGGTGGCAGAAGAATCCTGCAAGTTACTGGGAAGAGCACTGGCAGCGGAAGCCTGAAGGATATAAAATTTAGCGATGGAATCAAGTTACGTGCAGTACGATAGGTGCTGCACGTTTTTTTAAGGTTTTTTAAGTCAACTCAGTCGGGGTACAAGCTCCGACTGAGTTAAACGCTCCGCGACGATTTGATTGCCATACCTGCGAGAGATTGTAGTATAATAATTTCGGAGAGAACAATCGACCGGACGGGGGCTTCTATGAAAAAATTTGATCGGGCGGCAAAATATACATTCGCCGTCTTACTTATAGTTATTGTTTTCAATTTGCTGTTTGGATATGTTCTTACGAAAAGTGCAACGAAAGTCATACGAAGACAGATTGATGATCGTATGCTGGATGTTTCCAATACAGCAGCATCCATGCTGAATGGTGATGCATTAGCGAAGATTTCCAAGGATGACTACGGTTCGAAGGAATATCAGGAGGTCATGCATACGCTGACCTACTTCCAGAACAGCATTGAACTGGATTATATTTACTGCATCATTCATGTAAAAGGGGATGAGTTTATATTTGGCGTTGATCCGACCATAGAAGATCCCGCAGAGTTCGGTGCACCGGTTGTATGTACGGATGCTTTGGTCAAAGCGAGCAAAGGTCATGCATCGGTGGATAAAGTCCCTTATGAGGATGAGTGGGGAAGCTTTTACAGTGCTTACTCCCCGGTATATGATTCCAGCGGTAAGGTGGCCGGAATTGTTGCCGTCGATTTTGATGTCAACTGGTATCAGAGCAAGGTAAGAGGTCTGCTTACCATTGTAGGTTTGTTTATTGTGTTTGCACTGGTAGGTGGTACTACGATTGCCCTTTTGGTTGCGCGTCAGTATCGCCGGGTCTTCCTTGGCCTTGTGGACAGGATGAATGAATTGTCCCACGGAATTGACCAGCTGATTCATCAGGTTGATCCCAACAGAAGCGATGAAGATTACTCGAAGCTGGTATATATTGAGCGTCGGGGTGTGAAGGATGTTATGGAACTTCTCACAGAGAAGATTCATCTGATGCAGGAACAGCTCGGCGAACAGATTAAGCAGATCCGCTCCCATGTTTATATTGATGGTTTGACCGGTATGCAGAATCGAACCTCCTATACAGAGTACCTCCAGCAGGTTGAGAAGAAAATCGAAGAAAAGACACCGTATGTATTTTCTGTCGTTGTCTTCGATCTTAATCAGCTCAAGTATATCAATGATGTCTATGGACACGAAGCGGGAGATCGGCTGATTATTGCTATTGCCAAGGATATCTGTAGAATCTTTGGAGAGAAGAGAGTATGGCGTATTGGTGGCGATGAATTTGTATGTATCCTGGAAGATGCCGAACCATCGGAGCTGATTCGGCGTCTTAAAGAAAATTCAAAAAGGCGGAATGACGAATCGCCTGTTTTACATGATCCGGACATCGAAATCAGTATAGCGGTAGGAGCATCCACCTTTGACAGGGAAAAGGATCGAACCTATTCCGAGGTCTTCCATCGTGCGGATGATGCGATGTATGCGGATAAGGAAGCATTTTATAAAACACATAAAAACGGCCGTAGAAAGGTCGAATAAAGAAAAGCCGGCTGAATCCCGATATGGGATCCCGCCGGTTCTTTTTCGTAAAGATATTAGTTCCATACTTCTGTTGCGATTTCTTTTACCAGTTTTAGTTTTGCCCATTGTTCTTCTTCGGTCAGCTTGTTTCCGATTTCACAGGAGGCAAAGCCGCATTGCGGGCTGAGATACAGCCGGTCGAGAGGAATATATTTGGCAGCTTCGTGAATCCTCTTGATTATGGTTTCCTTGTCTTCCAGTTCCGGTGTTTTTGTGGTGATAAGGCCAAGCACCACCTTTTTGTCCGGAGAGACTTTGGAAAGAGGTGCAAATCCGCCGGAGCGGGCGTCATCATATTCCAGGAAGAGTGCATCGACATTTTCCTGTGCAAATACATAATCAGCCACAGAGTCATAAGGCCCACTGGTAAAGAAGGTGGAGTGATAATTTCCGCGGCAGATGTGTGAGGTGATGACCATATCGGAAGGTTTACCGGACAGGGCTAAATTGTTGACGTCTAACAGCTGCTGCTTGACGTCATCGATGGAAATACCAAGGCTGGCGTAGCGCTGTTTGGCAGCATCACCTACAATGGCACCCCAGGTGCAGTCATCGAACTGCAGATTACGACAGCCGGCATCATAAAACTGCTGAATGATGTTCTGGTAAGCAAGGCCGATATCCTGAATAAGTTCCTCATTGGTTTCATAGAACTTTCTGGTGGAAGCATAATTTGCAGGAATAATCATCTGCTGGAAGGTCTGAGCCGGCGCTGGAATGGTATATTTGGCAACCGTGTTCTCATCCTCAAACTGTTTTAAAAATTTAAAATGTTCAACGAAAGGGTGTGGCTTTGCCTTGATCTTACCGACGAGGTAGGTGTCATCGAGTAGGGCAAGTTCTCCATTAAAGTTTACGCCACCACCGGTATTCTCATGAGCGACACCCTCAAGTCCCCACATAAAGTCAAGATGCCAGTAGCTTCGTCGGAATTCTCCGTCGGTGATAATGTGAAATTCCAGTTCTTTCTGCTTGGCAACGACCTGTGTGATGGCCTCATCGACGATGCGGTCAAGATCCTCCCGGGTGATATCACCATTCAAAAAAGCGGCTTTTGCATCCTTTACTTTCTTGGGCCGAAGAAAACTTCCTACAAAATCGTAACGGTAAGGTGTGTGGATAAGACTCATGTGTTGTTCCCCTTTCTTTCATCTTTTTCTTTTCCATTTTGTACAATCTGTATTGCAATCTTATTGAGAGGATTATATGCCTAGTATTTCAATGGGTAAAATATAAAAAACAGAAGGTTTATCATATATAAAAACTATGGTTTGAGAACATCTCATGGTGCAAACTATCTTTGTAAAAAGGGAAACGACGGAAAAGCTTGAACTTGAATAAGAGGAGAAAAAAGGTTATCCTCTATGTGGATTTCACACGATTTAACTCAGTCGGAGAAATCCCCCACCTCTAAGCGTTAGCGTAGGTGGGGGTTATGACAAACTATACTCAGTCAGGGTACAAGCTCCGACTGAGTTAAACGCTCCGCGAGGATGCGCACGGATTCGGACAGGAATTTGTCTGCTGAAGCAGACCCGAATCCGGCGCGCAAGACTCGCAAGCGAGTCTTGACTATTGCAAAACATATATGGATGAGGAGGAAAAAGTACTTAATGAGAGAGGCTTTTTTTGCAGGGGGATGCTTTTGGTGTGTTACACCGATCTATAAGATGTATGGAGTGGAACAGGTCATCTGTGGATATGCAGGTGGTGAGGAAGAGAATCCCACCTATGAGCAGGTGAAGAAGCAGGAGACAGGACACAGGGAGACCATCAAGCTGGTCTATGATCCGGAGCGTGTTTCCTATAAAAAACTTTTGGATATCTACTTTGCGAATGTGGATCCTTTTGATCCGGAAGGTCAGTTTATTGACAGAGGCTTTTCCTATACGCTGGCTATTTTTTATCAGACAGAGGAGGAAAAAGCCTGCGCTGTGGAGAAGATTGCAGCGCTTCAGGAAGAAGCCGGAAAGAAGGTCTGTGTCGAGTTATTGCCGTACAAGAACTTTTATGAGGCGGAAGAGTATCATCAGGATTATTATCTCAAGAATCCGGAAGCTTTTGAAAAGGAGCTGATCGAGTCCGGTCGAAAGAAAAAAGAGTAAAGAACGGATAGGAAGGGATTGGAATGAAAGGTGCTTATAGGACAAAGGCAAGGGAAGAGATTCTTTCCTTTTTGAAAGAACATACAGAGCAGAGATTCACAGCAAAGGAAATACTGACAGCGGTTTCAGAGCGGGCGGATGGAATTAATAAAACCACTGTCTATCGGAATCTTGACCGGCTTTGTGAGGCGGGGAATCTGTTGAAATTAAAGGAGCCGAATCAGGATTCTTGGTTCTATCAGTATTCTTCGGAACAGAGGCACTGTGATCAGCATATGCATGCCCAGTGTAACGTATGTGGCAGAATCTATCATCTGGACAGTCCCTTCGTGAAGACCTTCGAACAGAATCTTTTAGAAGAGTGCGGTCTTATGATGGATCCGGCAAAGACCGTTATTTTCGGCACCTGTGAGACGTGCAGAACGTTCAAGTCTCGCTCGCGAGACTTGGCGCGAGATTTGCGTCAGCGTAGCTGACATATTTCATATGCAAATCTCTGCGCATCCTCGCGGAGCTTTTATCTCAGTCGGAGCTTGTAACTCCGACTGAGATAAATGAATAAAATGCAACTCATTTGCAAATCCTATTGACACAGTCGCAACTTGGGCATATAATATGCAACTAAGTTGCGATTGTGTTTTTTAGGAGTGAATATATGTCTACAAGAGAAGTCCCTGTTGTGATCATAACCGGATATCTTGGATCCGGGAAGACCACACTGATGCAGAACATTTTACAGCAGGAGCAGCGCATAATTGCGCTGATCGTCAATGATATGGGAAGCGTGAATATTGATGCGTCCCTATTGAATAAGACCGGGAATAAGGTATGTCAGGTGGAAATGGTTCAGATGCAGAATGGTTGCATCTGCTGTACCCTTCGGGATGAGTTTATGGAAGAGATTGAACGGCTCTCCGAAGATCCAAGCATTGAAGCTGTTTTTGTGGAGGCCTCCGGAATCAGTGAGCCATCCTCCATTGCCGGAGCTTTTCTGAATTATGAAGAGATGACAGAAGATACCAGAGTATATCTGAAAAGTGTTGTTTCCGTGGTGGATGTTGACAGAATCTATCGGGAATTCCTCCATAGTCTTACATCGGATGAGGAGACGGAGGATGGGGATGTAATCAATCTGATTATGGACCAGATTGAGTTCTGTAATCTTCTCATCCTGAATAAGACAGACCTTTTGAACGAAGAGCAGCTTCAGGAGGTAAGGGAAGGACTTCGCGAGCTTCAGCAGGAAGCGGAGATGGTCGAGTGCGTGAAGGGCAAAGTGGATCTTGACGTTCTTCTAGACCGGGAAGACTTTGATTTTGACGAAGTGGAGGCCTACAGCGCTCTGCAGCGGGCACTGAATCAGTGTGAACATGAAGATGAAAAGGCCTGCGTGGATGAATACGGTATCTCTTCCTTTGTTTTTGAAGAAAAAAGGCCGTTTCGAAGGGAGGCTTTCCAGAAATTCTTAGAGGATTATCCGGACGTGCTGATAAGGACAAAGGGTTATATTTGGTTCTCGGATGACTGGGACCACGTCCAGCTATTTGAGCAGGCAGGCCGGAATGCATCCATTACGGAGCTTTCCGAGTGGGTAAGTGCCTGGCCCAAAGAAGAACTGGATAAGGTCGTTCGTGATTTCCCGGATATAAAGGATGACTGGGATGTCACCTACGGTGACAGATGCAACCAGGTGGTCTTCATCGGGAAAGGGTATGAGAAGTCTGAAATTGTAAAGCTTCTGTATGACTGCCTGGACAGGGCGGAGTGAAACCGTTATTTACAGAAAAATGACAGAGCAACAGTTAACAGCACAAAATGCAATTTTCCATTTTGAATTCACAGGCTGTAGTGTATTTCTTAATGGCAGTGGATTCGATATAATGGAAGCTGTGAGATCAATAAACCGGGCGTTGTAAGGGAGGATGGAAGTATGAATATAGGGGCTTGGATGTGTGGTGTATTGGTTATATCATTTGCGGCAATCGGCTTGTTGTTTGGATTATTCAAAGAAAAGGCAACGAAATGTGTTGCCGGATTTAATACCTTTTCAGAAAAAGAGCAGGCTATGTATGACAGAGCCGCTATTTCTTTAGATATCAGAAATCAATGCTTTTTTTGGTCAGCCATCATGCTGGCAGGAACAGTTCTTTCCTTAGTTTTATCACCCTATATGGCTATATTGGCATTTATTGTTTGGGGCATTTTATTTTTTAAAGATACTCATATGGATGCACATAAGGCATTTGAAAAATATTTGCTGAAATGATGGAGGAATGGGGCTTTTCTGATAATGAGCGGGTAAAAGGCCTCTATCGCAAGTATGGTTGTTATGTGAGAGCGTTTAAGTTAAAAGACGGAACATACCGTGATGAAATCATTATGGTAAAAATGCTGTAGAAGAAAAATGGATAAAAAAATGATTGAAATATGTGACTGTGATAATTATGAGGCAGCGAAGGAACTGATTCTGGAATATTCGAAGATGAAAGGGGCAGAAGAGTGCTTCAAATCTCTTGATAAGGAACTGGCAGATTTGGAAGTTTTTTATCAAGGCGGAGCATTGCTGCTTGGATATGAGGGAGAAAATCCTGTCGCCACAATTGCAATCAGGCGAATTGATGATCAGGTTGCAGAGGCGAAGCGATTATACATAAAACCTGAATACAGAGGGAGGGGGTATGCAAGGCATATGCTTCATGCTCTGTTGGATAAAAGCCGTAAGCTGGGCTTTACGGAGGTTCGATTTACGACAAAGCCTAAAGTGATGAGCATTGGCTATGCCTTATATAAGAGGATGGGCTTCGAAGAACTCGAAAATAAAGAAGGTACGGTATGGATGAGAATGGAATTGTATAAACGCAGGCATTCGATATAATTGCAAGCAGTGAAATTAACAAATCGGAATTTTTAGATGCAAAATATATTCCAGTTTTATTGACGATGGCAAATATCGAATTTGTAGGGGGTATAGTGATGTGGTTTTGGTTAGCACTCGGTTCAGCAGTCTTTGCTGCACTGACATCAATACTGGCAAAAGTTGGAATTGAAGGAGTCGAATCCAATCTTGCTACGGCTATACGCACGATGGTAGTTGTTATAATGGCTTGGGGAATGGTATTTATTACGCATCAGCAAGGCGGTATCAGAGCAATCAGTCAGAAAAGCTGGATTTTCCTGATCCTGTCCGGGCTTGCAACGGGAGCTTCATGGCTATGCTATTACAAGGCATTGCAGATGGGAGATGCTTCCAAAGTAGTGCCGATAGATAAACTGTCCGTAGTTATCACTCTGGTGTTGGCATTTGTTTTCCTTCATGAAGAGTTTACTGCAAAGTCGATGATTGGATGCATACTGATCGGGGCCGGAACATTGTTGATGGTTCTATAAATAAACAAATTCAAGTTTGTCGGACAAAACTAAATAAAACCTTACATAGACCAGTACCCTGAGGACCCCAGATTTGAGGACACCCAGATTCGTGCTGGTCTATTATTGTCCATGAAAAATCGTGGATATCCGCAAAATTTTTGTTGTTGTCTATGATTGTATATTGACATATGTCAGAATGAAGCGTATGTTTTATATTGACATATGTCAGGAAGGATGAATTATGCCTAAGAAAACGAAATGTAGAAGAATATCAGGTCTTCCTAGAAAGTTTGGTTTTGCACCTACGGATAACGTTGATGAGGAAGCGTTACGGCTGACGTTTGATGAATTTGAGACGATACGCTTGCTGGATGCGGAAGGGATGACTCAGGAGCAGTGTGCGGCTAAAATGGGTGTTGCCAGAACTACGGTGACAGCAATGTATGATAATGCTCGAAAGAAAATAGCGAAAGTGCTTGTGGAGGGGAGGAGCCTTATCATTTCAGGTGGTAATGTAAGCTTTGACATTTCAAAAGGCGAAAGCATCAATGCTAAAAGAAAAAAAGGAGACAATGAGATGAGAGTTGCAGTAACTTATGAAAACGGTGAGATTTTTCAGCATTTTGGACATACAGAGCAGTTTAAGGTATATGATATAAAAGATGGAAAAATCGTGCATGAAGAAATTGTGGATACAAATGGGCAGGGACATGGCGCTCTGGCAGGTTTTCTTTTTGGTGGAAAAGTAGACACCCTAATTTGCGGGGGTATTGGAGGAGGAGCACAGGTTGCACTCAGTGAAGCAGGCATCAAACTCTACGGAGGTGTATCCGGTAATGCAGATGAAGCAGTAAAAGCATTGATTGAAGAAAGACTTGATTATAACCCTGATGTAAAGTGTAATCATCATGGTGAAGGCCATAATTGTAGTGATCATCATGATGAAGATCATCACTGTGGAGGCCATTGTGCTCATTAATCTGTTTTTTACATTTGCAAAGATTGGGGTATTTACATTCGGCGGTGGGTATGCAATGATCCCACTTATCGAAAATATCTGCGTGGAAAATAAAAAATGGATAACTCATGATGAAATGATGAACATTACTGTGATAGCAGAATCCACGCCCGGTCCCATAGCAATCAACTGTGCAACTTATGTCGGATATAAAAAGGGGAAACTTCCCGGAGCGATTATAGCTACTCTTGGGATGATACTTCCATCTTTTGCGATTATATATGCTGTCTCAAGATTTCTGAATGGTTTTCTTGAAATTACTTGGATCTCAAATGCATTTCGCGGGATAAAAATCGCTGTTGGGATTCTTATTGTTGATGCTGCGATAAAAATGCTGAAGAAAATGAAGCAAAATCCTATGCAGATAAGCATAGTTATATGTTCTGTGCTTACGATGTTCCTTATAAACGTATTTGCCGTTAATATATCCTCCATGATACTTATGCTTGCAGCTGCATTTATCGGTATCATTGTTTTCGTTATAAAAAATAATATGGAAAAGAGGCGGGAAGAGAAATGATATATTTTGATCTGTTAATCGGATTTCTTGAGGTCGGCCTTTTTTCTTTCGGCGGAGCTTATGCGGCAATACCTTTGATCAGGGATGTTGTCCTGGCTCACGGTTGGTTGGATGATGAAATGCTCGCATACATGATTGCTATCAGCGAAAGTACGCCCGGACCGATTATGGTAAATATGGCCACATATATCGGAAGTGAAAAGGGAGGATTACTTGGTGCGATAATTGCTACCACAGCGGTTGTATTACCTGCTTTTTTTATCATTTTGCTTATAATGGCAGCAATGAAGATATTTCTTCAAAACCGCTTAGTCAAGGCTGCTTTATCTGGGTTACAGCCATGTATTATAGGAATCATCCTGGCAACAGGTATATTTATGATTATAAAAAACTGCGGTTTTGTTTTCAGTGGCAGGCCTGATTTTCTTACGGTAGGTCTTACTGGTGTTATCGCATTGATATATTTTGGTTCGAGAAAAATCATAAAAAAAGGATTAAGCCCCATCACGCTGATTTGCTTTTCGGCATGTGTGGGAGCAATGGCTTACATGCTATAGATGGAACATTCTTTTCTGGTATCACGGAAAAGAAGTGGGGAGCAGAGCATCATTACCTGACCATAAGATCCTCCTAGGAAAGCGGAGGCCGGTGTGGTATGATGTTAGAGGCAGCTAAATAGTGTAAGATAAGACTTATGAGGAGAGAGGATCATGCCAAGTATACAAGCGAAAATGATCAGTGGAATCTTTAAACTGGCGGGTGTAAACAAAATGCTGGACAAGCAGGGAGCGGATTTTGAAAAGCTGCTGGAGAAATATCAAGAAAAGCAGAAGAAACCGTTGAAAATACCCTATGATAAGATGAAGCAGTTTGATATTCAAACAGAGGAGATCGGAGGAACAACCTGTTATACCATTGCACAAAAGGGCAAGGAGCCGGAAAAAGCGGTGCTATATTTGTTTGGAGGAGGATATATCCTGCCACCGGATCCGGGGGATCTGATTTTGTGTGGACAGATTGCAAGGGCATGTCAGGCGAAGGTATGGTTTCCGTTGTATCCTATGGCGCCGGAACACAGACTGGTGGAGACGCTGCAAAGTACCCTTTCGGTTTATCAGGCGATTCTGAAAGAATATGATGCTACAAAGGTTCGTTTCTTTGGGACCTCATCCGGCGGAGGCCAGGCGATATCCTTATGTGTATATATCAAACAGGAAAGACCGGATGTTCCCTTCCCCGCCAGGCTTGTTTTGCAATCACCGGGACTTCAGGTTCCTCCAAGTAAAAAACAGAGAGAAGAGATGGAGAAAAAGAAAAAAGAGGATGTGATGATTCCTCCTTCCTTTTTTGATAACATTGCGCCGGTACTTGCCACGGGAGATGAGGCCTACCTGTTAAGCCCCATGCTGTATAACCTGGCAGGATTTCCTCCGATCGATCTGTTCTATGGAACAAGAGAGGTCATGATGGCATACCTTTCTGATTTTGAAAAAGTATGCCAAAGATATGGTGTAGAGCTTCATGTCCATGTGGGAGAAGGGATGATGCATTGCTGGGGAGCCATGGAATTTATGCCGGAGGCGAAGGCGGTACGACAGGAATATTTTAAGGCATTGGACTAGGAAGGGAAGATCGAAGAAAATAGTCCTTGCATTGCATGAGAAAAGCGCTACAATGGAGATGTTGAACTTAATAAACGGGAGCTTGTGAACAGGCTGAGAGGAAGGTGAAACCTTCGACCGAGAACCTGATTTGGATAATGCCAACGTAGGAATGCCTATATTGTAGTATGGGAATAGGATTGAACTTGTATGGAGTACCCGGATTGGGTGCTCCATTTTTTGTATAGAAGGAGGAGAAGTATGAAACGTTACAATTTGTTGCGAATGGTCATGATGTCGATGCTGGTTGCAATTGGTGTTGTTATTTCACCTTTGCTTCGTGTGGAGGGGATGTGTCCCATGGCGCATCTGATCAATATTACAGCGGCAGTATTCTTAGGACCGGTGGATGCTTTTGCAGTGGCATGTATGATTGGAGTTCTTCGCATGGCCTGTATGGGAATCCCGCCTCTGGCTTTGACAGGGGCGGTGTTTGGAGCCCTTTTATCCGGAATCCTGTATCGGGTCTCAAAAGGGAAGATATGGGCTGCCGTACTGGGGGAGATCATTGGAACCGGTGTGATTGGCGCTGTTGTTTCTTATCCGGTAATGGCATTCCTCTGGGGACGTGAAGGCTTAGGCTGGCTGTTTTATGTACCCTCCTTTATCTGTGGAACATTGATTGGCGGCAGCATCGCCTTGGTGTTTTTATATCAGCTGCAGAGAATGGGGGCACTCAAAGAAATACAACGTAAACTGACAGGAGAGGATAGAGGATGGAACAAAAGAGCAGAGAAACAAAGCCTTTGATTCACTGTATTACAAATCCTATTGCCATGAATCAATCCGCTAATGCGGTACTTTCCCTTGGAGGCAGACCTATCATGGCGGAGCATCCTCTTGAGGTGGAGGAGATCACAAGCACAGCCCAGGCCTTGCTGCTAAATCTGGGGAACATCTCGGATACACGAATGTCCGCTATGGAAAAATCCATTGGAGTCGCTACCGAGAAAAACATTCCTGTTGTTTTAGATATTGTGGGCGTAGCCTGCTCAAGGCTGAGAAGAGATTTCTTTGAAAAGCTTATAACAAAGGGAAGGGTAACGGTCATAAAAGGAAATTATTCTGAGATTCTTGCCATTTATAAGAAGGACTACAGATCCAGTGGGGTGGATGCGCAAAAAAGTCTTACGCAAGATATGGTGGTGCAAGCCGCCCTGGCGGTTTCCGGAAAATATGACACGGGCATCCTTGCCACAGGGGCTGTGGATCTGATCGCCTGCCATGGAAAGGTCCTTACGATAGAAGGAGGATGTGACCAGCTGGGGACTGTCACTGGAACAGGCTGTATGCTGGGAGCCATCATCGCCACCTTCCTTGCCTTTGATCCTTCCCTGTCGTCGATTGCAAGGGCCTGCCAATTCTTTAAGGACTGTGGAAGCAAAGCAAGGACTTCAAAGGGCAGCGGAAGTTTCATGGTGAATCTGATGGACCGGCTGGGGGAGGGGGATGTTAATCAAAATAATGCGGGTTGAATGGGCCGGGAACAATGGCCAGTTCAACCTTATTTTTTTTCAATTGGTTAAAAATATAGTCATCGGTAAATTCCTTCATATTGATTCTTATTTCTGGGAAGTTTTCATGAAAAATTCGATTGAAGAGTTTTGTGGGTTCAGGCAGTGCTAGAAAGAAAAATGTCGGCTTGAATGTCGGTATAATGTCGGTTTGAAATTTAAAATTGCTATTATAGCGTTTTAGTAGAACTACAGGATTTATTCATTGAAACTATTCGCCTAAAGGAATATACTTAAAATGCAGTGAATTGACGCCTATTTTTATGGAGGTGCTATATGAATTTTGTGCCGTCAGCAGTTAAGGCAGAGGAATGGGGCATAAGTCAAAGACGAGTAGCTATTTTATGTAAAGAAGGACGGGTTCCTGGAGCGGAATTAGTTGGTAACAGGTGGTTTTTACCGACTGATGCTGTTAAGCCCGAGGATCCAAGAAAGGCAAAGAAGAATGAGCGCTAGAGTTGCGAATCCTATCATTAGAAAAATTGAAGATACTCAAGATGCTTTAGATTTTTTGATAATTAAGGCTTCAAAATAGAGGAAGTAGTGCGAAATATACGGATTTGTAAAAGGGTAAGAGGTTATATATGGGAAAGCTTGTGAGAGATCGAATTCCTGAGATTATAAAAGCTGATGGCAAGAATCCGATAACCAGGATTTTGCCAGAGGATGAATACCTACAGGAATTGGATACAAAACTTAATGAGGAAGTTGCGGAATATCAAGCTGATAAATCGATTGAAGAGATGGCAGATGTTTTAGAAGTGTTATTTGCTATCTGTGAGGCTAGAGGATATTCCATTGAGCAACTTATGAAAGTTAAGCAGGATAAGCAGGATAAAAGAGGCAGTTTTAAAGACCGAATATTCTGGGAGGGCAATGAATGATGAATGGTAAGCTCGACCTTAATATTGATGGGAAATACTATAACAATTTGGATGTAGTCGGCTTCTCACAGATGTTAAAAGATCCGTCTTATTGCTATAAGTTTTATTGGCTCGAAGCAATCGTCAAAATGATTTCCAGAGATGTTGTAAATACATCTTTTAATGACATTATTGATGAGATGATTTGTAATGCATGGTACACCGTTTTGGAATTCCATGTTCATTTGAGTGGATTCCTACTTGGCGAGCCTCGCGATGCACTTGAACTTGCAGTTATCACTCTTCAAGAATTAAGCGGATTGAGAGCAGATGCTGATGCAGAAAGCATTAGAAATGAAATAGCTAAGTATGATAATGAACTTCGTGAATATAAGAATAGATTGACGAGAAATGTACCATATAGAGCACTTTCGGGATTCTTTGATCATGCGAATCAAAATGTGGATTGGGGAAGAATAGGAGCATTGATAAAGTATGCGCAGTTGTTAAATCAATCTACACCGTTACCATATGTCATTGGCGAGAGCACAGGATTAAAGCGTGAAGTAAAATTCAGTGATGAATGGATAAGCCTGATCAAAGATAATACAGTTTCTATATTAGGCTGGATTCAATTTGAAAAGGTAAAGTGGTTACAGAGTAATAATCCAGAGGTACCAAGCCTTGTATATAAACTGGCGCCTATGGATGAAAAAATGCGTAAGCTTAATCATGTTAGAGATTTATGGGAGCTCATTCTTGAACGACAACCAATTATTGATGTGTTTAAGGATTCGCCTATAGAAAAAGGTAAATATGATATCGATCATTTTATTCCATGGTCATTTGTAATGAATGATGAGCTTTGGAATCTGATGCCGATGGATTCTTCTTTGAATTCATCTAAAAGTAATAAACTACCGGATTGGAACCGCTTCTTTGGAAAGTTCGCAAATAATCAGTTTATTCTTTATGGCATGATAAATGATGATAGTCATCCGCAGATACGAAATAGCTTTGAAAAATGCTATAAGGATAATCTTCATTCGATATGGGCAAACCAGGAACTATATCGAAGAGGAAATACACAAACGGAGTTTTACAATATTCTGGAGAAAAATATGCAACCTGTTTACGATAGCGCAAGGAGACAGGGGTATTTGGTTTGGTAAAAAGTATTGGATCGTATAAGGGAAATATTATGAAATCAGAAACATTATCAGAACTTCGGTCAGGATTTGAAACAGCATATATTGATTCTAATATTATTTCAACAGAGGCGTATAAACCAACCTTTGTTTCGAACAATTACAAGCAAGGGAAAAAAGTTGTTGCATCCATTGAGGATGAATTGCTTTCTTGTGACAAATTTCAAATTAGCGTTGCTTTTATAACGCAAGGTGGGATTGTACCCTTACTTCAAATCTTTCAAGAACTGGAAAGAAAAGGAATAAAGGGAGAGGTCCTGACTACAAATTATCTTAATTTTAGCCAGCCCAAAGCACTTGAAACTCTAAATAGGCTAACGAATATTACACTACGTATGTATGATGTAAATTCGTCCGGAATAGGTTTTCATACCAAAGGATATATTTTCCAAAAAGATGAAGTGTATCGAATTATCATTGGAAGTTCAAATATGACGGAGTTTGCTCTCACTACGAATCGTGAGTGGAACACAAAATTGATTTCCACAGAAAATGGAGAAGTTGCTCAGGATATTTTGGGTGAGTTTGAAGAACTGTGGAATTCTCCGTTTACAGCAGATTATGATGAAATAAAAGAGCAGTATAAGACTGCTTATAATATTTCCAAAAAACAACGTGAAATCGTAAAGAACGATCCGTTGGTTCCAATTGAAAAAGTTAAGCTGCAACCGAACAGCATGCAGGTTCATTTTATTAATAATCTTCGCAAGATTATTAAGCAAGAAGAAAACAATGATAAGGCGTTGTTGATTTCTGCAACGGGAACTGGAAAGACGTATGCGTCTGCCTTTGCTATGAGGGAATTGGGTTTTCAAAGAGTTTTGTTTGTTGTACATCGTGAGCAATTAGCAAGACAATCCATGCGTTCATATCAAAATGTATTTCCATCTTCTGTCTCTATGGGAGTAATTTGCGGAACTCCTTCTTTAAAAGAGAATAAGAATAATGACATTATATTTGCAACGGTACAGACGCTCCGAAAGGAAGACAATTTAAGCGAGTTTGCACCGGATGCATTTGATTGCATTATATTAGACGAGGCTCATCATAGCCCGGCAAATTCATATCAGGAAGTTATGAATTACTTTGAACCGAGATTGTGGCTTGGAATGACAGCGACTCCGGATAAGCGTGATGACAATATTGAAGGAAGAAATGTCTACGAACAATTCAATCATCAGATTGCTTATGAAATTCGTTTGCAGCAGGCGATGGAAGAAAACCTTCTTTGCCCGTTCCACTATTTTGGTATCAGTGATTTGGAAATGATTGGTGATCGTGAAAAGAAGGAAGTAGATTTTAATATGCTTACCAGTGATAGCAGAGTAAAGCATATTATTGATCAGGCTACTTATTTTGGATACAGCGGGGAAAAGGTAAAAGGTATTATTTTCTGCAGTAGTATCAAAGAATCTGATGCACTTTCGAATATTTTTAATAATACCGTAAATCCCGATACGGGGAAAAATTTCCGTACGATTTCTTTAAACGGTGCTGCCAGCGATGAAGTCAGATCAAATGCATTTGAGAGGCTGGCAATGAATGAAGAAGATGCTACTAGTGAAATGGAGCCGTTGGATTATATTTTTTCTGTGGAGATTCTAAATGAAGGTGTCGATATTGTTGAAGTTAATCAGGTAATCATGCTTCGTAAAACACAATCTCCTATTGTGTTTATTCAGCAGTTGGGTCGTGGCTTGCGAAAAGCGGAAGGTAAAGAGTATGTAGTAATCTTAGATTTTATTGGAAATTATGAAACGAACTTTATGATCCCAATTGCGTTGTCGGGAGATAGATCTTACAACAAGGATAATGTCCGCCGTTACTTAATGGAGGGTGGACGAATTATACCTGGGGCATCAACAGTTCATTTTGATGAAATTTCCAGAAAAAGAATTTATGATTCCATTGACCGGATGTCAACGAATCGAAAGATGCTTACCGAGAAATATATGAATTTAAAGGATCGCTTGGGAAGAATACCAACGATTATGGATTTCTATGAAAATGGTGAAATCGACCCTATGCTTTTTGTAGATTATTCCAAGACCTATGATAAATTTGTTCGCTTGGTTGATAAGGAATATAAGGTGGTTTTCTCTGATGAGGAAGAAAAGGTATTAGAGTTTATTTCAAATATAATCATGAATGGTAAGCGTATCCATGAATTATTAATGTGTCGAATGCTTCTTGAGAATGGTGAGTTTTCCATCGAATCAATGAAGGATGGATTAAACAAAATGAATGAGGAGTTTCGGGAATCTGATTATACCTCTGCATATCATGTGTTGACCAAAGAATTTATAAATTCTCCTTCAGAAAAGAGGAGATATGAAACACTTGAAATTGTAAGTCGAGATTCGGCGAAAAAAGGGTTTGTTCAGCGAGCTATAAGCTTGAATGAAAAACTTAAAAATATCTTTTTTGAAAAGGAATTATCTACCCTTGTAGAATATGGTATTGCTCGTTATCAGGATATGTATGGCAATCATGATGAAAACAATTTGGTTTTGTATCAGAAGTATTCCAGAAAAGATGTATGTCGTATCTTGAACTGGGCGAAGGATGATAGTTCCACTGTTTATGGATATCGAATCAAGCATAATACTTGTCCTATATTTGTAACATATGAAAAGTCGGATGATATTGCCAATAGTACAAAATATGCAGATGAATTTGAAAAACTTGCATCCAATCCAGAATCTTATAGCAAAAAAATTTTTAGTTGGATGACCCGAAGTAAAGTAAGCGAAAATAGCCCTGAGGCACAGGCGATTATTCATGCAAAAGAAAATGGATTAAAAATACTTCTTTTTGTAAAAAAGAGTGATGGTGAAGGTAGCGATTTTTACTATATGGGAGAAGTAGATCCGGTGAAGTGGCAGCAGACAACAATTCAAAATGATAAGGGTGAATTGCTTCCTATCATGAATTTCAAGTTGGAGCTGAAAAACGAGGCAAGAAAAGATATATTTGATTATTTTACAGCTTAGGAGTTAGTTCTATGAAGACAATACGTGTAGCGGCAGCAGTAATAAAGGCATCAGATGACAAAGCTGAACCAATCATTTTTGCAACCCAGCGTGGATATGGTGAGTTCAAAGGTGGTTGGGAATTCCCCGGAGGAAAAATCGAAGCGGGAGAAACTCCACAGGAAGCTTTACAAAGAGAGATTAAAGAAGAGTTGGATACGGAAATATCAGTGGGTGAATTCATTGATACGATTGAATATGATTATCCGACGTTTCATCTTTCTATGGATTGCTTTTGGTGCCAGATTATAAGCGGCGATTTGGTCTTAAAAGAACATGAAGCTGCGAAGTGGTTAACAAAAGAAAAGCTGGATTCTGTTGACTGGTTACCAGCAGATATTACGTTAATTGAAAAAATAAGAGCTGCGATGTAGCCCAACCTAATTGATCCATTAGATTATGTTGTCATTTCTTCGGAAGGGAAAAGACTATTTGATATTGTTGATTTGTCTTGATTTTAGGCACTAGAGGTGCTATTTTTAATTTGTAACATAAAATACGTTACAAATTAAAAAGAGGTTTATATATGAAAGAATTTATAGAGAAGAGCATTGGGATGGAAGTAGATATTAAAGACATAGACTATAATGGAAGACTTCCAATGATCTATTCTTCATTATATGATTTCAAGATTGCGAGTATACATAATATAGAGTGGCTAATAGCAATTCCAAAAGAAAAAATAAATTTGGCTCAATTACGAAAGAACCATAGGCAAATTGAAAAGCTTTTGGATATGCGTTGTGCTTTGTATATAAAGAATACCAGCACTTACTCTAAGAATGCAATGATAGCAGATGGAATTCCTTTTATTGTAGAAGATAAGGAAATATATCTTCCATTTTTAGGTATCCTTCTTAATTCTGCTCGTGAAAGAACTATAAAGCCAGTTCAAAGAATATCATTTTTAACTCAAAAAATGATTCTTACAGCAATCTATGAAAAATGGAATGGAATTACAGTTACAAAAGCAGCAGAACAGCTAGACATTACAAAAATGTCTGCCTCTAGGTGTTTTGACGAGATAGATTTTTTTGATATGCCAATTCTTGGAACCAAGGGCAAGTCACGTGTCATTAATGTACCGGATGATATAAAGGAACTGTGGAGTAGTATTGAAGTTTATATGAGAAATCCGGTGATTAATAACTTTTATATTAATGATAATTTGAATCTTACTGTCTTTGGTGGAATGTCAGCGCTTGCTGAATATTCAATGATATCTGATAATAAATATCCGACTTATGTCGTGGCAAAGAAAAATATAAAAGATTTGACACTGAAGGATAGGCTGGTTGATATAAAAAAAGATGAACCTGGCTGCATTATACAGGAAGTGGGTTACGTGGTTTCTTTTGACAAAGGTGATGCTATTGATCCACTGTCACTGTTATTATCATTGTCAGATGATGAAAAAGCGGATGAAAGAATTGAAATTTCTATAAGAGAAATGCTGGAGGAATATGTATGGTAGCGGGGTTGCTGAAATTTAAAGAGTACTTCAAAGACTACGCAGATAGTTATGTATTAATAGGTGGTGCCGCATGTGATATTTTTTTCACAGAGAATGAGGCAGACTTTCGAGCAACAAAAGATTTGGATATGGTGCTTATTGTAGAGGCACTTACACCGGAGTTTGCAGGAATCTTTTGGGATTTTATTAAAGATGGTGATTATAGGCATATAAGTGGAAGTACGGGAAAGCCACAGTTCTACCGTTTTGATAAACCGCAGGTAGAAGGCTTTCCAAAAATGATAGAGTTATTTTCTCGAACAGATTTTGAGCTTAAAAGTCACATTGGTATAACACCTCTTCATGTGAGTGATGATATTTCAAGTCTATCGGCCATTCTTTTGGATGATGATTATTATCAGGTTCTTTTGAATGGACGAGTGATAGAGAATGGATTTTCTGTTTTAAGACCAGAGTATTTGATTCTATTTAAGGCTAAGGCGTATTTGGACTTGAGTTTACGAAAAGCAAAAGGAGAAAAGGTGGACTCTGCGGATATTAAAAAGCATAAGAAAGATGTTTTGAGATTGGCGGTTGAGATGGTTTTGAATCCTGTATCGGATTTGCCAGAATCTGTCATGGATGATATTCATCATTTCATTAATAATCTTCGAGAAGATGAATTTGACCAGAATAGTTTAAAGACGTATAGAGTTACAAATGATCAGGTGATAAGTCGCTTGGTAAGTATTTTCGAAGCTTAATGCTCAATAAGTACGTATTATTTTAAAAGTCTTCAAGTAAAGATTATTCCAGCATAACTGACTAGGGGGATTAGAAAATGCATTTTTCAGATATAGATAATGGGAAGCCTTTTGATTGGGGAAATACTTCAAAAGATTATGCCAAATACAGAGATGTTTATCCAGCTGAGTTTTACCAAAGCATTATTGATCTGGGACTATGCAAGGATGGACAGAAAGTATTGGATATTGGAACAGGAACCGGGGTTCTTCCTCGCAACATGTATCAGTACGGAGCCAAATGGATAGGAACTGATATTTCAAATAACCAGATAGAGCAGGCGAAGCTTCTTGCGGCGGAGAAAGGTATGGATATTGAGTTTTATACCTGTCCGGCTGAAGAAGTAAATTACAAGGATAATACCTTTGATGTTATCACAGTATGTCAGTGTATCTGGTATTTAGATGCCAGAGTTATAGCCGGTAAATTTGCGCAGATGCTAAAACCGGGAGGGAAATTGCTTATTTTATACATGGGATGGCTTCCTTATGAAGATGCTATTGCGGGGAAAAGCGAAGAGATTATCCTTAAGCACAATCCAAGCTGGTCTTCATACGGAGATACTGTTCACCCTGTTTTTATTCCTGACGAGCTTCGCATGAACTTTGAAGTTATACAGCAAAAAGAGTACCGAGTTGATGTTTTGTTCACAAGAGAAGGTTGGCACGGCCGTATGCGCGCATGCAGAGGAGTAGGGGCTGCTATGAATCAGCAACAACTCAGTGCATGGAATGAAGAGCACAAGAAGATGCTTATTGAAAATGCGCCGGAAGAATTTTTGGTAAAACATTATGTTTCAATGGCAGAGTTACAGGTGATGAAATAAAATCGAATATAACTCACTATAAATTGAAATAGAGAAAATAAGATGAAGACCATATAAAAACCAAAACAAGAAAAACAAAATGGGCACCGCAGGATGGCAGGCAGAAACGAAAAATACAGATGCTTTAACCATCGGAATTTGAAGGTTCTTACGAATTGTATTTCTGACTGGATATCGACATTGTCGATAATGGAGAATACAAATCATATCGACAGATGAAATCTTCATAGTAATACGGTTAAACTCCCGGAGTAACAAATCATTATGGAAAATTCTTACAGAAAAGATGCAATATTAAATGCTCTGATTGAGCGTAAAGGAATACAGTATCTTACAGATATTGCTGCGGAGATGCTTGGGAATCCTATGCTTTTGTATGACATAAGCGGCAAAGTCATCTCTTACAGCCATTGCAATGGAGATGATGAAATATGGAAAGCGCTTCTGCATGAAGGCAATCTGATTGCGGAATATACAAAGGTTACTGAAGAAAAAGGAATCTTTGAGGAACTGCTCAATAGTGATGAGCCGCTGATAAGCAAGCTCCCATTCAGTCCTTATCGCATTATGGGTTGTCGTGTCAGAGATAAAGATGGACCAATAGGCATAGTCACTATTGTCGAAAAGAATCCCTTCAGGGGTGAGGATGAAGAATTACTGGTTATCATCTGCAAATCCATTCTTTTTGAGATGCTTTACAGTGAGAGAACAGCAATGCAGACTGTTCCTTATTTCAGTATATTCAAAGACATAATTGAGAAGACTGCAAACGAACAGGACATAATCGAGCGCTGCAGGATATCAGGGATAACCTTTCCGAAATTCATGCAGCTTGTTGCGGTAAAGAGCATAGACCTGCGCAATAGTATATCTTTATATCTTATGCGGGATACGCTGGTCCATATATTGCCGGCATCTTCATACTGTGTCATCTATGACGGGAGCCTTATTAGTGTTCTCGACAAAAAATATGTAACAACGGATATGATCAGTACCATTCAATCAGTTGTTGGCGGACGCGATACTCGCATTGGCATAAGCAGGCCGTTTGAAAACATCATGAGTCTTTCTGCTGCATTCGGTGAAATGAAGGCGATTCAGAGGGTATATCAGAAGCTGGAGGTAGACAGCCTTATAATCCATTACGAAGATATACTGCTTTATCATTTTATGGAACTGGCATCGCAGGGAAATGACCTTGAACAGTTTTGCCGGCCTGAGATTCGTATGATGGAAGAATATGATCAGAAATACAATGCATCCCTGAAAGAAAGTGTGGAGATGTATCTTGAGTCTGGACGTAATGTACAGCAGGCTGCCAGAAAAATGAACATCCATAAAAACACTCTTAGGTACAGGCTTGAAAGAGCTGAAGATCTGTTCGATATAGATCTTACTGACGAAAACACATGCTTCAACCTGCAGTTTTCTCTTCGCATGTATAGGATGATTCGCTGATTGTACAAAAGAACGAATATATCTTCGTTTATTTGGATTGATGACCGTATAGTGGCATCGGTCTTTTTGTTAAAGTTTAGTCAGGAAATAATTACACTTTAGAACGTGTATCGAAGAATAAACTTAAAAAGGAGATAAGTAGCCATGAAGAAGTATCCAAACCTCAGCAAGCCTTGCACTATCCGCGGAGTCACCTACAGAAACAGAATATTCAGCACTCCTACAGGACTTACATATCCTGATGAGTACAGCGGGGCACCAGATTTCCGCACAGTGCTTTTCTATGAAAAGAAAGCTCGTGGCGGAGCGGCAAGCGTAAACTACGGTGAGACACCGGTGAATAACGTAGACGCAGTAAGAAGGCCGAACGTTGATGTAATTAGACCGGATTTCTCAAGAATGATCCTTCCTGCAAAAGACTGGATCAAGTATACAGATGCAATCACAAGACACGGAGCTAATCCGTGCATTCAGCTTGCTCATGCTGGACTGTTTGCAGAACCTTTCTTCAACGGGCAGACCACAGGAAAAGTCATCGGTCCTGTAGATATGGACAAGGAGAACGGCACTCATGTTTCCGCAATGGACGAAGAGGATATGGCCCGAATTGCTAATGACTTTGCTGAAGCGGCACTTTGTGCTGTTCAGGCAGGCTTTAATCAGGTAATGGTTCAGTGCTGTCACGGATGGCTGCTTGCACAGTTCCTTTCGCCAGCATGGAACACAAGAACAGACGAATACGGCGGATCAATTGAAAACCGCGCGAAGTTCCCGCTTCAGGTACTCAAAGCGGTAAGAGAAAAGGTTGGACCGAGAGTAGTTATCCAGATCCGTATCAGCGGCGACGAGCATCAGGAGAATGGATGGTCACTTGAGGACTGTGCCGCATTCTGCAAAATGACAGACGGTATAGTAGACATCATCGAGATTTCATCCGGTGACTATCACAATTCGGAACATTACTGCTGGGTGAACCCGCTCATGGGTCACTTTGTAAATATACCTATCGCAAGAGAACTTAAGAAAGTCGGGGTACAGGCTAAGCTGACTGCCGTAGGAGGACACAATGATCCTGCAAAGATGGATCAGCTGATTGGTGAAGGTGTTATCGATTTCTTCTCAATCGGTCGCGGTATCCTTGCGGACCCGGATCTTCCTAAGAAGTTCCTTACAGGAAGGGAGGAGGATGTCAAACCATGCATTCGCTGCAGTGACTGCATGGCAGGACTCTATACAGGATTCTACCAGTGCAATATCAACCCGACAGCCGGACAGGAAGCATATCTTCTCAATACACCTGCTCCAAAATCATGCAAGAAGGTCCTTGTTGTTGGTGGTGGTGTAGGTGGTATGGAAGCAGCTATAACAGCGTTCGACAGAGGGCATGATGTAACTCTGGTGGATAAGGGTGAAAAACTCGGCGGAACACTTCTGTTTGCAGATCATGGCCATAAGGAAGACCTTAAAAAGCTTAAGGATTACTATGTTCGTCAGGTTGAGAAGAGAGATATAAAGGTCATGCTGAATACCGCAGCTGACACAGCGCTTTTGAATGAACTTAAGCCAACTGATATCATAGTTGCTGCAGGCTCTACCCACAGAGTTCTTAATGTTCCTGGAGTAGAGAATGCAAGATATGCAACAGCTGCATACTATGAACCTGAGACCATCGGAGAGAAAGTAGTTCTTATAGGCGGTGGAATGATCAACTGCGAAATTGCTGTCAGCCTCGCTGATGCCGGTAAGGATGTAACTGTTATTGAACTCCTTGACGGGACTGCAAGAGACGCGAATATGTTTATAAAGCCGACTCTGGACGAACTGTTCGCAGAGAGGGCAAATTCTATCCATGTCATCACAGAAGCAGCTACTAAGTCGATTTCTGAGAATTCCGTAACATATGCGGATAAGGAAGGAAATGAATTCGAAATTCCTGCAGATACTGTACTCTACGCAGTTGGCAGCATCCCGAATTCAGCTGTAGTGGAAGAAATGCAAGACTGGCCTGAGTGGGAAAGCTTCCGTGCTATCGGCGACTGCACAGGAGCAAGCATAGTCAAGAAAGCTATCCATCAGGGATACTACGCTGCAATGGATATACTTTAATACATAATGGATTGATAAATTGAAAATGGGCTGTCGCACCAAAAAGTGTGATAGCCTTTTTTTATGCTATATTAATCGTGAGACAAATTGTATTTTTTATTTTGGGGAGTGAATATTACGTGGATATGCGCGATATGGATAAGGCCCTGACAGAAGCAGGAGTAGAACATGAATTGATCGATCCTCTTGCAGAAAGAAATATGGAGATGCAGCATTGCTTTGTTGCTTCGGAACGAGCGAACGATGTTGCGAGGGATGCATTTGATAGGATGATAGCGTTCATTAAAAGTCAGAAGAATTGATTTAACTCAGTCGGGCTACAAGCTCCGACTGAGTTAAACGCTCCGCGAGGATGCGCACGGATTCGGACAGGAATTTGTCTGCTGAAGCAGACCCGAATCCGGCGCGCAAGACTCGCGAGCGAGTCTTGACAAAAGGTCAGAAAACTGACAATAGATAGAATCATTGAAAAAAAGGCCTGCGGGAAATCCGCAGGCCCACTTTAACATTATCCTTCGATGAGTATCTGTTTCTTTTCAGGAAGCTTCTCTTTGTCCTTCTTAGGAAGGGTGAGATTCAAAACTCCATGCTTGAATCTTGCCTTGATATCTTCTTCGGTGATGTTATCGCCGACATAGAAGCTTCTCTGCATTGATCCGGAATAACGCTCCTGCCTGATAAGTCTGCCCTTCTTATCCTTTTCGTCCTTATCCAGACCCTTATTTGCACTGACAATGAGATATCCATTGTTCAGCTCCAGACCAATCTCTTCTTTCTTGAAGCCGGGCAGGTCGATATCTACTTCGTAGTGATTGTCATGCTCATGAACATCGGTCTTCATCATCCTGTCGGCGTGTCTGCCATACAGATTTCTTTCGGTTCTGTCCAGATCACTGAAATCCGGGAATGCGAACCAGTCGTCAAATAAATCTTCTCCAAAAATACTAGGTCTTAACATAATGCTTACCTCCTTTTCACTCAATACTGTTAATAGCTACTGAGCAAGGGGAAGGAGGGATTAGATCATTGGAACATCCCGTTCTTTTGGTCTTCTCTGTTCCTCTGTTCAATTATGTTATAGCACTTAAATTATCACTCGTCAAGTGAGAGTGCTAACAATATCTGCGGAATATTTGTCAACTTCCTGTTGCTGCGTGAGCAGAATGCACAGATCCCAATGGCAGTGGTCGGTATCGTCATGAAGTTCTTCCGGATCGTGATCTCCATCGTAGTCGGTATGGCCGCAGGATGCATCCCTGTTGTCGGATATAACGTTGAACTGTTCCCCGGAGCATTGATCGGTATCTTCGGCGCGGCTAATGAGAGTGTATATTATACGGCATTTGCAATCAAGGCATTCAGATATATCTTTGCATGATGATCTTTGCCTGTGTGAACAAGGCCTGCTTTTTTTATGTCCTGCTTCTATTAGCCAAAAACGAAAATATATTGAAAATGGCTAATAGACACACGTCATATTGTGGCGCCACATTCGTAATACAATCAAAAACTTGAATGAAGTGGCAGCTGTTGCAAATTTTGCAACAGTTGCCTTTTCTTATTTCTTCCATAATTTAATAGTTTTTAGAAGCTTTTCTTTTTCCTCATTATTGAGCTTTTTTATTTCAGCCAACAGAGCGTTGTCGATGGATGATGCTATGTAGTCCGGTTCTAAATTTCCAACAAGTTCATCAAGTGTGATTCCCATAAGTTTTGCATAGTAGATAAGAAGTCTAAGTGACATAGCAGTTCTGCCATTTTCGACGTTACTGATGTATCCAGGTGTGACATCTAATTCGGTTGCTACCTGATTTTGAGTCATTCCGAGATTGATTCGGTAACGCTTTATCTGTTCTCCGTAATTATCATTCATAATACACCTCGTTTATTAATGATATATATAATTATACTATTAGTATTGACTGAAGGATAGCATCCGATTAGTATAGTATATATATTATAAGTATATTTTGGGATTTCGAAAGAAGAGAAAGTTTCACTTGATAAAACAAGAGAAGAAACGGTTTTAGGAGGTAATTAGTGTGAGCAGAAAAGGTGAAGCAAAAAGAAGAAAAACTAAAATCCTTAGAAACAAGAAATTGATAAAAAGGTATCCCTGGATAGCGCTGGTTGATTGGTATGGGAATAAGGTTAATGACTACAGTTATACAATGTATGACGATGTTCCTATTGGCTGGAAACGTGCATTTGGAAAAATAATGCTAGAGGAATACAGAGAAGTTCTGATTCGAAATCATTATTTGAAAGAATTTCAGTGGGTGCAGGTAAAGGAAAAGTATGGAACACTAAGGTTATACTCGAACGCTGCACCTATGGAAGTGCTAGACCTGGAATCAAAATATGACTATATTTCTGGTTTTTTCTGTATCTCATGTGGACGTATGAATGCTTTTCTCCTGCTAGAGGGAAGTATGAGGAGAAACGGGATTATTCACAAACTATAAAGAAGATTATTGCTAGACAACAAATTTTGAAACAACCGACTATTTCGAGGATGGAGAAATGAGTAAAGTTTTTGTAATACCAGATGTGCATTTGAAGCCATGGATATTTGATAAGGCGGAGGAGTTGATTGTACGTATGAAATATGATGCACACTGAGACAATCAATGCTGTTGATGACGAGGATTAAATGGATAAATGAACATTGACAATATGTTGAATACGACATATTATTATAGGAGAGAACGAAATGTTTGAAGTTGAATTTTATGATACTAGTGAAGGTCAGTGTCCTGTTCAGGAGTTTTTGGATTCGTTAGAGCCAAAGATAAAGGCGAAGACTTTAAGGACAATTGATTTGTTGGAAACAAATGGCCCAAAGCTTCGTGAACCGTATTCAGGTTCGATGGGAGATGGAATATTTGAGCTTCGGACAAAGCAAGGATCAAATATTACAAGGGTTTTCTATTTCTTCTTTGTGGGGCAAAAGGCTATATTAACAAATGGGTTTGTCAAGAAAACGCAAAAGACTCCTAAGGCAGACTTGGATTTAGCGCAAAAATATAAATCTGATTATGAACGGAGGTATTGTCATGAGTAGTTATAAAGATTATAAAAAGAAAGCTCTGCAAAATCCGGAAGTGAAAGCAGAATATGATGTATTGCAACCGGAGTATGATATAATTCAAGCGATGATTGATGCGCGCAACAGTCAACATATTACGCAGAAAGAACTTGCTGAAAAAACAGGCATTACTCAAGCTGATATTAGTAGGATTGAAAATGGAACACGAAATCCCAGCCTTGCTATGATGAAAAGGATAGCAGAAGGATTAGGGATGCAGTTGAAATTAGAGTTTGTTCCAACCGTTTCAAAATGAGCCCTAATGCTTGAAGAAAGTGTCACTTAGCCCTAAGTACCTTGATTAACACAAAACAAACCCGTCCGGGGATGTCAATGACAGAGAAGATTGCTCTGGTGATTGACATGCCTGGGCGGGTTTATTATTTTCAAGAATGCGCATAATCAAAGAATGAACAACAACAATTGATGCGTATAATCAAAACAAGATGAGCATGAGGAGGAAGAATATGGTTTTAAGAAGAAAAATGTATAACAAACTGCTTGATTGGAAAAATGAATGTCAGGGTACAAAGGTGATACTTTTTTTTGCTATCTGATTTCATGATTTCTAATGAATGTTTCTTATGTAACGATCCTAATGTCGGACTGTCGATAAATGAAGAACGCACTTACGTAAAATGTTACTTAGGAGACACAGGTTTGTTAGTCAGCCATGCTGTTGATGAGAATGAATTGCTTGAGAGCGAAGTATATTCTCAGATACTTAATGATAAACAGTCAATTAACGAAGGTATGCTTTATGAAAATATAATTGCACAGATGCTTGTGGCAAATGGACACAAATTATATTTTTAAATACCTTTTCTGCAAAATCGTCAATTTTATTTCGCGCTATTTCTGCAAAATCGTCAATTTTACTTCAACACTATTCCTGCAAAATCATTTTTTTTATTCTTCTAGATATAGAAATCCAAAAACATTATCTTTAACGTCACATCTTGCAGCTGATTATTAGCTTTCATATGAAGAACCAAATCTTTTGCTTGAAATAGATCATATAATTCCGATTTCAAAAGGAGGATTGACGCAGGAAGACAACTTACAAACTCTTTGTTGGAAGGGTAATCGAAGTAAGGGCGCAAAGATTGTTTTATAAGGCTGACTTGAAATTCTAAATTCCAGTGCAAGGGTAAATTCCATCGGCGTTTAAAATTCATTGTATTTTGGGGAATAATTGATGATTTTTTGATAGTAAGATGTGAAAAAATGTATAATTATTACTAGCGTAACATTACAGAAAGTATTGTTTGATCCGGAGGTAATTTTATGGGACGTTTAGAAAGTGGAACTTATGTACAGGTTATAGATACAGGGCGTATAGGTGAAGTGCTTAGCAGAGAAAGAACAAATGTCGTGGTTGAGTTTTGCGATGTTTCAAGCGTGTGCCCGGAAGAATATACCTTTAAAGATTATCAGTTGAAAGTAGTGGAGCTTCCAAGGATTAAAACTTCTCAGCTTGGACCTTTAGTTCGTGGTGAGATAACCCTTACAGAGATTACCAATGGAACACACTTATTGCCGGAATATGTCGAGGTTGATTCTAAGGCATATAGGATAAATGCAAAAGATATGCTTATTGGAGTTAAGCATTATGATGGCATGCCTGTAGAAGATGTTTATCGCTGGTTAGAAGCAATCATGATTGTGGAAGAAGAGATGCATTTTCCTACTGATGTAGGCGAAAACATAGTTGATGCTGTTACGGAGAAAGATATCATTTCGTATGCCTATGGCGAGATGAGTGAGCTTCGGTGGGATTTATGTGATTTTGATCCTGTGGAACTCTCCGATGACGCTTTTAATATAATCAAGGATGTTCTAGGAACTTGGGTTGAGTCTGATGGGAAGGAAATACCGGAAGTGATCAAGCAAGTGATTGCGGAACAATTTGATGACAACGATATAGATAAGCAGTCTGAGGCAACGCAGAAGCTTTATAAAGAGTGCTTGGACTATTGCTGTGATGTCAAGAAAGATCCTAAATCTATTCAGCGCAGAGGATATTGTTATTACTGCGGAACAAAGATATATCCAAATGACTGGGTTAAGGCAAGAGATGCTTTTATTGACTATTATCAGATGACAGGTGATGCATCCGCTGCAAATACACTGGGTTATATTTATTACTATGGCAGATGTAACGGTGGAGTTCCTGAGTATGAACAGGCTTTTAAATATTTTAGCATTGGTCATGCATATACCTATTTCGAGAGTACCTATAAGCTTGCAGATATGTTGGCTCACGGATATGGAGTAGTTAAGGACGGAGAGTCTGCTAATCATCTATATTATAGTGTTTACAAGCAAAATTATAAGAGATTCATAAGAGGCGATTTTGAGTGCAAATTTGCGGATGCAGCTCTTCGTATGGGCAATTGCTTCAAAGATGAAATAGGAGCCCGTAAAGACTTAGAAATGGCATATTTTTATTACCTACAGGCTGATTATGCTATTCGTGAAAGAACGAAGAGAGCTAATCATTATGGAGATACTGTAGTATTTAATGGTATTCAGAAAGCTCTTGAGGAAACACGTAAAGAGTATACAGAGACAGGACGTACTGAGAAGTTTATTTATCCTGACTGGACAAAGTGGACTCTGATCAAGCATAGAAGATGTAAGCTTACAATTAAGGAATTAAGCAATGGTGTTCTGGCAATTGATGCAAAACCTTTGAAACGAAGGGATGAGAATGAAGCTCCTCAGATGCTTATAACGATTCCAAGGGCTGATTACTGTGAACTTAAGAAAAAGGTAAGGATCAAGACAGCACCTAACAGTAGATACGGCACATTGGATGAAAAGCCAGAAATCATATTTGATAGTGTTGAGTATGATTGGGACGAGAAAAAGACTAGCTTTTATCTGTATGATGAGCTGGCAGGAGAGATTTACACAGAGTACTATACTTTGACTGCTCCGGCAAAAAAGAAACATGAGTTATCAGGCGAAGTTCATCACTTTGTATCAGTACTCTTTGAGGAAAGCGGCAGGTGTTATGATTACCTATGCGATGATCCATCGGTAAAGGTGAATGATATTGTTATAGTCAAAGGATATGATGGAGAGAAGCCGGTTAAGGTCGTTGCTGTATCTGACAAGTATGAGAGCGAATTGGGACTTTCGATAGAGAAGTATAAAAAGATAATAAGAAAAAAGTAAAGTTAAGAAAACATCTAACTCAGTGATGAACTACTCTATAGAAGACTGTTTATCTCAGTCGGATAAGACCCCTTCCTCTAAGCGAAGCGAAGGTAGGGGTTATGAATCGAGTAGGCTGACTCCTACTCGATTTCAACTCTGTTTCACACCTCAAGGCAAAGCCTTTCGGTGCTTACAGTCGCCAAAGTCTCCCTTGCAAGCAAGCTTGCAGATGAGACCTTGGCTCGTTGTTATACAAACTGGTCTCAGTCGGGGTTACAATCTCCGACTGAGATAAACGCTCCGCGAGGATGCGCAGAGATTTGCATATGAAATATGTCAGCTACGCTGACGCAAATCACTGACGCAAATCTCGCGGCAGATGCATTGTGCAATTTCGATAAGTATGATATCGTAATAGGACCTGTTGCGGATGATAATATGGCAATGCTGTTTAGACAATATGGAGGTAATTATGATAAAAAAAAGAACACTTGTTACAATATTAATTTGCTTTATGATGTCGTTGGTGGCGGTGACATCCAGTGTACAGACGACATATGCGGATGCAGGCAAGACGGCGGTGGCCAACCTTAAGGGAAAGTGGTATTCAAATTCCATGGGTGAAAATGGCCCAATGTTCTATGCAAAATTCACAAAGAAATACGTAAAGTATTATTACTATCATACGGATTTGGGAAAGTATAAGTATGAAAGCAAGAGCCGGATTAAGAGTGCTAAAAAGTATGGCAGTGGATACTGGATCAAGGTAACGTCCGGTAAACACAAGTATAGTTATCGGACATCGAAAGAGGATGCTAACAGCTTGGAATACTATGGCACATGGAATAAGAAAAAAATGGCTGACACCTATTCCGGATCATCGAGTCTGAGCCGGTACAACTAGGCAAAAAGGATATCAAATATACGATCGGGCGATTGTGGCAGTGGCCTTTTGTGGAGAAATCATCAAAATTATAGTCATTGACACACTTTACGATGGTGTATATTTGATATATAGTTTCACCAAGGTTTTTACATAGAGCAGTTATCTCGAAAGAGGTAGCTGCTCTTTGCTTGCTAGTTGGTATTTATGTATATAATTATTTTACCGAAGTTCATTTAGGTGAAGTAAACTTCGGCGAAATTGATTACGGCTTATGGAGGTGCAATATGCAGGATATATTTAGAGGTAGAACAACAGAATTAAGAATTCTTGATAAGAAATTTAAACAGAGCGGTTTTGTAATGACTGTTCTGTATGGAAGTCGTCGAATTGGTAAAACGAAACTTATTAATATCAACCTGCATAAAACGAACGTTGCAAATGAGGAGCTGGAATAGATAGAGATGGTACGAAAGAAGATTTGCCATTTGATTAATGGATAAAATGTAAGTTGACTGGCTCAATATATACGTATTATTTAAAGGAGAAGAATACCATGATAACACCAGATAAGGTTCAGCAGGCAGCCGAATTAAAGGAAGAAGAGAACTATAGGTTCCGTACATTTTTAAAAGGCCATGCGGATGAGAAAAAATTGGATAAACAGTTCCTTGAGTTACATAATGAATTGTTTTCAGATTATGATTGCAGTAAATGTCGAAACTGCTGCAGGCTGTATAAAGGGAGTATACCAGCTGAGGATATTGAGAATGATGCGAGACATCTGGGAATATCAGAAGAACAGTTTATTGATTTTTTCTTAGAAAAGGATGAATATGGACTAGAGTATCAAACGAAGCATAAGCCTTGCGATTTCTTGAATGGGGATGGGGAGTGTAAGCTCGGAGAATGTAGACCGAAAAACTGTAAGAATTATCCATATACCAATCAACCGGAAAGATTACATAGCTTACTTGGATTCTTAGATATCATATCAATCTGCCCTGTTGCTTACGAAATATTTGAGAGATTAAAAAAGGAGTATGGTTTTAGGGCAAAAAAATAAGTATTTGTACTTGAAATCTTGAGGGACAGGGCAGGTAAAAATATGAATTGGATGAATTTATTTGAAAACCATATATTAAACCGGGGTATGATGTAGCGATAAAGTTTTTGAACAATTGTGCCGATAAAGGTAATAGAAACTGAAAAATTACGGCAAAGGATTGCACTTATTTCAATGGATTGACATTGGAATAGGTGCATTTTTTATTGAAAGGGGGCTTTTTTATGGTTATAGGAAATACAGGAATAAGGCCGTATATTTCTGCTTCATCATTCATGACCGAAAAGTGTGGTCATGAAAGGGACGGAGGTGCTTTTTCGACATACTTAAAAAAAGACGACAAGGGTGATTTGATTACTGAAGCATCACGGATAGTTCAGGTTGAACAGACAGCAGCAACGCGCCGGACAAGTGCTGTTGAGGAGGTTAGCTCTGAAGGATTATCTAAAGATCGGAAAGTGATAGGAATTACATCTTATCCGGTTTCTAGTCTTGTTAGTAATCTTGTTGTTGCATATGAAGCGGAAGAATCAACAGCAGAAGATCCGATTGTGCAGATTACTATGAAGCAGAACGGGGAGAAACATACATATAATATTCATGTTAATGATGTTGATCCTCAGAATGCAACCGATATGGAGATGTTTTCATATCTAACATATCAAGGTCATATTGGGAATAAAATCCCAGGTGCAATCAATAACTGGGCAGCTTACAAGACACTCCAGCTTGAGAATAACTGGGATGTTTATCAGAATATGGATTATTCTATGGGCGAGTATAACTTTATGTCTAAGAAGAATAATGCGTTAGACATTGTTAAAAGTGTTCATTCATGGATGAAGGATAATCCGCACCCGGATGCCAAGAAACAGACCAAATGGTGTGAACAGTTGATAGATATGTTTAAGAACAAGGAAGTTACATATAATACATCTTCTGTAGCCCGAAATAGTAACCAAAACCTGATTGATATTATTAATACAATGAACGGAACGCAGAGGGTAAAAGTGAATTTTAATGGAAATACGTCTGATGAGCTTCCGTCGTTTATTAGTCGTGTGTGGACTGCAGAGGAACTTCAACAGCAGTTGGATGATCAGGTTCGTAACAATCAGCAAAAGATAAGATTGTAACAATTAAAATAGTACCACTTGGACCTTTCTGGGAAGTGGAGCAGTTGTGATTGACAGATCGACTGCAGAAAGGATAAATATGAGTACATCTGCAATTATGAGTTCGCAGCGCTTTGATGCTGCAATATGTATAAGTAATTCTGAAAAGGTAGATGCTACAGAAAGAAGAGCATCTTTTTCGGATGTGTTAAAAGGAGAGCAGAAAAGCTGTCCATACAGTAGTATGGCAGAAGATGGCGTGATTGAGTATAACGGTGTCATTTTTGTCTGCGATTATGAGTCGAATTCTATATGTTTAGGGGATGTGTCTAAGCCAAATGAAGTGTTAAATATTAGTCTTCCAAGCGGTGGCCATTTAAAGGTTAATGTAAATAATCTTGGAGATTTATCAAATGCTTCGGGAATGTTTTCTCCTGCTGATCTTGCGGCCATAATGAGGGCAATAGCACAATACAATCATTGCGCGCGTAAAGTTAAGGAAGCTGAGGACGAAGAAGTCGAAAACGATATCCAGATTATTTGGCAGAAAGCTAGTTTCAGTAGTGCGCTTAGAACTTTTGAAGAATCCCATAAATTGTCAGCGCAGGGTTTGAAAGAAGTGAAAGATTGGCGCGACATGTCCGGTGAAGAGTGGGACAAGATGCTAGAAGACGTTGACAATTATATTGATGCATTTAAAGAACAAATGCGTGAAATGAAAGAAAAGCAAGATGAAGCGGCACAAAAGGCGGCTTTGGAGGCTGATTCAGACATGAAAACTATTGCATCGTCATCTGCGGCATTAGCTGTTGCTAATGGATTTGATTCAGGGACCTCTGTAAAAGATAGTGAATCTGAGGATGGTGCTGATCATGAGAAGAATTGGACAAAGAAGTTAAAGACGGATGATCAGACGATTCTTATGACAGCAAAAGAAGCGCAAAAGATGGAAAGAAATGCAGCATCAAGGTTGCAAGAAATCCAATTAGATGGTGTGACGGCCATGAAAGCATCTGCTGATTATGTAATCTCGAAATATATGCGCAATATGGATGATTATGATATGAATAGTATTTGACAGAAGAGATTATCTGGCCAATGTGAAATGGCCTGTACCTAAATATTGGGTACAGGCTATTTTGCATTAAATCGGCTCTTTGCTAATTGTTTTGGGTGTGGCATGATGCTATTATTAATGTGAGGAGTAAGTATGGCTAAGAAAAAGGTTACAGAGGATGAATCCTCTAGAAAAGAGCTTAGCGCTCAAATTAATGCTGAGCTTGATAAAGCGATTGATGATTTAACTTTATTCGATGATGACCTTATGAGCAAGGTTTTTGATGGAAATATTGAAGCCACAGAACTTTTGTTGCAGATTATTCTTGAACGTAAGGATGTCAAGGTTGTTAGAGTTAAAGGTCAGGTTGAACTTAAGAGCCCATATTCAGGTGGAAGAAATATCAAGCTTGATATTGATGCTGTAGATGAAAATGGTGTAGAGTTTGATGTAGAGGTTCAGCGAAATACTAAGGGTTCCCATATTAGACGACCAAGATTTCATCAAAGCATGATGGATTCAAGACTTTTAAAGAAGAACCAAGAATTCAAAGAACTAAAGGACACTTATGTTATTTTTATTTGTCAGCATGACAAATTTAAGGAAAACAAGCCGATATATCATGTAGATAAGATTATCAGAGAAACAGGAAAAGTTTTTGATGATGGTGCCCATATTATTTACGTTAACGGTAAGTATAGAGGCGAAGATGATTTCGGTAAGTTAGCGCATGACTTTAATTGCAAAAAGGCAGACAATATTTATTTTAAGCCTCTCGCTGATGGAGTTAGGCATTTCAAAGAAACTGAGAAAGGACGTGATGCTATGTGTGAAGCATTTACAAAGTTAGCTGATAAAGTTGCTGATGAAAGAGAAATGCAGACTACAGCTCGCAATGTTGCCACATTGATGGAAAGCATGAAGATGACATTAGAGCAGGCTATGAATGCTTTGAAAATTCAGGGCAAAGAACGTGCAATCATAGCAAAGCAGCTCCAAAAGTAAAACTTAATTATAGCTACAAAGCATATTGAAAGCAGTGGACTCATATGTCTGCTGCTTTTTTGCGCAATTTTTTAAACCGATAAATTCATCGTAGACTTTTTACAGGAGTTTATTCACATGCAGGTAAAATCAGAGACTATAACATCCGTAAAGATGAATGGGGGGATGGTGCATCTGTAATGTATGGAGGAGCATTGGAGCTTCGTGAGACCTTAGAGTATGACTTTAAAACGGAGCAGGAGTTTTCCTATGTAGATTTGACTATGAGCGAGATCATAAAGCATTTAGCCCGCTTTGTTTCGCGCCTTTGGCAGATTCATATCTTTTGCGAAGGAAATACGAGGACTACGGCTGTTTTTTTCATAAAATACCTAAGGTCGATGGGCTTTGATGTGACCAATGATGTATTTGCTAATAATGCCTGGTATTTCAGAAATTCACTTGTAAGGGCAAATTACAGGGATGTAAAAAATGGCGTATATGAGGACATGTCTTTTTTGGAGACATTTCTTAGGAATCTCCTTATGGGAGAGCATAACGAGCTTAAAAACAGGTACATGCATATAAGATGGGAAGAAACAGCACATTCAACGTCAAAACAGCACATTGAACAGCACATTGGACAACACATTCAAGAACAAAACAGCATTTTGAATCTGTTGGATACCAAAGAAATCTCAGCTAAGATGAAGAGCAATATTACAAAGTTGTATGAAGCTTTTGGGATGGAAAAGATATTCGGAAGAAGTGATGTGATAGGGGTACTTGGAATAACTGAAAGACCTGCTTCTACACTGCTTGGAAAGATGTATTCTCTGGGGTTAACTGAGAAAATAACCGGGGCAGGAAAGGGAAAATATCGGTTCATTGTGTGATGTTAAAACTAATCTAAGCCTATTACACAAGCATCACTTATAAAAATACCTGATTCATTTAAGAAGATAATTATTACGAGTGGAAACTTCCCGGTGTGGAGAAATGATCAAGGTATAACAATTAGTGGACTATTTGATTTCTTACAGAATGACGATAGCCTAGATTATTGAACGTTTTAACCAGGGTAGAGAAAAAAATAGAAATGTGGTAATATACATAAGATTATGACCAAAAGTGTCATAAATATTGAAAACACAGAGAAATTGATCTCGTGGCTGACGCGTTAAAAGTGGTATAAAACTTAATACCATCACCAACGGATTGGTGCCCGCTGTGGTGCCCGGTCAAAACAGGAAGACGCGAAAAGCCCATAAAATAAAGACTTTTAAAGGAGATATAAGAACATATGAAACTAGGAATCGCTCCGAGCTTACGATTTCGATGCATCTCTTTATAAATGCTTAAATGACCTTAAAGCCTTATGGATACTGTATTTCATAAGGTGTCTTATTTCAATAAAACTCATTATAACTCTATGTTATTCTGGAAAAATTGGTACGTAAGTGGTACCGAAAAGTGAAACTAGATGTTATATCAAAATGAGCCCTAATACTTGAACGAAGTGGCACTTAGCTTTAAGTGCCTTGATTAATACAAAATAAACCCGTCCGGGGATGTCAATGACAGAGAAGATTGCTCTGGTAATTGACGTGCCTGGACGGGTTTGTTATTTGCGAATCATCTTTATTCTTTTTAATGGGCACTTATCTGAAAAATATTTCTCATATTATTCCCAATGTGCTATACTCTATTTGTTGGGAATAAAGTTGGGAATAAATTGCATATAAGGGTGAGAATCATGGGTGAAAACTTTGAAAAGATTATACGAGATCTTTGTGCAAATAAAGACGAACACGAATGGTATGAGTTTAAAGAGAATTGGTATGAACCTGTCGCCTTGGGGGAATATGTTTCAGCTCTTTCAAATGCTGCTGCTTTTCATAGAAAGAAGTATGGATATTTCGTCTGGGGTATTAATAATGATTCACACGAAATCGTTGGGACGGTATTTGATCAGTACGTGGAATATAAGAGCGAACCATATCAGAATTATCTTGCGAGGAATCTGTCTCCAAGTCTCAACTTTAAATTTGAGGATGGTTTGATTAATGGAAAAAAGATTGTTTTGCTTATAGTTCCAGCAGCGACAGAGATACCGACTGCCTTTCGAGATAATAGATTCATAAGAATAGGTTCCTCCAAAGCAAATTTGAAAGATTATCCCAAGAGGGAAGTGGAACTGTTTGAAATACTAAGTAATAGAACTGAGACTGTCGAAAATATGCCTGCGAAATATCAGGATCTGACGTTTTCAAAACTGTTTGGATACTATGGCTCCAAGGGCATTGTTCTGAAAGAAAAAACTTTTGAAAAGAATCTTGGGCTACTGACTGAGGAGAGCGAATATAATCTGCTTGCACAACTTTTATCGGATAATTCACATTTCCCGTTGCGCATCTCCATTTTTGAGGGAAAGACTAAGGGCTCAAATCTCTTTTCAGTTCGGGAATTTGGAAATAATTGTCTTTTGTACACGCTGGATGAGGTACTTCGATATGGGGATGTAATCAATGTTATTCAAGTGGATGAGACAAATAGGGTGGTTGAGCGAAAGGAAGTTCCTTTCTTTGATAACAAGGCATTCAGGGAAGCTGTCATTAACGCTGTTTTGCATAATCTTTGGGTAAGTGGAAATGAGCCGATGATTTCGGTGTTCTCAGATCGGATAGAAATATTATCGAGAGGGGCGATTCCAAAAAATCAGACAAAAGAAGGCTTTTTCTCCGGAGAATCAGTGCCGGTAAATGCAAAGCTTTCGGAAATATTTCTTCAGCTGCATATAAGTGAGAAGTCGGGGCGTGGTGTCCCTAAAATCACGGAGGTGTATGGCAAAGATGCATTTACGTTTCGTGAGAATTCTATCGTTGTCACAATACCTTTTAATAGGTTAAAGGATGGAAAAGTTGGGAATAAAATAGGGAATAAAGTTGGGAATACTGGAGCAAAGAAAATAGCTAGGGGTAAAAGCCTAAATAAGCGCCGGGAGCAGATACTTAACGAGATGAGAGATAATCCTAATGTTACTACTGCTGAGTTGCATCTGCTATTAGAAATCAGTGAGACAGCGGTTGAAAACAATATCACTTTCTTAAAAGAAAACGGCTACATTGAAAGAGTCGGGGCGAAAAAGAATGGCTACTGGAGAGTCCTATAGGCTATATTTGTGACAATAGAATGGGAGGCACGGTGATGGTTGTAAATTTTGAGTTTTTAGGTGGAGAGCCTATAGAGAATCTTATCACTTGCATGAATTTCAAGATTGATAAAGTGGTTTTCTTTGGATATCACTCTGTCATTGAGGAACAAAAGGCCAAAACGGAAAAGTTCCTAAAGAAGTATTGCGGAGTTCAGACGGTGGTATTTCATCCATTATCGCCGAACAATCTTCAGTCAACCCTGAATACAATGAGGAAAGAAGTGCAGCACGAGCGCAGTCAAAAAAACCGTATCTTCTTTGATATCACAGGCGGTGAGAGTTTAATACTTGTTGCATTTGGCATGCTTTCAAAAGAATTTGAGACTCCGATGCACATGTATGATATTCCAAATGACAAACTGATCGAACTTGACGATGGAGCAAGGATCTGCATCAGTAACGATGTTGAAATGAGAAAGATTCCGATGTCGCTTAAGCTGTTGATAAAAATGCATGGCGGCAAGATTAATAAAAATCTTTATAAAGAGATTAAGGAGATTGATGATCCTGAGTTTATGGACGATGTGGAGAAAATATACCAAGTCGCAAAGCAGAATTGGGACTTCTGGAATCCATTTTCAAGCCTTCTCAGGGAGATAATGGTTCCGATTGATCCTGCTACGATGCAAGTCAGTAAACGGGCACAGACAATACTTAATGCATTGGGTGCATCGAACACTAAGTTAAAAACTATTCGTAAGCTTAACGATATCGTTGACAGTCTGGCTGAAGAAGGCATCCTTTTGGATGTGGATCATGCAGATGGACACTATAGGTTCAGATTCAAAAATCAGGCAGTTAAGGATTGCCTATGGGAAGGTGGCAGTATTCTGGAACTGCATACCTGTCAAAGAGAGGCAGTACATAGTAGCGAATGTCAGGTTGGTGTTCATATCGACTGGGATGGTGTGATTCACAGTCAGCCGGGTGTGGATGTGTTGAATGAAATAGATGTTTTGGCACTTGATGGTTATATTCCAACATTTATTTCGTGTAAGACCGGAAAGATGGGTGCCCAACAGGCATTGCATGCATTGTATGAATTGGAAACAGTGGCTAGCAGATTTGGTGGTAAATACGCAAAAAAGGTTCTTGTTACAGCTAAAGAACTGGGTGAGGTTTACCTGGAACGTGCAGCTGAGATGGGAATAGAAGTGAGGTAACTGAAAATGCCTAAGCCTAAGCATTCTTTCGGAAAGAAAGATTTTGAAGTTAAAGAAGAATTTATTGATCGCGAAGAAGCGAAACGGCTTTATCGCGATAAATTGAATAATAATCAGAAAGAATATAATATCTTGGTTTTCTATGGTGTGGGTGGCATTGGCAAGTCAAAACTAAGGAGAGAAATATCCAGAATACACAAAGAAGAAAATAAGGAAGGTATTACATTTTATCTTGACCTTAATGCACCGGAAGATCGCAATATGGGTGAAGGTATTCTTAAACTTGTGGATAGCTGTGATACAAAAATTGATTTCAAATGCTTTGAATTGGCATATGCTCTGTATTTCCGAAAGAAGAACCCTAGTGCCCAATATGGTAGAGACAAAGAAATGTTTGTTGAAAACACTTTTGTTGGTGTGGGCTTAAATATTCTGAGCATTTTTGACAACGGAGTAACGGGGACAGCGGCTGAAATTGTTGAGAGAACGATAAGAACCATTGTAAACAGGGCTATCGATAAAGAAGTAAAGGAAGAACTAAAGAATTTTGATAGCTATTCTATAGCGGAGATGGAAGAGATGCTTCCGCTCTTTTTCCAATATGATTTGCAAAGTTATCTAAAAAAACACAAGGACGCCAAGGTACTGATAATTTTTGATACATTCGAGGCGTTAAATGAAAATGTTATTGAGCAGATACATAGGAGTAAGAACGAACGCTGGGTTCAGGAAATAATTGAATATTTCCCACACGATGAGTTTCCTAAACTGCTTGTAACAATATTTGGTCGAGATGAACTGACATGGGATGAGGAATGGCAGGATCTTTTAGAGCAACACAAGTTGGTCGAGTTTGAAGATCAATATTCAGAAGATTATTTAAGGGCTGCAGGAATCACAGACGAGCCTATAATTCGTACAATAATCAAAAGCAGTCGGGGATATCCTTTTCTGCTTTATTTATCTCTTGAAACATATGCGAATATAAAGAATGGAGGAAGACATCCGGAGATAACAGACTTCGGAGGTAGTTATCCGGAAATCGTAGAGCGTTTTATATACAATCTTGACAAGGATACGGTCGAAGTCCTTAGACTGATGTCTATACCGAATTTTTATAATGATGATATTTTCAATCTGCTAATTCGGGAATTTAATATTTCGTTTCCGATGACAGAGTTTGAGCAGTTCAATAAGTATTCATTTGTTTCATATGATAAAAACGAAAAAAATTATCATATTCATGATCTCATGAGGAAAGGCATATTAGAGAAGTCGTCAGAAAGCACTATACTTGCTGCACACAGAGTATTATTGAAATATTACGCAGATAAAATAAATTTAAGTGTTGCGAACAGGGATGTGCTTGAAATGTTTTATCATGCAAGGATGTGCATGACAACTGAAGAGTTTAACAGATGGCTCATGACTCCTATCAATGTGCATGAAGGACTTACTCCGCTAACCGGAATGAAAAAGAAGCAGCAAAAAGGAGAGCAAAAAGTATTGATGCAGATTATTAATGGGATAAGAAGCAATCATCAAATCAAAGATTTGTCTATTGATCTCGTTAATATTTATATTGATATTGTTCATCTTGGTGGAGATTACGATGAGGCTGTGTCTATATGTGAGAAGTATCTATCGCAGTATTCCAAAGATGAGATTTCAGCAGATGAACAGCTGACAAAAATGAGGGTAAGAAAAATACATCATAGTATGTTTTATCTTCCTGTGGATCAACTCATATCTGAGGCAGAAGAAATTCTTGAAGGCTTAGATATAAAAAAATACCCTGAACAATATAATGAACTGCTTTTCTTGTTAGGAGGAAATTTAGGCGTGCTTTCAGGAAATCTGGAACGCGCATCTATGTGGCTTGAAATGTCGATGGTTTGCGCTCAAAAGAACAATTTAGATGCTTTTATTCAAAGAACGATTCGTAAACAAGCCGATATAATGTTGGCAAACGGTGATACAGAAGGGGCATTGAAGTTGATTTCACAAACGGTAAAAGCGTCATTTGATATTGAAGATATTGATAGCAGATACAAGATATATCTCATGGGTGTATTAGGTGAAATCTATAGAAAAATGGATGAACTTGAAACGGCATGGCATTGCTACGACATAGTAGATAAAAAATCTACTGAGAATTATTTGCCAGGATGGCAGGCTCATTCATACCTTGCAAAAGGAATGGTAGAATTGCAGAGAGGTAATTATTCTGAGGCTGAGATTCTTTTTGCAAAAGCAATTAATACTTACACAAGAATTCAGCAGGAGTGGGGAATCATCAACACAAAACAAGCAGCTATGCTACTAAAAAAATATCAAGACCTTCCGATATCTATTGATGAGGTGAATCAGGTTTTGGAAGAAGCAACTAAGATGAATTATAGATATAATATCAATTTTTCGTCAAAATTAATCAATGAGGAAAAGCCGTATCTACAGCTTTTCTTCCTTTAAGAAGGAAGAGGTGCAATATGGGTAAAATGATAAAGATAAATAGTAGCGATATTGAAAGCGTCTTAAAAGGTGTATCGCGCCAGTATTTAGCCGGTAATTTAAAAAAACCTCAGGAACTGGAATTTGTTGTTGACAAAAAACTTGAAATCGGTATCACGGATTATGACCAATATACCACAGAAGTTGTACATTATCATACTGAAGCCGTTGAGTATCAATACATGCTTTCCGGGTGGACGAAGTATATGGATGTCGAAAACGGAGTCGAATACGAATTTAAGAAAGGCGATTTTTATTGTATTGAGAAAAATACGACCTATGCTCAGAAATCGAAGAAGGGAACTAGAATTTTGTTCATTAAAGTACCTTCAATTAATGATAAGCATGTGGTAGAAACATCCGATGTCATTGAAGCGTGGTACAAGGAAGGATTAAAAACAGTACGTAAAGATTATGCTCACGAAGAAGGTATGCCGGAAGCAAATTCTATGAGGCCAGCTGCAACAGTGGCAATTATTAATGATGAGAAGATTTTGATGCTAAAGCGTATGGATAATGGCAAATGGACGCTTCCTGGCGGAACTATGGAACTTGATGAAAGTCTTGTTGATTGCGCTGTAAGGGAGGTCAGAGAAGAAACGGGGTTGGACGTAAAGGTGAAGGAAGTTATAGGTACATACACGGATCCGGACATAAGGATTGAGTATTCCGATGGTGAAGTAAGGAGAGAGTTCACGATTGTTTATTATGGAACGGCTTCAAATAGCGAAGTTGTAATCGATGATGAGTCCAGTACATACGCTTGGATTTCATTGATAGACGTGCTTGAATATCCGATGGCTGCATCTCAGAAGAGACGTATAGAGGATGTTCTGAACTTTTACAAAACCGGCGAAAAGAAGATGGGGTGATTTTATGGAAATCACAATAGACAGAATGAAGCACAGCTTAGCCGTGGCCAAGAAAATGAAGGAACTGGTATCAACTGATCCCAAAAAAAATATGTGCTCACCCGAAGACGCTTTTGTTCTCGGATTGCTTCATGATATAGGCTATGAATTCTCAAGTGAACAGAAAGAACATGCAAATAATGGCGGGCTGTTACTGAAAGAACAAGGATATAAATACTGGAAAGAAGTGTATTACCATGGTATTCCGCAGGATGAATATGATTCACCATTGTTGCGGTTGCTAAATTATGTGGACATGATTACTGGTCCCACAGGTGAATATGTGACAGTTGAGCAAAGAATTGAAGATATTGCTGAGAGATATGGGGAGGGATCGTGGCAAACAGAAGAGGCCCAAAAGCTTGCAACAAAAATACTGAAATATGAGGAATAGAGTTTAAACGATGATTTCGAATCTAATCCACTGGACTACAAGTTATTTTTTTGAGGATACGCAGTACGAATTTACTTTCTGACGAAGTCAGCGCGGGCGACATAGGAGCACGTATTCTTGCGTAAAGGGAAGTATGTAACTTTATGCGTATCCTGTTATTTTGAATATTTTTGTAGTGTCGGATGATGCCCAACGTTTGGTAAAATCGCAGTGAACTTGCAAAGTGTTGTTATTCCAAGGCATCAAGATGTCCGGATAATCCGACAGAGGGTCTGTCTTGGAATATTTTAAAAAGACGATTTCGGATACCCCGGCAAAGGGTGGCGACCACACCGCGGTTTCGTTGCAGGATGCAGGAAACATAAGGGCTTGGGGTGATTTGAGATGTTGTAAGTGACCAAGAGTTGGCTAGGGGGGCTGTCCTCAAAGAACAGGTTTGGTCAGACACTCTGTCCAGCATGATTTTTGGGGCGCAGGATTGTTGCACATTCTTAGTAGATTCATGCTCTTGAGAAATGCATTGGGATATATTGACATCACATTGTGTTAGGAGTAACTTATAATGATTTAGTGGATAACTAAATGGGATTTGTTGTAATAATAGTTAACTTCTGGTCCACTGGACTAAAAGTGATTTTAAGACGAGAGCAATCTCGTCTTATTTTTTTATGCAAATTTTTAGTAATCAGTTCTGATTCATCCTAAATACATAGCAGAGACGAAGATTTGAATAGATTTTTAGTAATCAGTTCTGACTCGTTCCAAATAGATAGTAGAGACGAAGATTCAAATAAATTTTAGTAATCAGTCTCCAAAGGTACCAATTAGTAGGTGAAAGAAGAAAAAGCCAATTTTTAGTAATCGTGCCATAACTGAACCAAATGAATTATGAGAGGAAAGAAAAAGCTGATTTTTTGAAAAAAGTTAGTACTGGTTTAGTAATGAGCGATTTTTCATCCCAAATGTAATGTGAAGGACAAATTATTGGCTTTGTTTTTCAATCAGGGCAGACGTGCCTAAAGCAGTTTAATCCATGACTTGAGACTGCAGCTTAAGAGATTGGGGAAAGGACAGATGAATGAATGTAGGTGAGACATTAAAACACATAGGAACTTATTGGGAGATTTATGAGTACATCGGTAATCATAGGAAGAAGCTCACGGATATCAAAAAGTACCTTATGAAGGAATGCGGTAAGCCGGAGTCAACTGCCAGAATGCAGATTACCAACTTCCGGTATTCCCGTCATAACATTTTTGCTTTGTATAACAACGACAAGGTGGTGGGACTTGATATTGCAAAGATAAATGAGCTGGAGCGAGAAGTCGATAAAGTATCGCATTTCACAGATTACGATTACAGAAGCGAGGGGGTGCTGTAAATGAATGAATACTTGAAGCGTGACACTCGTATAGGAGCATTTATTCCGGTACCGGCATCCATTCTTACATCAGAGCTTAGTAGTACTACCATTTTGATTTATGGGGCGATTCTAAGCCGTTCTATCCTATCACAGAAGAATGGTTGGATAGATAAAGAAGGACGCGTATATACCCGTTATACGGCGCCACAGCTGGCAGAGGATATAGGTAAAGGTATATCGACGGTAAAGGCTTCTTTAAAGGAATTAGAAGAGGCGGATTTGATTGAGAGAAAACGCATGGGGCTGACTATGACAAACATCTATGTCAAAGTCCCTTTGGACAGTATATTGGGCCAAAATCCTAACGCATTAAGCCAGAATTCTAATCCATTTAGTCAGAAAGCTGGCGTATCCGTAGCCGGAAAATCGGACTCAAGTAAATATAAAAGAGTAAATGAAATATCAAACAACAGATATACATACGAGGAAGGGGAGAGTTTGTAATGGAAGAAATCAAAGATTTTTATATTGGTGAAGACGGATTGGAGTATTGCAGTAATTGCCATACGGCTCGTGAGCGGATTCTTCCTCATCCGATTGATGGTAAACCTTTTCATGTTCATTTTATGTGTGAATGCCAGCGCAAGGCATACGAGGCTGAACAGGCCGAGCGAGCCAATCGTGAGTTTGATGAAATGGTATCCAGAAATCGCATGGTTTGTTTTCGTACCAAGCGTATGTATGATTGGACATTTGCTAATGATGATGGTACGAATCCTGCATCAGGGAAGGTGAAAGCATATGTGGACGCCTGGGATGAAATGAAGCGTTCTAATATCGGACTTTTGCTTTGGGGCGGAGTTGGCAGCGGAAAGACGTATTTAGCGTGTGCTGTTGCTAATGAAATTTTAAACCAAGGAAAGAAAGTCCTTCTGCGAGACTTTGCAGAGGTAAGTTCCATCTCTATGTTTGATATGGATGATTATGTGAAGTCATTGGATGCTTACGATTTGCTTGTTTTAGATGACCTCGGTGCTGAGAGGAAATCAGAGTTTGCACTTCAAAATGTATTTAACGTCGTGAATCGTAGATGGGTTTCGGGTAAGCCGTTAATTGTGACTACCAATCTATCCATCAAAGACATGAAGGAGTTATCGGCCAAAGAGGATTTGCAGTATCAAAGAATCTATGATCGTATCTTTGATATGTGTACACCAATCTGCATAAACGGTCGTAGCAGACGTGCTGTTTCATCTGAGATTAAGAAGGAACATTTAAAACAGGTTATACAGGAAGGAGGGATGACCTATGAGTGAAATTAATATGGATATACCGGTGTGGCGAAAGGTTACGCTTACAAAGGAAGAAGCGGCTGCTTATAGCCATATCGGTATTAATAAACTTGAAGAATTGCTAAAAATTCCAAACTGTCCCTTCGTCTTGTATGTGGGAAAGAAAAAGCTGATTAAGAGAAAAGAGTTTGAAGAGTTTATCCAGAGAAGTATCGAAGTATAGGCTTTGGAGCAAATCTATTTTCATTTTTTATAGTTAAAAGAGCCCTTTTATGGTATTATATCCTTTGAGTATTAGGGCTCTTTTTTTGAAAGGAGCGTTAATATGGGTAAGGATATAAAAGGTAAAGAGCTGGGAAAGGGGATAAGCCAGCGCTCCGATTTATTATATGTAGGACGTTTTACGGACAGATATGGTAAGCGGAGGCAAAAAGTATTCTCAAAACTACAGGAGTGCAGACAGTGGTTGGCAGATGCTCAGTTTGAAGATGAGCAAGGTGACTGTGCTTTTGATAAAGAGATTCGTGTAAAGGATTGGTACCTTTATTGGATTGATTTGAAGGAAAAGACAGTTCGTCCAAATACACATCGCAATTATCGTGATAGATATCTTAGAAATATCGACCCGGTAATTGGAAAGATGAAATTGAAGGATGTAAAACCTTTTGCTTGTCAGCAAATCATGAATCGGATGGCTGAGCAGGGATACACTTCATCTACCATTTATCAAGCCAGAATTGCTTTATTTAATATGTTTGATTATGCGGTTCAAAATGATGTAATCATCAAGAATCCGTGCAATAAGACAGTAAAAGCAAACATTGGTAAGGAAGTAAGTAAGAAGGAAGCTCTAACCATTGAACAACAGAAGAAGTTTTTATATGGCATCAAGGGAAATGCCTATGAGAATCAATATGCATTTTTGCTGCAAACAGGGCTTCGTACCGGTGAGATGGTAGGCCTTCGATGGAGCGATATTGATTTTGAAAAGCGTATTCTTCATGTGAATCAGACTATGGAGTATCGTTATAACGTAGGTGAATGGAGAATTGGACCGCCTAAGAGTCAAGCGGGGTATCGCAGTGTACCACTGACAGATGAAGCGATTGAGATTCTTCGTAGACAGAAAATGAAGAATGCTATGTGTAAGGTTCTTCCGATTGAATGGAAAGATTATATTTTTCTATGCAGAAAAGGAACTCCTGTAAAAAACAGTACGTATGACACAATGCTTCAGAAAATGTGTGATAGAATTTGTATTCCAAGGTTTTCTATGCATGTACTTTGTCATACCTTTGCTACAAGATGTATTGAAGCGGGTATGAAGCCAAAGACACTACAGACAATTCTTGGACATTCTAATATCGGCATAACCATGAATCGTTATGTACATACGACGGAAGATGAAAAACGTAGAGAAATGATGAGCATTTCGGAATCATTAAAGGTCATTTAGCACTGGTACGTAATTGGTGGTACGCAAATGGTACGTATCACCAATGAATCACCAATTTAATTCTCAAATTGGTACGTAAATCGTATATCAATTTTGAAGAATGGCTTAAAATCAATAAAAATTAAGGAGATATAGAAGAAAATGAAACTAGGAATCGTAGGTTTACCAAACGTAGGTAAATCAACCTTATTTAATTCACTCACAAAGGCAGGAGCACTGGCGGCAAACTATCCGTTCGCGACCATTGATCCGAACGTAGGTGTTGTATCTGTACCGGATGAGCGTTTGAAGGTGCTGTCCGATATGCATCATTCCAAGAAGACGATTCCGGCTGTGATTGAATTTGTAGATATTGCAGGTCTGGTAAAGGGTGCATCCAAGGGAGAGGGACTTGGTAACCAGTTCCTGGCAAATATCAGGGAGTGCGATGCCATCGTTCACGTGGTTCGTTGTTTTGAAGATACCAATGTCATCCATGTTGATGGATCCGTTGATCCGATCCGTGATATCGAGACCATCAACCTTGAGCTTTTGTTCTCCGATATGGAGATTCTTGAGCGCCGTTATGCGAAGGTATCCAAGCAGGCGAGAAATGATAAGACAGCCCGTCCGGAGGCAGAATTCCTTGAGAAGCTTCGTCCGTTCCTTGAAGAGGGACATATGGCAAGCGCATATGAATGTGCCAATGAGGAGGAAGAGGAAATCTTTGCAACCTATGACCTTCTGACATCCAAGCCGGTTATCTATGCTGCAAATGTGGCAGAGGATGATATGGCCAACGATGGCGCAGATAATGATTATGTAAGTAAGGTTCGTGATTATGCAGCAGGCCATAATGCAGAGGTGTTTGTTGTGTGCGCTGAGATGGAAGCTGAGATTTCCGAGCTGGATGATGATGAGAGAATGATGTTCTTAGAAGATCTCGGCCTGAAGGAATCCGGTCTTGATAAGCTGATCAAGGCATCCTACAAGCTCCTTGGACTGTGCTCATTCCTTACAACAGGAGAGGATGAGACAAGAGCATGGACCATTAAGGTAGGTACAAAGGCACCGCAGGCAGCGGGTAAGATTCATACTGACTTTGAGCGAGGATTTATCTGTGCAGAGGTTGTCAAGTATACGGATCTTGTAGAACACAATGGCATGCAGGGAGCAAAGGAAGCAGGCCTGGTTGGATTACAGGGCAAGGAATATGTTGTTAACGATGGAGATGTCATCACATTCCGCTTTAACGTATAATTTTAGAACAGAGGGAAAGGCAAGGGGGATACTATGAAATGTCCATACTGTGGATCAGATAACACAAGAGTCATTGACTCCAGACCGGCAGATGATAACGCATCCATTCGCAGACGCCGTCTCTGCGATGATTGCAATAAGAGATTTACGACCTATGAGAAGGTTGAGACGATTCCTTTGATCGTAATTAAAAAGGACATGGGCCGGGAGCAGTACGACAGAACCAAGATCGAAAAGGGGGTCTTGTCTGCCTGCCATAAGAGACCTGTTTCAGCCATGGAGATCACACGACTTGTGGATGAAGTGGAGACGGAGATTTTCTCAAGGGAAGAGCGAGAAATTCCGAGCATTGAGATTGGTGCGATTGTAATGGAGCGGCTTCGCGATACGGATCCGGTTGCCTATGTCCGTTTTGCATCCGTGTATCGCGAATTTAAGGACGTGAATACCTTCATGAATGAGCTGAAGAAGATGATGCTCGACAATAAATAACGTACGAGGGTAAAGTTTTTTTGTGAAACGCCGATATACATGTATATAACAAGGGAAGGAGTACACTCAGACTACAGTAGGAGGTAGGTCATGAATATTTCCGGTATCCGCTCAGGGATGAGCATTCCTACAATTTCACAGAGTGCAGACGTCGGCAGAATTTCCGGGGAGCATACGCTCCTGAAGGGACAGCAGGCGCATGAGCAGATGGAGCAGGCTCCGCAGGAGTCCTCTATTGCGAAATATTCCAGAGAGCGTGCGAATCAGACCTTTGGAGCATACGATTATGCGAACCAGTACCGTCCGGATGATGTGTTTGAGATGAAGGGTGCCGATTCCGATCTTAAGTCTCTGGATGTGAAGAAGGCTATTAGTGATATGCAAAAGGATCAGCTTCTTCAGCAATATCAGACCTTTGTCGGTGAGAGTGGTGCCTATCAGAAAGTATCCCTTCGCGGCGCAGAGAACTTCACAATCTAGTACATTTTTTCGTGATTATAATGATATGAATCCCTTCATCCCAAGCGGTGGAGGGATTTTTATGCTTGCAAACATTGACTGCTTCATGTAAAATAGTAAAAGTGATTTTTTGAAATTTAAGAGTATTTAAGGAGGATAAAACCTATGGTTACAGCCGGTGATTTTAAGAACGGCGTTACAATCGAGTACGAAAACGGAGTTTATCAGATTCTGGAGTTCCAGCATGTTAAGCCTGGTAAGGGTGCGGCTTTCGTACGTACGAAGCTTAAGGATGTTAAGAATGGTGGAGTGATTGAGACATCTTTCCGTCCTACTGAGAAGTTCCCACAGGCTAGAGTAGACCGTAAGGATATGCAGTATCTTTATAATGATGGAGATCTTTTCTACTTCATGGATACTGAGACCTATGATCAGGTTGCTCTTCCTCCAGAAGATATCGGTGATTCCCTTAAGTTCGTTAAGGAGAATGAGATGGTTAAGATCTGCTCTGTACAGGGTGATGTATTCGCAGTAGAGCCACCTCTGTTCGTAGAGCTTGAGGTTACAGAGACTGAGCCTGGTATTAAGGGTAACACAGCAACAGGTGCTACAAAGCCTGCTACACTTGAGACAGGTGCAGAGATTCAGGTGCCTCTGTTCGTTAATACAGGTGATGTACTTCAGATCGATACCCGTACAGGAGATTATCTGAAGAGAGTCTAATTTGGAGTATAGTTAGCATGCAGTATGAAGAGCTTCCATTGAAGAATCTGCTTTCAGATCGGAATGTATTTAGTATTTTTGATGAGGAATTTCATAAGGCTGGCTGGCTTGATGTCACAGCACTTTTAGATTCCGAAAGCCGGGTGTCGGATCTGTATCAGGATCGCACAGTTCCGGAGGAGGTTTTAGACCGCATTGCACAGCGGCTTAATAACTTGTAATAAAGTTAAGACAGGGACTTAATAAAGCAGGGAGACGCTGGCGAGCGTCTCCCTTTTTGTATAACAAGTCCCACCTGCAAGTTTGCTTGTCATTTTAGCGTTTTTTACGAAAATGTAGTATGATAAAGTGGTATGAGTCTTTCGTAAGATAAGAGGATGGCGTATATGGATTTAAAATATGAAATTATAGGAGATCCCGCCAGTCGGTACTGGTTGATCCAGATTATGGATGAGTCAGACGAACGTGATGTTTCAAAAGAAATTGAATGTATCCATGCGGGACTTGAAGAAATAGAAGTTTGCTTTATTATGTTCACCGGTGTTGATTGGAATCGGGATCTGACGCCATGGATGGCGCCCGCTGTTTTTAAGGGGGCAGACTTCGGAAGCGGAGCAGAAGAGACGCGATTGGAGATGGAGCGGATTCTTCACAGGATTGCAGTCTTGAATCGTCAGCATATTGTGGATAAGTGCCTTGTGATTGGAGGTTACTCACTGGCAGGGCTGTTTACTCTGTGGTGTGCATATAACAGTACATTGTTCTATGGTGCGGTTGCGGCATCACCTTCGGTCTGGTACCCGAAGTGGATATCCTATGCGAAATCCAACCGGTGTCATTGCAAAAGGGTCTATCTGTCATTGGGAGACAAGGAAAAGAATACGAAAAACGAGATTCTGTCGCAGGCGGAGGATAAGATTCACAGACAGCTTCAACTTTTAAAATCAGATCCCAATGTGCATGACAGTACGCTTGTGATGAATCCGGGGAACCACTTTGACAAGCCGTGGGAGAGAACAGCATCCGGCTTTGTATGGGCGTTACAGGAGCAACTGATTTTAGATGAAGCAATGAAGCGGGGCTAATATAGTAAGGGAGTTTGGAAATATGTCAAGAACAGCGCAGGAATGGAAGGAATTCTATCTTGGAAGTTCTTTTGCGGGTAAATACGATTATAACGGGCAACTGGGAGTTGAAGCAGGGAAGGACGGGACGGTGTTTCGTCTGTACAGTCCCTGTGCGGAATGGGTGAAACTTCGTGTCTATCACGCCGGCTCTCCGGAAGAGGAGGGGCTGGAGGAAGACAGACCTTATGCCGTATATCCTATGAGTTATGGGAAGAGCGGTGTCTGGTATATCAAAAGTTGCCGTAATCTACACGGTATGTACTATGATTTTTCGGCAATGATTGACGGAGAAGAGCACTGTTTTGCAGATTCGTATGCAAAAGCCTGCGGTGTTAACGGTAAGCGCAGTATGGTGGTGGATCTTCGGCAGACGGATCCGGAAGGGTTTGAACAAGATCGGGCGCCGGAGAAGACAGATGAAACGGTAATTTGCGAAATTCATATCAAGGATTTTTCCTGGGATGTATCCGGAGGTTTTCCGGAAGAACACAGAGGTCGCTATCTGGCGCTGACCGATGAAGGGACAAGCCTTTACAGCAAGGATCTGTCCCGGGTCACAGGTCTTTCCTATCTTAAGAGGTTGGGAATCACCCATGTGCAGCTGATGCCGATTTATGATTTTGGAAGTGTGGATGAAGAGGCGGCTCTTAAGCTTCATCTTCGAGGAAGCGAAGAAAAGGAACCCTATAACTGGGGATACGATCCGGTGAATTACAATGTTCCGGAGGGATCTTATTCCAGTGATCCATACCATGGAGAGGTTCGCATTACAGAATTAAAGCAGGCAATTATGGCACTTCACCAGAGCGGCATACGGGTCATTATGGATGTGGTCTACAATCATACCTATAATATGGATACACCGTTGCAGCATTCGGTGCCATGGTATTTCTACCGTATGAATGAAAAAGGAGAGCCGTCCAACGGTTCCGGCTGTGGTAATGACATTGCCAGTGAAATGAACATGTGCCATAAATACATTGTGGACTCTGTTTTATATTGGGCAAAAGAATACCATATCGACGGGTTCCGTTTTGATCTGATGGGACTTTTGGATGTGGATCTTATGACGGACATCCAGCAGAGTCTGGATGCAATTTACGGACCGGGCGAAAAGCTGGTATACGGCGAGCCTTGGGGGGCTGCCGGTACCCATATGGAGAAGCATCAGGTCGGAGCGGATAAGGAACATATGAAAATTGTGGATCATCGTATTGGAATGTTCCATGATGAGATTCGCGATGCAATCAAAGGTTCTGTATTCTATGCGGAAAACGGTGGCTTTGCCGATGGTGTGGCAGACGCTGGAGTGCTTCGGGATGCCTACAGAGCCTGTCTGGGGGGAGAAAATTCGCCGGTTCATAACCCGGGACAGGTCATTACCTATGTTTCATGCCATGACAATTTCACTCTCTGGGATAAGCTGTCTGCTGTGGCAAGACTTCATACCAAGGGAGATCCGGAGGAGATGCGTCTTCGCCAGAATAAACTCTGTGCAGCCATCTATATGACAACACCGGGAAGACCGTTTTTCCTGCATGGAGAAGAGGGAGCCAGAACAAAAGGTGGGGATGATAATTCCTACTGTGCTCCGGTGGAAGAGAATGCCATTGACTGGCAGGGATTGTATGAACATGAAGATCTGCTTCAGTACTACAGGGGGCTGATTAGCCTTAGGAAGCGTCTTCCACAGCTTTGTTATAAGGGAGAGGATGCATCTTCGCATTTCCATCTTACCTGTGGAGGGGCAGCCGGTATACCGGACGGTGTCTTGGTTGTACAAAGCGATTTTGAAGAATATCCGGATCTGTTCATGGTATATAACGGATCCCCTTACCAGAATAAGATCGAACTTCCGGAAGGCGGATTTAAGATTCTTTGTGATGCGAACAGCAGTCATTATGATATCCCGTTGACCGTGACGGATGAGATTGTAGTGGAACCGGTTTCTGCGGTTGTCTTACAGAAAATGTAACATAAAAACGGAGGTGTGAAGATCGTTCACACCTCCGTTTTTATGTGCTTATTTACCCTGAATCCAGTTTTCCCAGTCGCTGATGATGGAACCGTCTTTGAAATAGTCGATTTTCATTGCGGCACGAACCTCTTCCAGTGTTTCGTTGGTCTGCTCAACCGCATTGGCGGTACCTTGCTTTAAGATGTCGTAAACCTCAGGGATCTTAGCCTCCCACTTGGCGCGTTCCTGACGGATCGGGTCCAGAAGTTCTTCTAAAACCTTGATCAGGAACTTCTTGCATTTCACATCCCCAAGGCCGCCCTTCTGGTAGTGCTCCTTCATTTCGTCGAGGCAGGAGTAATCCGGAAGATATTCAGCGAATTGCTCGTCGCGACAGAACGCATCCAGATAGGTGAAGACCATGTTGCCTTCGATATGACCCGGATCTGTAATCTGCAGATGTGTCGGATCGGTATAGGTCTTCTTCATAATCTTCTCTTTGATGACCTCAGCGGAGTCGGAAAGGAAGATGCAGTTGCCAAGGGATTTGCTCATCTTGGCCTGTCCGTCGATACCCGGAAGGCGAAGCTGGGAAGCATTATCCGGAAGAAGAATTTCCGGCTCAACAAGGATGTCCTTGTGGTAGGTGCTGTTGAACTTACGCGCAATTTCTCTGGCCTGCTCGATCATCGGCTCCTGATCTTCTCCGGCAGGAACGGTGGTAGCCTTAAAGGCTGTGATATCGGCTGCCTGTGATACTGGATAGGTAAAGAATCCGGCCGGAAGACCTTCGTTGTCGAATCCTCGCATCGTCATCTCGGACTTAACCGTCGGATTACGGGAGAGACGTGCGGTTGTAACCAGATTCATGTAATAGAAGGTCAGCGCATGAAGTGCCGGAATTCCGGATTGTACACAGATGGTGGATTTGCCCGGATCAATTCCGACAGAGAGGTAGTCCAGTGCAACCTCAATCATGTTGTCGCGAATCTTCTGAGGGTTGTCTGCGTTGTCGGTCAGAGCCTGATCATCGGCGATCAGGATGTTGATTTTGTCGTATTTGCCGGAATTTTGCAGTTCGACTCTGCGGCGCAGAGAGCCAACGAAATGACCAAGGTGAAGCTTGCCCGTCGGGCGATCACCGGTCAGAATGATTTTTTTGTTTGTGTCAGTCAAGTATGTGTCCTCCTCTTATATCTAATGCTGCCTGTCGGCAGAAACAATCCAAGCTTTATCTTACCATATTTTCGGTGGGATAAGCTAGAAAAAAAGGTTTTACATTTCATAAGAAAAAACAGGCGGGGCAGTTCCATTTTTTGCAAAATTGTATTAGAATACATGGGTATGCTTAAAAGTACTATGCAATCAGGAGGATCCTATGGCATTAAAGAAGAAGCCTGTCAATGGAATGAAAGACATTCTCCCAAGGGAGATGGAGATTCGTGACTATGTTACAGGAGTGATAAAGGAAACCTATCGTAGTTTTGGCTTCACGCCAATTGAGACGCCTTGCATGGAGGATATTGCAAATCTTACCAGTAACCAGGGCGGAGAAAATGAAAAGTTGATCTTCAAGGTGTTAAAGCGTGGAGAGAAGCTACATCTGGACACAGCCAAGACAGATCTGGATGTATCGGATATGGGACTTCGCTATGATTTGACCCTTCCGTTATCCCGGTTCTATGCGAATCATGAGAATGATCTTTCAAGTCCGTTCAAGGCCCTTCAGATTGGCAGTGTATGGAGAGCGGATCGCCCGCAGCGTGGTCGTTACAGACAGTTCACCCAGTGTGATATTGATATCCTCGGTGAGCCGAGCAACCTTGCTGAGATCGAATTGATCACAGCGACAACCACATGCCTTGGCCGTCTGAATTTCAAGAACTTTGAGATTCGAATCAATGAGAGAAGAATCTTAAAGGCAATGGCAGCCTATGCCGGATTCGAAGAAAAGGATTATGACGGAATCTTCATTACACTGGATAAGATGGATAAGATCGGTCTTGAGGGTGTAGAGGCAGAGCTTATGGAAGACGGTTTTGCAGAAGAGTCTGTAAAGAAGTATACAGAGATCTTTGAGGCGCTTTCCGATAAGAAGGATGTAGCGGAAGGTGTAAGCTATATCAAAGAAAAGCTCGGAGACTTCCTTGAGCAGGAAGTTGTGGATTCTCTGACAGATATCGCTTCTGCAGTCAATGCCAACAAGGCGGCAGAGTTCGAGCTCGTATTCGATCCAACACTTGTTCGTGGCATGGGATATTACACCGGTACTATTTTTGAAATTGCCATTCCGGAATTTGGCGGAAGCTGTGGCGGTGGCGGCCGTTACGATCGCATGATCGGAAAGTTTGCAGGACATGATGTACCGGCCTGCGGTTTTTCCATCGGATTTGAGCGTATCATCTTACTTTTGATGGAGCAGGATTTTAAGATTCCGACAGCTCCGAAGAAGACCGCTTACCTGGTAGAGAAGAAATACCCGGCGGATCAGCTGGCTAAGGTGATGCAGCAGGCTGCGAAGGCAAGAGCCAACGGACAGACGGTTCTTGTGGTTCGCATGAACAAAAATAAAAAGTTCCAGAAGGAACAGCTCAGTAAGGATGGCTACGAGGAGTTCGTAGAATTCTATAACAATTGATTCGTCACCACGAAGGAATTCGCGTTGGATGATATATATTTATTAGGAGGAAGTAAACGTATGATGCAGTCACGTACCCATACCTGTGGACAGTTAAGAATTACGGACGCAGGAGAAAAGGTTCGTATTTGCGGATGGCTTGAGAACATGCGTGAGGTAGGAGCAAATCTTGCCTTTATCGTTGTTCGTGATTTTTACGGAACAACTCAGGTCACAGCAGAGACAGAAGAGATGGTAAAAGTATTCAAGGAGATTACAAAGGAGTCTACCATTGCAGTAGAGGGTGTTGTAAGAGAGAGAAGTTCCAAGAATACGAAAATTGCAACCGGTGATATCGAGGTTGTTCCAGAGAAGGTAGAGGTGCTGGGTAAGTGCCGTTATAATGAGCTTCCGTTCGAAATCAATCACAGCCGTGAGGCGGATGAGAGTTTCCGTCTGAAGTATCGTTATCTTGACCTGCGTAATCCGGAAGTCAAGAACAATATCATTATGAGAAGCAAGGTTGTGGCTGCACTTCGTAAATCCATGACAGATCACGGATTTATGGAAATCACCACTCCGATTCTGACAGCTTCTTCTCCTGAGGGAGCAAGAGACTACCTTGTGCCGGCGCGTAAGCATCCGGGACAGTTCTACGCTCTTCCACAGGCACCACAGCAGTTCAAGCAGCTTCTGATGGTATCCGGTATCGACCGGTATTTCCAGATTGCTCCTTGCTTTAGAGATGAGGATGCAAGAGGAGACCGCTCCCCTGGTGAGTTCTACCAGCTGGATATGGAGATGGCGTTTGCATCCCAGGAGGATGTATTTGCAATCTGTGAGGATGTCCTTCCTCCGATTTTTGCTGAGTACGGTAAGTACGACCGCGCGTCTGAGGCTCCGTTCAAGAGAATTCCGTACCTGACAGCTCTTGAGACCTATGGTTCCGATAAGCCGGATCTTCGAATCGATCTGACAGCATGTGATGTAACCGGTCTTTTCAAGGGTGCTGGATTTGGTCCGTTCGATGAAGAGGGTGCAGAAGTTAAGGCGGTTGTCATCGATAACTTCCACGAGAGCCGTAAATTCATCGATAAGAACTGTGAGGCTATTGAAGTGGTGGCAGGTGCCAAGCCTTACTGGTTCCGTGTGGACGAGAATGGCGAGATTGTTGGCGGTATCAGCAAATTCGTAAAGCCAATCCAGGAAGAGGTTGTTAAGACGTTAGGCCTTGAAAAGGATACGCTCGTTGTTCTTTCAGCAGGCAAGAAGACACTGGCACAGAAGGTTGCCGGAGTTGCAATCAAGACCCTTGGAGCTGCTGTTCCGGGTCACATGGATAAAGAGCAGTACAGCTTCTGCTGGATTGTAGACTTCCCGATGTATGAGCTCGGAGAAGAGAGCGGTGAGCTGGAATTCTGTCATAATCCGTTCTCTATGCCGAAGGGTGGACTTGAGACACTTCTTAAGGCAGAGAAGGGTGAGATCGATCCTCTTTCCATTATGGCAGATCAGTATGATCTGGTATGTAATGGTGTTGAGCTTTCCTCCGGTGCTGTTCGAAACCACGATCCGGAGATCATGGTCAAGGCTTTTGAGATGGTTCGCTTAGGTGAGGACGATGTGAAGGCCAAGTTTCCGGCTATGTACAATGCATTCTGCTATGGTGCACCACCACATGCAGGTATTGCACCGGGGGTTGACCGTATGGTAATGCTTCTTGCAGGTGAGGATTCCATCCGTGAGATCATTCCGTTCCCGATGAACAAGAACGCGCAGGATATTATGATGAGCGCGCCTGGCAATGTAACACAGGCACAGCTGGATGAGCTGCATATCGCCGTTGTTAAGCCGGAAGACGAATAAGTTATAACAGGTTCTATACAAAGTTTCGGCTTTGTGTAGAACCTTTTTTTGTAAAAAGGATACAAAATAGATGAGCTGTCTGATAATATAGGTGTAAGATGGATTTTTAACCGGCAGTATATGCATGGGGGCAGTGATATGACAAAGGCTTACTGTTTTACAGAAAAGGAAGAGGAAGCATTACGGAAATTTCCGGCTTTGCTTGCCGTTTTTGAGAACGTAAATGGAAAAGAAGAACTGTTGCTCGCAAGTGATGAACTGTTATCGGTTCTTGGACGTAAGAGAGAGGATGAAGTTAAAACCTTCTCGAATGGAATGAAACTGACCTTTCACTGGAAGGACGGGGAAGGGAAGAAGCTGGTTTTATCCGGAAAGTCGATTGAACAGGAAAGAGGAGGCCATATCCTTTTTTTTATAACCTATGTGGATGAAACGGCTCTGTACCAGGAGATCCAAAGCGGAAAAAAGGGAGAGGAGAGGCGAAACAACATGCTGGAGAAAGTGTTGAACACGACCCAGGCATGCTTGTTCTGGAAAGGACTTGACCGTCGCTTCATCGGTGTGAATCAGGCCTTTTTGGATGCTTATGGATTCGAGTCTGCAGAGGATGTGATCGGGAAGACGGATGAGGATATGAGCTGGCATCCGAATCCGGGAGAGTTTCAGGAGGCGGAGCGGCGCGTGCTGGCAGGAGAGACCACCGAGCTTGCCCATACGAAGAATATGATCCGGGGAAGAGAGCGGGATATTGTCGCCAGCAAAGCCCCGTTCTATGATGAAAAGGGGAATGTGGCCGGCCTCGTAGGGTCTTTTCTGGATGTGACAGAACTATACGAGGAGAAGAGTCGCAATGCAGCGCTGAATCGTGAATTGCAGAATGCTCTGGAGGATTCCCGCCATGCCAATAATCTTTTGAGCCAGTTTGTGTCAAGGGCATCCCATGAGATCCGGACACCGATGAATGCCATCATCGGTCTTTCGGAGATTGCCCTTGAGAAGAATGATCCGGAGGTTTCCATCGACTACCTTCGCAAGATTGCTTCTTCCGGTCATTATCTGCTGAGTATTATCAATGACATTCTCGATATTAATAAAATCGAGGCCGGTAATATGGTGCTGGTGGAGCGGCCGGCGAATCTTGGGGAACTGCTTGAGGGTGTTGATGTTATCATGGCGCCTCAGATCAGTGCCAAGGAGATCACCTACATCTGTGACCTGGATGGAATCCCGGATGCCTGGCTGATCTGCGACCGGCAGAGAATTCAGCAGATTCTGATCAATATTTTGTCCAATGCGGTGAAGTTCACCGAGTGTCATGGAAGAATTAAATTCTCCGGAAAGCTGACGGACGTGGCGGACGGATGTATCCTTTCCTTCCAAATCTCGGATAACGGATGCGGAATGAGCGAGGAATTCATTGCAAGAATTTTTGAGCCGTTCTCACAGGAAAACCGTGATCCGGCGAAGTACGGAGCCGGAACCGGCCTTGGAATGACGATTTCCCGTCGGTTTGCCCAGATGATGCATGGTGATATTACCGTCGTGAGCAAAGAGGGAGAAGGCAGTACCTTTACCGTTACGATTCATGCCAAACGGTGTAAGCCGGAACGGCAGAAGGCCAAAGAGGTGCAGACGGTTGAAAGTGGAAACGGCGGACTTCAGGGTAAGAGAATCCTTGTGGCAGAGGATAACGCCATCAACGCAGAGGTCGTTCAGATGATTTTGATGATGAATGGAATGGCGTGCGATCTGGCAAAAAACGGAAGAGATGCGGTGGAAATTTTTGCCTCCGCCCAGCTTCATACCTACGATGCCATTCTGATGGATATTCAAATGCCTGTTATGGGAGGCTTTGAAGCAACGCAACGCATCCGGCATCTTGGAAGAGCAGATGCGAAGACGATTCCAATCATTGCATTATCGGCAGATGCTTTTGCTTCAACCCAGAGGCATGCGGAAGAGAATGGAATGGATGGCTTTATCAGCAAACCGATTGACCGGAAATTATTAATACGTAGTCTTGAAGAGTTGATTCTGGAGGGCAAGGAAATATGACATTACGTGAATTTTATGACAAGAACGGCAGCCTGGATTCTATGATGGCGACCATTCCTTCGGAGGCGGCGATACTAAGGCTTCTTGGAATGCTGACAAAGGATGAGACACTGGAAGAGTTAAAGAACGCGGTAGAAGCAAACGATGCACCGCTGGCCTTCCGTGCCGCTCACACCTTGAAGGGAACTTTGATGAATCTTCAGATCACAGGGGTACAAAAAAAGGCTTCCGATGTAACAGAAGCCTTACGCAATGCTTCAAGTGTGGATGAGGCAGCGATGCTGCTTCCAATCCTTGAAGAAGACTATCATGATATGATGGAAGATCTTAAAGAATTACTTGCATCCTCAGCGGGCTAAGAGTTCTGTGATCTCACCGATGTATACCGTGTGATTGTTACCTTCGTTGGCGCCGGAATACCACTGGGAGCGGATATCCTCAGGAAGCTCTTCGGTATTGAGCGAGAAATGAGCAATCTGCTTACATTTAATAACGGTAATTCCTTCATCGATATATGGAATATCATCTTCTGTATGGAGATGAAGGCCGGCCGCCTTAATTTTATCTTCACTACGCCCTGAAGCTACCCCAAGGTACTTTAGGGCACTTTTTTTGGAATGGTCGGAAGGGTCAAAGAACGTCAGGGAAAAATTACTTCCCGCATCCAGAAGTTCCTTGGTATAACGACTGTCTCGGATATAGACGGATACAACATTCTTACCCCATAACACGCCGACGCCACCCCAGCTTACGGTCATGGCATTGGTCTTGCCGTCGATGGATGTGGTGAGTGCAGCCCAGTCCTGTCCGATGAGGTTGAAAGGGTTGAATTCTGTTTCGCTGATTTCTAATGGTTGAAATGTATGCATATGATGAATACCTCCTATAGCTAAGCCCCCCTCAATTAAATGTTAAATAATAAATAATTATACGGTATATTGTCGGAAAACACAACAAAGGGGCGAAAAGTCACCTTCAAAAGTCTGTATAAGGAGCCCTGCCTTGACACATTGATTTAAAAGGAAGATAATGAAATCTGTTGGAAAAGAACACAAGATTACGAGTAATGGAGGCAGTTCTTATGGAAATCAGATTTGAGAAAAGGGAGCAGCTAAAGGAGAAGCCGGATCAGAAGCATCTGGCATTTGGTAAGTATATGACAGACTATATGTTTGTCTGCGACTGGCATGAAGGTCAGGGATGGCATGATGCAAGAATCGTGCCGGAAGGACCGATTCCAATGGAGCCTAGCTGCATGACACTTCACTATGCACAGGAGACATTTGAGGGTTTGAAGGCATACCGCAGAGAAGACGGTAAGATTCAGCTGTTTCGACCGGAGATGAATGCAAAGCGTATGCAGAATTCCAACGAGCGTCTTTGCATGCCGAAGTTCCCGGTAGAGGATTTTGTTCAGGCAATTCGTGAACTGGTTAAGATCGAGGAGAATTGGGTTCCGACTGAGCCGGATACTTCTCTTTACATTCGTCCGTTCTGTTTTGCAACGGAGGCATCTCTTGGAGTTCATCAGGCAGTTGCTTATAAATTTGTTATCATCTGTTGCCCGGTAGGAGCATATTATGCAACCGGTCTTAACCCTGTTAAGATTATGGTGGAAGATGAGCTGGTTCGTGCTGTAAGAGGCGGTACAGGATTTACCAAGTGCGGCGGTAACTACGCAGCATCCATTCTCGGACAGGTAAAGGCTGAGAAGCTTGGGTATGATCAGGTTCTGTGGCTTGACGGTGAGACAAGAACCTATGTTGAGGAAGTTGGCTCTATGAACATCATGTTCAAGATCAACGGAGAAATCTACACAGCGCCGATTGAGGGCACGGTTCTTCCTGGAGTTACACGTGATTCCATGATTACTCTGCTTCGCGACTGGGGCTATAAGGTAAATGAAACACATCTGGCTGTAACCGATCTGATGAAGGCTGGTCATGACGGCAGCCTCGAAGAGGTATTTGGAACAGGTACAGCTGCAGTTATCTCTCCGGTTGGAGAACTTCGTTACAAGGATGATGTTGTTTCCATTAATGATGAGAAGACCGGTGAATTGACACAGAAGCTTTATGATACCCTGACCGGTATTCAGTGGGGCAGACTGGAAGACAAGTTCGGATGGACACAGGTCATTGATTAAGCATCGTTAAAGAAGAATAAAAGAACCGTTAAAGAACGGTAGGAAGACGTCGGGTTTACTCTTGTGGTAGGCCCGGCGTTTTTGTATAACACCGAAAGGCTTTGCCTTGAGGTGGTATAAAAATGGGTACTAAAAAACCTCCGGAGGGGGCCGGAGGTAGTTTTTAGAATGAAAAAGCACCCAAGTTCGCGACCGGGTGTTTTTCAAAAAGGGGGGTTATAAAAATATAAAAGGGGAAATGACTTAAGGAACTTTGAAAGGGGGTTAATTCCTTAGGTCTCCTATAGTATACGGCGATTTACCCCTCTGTGCAATATACAAACCGACAGAATAAACAAAGTGCGAGCGCAGAATTTGTGCAATGTGCACAAATAAAGGGCAAAAACCGGGCAGATGGTACTTTTTGAAAGGGAAATAAGGTAAAATGTCTGTGTATGTCTACATTAGAAAATTTATATGAGAACTTAATAAAAAGAGAAGATCTTCGCCAGAGCGTTTCAGGCCTTCGTCAGGTTTTGAAGGAGTCTAAAGAGCTTGAAGAGACGGGAGCTTTAAGCAGGGAAAATGCGGCAAACCAATTATACGGAATGCTTGAAAAGGATGGCGGAATCGATCGGATCCTTGAGATTTTATCCGATGAGGATGCGAAGACGAGGAAGAATGCAGCCCTTTTACTGGGGGAAATGTCTGAGGCTATGACGGAAGAGGATATTGCCATTTGTATTCAGAAACTGTTCGCCTGCTACGGATCGGAGCTCACACGTTTTGTTTTACCGGCGTATCTGACCGGACTTGAATATTTGACGAAGCGGGTGCCTCTTTCCGAGGAGATGCATCGGATTTTGTCAGAGAGATTGGATGTCATTGATGCAATGGGAGATATTCCTGCCCAGGAACGAAAGCATATCTTAGCTGAACGAAAAGCGCTTGGTGGTGTTCTTTCATCGAAAGAGGAGGAGATAAAGGTTTCCTTCCAAATGCCGGGAGATGATTTCGATGTTCTTTTATCAGCAGATGTATCTGACCGGGAGCTTTTGCTTGAACAGGTCAAGCGGGAGACGGATGCTGCAAAGATGCTTCCATTCGGTATCCTGGTTTCCGGTAAGGCGAGAGACCGGATTATGAAGGTCGGCCTGTATGAGTATATGATGTATCGCATTATGCCGAGTCGTCAGATGCCGTTTGGTGCAGATCGGCTGAAGGATGCACTGGAACGTTCCAATTTCGGTAAATTCATCCATGACTGCTATGGAAAGGATGCGAAGCTTTCTTTTCGTATTTTCCTTCACGCACCATACGAGGATAAGAAGAGAGCGGCTGTGATCAAGAAGCTGGAAGCTGAATTTGAGTTTTATGGAAGCGGAAGGCTGAAAGCGAAGAAGAAGGAAGTGGATCTTCATCTACATCTTTTCCTGCAAAAGAGCGGGAATATGGGATTGTTTGTCCGTCCGCTTGCTCAGGCGGATGACCGTTTTGCTTACCGGACAGAGGAACTTGATACATCAATGGCGCCGCGTAAGGCGGTTAAGATGGTAAGTCTTTTGTCATCGGAGCTGCTGCCGGATGCAAGAGTTATTGATCCTTTTGCAGGAACGGGAACACTTTTGATTGAACGGGAAAAGGCGAAAAAGACAAAGGAAATGTACGCCCTCGATACCTTCGGCGATGCAGTGATACTGGGACGCAAGGCGGCAGAGGCAGCGAATGTCCGGATTCTTTATGTACACAGAGACGCCATGTCTTTTACAGATGATAAGCCTTTTACAGAAATTATTTCGGAATTACCGGATCTCTTCCATAAAGACGCAGAAGAAAAGGGGCATTTCTTCCGTGAGCTTGGAGAGATTACACAACGCCTGTTAGCAAGTGGCGGGGTAGCTTTTTACCTGACCTCGGAGGGGAATGCCATTAAGTCCATGATTCGTCGTGAGGATGGTCTTTCTTTTGACCGGGAAATTATCTTTGATAAGACCAGGAGTATTTATATCCTTCGGAAGAAGTAGACAAGGAATGCTTAAATCATATGACTGAAACAACAACAGAAAAGACGCAGCTTTTCGAGCAGGATCATGTGCTGTATGGTATTCTTGCATCCTTTTGCAGAATGCATCATATATATGGACAAATCTATGACTGCGACGGCAGGCTTTGCCAGGATTTTTTTACAGACGAAGAGGTGGAGGATTATTTCAAAAGGAATATTCTACAGGATCAAGTCATGATCCTTCTGTCGGCATTTCGCGATTATGATGCCGAGAATATCATCGCCGGTCATACAAATGCGCCGCATCTTATGCTGCGTGGAGTTGCACTTCGCGGTGAATATGGTGAACTGCGCAATATTGTCGTCTTATATGGTGTGGATGAGAAGGGAATCGAAGAGGGAGAGTGTCTTGTGGATGGGCTTGTTGCCACCGATTCGGTTGTCTTTGATGATGCCTGTGCATTTCTCGAGCAGTTTGGAATCGGCTACTATCAGCAGAAGGTGAGGTCGGATCATTTGGAGGATGACCTTGCGGCAAAGAGGGAAAAGGAAGAGACACTTCGTGCCACCGTGCAGCGGAATGAAGTTATGACAGCTCTTTTAAAAATGCTTGAGTCCGAGAACGATTTCCAAAAAGTGGCAGAAGAAATTCTTGGGGAGACTGCGAGGTATTTAAAGGTCAGTGATGGCTTCCTTCTTCGGCTGTCAAGGCCGGATCAGTTAAAGAACGAACGGAGTGTGGATATGATCTGCGAATATCATGATGCCACCCTGCCATCGCTTCTGTCCCGTATGAGTGACCTGCCTCAGTCATCGGTTCCTTTTTTCACAGGGAAAAGTTATACGATTGCATCGGATTCCATTATGCCGGAGGATTTTTCCTCCTTCTTCCTGTCCTATGATTTGACGGCGGGAGTTTTCCTGCCACTATATATCCGGGAAGAACTTGGGATGTACTTCTGTCTGGCGCAGAGAAAGGATCCGAGGAAATGGTCGGTGGAGGAGATTCGTTTCTTAAACGATGTGAGAAGAATCCTGCAGACCATCCTTTCGAAGCGGATCACGAAGAATTCACTTGCTTCTTCCTATGCGGCGATTGATGCAATCCTTGAGCATACGGGATGCGGAATTGTTGTCTATGCGAATGGTCAAGAAGAGCCGCTCTACCGGAATGAAACATTCCAGAATCAGCTGGCGGATATGATGGATCGTGAGATTTTTCGGAGACAGTTTGTGACACATCCAAGGAATGAACAGGAGAGTGGACACTTCGGTCAGCAGGAGAGGGAGTTCTATGCGGACGGTGCCGGTAAATGGTTTTCCTGCTCCAGCTGTAAAATTCACTGGGTGGATGGCCGTGATGTTTTAATGTACACCTTATACGACATTACCCAGCTGAAAAAATACCAAAAGAAGATTTTGGAACAGGCGGATCTGGATGATTTGACCGGTCTGTACAACCGCCATCGTTTCCATTCGGATTTCGAAAAATATATCCGGGATGCCATTCGGGGTGATGGGGATGGAACCCTCCTCTTCCTTGATCTGGATGATTTTAACGCATTAAATGACGGGCTTGGTCATTTGTTGGCGGATCAGTTCCTTAAAATGGCAGCGGAATCTCTCTTGAGAATCACCGATCGGGATGCGCAGTGTTATCGCATCGGAGGGGATCAGTTTGCGATTCTGATTCCGTTCTCCGGCAAGGACAAGGCCCAGGGGATTGTAAATACGGTTTTAAACCGTTTTGCGAAGCCGTGGCGGCTGGAAGATAATGATTATTACTGTACGGTTGGAATCGGTGTTGTCCAGTTTCCGAAGGACGGGGACAAGGTGGATATTCTTACACAGAGAGCGGACTATGCCCTTCATTCCGCAAAGAAAAGGGGCAAGAACCAGGCGGAATATTATTCTGCCGTTCTGTCCAGTGCACCGGTGGCAAGGCTGGATATTGAGAAGGCCATGCGCGAGGCGGTAGCAGACGACTGCAGCGAGTTTGAAATCTATTATCAGCCGGTGGTGGATATTACAAAGCCGGGACGGCCGTGCTGCGGAGCAGAGGCTCTGGTTCGATGGAATTCGAGAAAGTTTGGCTTTATGATGCCGGATAAATTCATTCCGCTGGCGGAGTACCTCGGCCTCATCGTTCCGATTGGAGAGCATGTGCTGGTGGAAGCCTGTCGTAGATGTCGTTACTGGAATGATTACGGACATCCGGAGTATAAGGTGAATGTAAACTTATCCATTGTTCAGTTGCTTCAGAACAACATCGTTTCTGTTATTGAACACACGATGGAACTGACCGGTATCAATCCGAAGAATCTGACACTGGAGATTACGGAAGGTCTTGCAATCCATGATCTGGCACGCATTTGCGGAACCCTGGAGGAGATCCGTTCCCTTGGCTGCCGTATAGCCCTGGATGATTTTGGAACAGGTTATTCCTCTTTGAATCATTTAAAGGAGCTTCCTTTGGATGTGATTAAGATCGACAAGTGTTTCATCAACGACGTTGGACGGGACCAGTTCTCGGATGCCTTTATCAAGACGGTTTCCGATCTGGCGGATACCATCGATGTGAATGTCGTAGTGGAAGGTGTGGAAGAACCGAGACAGGAAAAGGCCTTGGATCATATGAAGATCGATATGATTCAGGGTTATTTATACGACAGACCTCTTTGCAAGGAAGACTTTGAACGTAAATACCTGAAGTGATGGTTGGGAGTTTTTATCCCCATAGGACGGGAATTAAAGTTACAGTTCACACCCTAACTTGACACCATAGCATAACGATAAAATATCGCTTATTTAATAGCCTTCAAACCCAGAAAAAACCTGACTTTTTCTGGGTTTTTACTTGCTTTTTACATCGTTATGGTATATAATATAAACATAACGATATTTTATAAGAAAGGACTTAAGTATGGGCATCATCAAACAATACGACAAGCGAACCGGGATCACCTATGTTTACGAGTCAAAGGCATACTGGGACAAAGAAAAGCATATGAGCCGTGCCAAAAGAACACTCATCGGAAAGATGGATCCCGAAACCGGCGAAATAGTTCCGACTGACGGAAGGCACCGGAAAGTGAAGGATTCTGCGGATGAGGAACCTGATTACAAAAAGCTGTATGAAAAACTTCTAAAAAAGTACGAATCCCAGAAGGTTCTGATCGACTCACTAACGGAAGAAATAAAACAGCTTAAGGAAAAATAATCTATGTACGACTCTCTGCATGAAATCATCGCCACTTTACAGTATCGAAATAAAAGCCTCCATGCGCAGCTTGAGGCTTTTAAAAGTGGCGAAAAATATCTACAGATGAAGGCGGATTATAAAACGCTCCTTCACAGTGAGGAAAAACGTATTCATAGACTCGAAGTTGAACTATCCAAAGCCCATGCGCAGACCGTTGATGTTCGAAACAAATGGTACGAGGTTGTCAGCGACATGGAAAAGGAACACAAAAAAGAACTCGCCAGAAGGGATGCCCGAATAAAGGAGCTCGAAAAGCGTATCCTTTTGGTCGAAAAACAGCGTGATGATGCCCTGGATAAGCTTACAGAAGCAAGACGCGAGTCGTATGAGGTAAAGATCGCGCTTGAAGAGGAGCAGGGCAAAAACCATAAACTTATGGCTCAGCTTAACCGTGATTATGAGAATTCTTCTAAACCCTCTTCTCAATCTCCCAATCACAAAAAAATATCTAACAGTAGGGAAAAGACAGGCAAAAAACCTGGAGGTCAACCCGGGCACAAAGGACATGGTCGCAAAAGCCATGAGCCATCGAAAGATCCCATCATGCTCCCACCACCAAGTGAGGTGGTGGAAGATCCTGATTTCAAAAATACCGGTAAGATCATACGCAAGCAGATGGTAAACATCAGCGTTTCGCTTGATGTTACGGAATACGCAGCTGAAGTTTTCTATAATTCAAAGACTGGCGAAAGGTGTCACGCCAGCTTCCCTGAAGGATATGTAAACGAAGTAAACTATGGCGGCAGCATCAAGGCATTGGCATTTATCCTAAACAATGAATGCTGCGTTTCCATAGACAAGACAATAAAACTTATATCCGATCTGACAGGGGGCCAGCTTACCATTTCAAAAGGCATGGTAAACGGGCTTTCAAAAGAGTTCGCTTTGAAAACCGAAAAGGAAAAGAAGGAAATCTTTTCATCCCTTATGAAAAAAGCGGTTATACATACTGACAATACCAATGCAAGGTGCAATGGCAAAAGCCGGTTTGTGTTTGTTGTGGCATCGCCCGACGGAACAGCCCAGTATTACTTCAGGGAAACCAAGGGACATGCCGGCATAAAAGGTACACCAGCAGACCTGAACCAGGCGGCGATAATCGTACATGATCATGATACCACCTTCTACAACTACGGTAGCGGCCACCAGGAGTGTTTAGTTCATATCCTGCGATACTGCAAAGACAGTATTCAAAACGAACCTGACCGAAGGTGGAATAAGAAGATGTATAAACTCTTGCAGGAAATGATTCATTACAGAAACAGCATAGATGAAGCCAAAGGCTTTGACGAAAAGACTGTTAAAGACTTTGAAGACAGATACGACAGTATCCTGGAAGAAGCCCACACTGAGTACGAATATATTCCGCCGAGCAAGTATTACAGGGATGGATATAATTTGTATAAGCGGATGGCAAAGTACAGACTCAGCCACCTACTGTTTTTGCATGATATAAGAGTTCCACATAATAATAATCTTGCGGAGCGTCTTTTGCGTGCCTTTAAGCGCAAACAGCATCAAGTCATGAGTTTCCGATCAGACGAGAGCATAGATTACCTTTGTCAAAGTATGGGCACACTACTATCAATCAGACAGGATTCAGAATTCATGATATACGACAGTGTATCGAAGATCTTCGATAGACAAAAGACCGGTAGATCGACTTGATATGCCAAGTCTAATCTGCCGGCTCTCTTAATCAAGCTAGGGTATGAACTGTAACTAAAAGTGCATGGTTACAGCGGTTTATAACCATAAATCGCTGACTTGAAATTCTAAATTCCAGTGCAAGGGTAAATTCCACCGGCGTTTAAAATTCATTGTATTTTTGCAATTATTTTGAGCTAAATTGCCTTAATGCTGTTATAATTAGGCTGACTTTTCATAAAACAATCGAATTCAGAGTATGGCAAACAAGCCTCTGGAATCATGGTGTGTAAGACTGAATTCCACAGGCTACATTGTAAAATTGTGAATTGTTAAGTTCCAGTCTGACAGCAGATGTTCTATGTAAAGTTATTGGTTAAAGCGTATCAGCTTAGGTGTCAGATTTACTTTATCTGGAGAAATCGGCCTAAGCTGTAACGCTTTTAGGATATCTATTCCGTAACGCTCAAGCGCAACATCATATGGTGTTCGTCCATTCAAGATTTCTCGAGGCGTTGAATTTATATGGTCAACAATCGTCCGTAAATCCCATTGTGTGAGGTGTTCAAAGCTAGTTTTCTTTGGCAGTACCATGCGAAGCATCGTATGCGCTTGCTCTATACCGCCTTTTTGTCCGCTTCGCATTGGATCACAATAATAAATGTTAGAACGTTGATGTCCGTTGATGCCTGTTTCTAGAGCATCAGGATCACCGAATTCTGAGCCGCGATCGGTCAATACCGTATGAAACAATACTTGGAAGTCGTAGGCGCCCAACTGACGTTCTAACTTATCGAAAATGAGTTTTACGGCACCCTTGGTGTTGCGATTCATGATAAAAGCGAGAAATAGTTTTTCGCGCGGTAAAAAGAAGGTCAAAATCGTACGCTTTGATTCATGCGAGGAATGGACGGTATCCATTTCGGCAAAGTGTTCAAGCTCAAGTGCGAGGAAGTCTTTGTACATACGACCGTCAAAAATCTCTCGATTCTTGATTTGCGTTTTATGGATGTTGCGTGGTTTGAACTTCACTTTTCGCTTTAAATCGATGTTGCGGGCAGAGAAAATGCCTTGGTCAAGATAGCTATAGAGCGTTCGAACCGACATATCCAATTCAGGATGATTCGTTATGATTTGATACGGCGATTGCCCCTGATAAATCAAGGGTGAGATGATTGCATCTTTTTCGTGCAGCTCATGTTTTGTCATATTTATGCCAGCGCGAGATGACTCGAGTTTCTCACGATATTTTCGATTAGCATAGATTGCATCGTAACGGTACTTATGAGCAATCGTGCAATGATTGATAGCTTTGGAACAGCCGTTACATACATAAGGTGCTTTATCAAGGCGGTTGCAGCGCTCCCTGACAAAGTCCTGACATGTTTGATTACAGGTAGGGCAGGATGCGCACTTAACGCCACAAATAAGAATCTTTCCACAAGCGTTTGTTTTGTTGCAGTGATAGCGATGTACACAAAAGTTGTGTGCGTTATAAAAGGTACCTTTGTGATACCAATCGCTCAACCGATGTTTTTTAACCTCC